>JAOAIX010000010.1 GCA_026414485.1 Candidatus Bathyarchaeota archaeon
GCTCTAGACCAAGTAGCGTTGAGGATCAAGACAGTAACAGAAGTGGGAGATATTGTATCTACGTTAGGTCCATGTATAAGTGTTCTACGCAGCGTCAGTATAGGAATGTGCGGGGTTTTACCTGAAGCAGAAAACGAATTGGGCGAAATCGGCAACATGCTAAGCGGAATAATGTTTGAAGCAGGCTCAAACTGTGGGATGTCATTGAATTTTAATAGTGTCAACGAAGATGCTTCGAAGATTTTAGCTGAAGCTGCCGTAGTGGCAGAACAGAAGGTGAGCGCCAACTTTCCAGATTTACCTCTAGGCATGCCAACTGGTAACCAAAGCGACAAAGCCAAAACTTAGCCGTCTATTTTCTCTATCTTCTTTTGCCTATTTTTTCTTTCTTTTTCAAAAATTGATAGCTGGTTAAAGTTAACTAAAGGTGTTCTAAGAATTGGACTTATAAGGCTCCAAAAACAATCTAAGTAAAAGTGGAGCTAAGCCGATGAACCCCCAAAGTGAAACTGAACTCGAATACGCCCTGAGAGGCAAAGCATGGAAAGTCTACTGGTTTCTTCTCAAAAAAAGCAACCCCGTTAGCGTCCGAGAAGTCCAACGTGCCCTACATTTTAGTAGCCCCAGCGTTGCACACCACCACCTAGAACAACTGCGCGAAATAGGACTTGTAGAAAAAGAAGACTTAAGCGGACACTACACCCTTGTAAAAGATGTTAAAATCGGCGTTTTTAGGCACTACGTAAAACTTGGCAAACTTTTGTTTCCCCGTTACTTCTTCTATGCAGCCTTTTCCACGACATTCTTCATAGCATACCTGTTACTTTTTGTTCAAAGTTTCACACGTGAAACTATATTCGGCATCTTGTTTGGAACTATAGTTTGTGTCATATTCTGGTATGAAGCATACCGTGTCTGGTGCATGCGACCGTACTAACAGTTAGAACAAGCCGTTCTGAGGCTTAGCATAAAATAAACTCAAGTAATTAAAGCAATAATCAGGTGAAACAGATGGTCCAAAAAGAAGTTAAGAAAAAAGCACCCGTTTATGGTTTAGTCGGTGTCTTGTCAGCTGTGATACTTATTGCAATGATCTATAGCTTTGGAACCACACAAGTTGGACCCTTTGCGGGCTCTCCAATACATACCTCTTATACTTCACCGCTAACTACAAGCACTGAGGCGGCACCTCTGCAGAGTTTCTCCTCCTACAGTGAGCTCAACAGCTTCGTAAACTCAAATAACGCTGCCTCACGCTACTACGTAACTACAGAGACCATGCCTATGCCTGCCCCAGCTCCAACACAGGGACCCACCGCGGAAGGCTCAATTTCTGCGTTTTCCACCTCAAGCAACGGAGCTATAAAAGACTTTTCAACTACAAATATCCAAGTTGCAGGAGTAGATGAAGCAGACAGCGTCAAAACAGATGGAACATACCTCTATGTCATAGCCAACAACAGCGTCTACATTTTGGACGCAGGTTCAACTGATCCCCAAACAGCCAAAGTTCTAGCAAAAATAAATGAGAACAACACTTACTTCTCAGGCATCTATCTAAGCAAAGACGGCAAAAAACTTGCTATAATCGGTAGTAGCTATCAACCATACATCCCAGAGAAAAGAGAAGGCTTAATTGTACCTGCATGGGGCGCTAGCACAACCTTCTTACGGGTTTATGATGTTACAAACAAAGTCAGCCCCACACTTACCAGAAACTTCACAATAACAGGCAACTATGTCAACTCCCGAATGATAGGAAACTACGTTTACCTCATAGTTAACGAGAATGTTCAGGTAAACAACGGCGAAGTTAATCTACCAATTGTGTTCTCTGGAACCGCTGCTTTTAACATTGAACCTTCAAAAATATTTTATAGCCGTGCACCAGACAGTTACTCCACCTATACAACTATTGTCAGCTTAAATATAGTTGATGACTCAAAGCCGCAAAAAGAAACAAGTATAATGATGGGCTACAGCAACACCATATACGTCTCAGCTGAAAACATTTACTTAACTTACCAGAACTGGAACGGCGAAACACAAGATACCACTATCTACCGTCTAAAGGTAAACCAAGATAACTTAATATTTGAAGCAAAAGGAGTTGTTCCTGGATACCCAATCAATCAGTACGCCATGGATGAATACAATGGTTACTTCCGCATTGCAGTTACCACATGGTTCCAAGACAACGCAACCACCAGTGACGGCGCGGTATTCAAAGTTAGTCGTCAACTCAACAGTCTCTACGTTCTAAATATGAACCTCAACATTATTGGCAGGCTAGAACGGTTCAAGATGGACGAGAGCATCTACGCCGCTAGGTTCATGGGCAACAAATGCTATGTCGTCACTTTCAAGCAGGTAGATCCGTTTTTTGTAATTGACCTCAGCAGTCCCAACGCGCCAAAAGTTGTGGGAGAACTGAAAATTCCAGGTTACTCAAGTTACCTGCACCCCTACGACGAAAACCACATAATCGGTGTTGGCAAAGAAAACAGTACTCTAAAACTTTCACTGTTTGACGTAACCAATGTTAACGCACCTACTGAAGCCGCCAAGTACATTATTAATGCAGCGTATGTAGATTCTTCTGCAATTTATGATCCTCACGCTTTTCTGTTTGATAGACAAAAACAATTGCTGGTCATCCCGGTCTCCATAAACGATGCGCCCACTGTTTTCATCAGAGAACCGCCTACTAGCATTGACTCAAGTATAAGAATGCCAGAATCAAACTATTGGCAAGGAGCATACATCTTCAGCATAAACATTAACAGTGGCTTTACCCTTAAAGGGAAAGTCACCCACATGGACAACACTACAACCCAAAATCAGGAAACCTACTGGATGAGTAGCAACTATTGGATAAACCGAGCCCTCTACATTGACAACACCCTGTACACATTATCCAATTACCGAGTACAACTCAACAGTCTCAACAACTTGGCGCTGCTAGCCAAAATCGAACTCAACTAACCTTTCTTTTTCTATTTTTTTAACAATTTTCAAAGTTTCTTTTTGGCTTCAGTTTATATATGAGTTTAAGCAAAAACTGGACAATGAGGATTTCTGAACAGTTACGCGGCAATAACTCAGTTCTTTCAGGCAACTTTCTAGTTTTACTTCTCACATGGGTTTTGATGTATTCAACTCAGCCCATCGCGGATACTTACTCTAGTTTGTATTTTTTGAACTTAGGAGCCTCACCTTTTGTACTCTCAGTTATGTTCTTCACAGGGTCTTTGGCAATTGCGTTTGTGCAGTTTCCCGGTGGCTACCTTGCTGATAAACATGGCAGAAAACGACTTATAAGCACCATGTCATTTGGCTTAGCGTTAGGATACCTGTTTTTCATTTTTGCCCCTTCGTGGGAATTCATAGTTTTGGGCATGGTTCTCCAAAACTTATGCCTAATATATATGCCGGCCATGATGGCTTTGATGATAGATTCTTTGGACCCAAATAAACGTGGTACAGGCTTTAATTTTCAGTCAGTTTTTGTAAACTTAATTTCTTTACCTGCACCTCTACTTGCGGCGTCGCTGGTGCTGGTAAATGGAGAGTATAGGGCGCCTCAGTCGAATGTAGGTATGAGAGTGGCGTACGCCATAGTCTTTGTTGCTTATCTAATAGCAGCTTTTTTACGCGTGAAATTGAAAGAGACTTTAGGTTCTACCGACAAAAATAGTCACCCTCGCTTTCTTCAGGCGTTTCGTAAATACCCAGCCGTAGTGAAAGAAAGCTGGTATGTGTGGGGGAAAGTTCCTATGTCAGCTTTTTACTTGTTCTTAACCACTATAGGGATAAACAGTTTAGTGGCGGCGTGTCACATTTATTTCGTTGTATACGCTACAGAAATTTTGAAAATCAGTGGCTCCGAGTACGCTTGGGTCATAGCTTTAATGTATTTGAGTATAGCCATACCTTCAATTTTGGCTGGATTTAAAATGGATTCTGTTGGAAGAAAACAATTCCTCATTTTGGGATATATACTGTATATTCCATCTATGTTTATGTTTGTAGTAGCTACCAATTTCTATCTTATGTTTACTGCGTTTTTCCTGTTTGGTTTGGGTAACATACTTCGTGTAAACAGCAGTCAAGTTTTGCTAGGTGATTTGATTCCAAGAGAGCTACGCGGCAAAGCAGTGGGTTTCTTGCAATTCTTTTTATACGTAACGCAAGCAATGGTTTACTTGCTTATGGGGTTCTTATATGAATATGTTGCTCCGTGGTTGCCGTTTGTTTTATTAGCAATCGCAGCAGCGCCCTTTGGGTTACTTGCAACGCTCAAAATTTCTGAGCCTAAAACCAAAGAAATCTAGTTACAATAACAAAAAGGAAGACAAATATTTTAGCAGAGGTTTGCTCTAATTATATTGGGTGCCAAACGTGAAAGCGTACATGGGTTTAACTTGTAAGCCAGGCGCCTACAACGAGGTACTGAAGAAGCTGCTTTTCAACTTCAACATTGACCAGCAAAATGTCTTCTTGCTTTTTGGTCCAGTGGACATATTGGTGCGATTTCAAAATTTGACAACTGTTGAAGAATTTATAGAAAAATGGGTTAACCCCATCCGGATGATAGGTGCAGATGAAGATTTGATCACTAAAACGATGAGCCTTATTGTGGCTGCCGAAGGTCCTGTATGTGCAGAGAAACCTTTTGCTTTCCTCTTTTTGAATACAAAACCGCAAAATGTAGAAGATGTTAGAACTAAACTGCTCAGAATACCTGAAGTTTTGTCTGCAGACAGTGTGCTTGGACCTTACGACGTGATTTGCTCTGTGAAAGCAGAAGATTATGATGATTTGGAAACTTCGGTCTTGCTGATTCAGCAGATTGATGGGTTAGAAAGTTCAATTACATCAGTTGTTTCGCCCATAAAAGTTCTGCCTGACTGGTAAACCTCAGTCAAGGGCTCTTAGTTCAAAGAGAGCAGTCAAACACTTCACCCACTTTTTTTATACTAAAAGTTGCCTCCAGAAGCGTTATTTTGTAGGACAAAAAAGAGATAGGCATTTAGGTGTGAAATAAGTATTTAGTCCGAAACAGTTGATGCTTGATGACACTGGTAAAAATTCGAGAAGTCTTGAGTGGGAGCTATGAAAACCAAAAAGTTACCATACGAGGCTGGATTTACCGTAGACGTGAAGGAAAAGAACTTATCTTCCTTCTGGTTCGAGACTCCACAGGCGTCATCCAATGTACTGTAAAGAAAGACACCCCGGCGTGGAGTGAAGCGAAGAAGTTAACCATAGAGTCCTCCCTTACACTGGAAGGCACCGCGAAAAAGGATAAACGCGCACCTGGTGGTTATGAAGTCGCAGCAGAAGCCGTTTCAATCATTGGCTTAGCTGAACTTTTCCCTATAACTAAAGATAAAAGCGAAGAATTCATCAGGGATATGCGGCATTTGTGGCTACGAAGCCGCAAAATGAATTTGATAATGAAAGTCCGCGCAAAAGTGCTATCGTATGCTCGTGAATATTTTGAGAAAGAAAATTTCACAGAGATTTCTCCGCCGATGTTTATAAGCGCTGCAGTTGAAGGCGGGAGCACTCTTTTTGGGCTAAAGTATTTTGATCAGAACCTCTATTTAACTCAAAGTAGCCAGCTTTACCTTGAAATTCTAATTTACTCTTTAGAGAAGGTTTACTGTATTGCGCCTTCTTTCCGCGCAGAGAAAAGCCGTACCATTAGGCACCTTACGGAGTACTGGCATATGGAAGGCGAGTGGCCGTTTGCTGACATGAACGAACTGATGATGTTTGAAGAAGGACTTATGGAGTACATATGCCAAAAAGTTGCTCAGAACTGCCAAAAAGAATTCTCAGAACTTGGCGCTGACATTAACAAACTGGCTCAGGTTAAAGCTCCGTTTCCACGAATAACCTACGCTGAAGCCATTGAACGGCTCAAGGTGAAAAATCCAGATTTGAAGTGGGGCGACGACTTGGGCTATGAAGACGAAAAAGCCTTAGCGGAAGAGTTTGGGAAACCCTTCTTTGTTTATGATTATCCCACAGCCATCAAGGCGTTTTACTGTAAAACTTATCGTGATCAACCTGAAGTTGCGTTGTCAGTGGACATGATGGTCCCTAAAATTGGCGAAATCTCGACAGGGGGACAAAGAGAGGACGACAAAGAGAAGCTTATTGAACGCATGAAAGAGCAAGGTTTGAACCCTGAAGATTACGAGTGGTATTTGGATTTACGGAGATACGGTACAGTACCCCATGTTGGCTTTGGAATGGGTATAGAACGTTTACTAACATGGATGCTAGATCTAGACAACATAATAGATGCGATCCCATTCCCGAGGACTACACGGCGATTCTACCCATAAAAGCCACTTCTTTACAGTTGGTCTGCTGGGGCTCTGGGCAGGTTCAGTTCTGTGAGGTTTTCGGAGAGAAAACAGAAAATCCTGTGTTACAAGGTTGAAATGATACTGCCAGAGCCCACTCAGCGTTTTCATTTCTCTGTAACATAATGAAATAAAAGGGGTGTGAAGTTTTGTTTTTATTTGAGCTTTTTGAGGATAAATGCAGCGGTAACTATTACTACGATTATAACTGCTACAGCGACTATTATGTAGATGTCAACACTGTCGGGCGTGGTGGCTTCAGGTTCAGGAACAACAGAAGGCGAAACCAACGGAGTCGTAGTTGGTGTAGCTGGTAGTATAGCTGTCGGTGTTGGTGCAGTTGGAACTGCTGAGGGCGCTGCACCGACTATGAAGTAGGTTGTGTCTTCAGAGCGATAGTATGAATTACTGCCTTCAAATGTTGCTTTGACATGGTAGACACCTTCAACTGGAGGAACCCATGTAATGCCGTATTTCCCGTTTTCGTCAGCAACAGTTGTGCCTATGTCTTGGAAGTTGCCGTTCGGATCGATCGCAGTTAGTTTAACCGTCACACCTTTGATGTCTGCGGGCTTAGGCTTTTGCATGTATATGTATTCCATAAAAGAGCTCATACTTTCATCAGATACCGCAGGCACAGTACTGAACTTTCCACTTTGAACAAGCTGTTTGGCTCCAGCGGACTGGTCTGTGACAGTACCTGTTAAGAGAACTTTTGTTCCTTTAGGAACTTCAGTTTGCGGTGCAGATACGGTTATAGCGCTTGGACCTTTGCCAAAGCAATAGATCTGGTTGTCATAAGAGTTGAGCGTAACAAGATAGCCGTCGGCGATAGCGGGATCGCGCATCCAACCGGATATGTTCCAAAGACTCCTCCCTGTTTCTACGTCTATTGCAACTATTTTTCCGCCGCGGTAGAGGGGCTGACTAGGCGAGTGTTCAGCAGTGGAGACGTAGACCTTGCCATCTGCAACAACTAGGGCGTATGTCGAGATGTACTCGGGAGAACGAGCACCGGCAGTTCCCCAGATGGGCCAAGAACCGTAGGCTGTCTCGAATCCACTGCTTCCTAAGTAGTAATCCCACAGTTGTACACCAGTATTTATGTCAAAGGCAGTTACATGTCCAGCCATGTCGCCTCGAATAAATTTACCATAGGCAATTGCACCTTCCACGTAGAAAGTATTCCAGCCACTTGATGCAGGCTCCGTGACCCATATTTGTTGTCCAGTGTAGAGGTTATATGCGGAATCTTGCAGCGTTTCTTTTCGGTGGAAAGTGTAAACGCCATTGCCTATCGGACCAAAATCATAGCTGGGTGCGCTACTAGCAGTTGTATAGTTGTACATCCACATTTGACTTCCAGTTTTAGCATTGTAGCCAATATGTACTAAGGTTTGTTCGCCGGTGGCTGATGTTGTAGTTGCTGAAACAAGCACTACCTCACCGTTAGTACCTGCGATTGATTGCCCAGCCAAGTTGGCAATGGTGGTGTTCCAGTCAATGCCTTTAAGCCAGTCGTAGGTTCCTTGCTGAAGTCTTAGCTGCCCGCCGTAAACACCAAGGGCATCTCTGATGCTTGTGCTTTGATATGTAATTAACCCGTTTTTGTCAAAGCAGGTAGTTGAATTCCACAGTGCCAACCATTGTCGAGCGGAGTTGATAACATACACAAGTAATTCTCCTGAAGGCCCAAACATAATTTGCCCTGTTGTCGCATTAGCCAAAGTTAAAATTTGGTCTCCTGTAAACGCATCAAAAAGACGATAGGTAGTGGTATTTGCTACGCCAATATCCCATAGATACGCTATGCCACCGTGTTGGTTGATGGAGTCGTAATTAAATATTTGTCCGATTGATATGATGGTGTTGTTTTTCCACCACAATTGTTCGCCTGTGCGTAAATCAACACAAGCTACGCCTTGCCATAGACACGAACTTAAACGTGTATTATAGTAAAGCCTTCCCTGGATTATTACGACAGGACTCCATTTGTCTTCATACGAAAGTCCTTCATAGTAGCTATGCGATTCATATTCTCCGCCGATGAGTCCTCCGAAATCTATTGGTTTTGTCCACATAATGTGGGCAGAGTTGGGTGCTTTAGTGTAAGGGTTATATGGATTTGCCATTATGCCTGTAGTGTTGTAAAGTCCTGTTAGCCAGTTTCCCGATATAGTGTACCATTCTCTGTATTGTGCATCTATGGGGCGTGTCCAATAATTCGATGGCAGGTCAGCTGCGGGCCATTCCTGGACAGGTTGCTCTTGAACTGTGATTGTTAAAACTTGACTTTGACTTGGTTTGTAGTAGTTGTTTCCAATTGTTTGCCCTGGAAAAAGCACCTGCATTTGGTATGTGCCAACTTTTGTTGGGATATATGTAAACCAGTTGGCTCCAACCGAATCTGAACGGTATGGTCCCTTGGTTTCAACGCTGCCGTCAGGAGCAGTTATCCTAATTGTAACGTTCTCCCATCGAGCACCTGTAGTTCCCGGAGGAGGCATATGAAACAGGAAAGTCACTAGTAAACTTTGACCAACACCAACTGGGTTAGGGCGAGCAACAATAAAAGTATAGGTGTTGATATCTGCAGCTTTAACTGGTGAGGCAAAGAGAGGCAAAGTAGCAACACTCAAAATTAGAATAAAGAGAAAGCTCTTTGTTAGGTAGCGGTTTACCTTAATGGATCCACGCGTAATCAACGTAATAAATGCAAACGAGACGGCAGCACATGGTTTTTGCTTTTTTTGAATCATTTTTAATTTACACCTTTCATTTTTTATAGTTTTTTTTATTCTGTAAAAAGAAATATTAATGTGCCTCCCTGAGGGGGAGTTTATATTATATCCACGACAAGGTCAAAATCTATTTAATGTTACACTTAAAGTTCAGCTGAATTGCTGGGATATTATGCTCGAAAAAAGCGAGAATTCAATAACTGAAGAAAAAGTTATAGCTAAAGTTAGAGAGCTAATGGAAACTCTTGACGAAGTTAAAAAATACGAAGTTCTAGCTAACCATTTCAATAAATTTGCGTTAATAATCACCAGTTCCATAGTCGTTGTTATTCTAACAAGTACCCTATTACCCTACACGGGCCTTTTAGCACCATTTGAGCCCGCGCACAGGTTTTTTTTGACTTTTCTTCTTGTCCTTATTCCAATAGTCGGCGTTGTGATAGGAGTAGTTTTTGTCAAAAAGCAAATAAACTCTGTTAAGACAGGTGAGTGGAAATATGAACTTTCACGTGGGTTTCCTTCGGCATTAAAAATGCTATCGGAGATGAATTTTGAGTCCTATTTCAACACAATTTCAGCGGGGGGACTTAATTATGTTATGTACGGTCTAGTAAAAGGAGTGGCTTACTGGATTATAACCTATTTTGTAGCAGGTCTCATGTTTAATCTCACAACCTACATGATTTTGCATCAAACGCAAATACTTGGCGGAGCTTCAATGTGGACGGCTCTACTTATCACGTTTGGATACTTGAAAAAGGAACTTTCAAAAAGGTTCAATGAAATCCGAGCAATAGAAAAACTACAGTGTGAATTACGGAGATTAAGTCATGAACTCAGAAATACAGAGCTCTAAACCTGACCTGTACGTAGTTGCCAGAATTATCAAATCATTGAAGGAAAAGAATAAAGTAAATAAAACAACATTAGCAATTTCTACCGGTTTAGCATATGATAAATTAGTTAGGTATTTGGATTGGATGGAAAATAAAAGTTTCATCATAATTGATGAAAACGGCTTAGTAGTTTTGACGAAGACAGGGCTAGAAGTTTATGATGAGCTTGTGCAATGGATACTGAAACATGTAGGTCAACTTAAATTTCCACGCCTCAGGCCAAGAACATAGGTACATTATATATGTCCTGTAAATGATTCTAGTTTTAACTGTTTTTTAGGTAGACCTAACTCAGCAACAATTTTACTCATAGCTACGACCATTGCAGGTGGACCGCACGCAAAAAATGTACGCTCTTTGTAGTCAGGCACCTCTTCTTTTATAAGGTCGGCTGTTATTAAGCCAACTTTACCATGCCAGCTGTTACTTGCCTCGTTAAGTACAAAGATAACTTTCAGTTTTGGATTCTGCTGCTGCATTAATTCAAGTTCTGCTCCAAAGGAGACGTCGTTTTCAGTTCGGCAACCATATAAAAGAACAATCTCACTGGGAAGTTGTAAATCAGTGGAGTACCGACATATACTTCTAAAAGGGGTAATTCCAATGCCGCCTGCTAAAAGCAAAATCTTCTTATGCTCACCCATAAAAGTAAAGGAGCCATATGGGGCATCAATTTTTACGCTATCTCCAAGCTTTAGAGCTTTTAGTGCAACTGAATATTCGCTGCTGGTAAATTTTTTTGTGAATTCAACGAAGTCTTTCTCAGTGGGGCTACTAGAAAAACTGAAAGGGTGTGTGAGTTGTTTTTCACCTGCGCTTATTGTGACAAACATGTACTGCCCAGGAGAATACCTCAACTCTACAGGTTTTGTAAATCTAAAACTTGTCACGTCTCTAGTACGAGGTAGAATGGCTTTGACATAAGTTTCAAACATCATTAAAAAACACCCAAACTAACTGGAAGTTAACCAATTAAATAATTAAAATTTTTCTGTAAAACTTCACAGACGAAAATTTTTATCTCAACAACCCAAAAATAAAAATACAACTAAAAAACGGGGAGACCGTTGTCGAGTACCAAACTCGACAACCGATTAGGCTGCTTTGGGTTTGACTTTCTCCACTGCAACGCTGAGACTCTGCATTTCTGCGTGCGCTTTGCGGATTAAATCGCTAATTGTTTCTTTGGTGGGTATCGCTGCACCTAAAGATAATGCGACTGCCTTTTGATGAGCCACTTGCAACAGTGATTTGATTGTTTCACTTGTAGGATAAGCTATTCCTAACGCCAGTGCAAACGCTTCAGTTTGGCTTTGTTGCAAACTCTGTTTGGTGGCTTCAAGATCGATTTTCAGCTGGTTATCTAAGATCACAAAACCATTATCATAAACGGCGCGCATAGAAAGGCCAGCCTCCACAGCTTTTATGCCAAGCTTGGAAAGTACACCTGCAAGCCGCTCATTGATAACTTCGCCTTTGCGCACCACTAAGGTGTCTTTAGCAACCCAAACGCTCCCAGATTCGATGCGTGTAGGTAAACCTACACTGTTCAACTGGCTGATTATTGGACCTGGAGGCTGCCCCGTACTTCCTTCAGGAACAATAACGTCCATTGCGGCGATGTCACCTGATTTAGCAATGGTCTTTACTTTTCCACGTTCCAGTAAAAGTGCAAGCTTGAAGGGGTTAATTTCCGTGAAAAGTAGAACGTTGGAGCCTTCTAAGAAGGGCTCAAGCTTTTTGAGTTTCTCGTCGCCTAACTCTCGGATTGCGATTTTCATAAGCGTGTTCTTCAAGACACGCATGTAAACTTTGCCTGCTAGACTCTTTTTGAGTTCTTGCAGTTGAGTTGCGCGCACTTTTTGTAAGCTGGCGATTCCAATGGATTTATATTCTTTAAGTAATGCTTTGATTTCTTCAACTTCACCAGATTTTTCTTGTAATACTAGTTGAGACGGCATGGCAGTTTCCTCTTAAGCCTTAATCTTTACAGGTTCACCCATCGACGTTTTGATGAATATGACGTCGATGTTTTTGAAACCGCGTTTAAGTTTACCCTCTAAAACACGGAGAACAGCTTGAATATTTTCCACTAAATCTTCATCTGACTGATCTTCTGTGCCTATGGAAGTTTGAATAATGGGCTGGTTACGCATACGAACAACAATGGTTTTACGGTTCCGTTCAATAATTGGCGCTATATCAGCAGCTGGTGGAACAGGGATAGGCATCTTTCCTCTTGGACCCAAAACAGGACCTAGGATTCTACCCACTAGAGGCATCAAAGGAACCTCAGAGATGAACACGTCATAAGCGGCAGCTATTTTACGGAGTTCTTTCTTTTTGCCCGCTAACGCTTCAAGGTCAGCACGTTCAATCACGTTATCTGCGTTTGCTCTTTTTGCTTTCAGGGCGAACTCGCCAGAAGCGACAACGCACACCTTGTTCAGCTTAGAGGGGGGACGCGGAAGTTCAACAACTTCTTGAATTTTGCCTTCAGGGGCTTTCATATCAATTTCTTTGATATTTATAATCATGTCTACAGTCTGGGTGAACTTCTTTTTGCCAGACTCCGCTTTTGCCGTTTTCACCGCGTCTAACAGAGTTTTCTTGTCTAAGGGCATTTTTAAGCCTCGTGTCAATCAGGATTGGGTTGCAGTTATAAAAATATTCGCTTGGTAATCACTCTTTGAACATGGCGTCATATTGACCGTTATCAATTTCTTTTTGGACTTCACGTGGGTCTTTGCCTTCAACAGTTACGCCCATGCTTACGCAGGTGCCCATTAACTCTTTAGCTGCACCTTTAAGGGTTTTTGCGAGTAGTTCAGGGCGCTTGATTTTGGCTATACGTATTATTTGCTCTACTGATAAATCGCCTATTTTAGCAGAGTTTGGTGTACCTGAGCCTTTTTCAACTTTAAGTTCAGCAACCAGCAGCGCAGACGACGTTGGAGTTCCCACAGTAACCTCGAAGGTTTTGTCTTCAGGGTTAACTGAAATCTTCACTGGAACTTTCATGCCAGCGTAGTCTTTGGTGAGTTCGTTGATTTTGTTTACCACTGCCATTATGTTTAAGCCTAATGGACCAAGCGCAGGACCCAACGGTGGCCCTGCTGTAGCTTGTCCACCTGCTACTAGCAGTTCTACTGTTTTCATTTCAACCATTATTCTTCACTTCGGTTTCCTTTTTCTATTAACTTCACATAGTCTGAGTGAACTGTGATGGGCAAAGTAAAGGTCGCTTCAAGCAACTCCAAAGTTACTTCACCTTTAGACTTGTCAATACGGGTAATTTTTGCTCGCATACCCTTGAAAGGCCCACCTGTAATTTCCACAACATCATCCTCGCCTAGATCTTCAATGACGGGCTTTCTGACAATGTAACGTTCGATCTCGTTGAAGCTCACCAAACCAGGAATTCTTGAGCGCACATGGCGAACTCCAGCTATGGCTTCCTCGACGAGGTGTGGTCCATCTGCTTCTATGAACACGTAGCCTTTCAAAGTGTCTGGAACCAATAGGGATTTAATTGGAATTTTTTCCATTTCAACTTTTGCGGCTATCAAGCGAGCTACATTGCGTTCTTGACCTGTGGTTGTTTTGACAGCGAAAATCTTTGTTTGGAACTGGTCGTCTTTTTTATCCATGAAAGTTTCCTTCTACGCGGGAATTGAAGTTGCAATTAGCTTAATTATGAAACCTACGAGTCCGATTACACCTATGCCCAGCAAGGAGATTTTTATTGAGAGCCATAGCTCCTCTTTATCAGGTTTTGAGGCGAGTTTCAGAGTTCTCGCTGCCTGCTGTAGCCATGAACGCATTCCCATATTAACCGCACACTGAAGATTTCAGTTAGATATAATAAACGTTACTGTAATCTTTGCGTTTTAGCAGATAACTTTTGCCCTATTTGGAGTTTAAACTTTTTTTACAAAAAGATCTGTTTCCTTTAAGAGGGAGAGGAGGCCAGGTTTGTCTTGGCTTTTGATGCCTTTCCAGTCCAGTATGACACAGCTTGTTTTTTCCGCAGTTTTTTGGATGCATTGGCTTAGAAGTTCAATGTTTAGCAGTGAGACAGCGTGTTTTGGAACAATATGACCAAAGGCTGCTTCATTATTGAGGGCCATCTTTGTAAATTTTTGGTTGTAATGTGGTCCGCCTATACCCACCACAGCTGGAACCGAAGATTCGTTGAGGCTTCCAATCATTTCCAGCACAGCTTGGGCAACAGCGTCTGACGCGTGTAAGTCTCTCCACTGGGTTGGTGTGCTACCAAGTTCGACAAACATTGTGGGCACATTCAGTGAAGGCCCATGGTGTGTACATTCGTAGGATACTTCGTAGCATAGATTCCTTTGCTGCTTTTGCTGATTTAGGGCTTTGAGGGCAATATGCATGGCGTTGGCTGGAGAAACAGAAAGGGTATCTGCTAACCCACCCAGTTTGGCTTCCGCGAAATTTCCTGGTGTGTGCACGGAGAGTGTAGGTTTACCACTTTGGCTACTGTGACGGGAGAGAAATATAATGAGACTAGAATTTGGAAAGGATTCAGGCAAATTTTGTGCGTTAACTGCTTCATCTGTTATAGCGACAAGGGTAACGAGCTGTTGGTTGATGTTAGTTGTGTAGACGGTTCTACTGTGGCAGGTTTGGTTACTTGCAGTGAAAACTTGGCGTTTAAGTATACACCGTGCGATGTTTGTGCCTGCTGTATCTTGGTTAGAGTAGACGAGCAGAATCATATTTGTGAAGTGGAGTTGTTTAGAGAAAAAGGTTTCCATAAAGCTTAATTGTCAAAACGGCTCACCATGCTTTTGGTGGAAGGCTTAAAATCATGCACTTGATGAATTTCAGGGAGCTGTCATGTAAGGAACTTACAGAACTTGTTGATTTAGGTATCGAGGTTAAACGTGACCCAAAAAAATTTGCTAGAGCATTAAATGGTAAATCGATAGCTCTGATTTTCCAGAAAACCAGTACACGCACGCGAGTTTCATTTGAGGTTGCCATGACGCAGCTTGGTGGTCATGCATTGTATATCGATTGGCGAACCACAAATTTTGAATTGGCAGACATTGGAGACGAGTTACAGTATTTATCGCGTAACGTTGACGGCGTGATGGCAAGAATGTTGTACAATTCAGATCTGCAGAAAATGATGCAGGCTTCGCGTGTACCAATTATTAATGGTTGTGACGAACGCTATCACCCTAGCCAAGCGTTGGCTGATTTGATTACAATCAAAGAAAGACAACACAAGCTAGAAGGCGTAAAGTTGGTTTATATTGGTATCCACAATAACGTATGTAACTCTCTAATTGAAGCCTGCACCAAGACTGGCATAGAGTTGACTACGATCACGCCTATTTTTAATGAGCCATCACGTGATGAAGAACTACTCAGAGAAGCTAAGAAGACTGGGTTGTGGAAGAGCACTCTAGACGTAAAAAGCGCCTTGAAAGACGCGGATTTTGTTTACACAGACACATGGATAGACATGGAGTTCTTCACCGATCCAAAATTTGCCCAAGAAAAAGAGAAGCGCCTCAAGCAGATGATGGCCTACCAGATAAACAAAGAAATGCTAAAAGACAGCAAAGCCTACATAATGCATGATATGCCTATTCACCGTGGCTACGAAATCACTGCAGACGTCATCGAGAGTCCAAAGTCGATAATTTATAAACAAGCCGAGAATAGATTATACTCCGCTAAAGCCATATTACTAAAACTACTGCAATAGATATCAAAACACCGTTTTATCGCAAAATCATATTGACGAAAGCCTCAGGATTAAATACTTCAAGGTCTTTGTAGGTCTGCCCTACACCGATAAATAAGATTGGCTTTTGCGTCACGTATGTGACGCTGAGAGCTGCGCCGCCCTTGACGTCAGCATCTACTTTAGTTAAAATCGTCGCGTCGATTCCTATGCACCTATTGAACTCTTCTGCTTGTACAACAGCATCGTTTCCCGCTAGCGAATCTACTGTCAAAATAGTCAAGTCGGGAGTAACAACACGCTTAATTTTAGCAAGTTCGTTCATAAGATTCTGGTTAGTTTGCATTCTACCTGCTGAATCTATAAGAACTACGTTTATGCCATGTGCTTTCGCGTGGTCGATGGCGTCGTAGGCTACAGCGGCAGGATCAGCGCCATACTGGTGCTTTATCACGCGTAGGTTGAGGCGCTTTGCGTGTTCCTCCAACTGTTCAATGCTACCTGCGCGGTAAGTGTCGCTGCCAGCGAAAACCACGGAGTATTTTTTGTCCTTAAAGAACTGTGCTACCTTGGCCATAGTTGTGGTTTTTCCTGTACCGTTAATGCCTACAAAAAGCAAAATTAGAGGCTCTTTCTTTTTCCTCTTCTCCTCAGCCAAATCCATGATGTCTATTTTTTTATTAGTACGCATAACTTCCAGAAGTACTTGACGGAGATTATCCTGGATGATTTTTTTGCGATCCTCTAGCCTCTTCACTTGCAGACCGTCTAAGCGTTTAGCCAACTCATCGCAGACTTTGTCTGCTACAGGAAATGCAACGTCATTATCTGCAAAGGAAATTTTAAAATCAGCAAGTAAAGGACGTAAAGTTTCAGCTTTAAGCTCAGTTGTGGTGACTTTGGTAACAAGACCTTTAAGTCCCGACTTGAGCTTATCAAACATATTTCTACGGCTTTCCTTGTCTTAATTCGGCAACTAACCCTTCAATACGGGCTCTGCCTTGGTTTATCCGCTCAATAATCTGAGAGAGTTGCTGTTGAGCTGCAATACGGGCTTTCTCCAATTCTTCAATACGTTCTTTAACTATTTCCTTAGCTTCGGGCAGCGTTTTTTCCACTGAAACTCCAGCGCCTAAACCCACTACAACTTTGTTGCTGTCTGCAAGTTTAACTTTCACGTAGCTACTGCCTCCTATAGGTACGAGAAGTTCAGTATTTTCTTTTTCCTTTTCTACACTTTCCAGAGTCATATTGGCATAGGTCAAATCTGTCACTGCAGCGTTCATCATAGTGAGACGTTGTTGGAGAGTTTCAGCTGCTTGCTCGTAGTACTGAAGCTCCAAACTGAGCTTACGCAGTTCTTCTTCCTTGATCACATTAGCCAAACTATTTATTCCCCAGCAACAAGTTTCTTCAAAACGGGGTTATCAATATCTTCAGGCGAAACTTCTGTGACCTGAAGGATCTTTATGTGGCACCGTTTCACGCGATGCTTGCTGCCGATTTCAGCGTATATTTTTTCTTCTGCATGCTCTGCTTTGTCAGCTAGGACTTCTTGAACAAACGTGGTGTTCAATTTAGGTTTCTTGATTTCGCCGGTTATTCTGAAAACCTTCATTTACTCAACTTCCTGCACAACATCCAATGCATTCCCTATTATAAACATCTCGGGTCCTGTTGTCAAAGAACCAGCAACTGCGGCATGACTATTCGCAATCAAACCTGTACCCACGTAGGGTATACCACAATTGACGGTGCCTACATCAACAGGCACCTTCAAAACTGACTCCAACAGCTTCTTTTCATCTTCTTTGAGCTGCGGATGGGCCAAAACACCTTTATTAGTTGCTACAGCCAACGAACCCACGTATGTTAAACCGGCAATTGTGCCTGAAACCACTTCTACATCTAACGTATCAGATACCTGTTTGCGAACAAAATCCTTCATGCGGGGGTCAACTATTGCACCTTTATCGTTAGCTAAAATCAAATTGCCAAAAGCAGTTTTACGACTTTCCATGACTGTCACGACACCATCGAAAGAGGCTTTGATTGTATCAAGTTCTTCTTGGCGCACAAACGGCGAAAGCACAATTCCATGCGAGTTGGCGCAGGCTAGGGCTCCCCCTAATAGCGAGCCACCGATGGTGGTGTGAACAAGTTTAGTATTGAGCCACTCGGCTGTTTTCTGAGCCTTAGCTTCTGGTACCATCTTTGGAATCAGAACAAACTTATCAGTGGCAAGTGTGTAGACACCTATGCTTGCGCTACCGATTATGCTGGTTAAATAAACCGTCAAGAATAATGCGCCTCAAGTAATTGTCATTTGGCGATATCTCTGCAACCTACCTTTTCTGTGTTGCGGTATCATCTGACACTTTGTAACCAACTTAACTACTCGGTTTTGGCGGGCTCCAACCAGTTCCGGGACTTAAACAAGGTTTTACCCGCTAGGTTCACTTTTAGACAGCTCTCGTATGGGCACATCTCAACACAACGGAAACAATTAAGACACATAGAAGTGTTAATTTTTCCGCCTTTCTGCTCGTATACCTCTGTCACCTGCACAGGACAAACCCTCTCACAGATGCCACATTTCGTGCATTTTTCTTCCACTTTATAGAGGTAAACAAAAGGCAACCACTTAAAGCCTTTGAAACGGTTTACAACTGCAAGGGATATTCCTGTGGGGCAGAAGCGGCACCAAAAGCGCCGCACAAACAAGGAGGCAATGATTGTCAAAATGATAAACGTGAAGATAGCGATCAATTCTAAATTTTCCCCCAAGTAGAATGCAAAGTCTGAGGCGTATGGATAACTTATGTTCACGCCGCTAACCGAGATAGGGCTTGCCCAAGGTATAATTAAAGGTTCGAGAGGGCTCAATAGAACTAGCAGTGGTCTAAAAGGACCTGAGAGGGTTAAAGCGTAAGGCCACAACCATGTGTTTGTAGAACTAAAAATGAGTGGCGCTAAAAGGAAAAAAACCAAAAAGCCATACCTAAGTCTATTTAGAACACCGTTGATTTTAACAGGAAGTTTTCGATAACGCCTCTTGAATACTCTACGGACTTGGGTTATTAAATCCATGTAAAAACCAAAGGGGCAAAACCAACCGCAGAAGAATCTGCCCAGAAAAATGGTCATAATAAAAACGCCTGCCAACAAAAACAGGAGTTGATTAAGCACACTGTATATGTAAAAAATCGTGATCACTGATGTTATCTGGATCCAGAAGCGTAGATAAGTTACTCTTGCCGTTAAGTTTTTCTTCCATATCAGAACTGCAAGTATTCCTGCTATTGCTACTCCTGCTAGAATAGTCAATTTTAATAGTTCAGCTATGATTGGCACAGCTTCAGCTCCTTATCTAAATTTTGCTATTTTACATGTTTTTTGAAGTACAGCAGAACTCCTACGTTGGTTAAGGATAACACGGAGATTACCGCGGCAACCCACACCACCAAAGGCGACAAGACCAATTGAGGTTGTGGGCGAGGCGCCTCTACGACGCGAGTGTTCCATTCGCGTAGATACTGTATGTAAGCTTCGTCTTGTGGGTAACTCTCGGAGGGCGGATAAGGAAAGCCACTCATCGCTCGGAACGGCAAAGGCTCAACTGTGAAGTCAAAGCCGTAGCCCCAGTTGTTGGGTGGATCCTTAAACCAACATGCCGCAAACATGAAATAGTCGCGTTCCATGCCTTCAGCTAAAGGTTGAAGAGCACCCGTTGGGAATAGCAGTAAAACTTCATCACCTTGTCTACCAATTACAAACATGTCATCCGCAGTAAGCAACAAAGGTGTAACATTGCCATACCGCGTGAAGTTCCCTGAAGCAAGCGACGGACTAGTGAATGCTTGAGTGAGAGTAGCAGAGGAAAGATCAAGACGCTGAACAGAAATTGGTTTTTGCGGAGAAGTATCTATGCCTATGTAATCAAAGGTTACATTCCAAAAGTTGCTAATCCGTATTTTGTATTCTGTAACATTGGGGGGGAAAATACCTGTTATGTCAACAATATAGGTTCGGGCAACATAATCAGCAGGAAGAGGCAACTGGAAACTGTCTGAAACACGAACCCACTTTCCTGTTGAATCTTGAATTTCTATGTATGGTGGCGGGGTTATCTGCGTACCATTGGGTAGGATTCCTTGGGCAGCTGCTGCCTTAAACTGTGCAATCCAATCGTAGTACATCGCAGCTAGACCCCAATCCACCATGCCGTTAATTATCAGTTTAATTTTAGATGCATTGGATAAATCACCCAAGTTCAAAGTTAACTGATTCCAACTAATGTTATTCCATGAAGGACTAAGTAAACCGTTAATGCCAGGGGTGAAAACCTTGTCCAATTGGCTTATGTGAGGCAAAACGTTTTGTCCTTTTTCGTTTACAGCCGAAACAGGTGTTTTGATGTTACTTTTATCAACGGTGTATATCTGATCATTAAACAGGGGGTTAAGATAGCTCATCAAAGTTGCATAGACATCTGTATCTGCAGGGTGGTCAACCACCACCATATAAGCTGCATCTAGATAGAACAGTTCATTCCACTGCTGAAGGAGCTTTAAAGAATAATAGCTGTTATTACCTATTAGAATAGGTTGTAATTTGGTTTTGTCGAGTTTAGCGTGGTCCCAAGGGTTACCGCCCAAGTATACTATGGAACCGTTTGGAGTCATGTATCCCGTATAGCCTAACCACCCGTCATTGGATATGTCGGCGACATAAACATAGTCTGAGCCATTCCAGAAGTACACCGAAGGACAGGATGAACCAGGGTTATAATTGGCTGTAATTGAAGTCCTAGTTGTCAAGTTGATGGTTCTAGAGAGACTAGTGCTGTTGTCGTCCCACCCAATCCAAACAGCTACTCCCTCAGGATCGGTAGATGGCATGGTTACTGTATAGATTCCTTCAGGTAAAAGAGCAGACCAGAAAGTTTTATGTTTTTCAACCTGCCCGTTTGGCAAAGTCAAATTAAAATCTGCGTTTCCGTAAGGTGATATTGAAACGGAGAGCGTATGGTAACCTGTTTTAACTACTAAGATGCCTCCTGACAAGTTATTAACTGTGACACTATGCATTTGCGAGTCTCCGCCTTCAAGTGGAGGAGCCGTGAAAGTAAATTCTACAGTGCCCACTTCACCCGCAGCCAATGTAAGGGTCTTTGTTTGAACAGTCACGCCGTCAACTTTTAGTTTCAGAGAAAGGCTGCTGGCATCGCCAGTATTATTCCCTCTAACTATAACAGTAACGGTATCTCCAGCCCAAACTTCATAGGGTTTAACAATCATGTTAATAAGCTGAATTTTAGATGGATCTTGCACTTTAAGGGTAGCGGTTGCGTCACCGATTTTAATATTATAGGTACCTTTTGCAATTTGGGTTAAAGTGAAAGCTACGTCTACTGTTTCTCCACCTCTGAGTTGGAGGGTTTTTGTTCCTTTTGTTTCGCCGTTCACAGTTAATTCGGCGGTGTATGAACCGCTGAGTTCACCGACGTTAGTCACCTTAGCAGTTATGTCAACAGGAGAACCGAAGTCCGCTACTTCAGGGTCAACTGTAAGGTTGTCAACTTTGAACTCGGCAGGTTTAGGGGGTAATGCGGCAGAAACAACCTTGAAGGTGCCATTTAAACTGCCGACTCGGAATTGATAGGTTCCTTCGGTTTGCTCAACAACTTCAAACAAAACGTTTGTGCTTGCACCAGCTTCAAGCTGCCCAGTTTTGGTTTGGAATAGGGCACCGTTGATGGTAAGCGGTATTGAGTATTCTCCGGTCTCTTGTCCCCGGTTGGTGACTTTAACGGTTATCCCTATAGCTTCGCCCACACTAGCCTCGGTTCGGTTGACCGCCAAATTGGATAATTCAAATATATTAAGAACTATAAAACTGCCTTCTAGAGGACCGATCTTAACAACATGTGTGCCTTCCGTTGCGTGAGAAATGGTAAACATTATGGTCTTAGTTTCAATTCCAGCAAAATTAATTGTACTTGTCTGATGCAACACCCCGTCAAGGAACAGTTCGGCGGTATAGACTCCTTCCTCGCTTATCTTGCTGGTAGCGTTAACTGAAATCACAACTGCTTGGCCAAGCATAACCCTGTTTGGAACTACTTGTAAATCTACGAACTGTATTTGGTCAGTAGAAAGCGTCACGCCGGGCAATGCATCAACATACAGGTAGGCTGATGCAGCTAAAGCAACAATAATTATGTCGATTATAAGTATAGCTTTCAATTTAGTTATCGCAAATTTGGAGTGCATGGCAATTTTATAGCACTCTGTTGCTTTTATAACTATTGAAATTAAATCCGTCAGAACTTCTCAAAGGATATTCCAAAAAATTGATTGGTTAAACAATGTAAAAAGAATTTTTAGATAAGGTGACTTTCAAACTGCTTTGACGCTTTGACAGAGGTAAACATAGAAAGATATTAAAAAACAGTTGAAAGGAATTTCAGCTGACTTCAGCGAGGTGAACAGTAACGTTACCGTCTTTGTCTTTAGTGGCACGTACTCTAATTTTTCGCGGAGGTTTCTCGATGCCCCTGCCCCAGATGCACTCATTTAGCTGATTGGTTAACATAATTTTTGGAGCTTCTTCATCTTCTTCCTCAGCCCGGAGTGGTACCTTCATGTGTTTCCGTATGTAGGCCTTAATCATGCGGATAGCACGAGGAGCACGTTTACGTGGAGGCATAATCAAAGCTTTGGCTAGCGGAATTGTATAAGTTTTCTCTTCCACTATGTCTTCGTCTTTTTCTTTTTTCTTACGGGATGTTGCTTCTTCCTTTTCCGCAGAAGTGTCGCTTTCAGTTTTGGTTTCTTCCTCAACTTCTATTTCTTTCTCAATTGTTTCTAGTAGAGGCTCATTTTCCTTAATAGAAGTTGTCTCCGCTGAATCTTCTTTTGGAAGCTTTTCCTCTTTAGCTTGAGTTTCCATAATCTAAGTCTCCTATGGTTTTATTTTTCTGGTTCGCCAGTTCCTTCGACGTTTAGGGTTAGTTCTGACTTTGCCATCTGTTCTTGCAATGACCCATGTAGGAACAGACGATGTCTCTTTTCCTGCTTTAGCTAAACGACGTTTTTTGGCTGCTGGTTTAACTCGCGCCATACATTTCATATCCTTGTTATTTTTGTTTCCCGCTTTCGAGATTGAAGCTGGATTAATATCTGTTTCAGTTGCGCATCTGATAATGGAATGGGAATTTTACCTAGTTGCGCCAACTGGATTAGCTGAAGCTCTAATTGATCTGTGAACTCAGGCTTGATTAACTTTAGATTTGTTAGCCGCTGTCGAGCTTCAGGGGAAAGTATCTGTTTCAGTAAAGCCTGCTTTTGAGCTTCAAGTTGCTGCTCAACTTGCATTTGCCTCTGCTCATCAGAAGCACGCTGCTGTAAAGCCGCAAGTTTCCTCTTGCGAATGGAGTCCAACTCTTCATCGGACATTACTATTCGCCTTGATACTTCTTAAGATCTGGAATTGTTTTAACCAGTTCTTTATGTAAGGTTTCACTTATTTCTTGAAGAATTTTACGCCCCTTAGGGGTCATATGCCGCCCCGTCGACCTAACGGTCTGAATTAAACCTGCAGCTTCAAGTTGCTGCAAGAGTTTCCTGATATTGCTACCACCTGCTTTAGCTGCATGGTTAGGTTTTACACTAAAACCTTTTCGTCCACCGTATTCTGCACGGAGTTTTTCCAAGCCTATGGGACCGTGAACATAAATTTTACGCAGCAAAGAAGCGCCCCTAGTGTACCACCAGTCAGGGTCTTGAGGCTGCTTTTCAACATGACTACCTGTCTTGGCAAATGCTGCCCACGATGGAGGATGCACTTCCTCAACATTCTCTTTTAAGTACTTAGCTAGTTTTTCGATGAACTTGGATGCTGGAACATCATGAGGAGTCGTCAAGATTATATCCCTTTCAACTATTCCTTGCAGTAAGACAATGAAGCCCAATATAAATATTCTCTGGGCACACAATTTTTTTCTATTCTGTAGTACCAAGGCTTTTGCAACTACATAAGGAGACAGAGTTTAAAATGTCGCATAATTTACCCTACACTATAATGATGGAAAATGAAGGCAACTGACAAAAACTACTAAGAAGGCTGTGTCTTACGCCGTCTGTAAATTATGAAAACATGCCCGCGAACTTCCACTAAAGCAGCACCTGTTTCCGCAGCGGTTTTTTCACCTATGGATTTTGCAGTGGTATTCTCCAGTGCGCTGGGCAGAATTCTAATCTTCACCATCTTTGCTTTTTGTAGTTGCTTTTCAACTTCAGTTAAAACCTGTGGAGTTAACCCTCCTTTACCAATCCAGATTGTTGGTTTTTCCTCTTTCAGTACATGTCGTACATGTCGCTTCATGTTTGTTGTTATTTTACTCAATTTGTTTTCTCCTTTTTGTCTTCACGATATAACGTGTTTTAGCACCACAGCCCAAACAGGTCACTACAACGTGTTTTTCTCGTCTGGATTTTATACGAACACGGCAATTTCGACCGTAAAGCAGTACCAAATGGCAATTCTTGCAAATTCTACGTTTGTAGTTAGTTGGCAAACGTATTCTTGCAGCCATAGCTATTTTTCTAGCGGTTACAACGTAGTGCTGAGCAAGTTCAGGGTTATACTTGCTGATGTTTAGCGCTTGCTGAAAGAGAACATCTATACGTTGTCGGGTTACTTGTCTGGCGACAAGGTTCATTGCTTTTTAAGTACCCCGCTGTGCACGTGGCTTTATAGTAAATATGGAGTAGTAAAAGGTAGGCTAATAAACATTTGTTGTTTAAAATGAAAACTTGACTTACTGTTTATAGGCTAACCCCGTAAAAATCGCCACTGTTTTTTCTTCTTTGCGGACTGTAATTTGATATAGACCAAAAGTTTTACCTTCAGAAAGCCTCACAGCTTCAGCTGTTAATATATCACCCTCCTTAGTAGGCTTCAGGAAGTTTATGCTTACTTGTACGGCAACTGCTACTTTGTCGCCCGAGTTTGCTGCTTCTGCAAAAGCGCAGTCAGCAAGAGAGAAAACTACGCCGCCATGGGTAACACCTACAAAGTTTAGGTGTTGTTTGGAGACTTTCATGGTCACTTTGGCGTAGCCATCGTTGACCGCCACTACTTGAATATCAAGTAACTCTCTGAAGTTATCTGTGCCTTTCATTGTTTACCAGCTGCTCTTTTGTTTAACAAATGAGCGTAGGCTTTGTCAATAACTGAGTAAATGCCTTTTGGCGCAAAAATAACAACTACTAATAAGATTATGCCAAGAAGCATCATGCGTATTGGTGGACCCACATTACTCACTGCTGGAAACAACGAACCCAATAACCCTTGTAACAGATGGTCAATCCGAGGCAGATAAGCATCGATAGAGACAATTATCGCTGAGCCTATAAGAGGACCGCTTAGGGTTCCTAGTCCACCTATGACAGCCATCATGAGGGGTAAAAAAGAAAAGTGAGGACTAAAAATTGAGACATCGATGTAACGAATGTATTGGGCATACAATCCACCGGCTAACCCTGCAAAAAAGGTGCTGAGGATAAAAGCTACTAGTCTATATCTAGCAGTGTTTATACCTGTCATTTTTGCTTCAAGCTCGTTTTCACGTATAGCTTTAAAAGCTAATCCTAATTTTGACTTCATTATCAAATAGATTATGAAAATTGAGGCTGCTGCTACAGCAAAAGTGAAGTAGTAAAACAGAACGCCACGAGGAACAATTAAGGGAGTACGAAAACCCATTATGCCGCCTATCACAGAATCAAATTGGCTGACAAGTGTTAGAGAAATTACTGAGAAGCCGAAAGTAACCATTCCTAAAAACCAAGCCTTTAACCTCACGCAAGTGAGACCAATAAGAAAACCTATTGCCGCCGAAAATAGTCCACCTAAAAAAAGCCCAAGTAGAGGAGGTACACCTAGCTTTATGGCGAGTAGTGCTGAAGTGAAACCGCCAATACCTAAGAAGGCGGCGTGCCCAAGGGAGCCTTGTCCTGAGAAGGCTAGCAAATTCCAACTTGACGCGTAAATAGCAAAGATTAGCATGGGTGCTAAGACTTCACTAATCACGTACTCACTGCCAATTATAAGAGGAAGAGCAGCTATAATCACAAGACCAGCGATGACAAAAATAAACCGCCTTGAGTATAGGCGACTTAAGTTAAATAATTTTATAAATCTTGTCATGTTATTCACCTTTTCCACCGAATAGACCCGTGGGTTTAATTATCAACACAGCGATGAGAAGCACAAAAGCGATCGCATCGGGCCAAATTCCACCTAGCAAGTAGCCAGCAGTAGTTTCAGCTATTCCATAAAGCAGGCCACCTATCACTGCTCCAGGTATGCTACCCAGTCCACCCAGTATTATTATGGCAAATGCCTTGATTGTTGGTAATGCGCCCAACGTTGGGCTAAATGGGAAAATTATTCCGTAAAGGGCACCGGCAGCGCCCGCCAAAGCTGCACCTAACGCAAAAGTGAAAACATAGACTTTTTCGATGTTTATCCCCATAAGTTTGGCGGCATCGCTTTTTTGGCTGGTTGCCTGCATAGCTAAACCAATCTTGGTTCTTTTCATCAAAAACACAATTGATAAAAGAATAACAACAACTATGCCGATGGCGGCTAATCTGTCGTAACTTATGGAAATTCCAGCTAACGAAAGAATACCATTTATGGAACTTGGAATTTGAGCGGACTTGTTACCCCACAAAAGCACAGCTGCATTTTCAAAAATGTAAATTAAACCTAAACTGACAAAAATTTCGTTCAGTTTTTCAGTTCCCAGAACCTTACGGAATGTTAACCTTTCAACAGCGACGCCAATAATCGCCACACCGACCATTGCAACGAGAATAGCAAGGTAAGAATTTACACCTAAAATAACAGAAGTTGTGAAGGCTAAGTAGGCGCCAATCATAAGGAGTTGCCCATGAGCAAAATTGACGAGTTTCATTACACCAAAGATTATACTCAGGCCTGTTGCCAATAGTATGTAAATACAACCGTTTGCTACACCCCAAAGCAAGGTTTCAGCGAGTCCAGAGGGGGTAATCATGTAGGTTCAACCTCACCTATTTTCTCATATTGAGTATTTAAAACATATCGAGAAAAATAAAAAACTAAAAGAAAAGATGGAATTGGAAGTCTATGGGCTTCCAGGTTGGTAGCCAGGCGGCAAAACGAATTCGGCTTGTTTAATTGACCCAACAACTGGTACAGCCGACGGATACACAATTTTTGGTCGTGCTTCCTGTAGAGTTGCGTTGTAGGTTAATTGTTCAACAAAGGTTACTGGCGAAATTTCGTGATAATTTACGCCTGTGCTGAACTGTATTGTGCCTGTTTTAGTCATGATTAGCATTTGAGGCATGTTTATCTGCTCGATAGCATCTCGGATAGCAGCTTTATCTAAAGTTCCTGCACGCTCAATCGCCTCCTTGGCTATGTAAAAAGCGTCATATGTATCAGCACCCATCATACCTGGCAAGGTGTTATATTTTGCTTTGTAGTTTGCAACATAAGTTTCTATTGCAGGCAAGTAGAATGGTGGACCAGCATATGAAGCAAATTTTGATTCTAGTAGTACACCGTCACCGTATTCTCCCAATAACGTGTAAAATTGTGGGTCTTCACAACATTCAACCGCTATGTAAACTGTATTTAATCCAACATCTTTCCGACCTTCTTTGATTATTTCAGCAGTGTTAGCGATAAAGTCAACTACATAAACAGCGTCAGGTTTAGCATCTTTAATTACTGTGAGGTCAGTTTGGAAGGTGGTTGCAGTTGTCTGGTATGACCGCTCTGCAACTATTTCTATCGGAAGGTTGTTGGTTATTATAAGGTTTTTGGTGTCAGCTACAACGCCTTTACCAAAGGCGTCATTGCGGTAGATAAGAGCCAACCGAAGAGGTCGTGAGGCTGCAAAATGGTAGGTGCTGTCAATCAAGGGTTTCATAGTTTCAGCGAAGAAATTAACTACTGTTGTGCTGTAGTCGGAAGTAGTTGTGCAGTAATGGAACATGTAGCTCATTCCTTCGGCATCGTTGATTCTTCTTGCGTCGTCTTCAGCTAATCCACCGAAGTTACCTTGTGGACCTCTGCGAGTAACCAGATTTGAAGAAGCTCCTGTTATTATGAACGGAACACGATTCTCAATTGCTACAACCTGCCCTGCGAGGGTGCCTGCACTTGTGTAACCACCTATTAAAAGATCGACTTTATCTTCAACTACTGCACGTGTAATTGGACCCACAGTCTCGCCTGCTGTATCTTTACCTGTGTCAGCGATTATAAGCTCTATAGGAACTTTTGTGTTCCATTCAGCGACGTAGACGCCTCCAGCGGCGTTAATTTCTTCGACAGCAAGTTTAGCGGCTCTATCCATGTCTTGACCTTCGGCTAGCTGGTAACCTGCAACTAAACCTATTCGAACAGGTCTTGCATCGGGTGATGGCGTAGTAGAAGCTAGTGGTGTAGCTGTTTGGGTTGGTGTAGGCGACGGCGATGAAGCTGGCTGCTGTGTTATTTGCCATACGCCAGCACTTGTGATAGCAACAATTACCACTATAGCGGTGATAACAACTAAAATTTTCTTTTGCACTACAATTTCTCCTCTTTTTTTCCTTTGTATATCGAAGGTACGCTTAATAAAACTAACTCAAAGATACGCTTTGGCGTCCCAGTTCGAAAGCTTCAAGGTTTAGCGTTACATATTTTTCTTTAAGACGAGAGGTTATTGCCTGTTTGAAAGAGTCCTGCTTGACAGGATTCTCAGGTAAAGCGGAAACTGCGCCTAAAAGAACCGTGTTTACTACTAAGAGGTTCCCAAGTTTTTGAGCTATTCCTATGCCGTCTACCTCGTGTACCCGTCGCGCATAGCTCCGGATGAGGGCAAGTAGTTCTTCAGGTTTCACAGGTTTAGCGTTTCCCTGTGTAATACTGTTAGGCGGGATGTATTTTGTGTTAACTAAAACTGTACCTTTGGGTCTAAGCATAGAAAGGGAGCGAGCAGTTTCGAGAATTTCAAAACCAATAATTAAGTCAGCCTTACCAGTTTCAATCAACGGAGACAAAACTTTGTCGCCCACTCTTACGTGAGCACTAATTGAACCACCACGTTGCGCCATGCCATGGATTTCAGCTTTTGCCACATCAAAACCGTCCAACATTGCGGCTTCGCAAAAAATGTCACTTAAAACAACTACACCTTGCCCACCTACACCAGTGAAAATAAGGTCTAACGCCATTTTTATTCAATGCTCCTTATAGCGTTGAACGGACATAAAGCTTGGCACACACCACACCCCCAGCAGAGTGTTACGTCAATTTCCGCGCGTTCAGATTTCAAAGAAATTGCTGGGCATCCGAAAGCAGTTACACATATGCCGCAGGAGTTGCATTTTTCTGTAACTTCACGGGCAGAATTCTTGGGAATCTTAAGAGGACAAGGGCGCTCAGAAATTACCACGGAAGGACCATCATAATCCAAAATTTCCTGTAGGACTTTTCGTGTTCCATCCACATCATAAGGATCTATATTTTTCACTTTTTCGACGCCGAGACTACGGCAGATTTCGTCAAGCTTCATAATTTTGGCGTCCTCGCCCATGGCGTTTTTTCCTGATCCAGGTGTAGGTTGATGCCCAGTCATGGCAACTACACGGTTATCGAGAATAACGACGCATACGTCAGCTTTGTTATAGGTTATATTCAAAAGACCTGGCATGCCGCCGTGAAAAAAAGTGGAGTCACCTATTACCGCGAAAACTTTTTCCTTGACTCCTGCATGAAACATTCCTGCCGCTTGGGAAATTCCGGCGCCCATACACAGACAGGTTTGCACTGAGTTGAGAGGTTGCAAATAACCCAAAGTATAGCAACCAATATCGCCGGTGACAATTTTATCTTCAGTTCTACCTGAGAAACTGAGAGCTCCTTCGGGGCAAGTTTCCACACATTTTGGTTTGCCTTCGCAGGTATCACAGACTATTGCTTTTCTTGTTTGTGGATGCAAAGTAACGGCGCCATATTTACATGCAGTTATACACCAGCCGCAGCCGTCACATTTGCTTTCCTCCACATGGATAACCCCAGTTGTTGACAACTGAGATAACGCCTCTTTTGGGCAAGCAGTAACGCAAGGTGCATCTTTGCAGAGACGACAAGACAGGGCCATATTTGAAAGTGGATCAAGACGTACAGCTCGGATTCGTGATTTGTATGGATTGAAAACCTGCTCTTTTTCCCAAGAGCACTCAAGCTCACAAATGTCGCAACTAATGCATTTTTGAGGATTACATTGCACAAACTGGTTCACAGTATTTAAGGCATAATAGAAAGCCCGATGCGGACAGCCTGGACATAAAACTGGAGGGCGAGGGGGTAAAGTTAAGTCGATATTTCGCGATGGCAGTTTATCACATAAACCTATCTTAGAGAAAGCTTCACGAAGAAGATCAGGGTTGAATTCCCCAATTTCGTCGAGCTGTAGTTCCTTTTTTCCTAAAATTTCAACGTCTAAACCACGTAAATTCTCCTCGATGTAGGGACGCAGCTCTTCTACAACTATGATTTTTTCCAATTTAGATGCAAATTGCCGCACTAACTCATATGGGAAAGGATACATGAAACCTAGTTTCAGCCAAGAAAACTTTTTTGAAGATAACAAAGATTTGGCGTAGTAGTATCCTACACCGCTACCTATTATGCCAATTTTTTTGTGGTTATTTTCGAAAACATTATAGTTGGATTTGTTGGCAATTTTTTCTGCTTCGGCCAAACGGCTTTTCAACACATGGTGTTGGCGCATAGCGTTTAAAGGCACCATGACCCATTTGGATTGGTCTTTGTCAAACTCGGCTTTGCGAGTAAGCTTAAGGAACTCTCCTATTTTTACGCGGGCTTTACTGTGGGCAACTCGGGTGGTTAAGCGGACGATGACAGGCAAACTAAGCTTTTCGCTTATCTCAAACGCTTCCCTAGTCATATCATAAGCTTCTTGAGGACTGCCGGCGTCAAGTAGGGGTATATTTGAGTGAACCGCAAAATAGCGGCTGTCCTGTTCGTTTTGGCTACTATGCATAGCTGGATCATCGCAAACCACAATAACTAATCCGCCAACAACACCTGTGTAAGCCAGGGTCATTGCGGCGTCTGCAGCAACATTTAACCCAACATGTTTCATGGAAACAATGGATCGAACTCCAGTCATAGAAGCGCCAGCAGCAACTTCTACTGCAACTATCTCGTTGACACTCCACTCTGCGTAGATTCCTAGGGGTTTAGCGACTTCAGCAATTGCTTCCAAAATTTCAGTTGAAGGCGTGCCAGGGTATGCTGCGGCAACTTTTATGCCAGACTCTATGGCTCCTCTAGCGACTGCTTCATCGCCGTTTAGTAGCATAAAACTACCGGGTTTGTTAATTGCAAGTTTTGAAGCCATGTTGATTGAGACCTTCACATTTTGCCTTTCCGATTATCAAAAACGTGTTTGGCTTTTCCTTCTGTTCTAGGGATTTCTCCGTACTTTACAATTTCAATTTCAGGATGAAGCCCTGTGACGCTACAGATCTTACTTTGTATTTTAACTGCGAGAGCCTTCAAGTCGAGTTGTTTGTTTTTGGAGGCTTCCTCGTTTAATTCCACTTTTACCAGGAATGTATCTAAAGCATCTGGGCGATCTACAATTATGTGGTACTGCGAGGCCAATTCTGGAAATCCCATAACTACATATTCGATTTGTGATGGAAAGACGTTGACACCTCTAATGATAAGCATGTCATCTGATCTACCGCTGACCCGCATCATGCGGGCGTGTGTACGGCCACAAGGGCAATTATCTGTTTGAATAACAGAAATGTCACGTGTGCGATACCTTAGAAGAGGCAAAGCAGTTTTGGAGAGAGGGGTAAAAACCAGTTCACCTTCTTCGCCGTCAGAAAGAACTTCACCTGTTTCAGAGTTTATAGTTTCAACTATGAAGTGATCTTCCCAAACGTGTAAACCATGATGCTCTGAACATTCTATTGAAACCCCAGGACCACACAATTCAGTTAAACCGTAAACGTCAAAGGCGTTAATGCCTAATGTAGTTTGGATGCGGTCACGAATTCTTTCCGACCACGGTTCAGCGCCGAAAAGACCAAGTTTTAGAACTAGATCTCTTTTTGGGTCAACACCTTCAGCCGCCATGGTTTCTGCGAGGTAAACGGCAAAGCTAGGAGTACAGCATAGTACTGTGGCTTTTAGGTCTTTCATAAGTTTTATCTGGCGTTGAGTCATACCCCCGCTGGCGGGTATTATGGCGGCGCCAAGTTTCTGGGCGCCGTAGTGGAAACCTAAGCCACCCGTAAATAAGCCGTAGCCGTAGGCTATGTGGATGACGTCGTCGTTTCTGCCGCCTGCGGTGTATATAGATCGGGCCATTAACTCTTGCCATGTGTCCATGTCGGTTTTGGTGTACGCCCCAATAATAGGGTTACCTGTGGTACCGCTTGAAGCGTGGATTTCGACAATTTCGGCAGGAGGAACCGCCAACAGCCCAAGCGGATAATTATCTCTCAGATCATTTTTTACAGTGAAGGGAATTTTTTGCAGATCTACGAGAGTCTTTATGTTATCAGGGGTCAACTTTGCCTCCTTGAGTTTCCTTTTATAAAAAGGAGAGTTGTTGTAGCAATGTTTGACTTGCGCTTTAAGTTTTTTTAGTTGAAGTTCTTGGAGTTTTTTTCTTGGCATCGTTTCTATAGTTTTATTCCAGTACACACTATTGCTCATAGACGTTTCCTCCAGTTAAAGTCCCAGATATACTTCCTTGATGTGACTATTAGACAGCAGTTCTCTGCTTTTGCCATCTATAATAATCTTGCCTTCTTCGAGAACATATCCACGGTTAGATATGTTAAGTGAGTCTCGAATATTTTGCTCAACAAGGAGGACAGTTACGCCATCTTCATTTATTTTTGTTATAGTGTCAAGAACTTTTTCTACTATTATTGGAGCTAACCCCAGTGAGGGTTCGTCTAATATGAGAAGCTGTGGATTGGACATTAAGCTACGGCAGATTACAAGCATTTGTTGTTCCCCACCGCTGAGAGTCTGAGCAAGGGCTTTTTGTTTCTTTTTGAGAACAGGGAAGATTTGATAGAGTTTTTCTTGAGTATCCTTTATTTTTTCTTTATTTTTGACACTGTAGGCACCCAGCTGCAGGTTCTCTTCAACAGTCAATTTGGGAAAAATCTCTCTTCCTTCAGGAATCATCGTTACGCCTTTTTTGACAATTTCATAGGTGGGGAGGTTTTGAATTTCTTCACCTTTAAATTGTATTGTTCCATCTTTTGCGGGCAACAGAGCCATTATAGTTTTTACGAGAGTGGTTTTACCTGCCCCGTTTGGTCCAATAATACTAACTATTTCTTTCTCTTTAATATGGAAAGATACATCCCAGAGAATTTGAACCATACCGTAGCCAGCTGATAAATTTTTGACTTCCAGCATGTTAGTCCTCTCCGAACGCAAATTTCTTGCCAAGGTAAACTTTTACGACTTCTTCGTTGTTGCAGACTTTTTCAGGTGTACCCTCGCAAAGTTTTTCGCCATGATGTAACACAATGACACGATTGCATAAACCCATTATCACACGCATTACATGCTCAACAATGAGTACAGTTATGCCCTGTTTGTTAATGAGTTTAACGAGTTCTACAGCTTGGTCACTTTCTTTTGGCGTTAACCCTGTGAGAAGCTCGTCAAGAAGGAGCAGGTGAGGTTTTGTTGCTAGAGCACGGGCAAGTTGAACACGACGCAGCTCAATAACGTTGAGGTTCTGAGCAGGCAGAGTAAATTTTTCTTTTGGTAAACCAACAAAGTCCAAAAGCTCAGAGGCTTTTGTGGCAGCATTAATTTTTTCACCGTATTTTTTTGCAGCAAAAAGAACAGCAGTAAGAACATTTTCAAAGGTGGTCATGTCAGGAAAGGATTGGACTGTCTGAGAAGTTTTAGCTATACCTTTTGAGCAGATAGTGTAAGGGGGTAGCTTTGTTATGTCTTCATTTTGGAAAAGAATTTTGCCGCTATCAGGTTTGTAAACACCGCTAATAATATTCAGTATTGTGGATTTACCTGAACCGTTTGGTCCAACAAGTCCTACGATTTCGTTCTTGTTAACTGATAAGTCTACCCTTTTTAGTGCTTGCACACCACCAAATGTTTTAGAAACTTCAAGGCATTGCAGCAACAGATGTTTCTCCAAGTGAACTTTTGGAATATACTGGTTGTAGAGATATATAATTTTACGCTAAAACGGCATTTGATGTCCACTCTAACTTTGAAAAACATAATAAAAATGAAAAGACAGATAACACATTATTGAAGAAAAAAGGTTGTATCAGCAACAGGTAACAGTAACTCTGGTTGCTGGCATAATTTTCTCAAACCTTATAAACGAGTTTCACGTCAAATCAGTCAACCTTTCCAAAGACAGCAGATCTTAGGAACAGGTAATATATCCATTCACACATTACGTGGTAAAAAAATGTCGAGCCCAAAAAAACCAAAAATTGCTCTTGTAACTTCACCTCATCTTGAAAGGGCATACCATCACCCGCTTTTTCCACCAATAGGTTTGAGTTATCTAGCTGCGGTTTTAGATCAACACGAATATGAAGTGAAAGTTATAGATTGCCCAGCTTGCAATTTTACACAGCAGAACTTAAAATCTGAGCTTGCTTCGTTTTCACCTGACCTTATAGGTATAGCATCGATGACTGCAACAATACCATCAGCTTTGGAGTCTGCGCGAGTAGCAAAAGAAACATGCCCAGACAGCAAGGTCATAATGGGTGGTCCACACGCCACCTTCGCAGATGAGCAGATTCTAAGTGAAGAAGAAGCAGTGGATATCGTGGTGCGAGGCGAGGGTGAAATAACCATGTTAGAGTTGGCACAGAATAATGCTGACCAAAAAAGTTTGCCCAAAACCAAAGGTATAACCTTTAGAAATAAAGGGCAAATTGTTAGAACAGAAAGCCGTGACTTCATTGAGGATTTGGATGCACTTCCCAGACCCGCCTACAAATTCTTACCTATGGATAGGTACAAGATCACAGGTAAAACATTCCTTCCAATAATGACCAGCAGAGGCTGCCCATTCCAATGCAGTTTCTGTGTAGCTAGCCAAATTTTTGGTGCAAAATTTCGTGCACGCAGCCCAAAAAACGTGGTTGATGAATTGGAGTGGCTCAAAACAGAGTATGGTGCTGACGGCATCAGTTTCCATGACGACACTTTAACGTTGGACAAGAAACGCATTATTGACATATGTGACGAAATGATTAATCGTAAAATTAATTTACCTTGGGGCTGCCAAACCCGTGTGGACACGGTTTCTGAAGAAGTTTTAGCCAAAATGCGCAAGGCAGGTTGTAACGAAGTTTCATTCGGCATCGAATCAGGCTGCCAACGAATCCTTGACGCCGTGCACAAAAAATTTGAGTTATCACAGGCTGAAAAAGCCATCAAGTGGGCAAAAAAAGAAGGACTGTTCGTAGCGGTTTCCACAATCATCGGTTATCCAGGAGAAACCAAAGAGACGATGCAGCAAACCATGGATTTAATGCGGCGGATTGAACCAGATGACGCATGGTTATGCATAGCTACGCCATATCCAGGAACGGAGTTACGAGCTTTGGTGGAAAAGAACGGTTGGAAAATGACCAATGATTGGACAAAATATAACACTATGAACCCCATCTTTGAGAATCCAGATTTGCCTTCGGAAGAATACAGCAAAATGCGGACAAAATTCTACAATAGTTTTTACACGCCCAAATATGTTCTCCGACAATTCTCTAAAGGCTACTTGAAGGGTAACTTTTACAGCAAAATCATGGCAAGAACTGCTGTGAACTACATGCTGTGGCGGATCTTATCAAAGTTCCACTGAACTTCAAATTCTGATTTGCCTCTTTTTTGTAAAAAATAACAGTATACCAATTAAAGGCAAAGTTGCCATCCACAAGTCTACGTTGTGCAACACCGCAAACGTCGGCCAAACGGTTAAAACCGCAGATCTACCAAACATAAACCACAGAACTAAGATAACATCAAAGTATAGTCCCAATACCACCAAAATTAATCCTACTTTTTTAGGATTAAAATCGTCTAACGATTTTGTTTTAAAAAAGTTTTTTGCATAGACCGCTGAGTAAACCGCAACCAAAAAGAGTCCTACGACGGTTAGGGAGAATTCAAAGGCATACCTAGCTGAAGACAGAAGAAAGGCGGTACCTTGTAGGTAAATTTCGCTCCACCATTGTGAAGTATAGTTGAACCAGAAAACAAACATGTAAGCAGCAAGGACAACTAGAGCCCATCGCAGGGCATTTATGGATGATTTTGCGGGGCTCAACTTGAAAAACAAAATCCCTAATACTGTGGGCATCACGATAGCTTGTAAGAGACAGGGCAACCCCGCTTCTATTATGAAGAATTCTCTAGAGTACAGAACACTCTGGAAGTTAAAACCCCAGAAACCCACAGGAAGAAACAACAACCAGTAGGCAGCTTCAAGTAGAACAATCCACCTAAGCGAAGTAATCAATTCGGCTTTGGATAATTCTCTCCCAACCAAGTAGAACAAGGAAACTATGAGGGCTATGAAGCTAGCAGCTGCTCTGAAACCAAAACCAACAGATCCAGGCATGTCAGTAACGGGCACGTCGGTCAAATTGAGAACAGTAAGACCAAATTTATACATTGTAAAAGAAAACCATGCTAACGCAACCGTGAACAAGCCTGTCTTGAACACCCATGCCGATCTGTTTTCCACCCTTAACTTGCTCCTTGCCCCACTCAGGCTGGTTCTTTTTTATCCTCAATTTCATACAACAAAACACTTATACTTTATCATTTTACTAAAAAAGAGACGGAAAAAATAACTTAAACATCATTGAATTACTTGTAATTTACATGTTTTGTCATTATCTATTTTACTAATCATCAACTGTAATACATCAAAAACGAGAACAACTGTATTTCACAAGAAACCCAAACAGCAATATGTTCCGCTTAAAAACTTACAAATACAAAAGTACAAACCGATTAACAGAAACTTTATTACACATCCAGACCTTTCATGAAGGCTGAAAGTTTGAGGGTTTAAGCATGACAACATCTGCAGGCTCACAGAACAAACAGGAAGCTTATGAACAAAGAACTAACTGGCCTCCCTACACATATAGGGACTACCCAGATATTAAACCTGAAACTTACAAAGCCTTCCTCGAATTTTTAAATACAGAAAACACCACAGGCAGACTTATGGAGTTACAACCTTGGATTTCGGTTTGCGACTCCCGATGTGCCTTCTGCTATTTCCCAACAACCGCATCAAGCAAAGTTAAACTAGAGCCTTACCTTGAACTGCTCAAAAAAGAGTTAGACATGTATTCAAAAACTAAATATGTGAAAACCAGCTTGTTTGACGAGATAGTTTTAGGTGGTGGAACACCAAGTGTTCTTTCAGCTGAGCAGATTATTGATCTTATCGACTTCTGTAAAAAACGCTTCACCACAAGCAAAGAATACTTCATCAAAGTCACAGGTTCTTCCAAAACGTTGGCACTGAGCAAAATTGACAAACTTGCTGCCTATGGGGTGTACCAAATGGATATGGGAGCCCAGACCTTCGATGACAAACTCCGAAAAATGCTTTGCTTACCCGACAGCGCCGCGGAAGTTGAGAAAGCTATTAAGCATGCTAGAAAATTAGGTTTGTGCGTTTGCGTAGATTTAATGTATAATCTACCCGGGCAAACCATGGAAAGTTGGATAAACACACTAAAGAAAGCTATAGAACTGGACGTAGAAATTGATGCCTACTCACTACACGTTGATCCAGGCACACCGCTGGAGACCATGATTAAAAAAGGCATTTCACCACCCCAAGGAGACGCAGAATATGAAAAGCAAATGTACCTTACTGCCTACAACATGCTCACCCAGGCAGGCTACAAAGCCGTTGGACATGACCGCTTTTCACGTGTCGAATGGCATATGCGGGAGAACTGCCTTAACGGCTGGCCATGGGGGGGAATATTAACTACAGGTGCAGGTTGCTTTATGGGTTACTTACAGCGATTCTCGTACAGCAACCTTGAAGACATAAATGCATATATGGAAGCAGTAAAAGCTGGGAAACTGCCTATTCAGAAATTGTCTGAATCCACGGACGAAGAAATGATGAGTCGTGAAATGAGTAGACTCTATTTGCGTTTACCAGTGAGCAAAACAGAGTTCATGGAAAAATTTGGTAAACTACCTGAAGAAGTCTTCCCACAGCAGTTGAAAAACCTCCAGAAAAGAGGTTTAATTGAAATTGACGATAAAGAAATTCGCATAACAAAAGAAGGCGAAGTATGGAAGGGCAACATAGCATGGGAGTTCGCTCAAAAACCCTCCTCCTAAATCTTTTTTGAGTTACTCTTTTTTAGTTTGAACTCAAAAACAATTTTATAACTGAGCTGAAGAAACTATCGACAGGAAAGTTCTGCAGAATATTTAAAAAATAGTTAAGAAGTAAAAAAGGGAAAAGATTGTTTAATGCCTCATCGGGGCTATTCCATACCAAGTCATGACCTTGGCCACTATGGGAGCGATGATGCCTAAGATTATCATTGGAAGCATTGTCAAGAAAGCTGCATTCAATGGGTCACCGGCAGTCATCCAAGCGCTGAATGCGACAGTTATGTTGAAGATGAATTGAAGTACACCCACCAATATAGCAGCGGTTAAGCCTGCGCCTAACATACGTTTGAAGCTGTATGAACCGTTGTTTAATGCGCCTGCAACGTATCCAACGAGGATTCCGCCGACAATATAGTTGCCAATAAAGCTAGGATCAGCATACAAATTATATGTGTACTCGACACCAAAGGATTTGAGGCTAGTCATTATGTTATAGCCTGCCATGCCCATATAGTACAATGTACCCATGATGAAACCTGCGCAACCGCCAGCCCATTTATTCCACAGTAAACCTAAGATGAGTGGTACAGCAAACATAACCATCTGAGCAAAGCCATGTGTGAATATCACAGTGAGAAACGCGTAGGGTGATCCTGGGTCACCAGTCATCATGTTTGGCGGTGGGAACCAGCTGTCAAGAGCAGGGCGAAGAATAGCAGGGAAAGCAACGATTATTAAACCGACAATTACTGGTACAACTAAGCCAAATCCTATGTCTTTTAACTTGAATTTTTCTGTTTCCATCTTTCTCATCCTTTAAGTGTCTATACGTTTGGGCGCGTTTATAAATTTAATGTTTTAAATCGACAAAAGGTGCCTCCTTAAAACTCTAAGGTTAGGTCGAACTTGTTGTGAAGAGGAGACAAGAAAAAGTACGAAAAAAAATTAACGAAAAAAGAAAATTAAGGGTGTGTGTTTATTGCTGGCGCATCATGCCTTTGGCAGTAAGCACCGACTTTCGAAGGTCTATTCTTGCAGGGCAAATGAATGTGCAATGGCCGCACCCAGTGCAGTAGTCTGCGTGTAGTTTTGCCAGAGCGTCAAAGTCTTGTTTATCATAGGCTTGCTTAATCAGTATCGGACTGAGCGCGTGACAGCAGACCCGCATGCAGGCACCACATTTGATGCAAGCGTATTCCTTGACTTTTTCTGCGGCAAATTGTTTAGCTTTAGGCAGTTTAGGCTCTTTTTTCTCTTGGCGAGGAGTAAGCTTACCAATTTGATCTAGCTTTGAAACGGTCAAGTTCATAATTAACAACGCAAGGATGGAGCCACCGAAGAAGTTCATGTAGGTCTGGATTAGGATTGTCAACACGCCTAAGCCCACACCGAAAATTAACTGACCAGTATAAGTAAGCGGTGTTGTTGCAGGATCAGTTGCCATGAAGAAGCCCATGAAAATTGAGCTACCAATGAATATAGAGAAAATCAATCGATAAGTCATGTCGGTATCGGCATACGCAACTGACAGGATAACTGACATTAGTGCAACCGTAACAAAGTAGGCGAGGGTGATTCTCCATTTTATGAATCGGTGTGCAACAGCGAACAGGGCGATACCTGCTATTATGACGGCTATACTTGAAGCTCCCCCTACCCAACCATGGAATTTCTCAAAGATCATTATGTAGGGTACGTCGGGTGGAGTTGCAACAGCCGGATTTGCAAAGCAGCCTTGAAGGTAACTGGCAAAAGAAGCCATACCGTTGTCGCCTACGGGCGCTATTCCTCCGCCAAGTGGACCTGCTAAGGCGGGTACACCAAGCCAACCAGTTTTGAGGTGGTCAACAGCGATGAATATTGAGTTGAAGAGAGGAAGTAGAACAAGGAATTTAGCAGCTGCAGCGGGGTTAAGTTTGTGTGGCAGAACTTTTTTGAACAGAACCATGCCAACGAGGGATATTAATCCGACGTAAACGAAGGCTCCTGGAGCGTCGACTGGTAACCCTACTTCAGTGTTCATTGAAGGTAAACCCAAGCTGTAGGAAAGAGTAACTATGAGACCATAGACTGCAGCAGACATCAAATTGAGAGGACTATCTGATACAAGTTTGTAGAAAAGAACATCAATTCCTACCGCAACGCCCACAGAGATGAGAGCACATATGATGACGGTAAGGCCGAGGTTTAGGCTTGTAGTGCCAGTCATAAGGTTTGTGGGTGTAACTTGTGACCATAGAGCAGCTGAGACAATTGTGATGGCAAGGAGTGCTATGAACGTGTAAAGCATTAGACGGTCTTTTGTCATTGCAGAATATTCTTTTGGTTTTGACATATTTGCATAATCTCCTTTTTAATGAAATCTGTCAAAAACGTTAGGTTGTTAAGTTTATAAGATTTTCTAGTTAAGGTATAGAAAACACCAAAAACGGTGTGATTCCACGTTTTTTAGATTTTTTGAGTGCGCAAAAAGAATAAAAAGTACTTTCTGCGGGAAAAAATTTTATTTTTCACTTGAATTAGAGAAACTAATGGTTCTCACTTAAGAACAAAACATTCCGCTATAGGAACAGAAACTTACAAAAAAAGTACAAGAAGAACAGAGACGAATAATAGATAATTTTATATCGTAAAGAATCGTCTAACTCATGCTGTGAGTTTGATGGCAAACGCAATGCCTAATTCAAAAGCACCTTTATATATGGTAACTTGGAGATGTACCCGACGATGTGTTGGCAGCTGCCTCTATTGCAGCTACACTCCTGAATACGCCAAAGATACAGAGTTAGACACAGAAGCTGCCAAAAGAATGGTGGACGAAATTCACGATTTTGGTTCTCCGTGGTTCGGCATAAGCGGCGGCGAACCACTGGTTAGAAAAGACATTTTTGAGGTCATTGACTACGCGAAAAAGACGTACGGTATGGAAGTAAGCCTCATCACTAGCGGTTTTGCTTTTGATCAAGAAAGGCTTGATAAACTTGTAAGGCATGAAGTTCACACGGCGGTCAGCGTTGATGGTAACCGAGAGTCAAATGATATAATTCGCCGGAAAGGTAGCTATGACAAAGCGCTTTTCGCCATGAAGAAACTTTCAGAAAACGGCATTTTAGACTGCATAGTTACAACCATGACTAAATACAATATCAATGACATGGCACATCCAGCGGCTTTAGGTGAAGAATACAAAGCACGCATGGTTGTTTACCATAATCTTGTGCCCGTGGGTAGGGCAGGCAGCAACATGCCTGATTTGGCACCGACGCCTGAACAATACGAAGCTGCATTTAACGAGATTTATGATTTGCAGCGTAAACTTATGGGTAAAGTCAAAATTAACGTTTATGCCCCGTTCTACGCCCGTATTGTCCGCCAGAAGAATCCAGTAGATTTCTGGGAATGGTATCAGAACGGTTATTTAGGCAGATGCACTATAGGCGGAAACTACGTCAGCGTCACCGAAAACGGTGATTACCGCTCCTGCGGCTTTCATGAAGGCTACAGGCTAGGCAATGTAAAAGAGAAAAAACTGACAAAAGTTTGGGAAGAACTCCAACAGAGCCCACTACATTTAAAACTACGCGATAAAAGCAATATAAAAGGTAGATGCGGAGTTTGTGAATACCGAGAAATTTGCGGTGGATGCCGAACACGTGCAGAGTACTACACAGGAGACCTCTTTGAGTCCGACCCTGCTTGCAATTACATCCCCAAAGTTCTCCGAGAAGATCCACAACTAGCCAAAAAATACGGCGTAAAAATCCAGTAAACATTTCTCTCTTTTGTTTTCTTTTTAGTTCAGTTTATTATAGAAAGTATTTTGTAGTCTTTGCCAAACATGTACGTAGGTTACGTGCCACTTTGAATTGGATACATACATAGCGAAAAAGAGGTACAAAAAAGTAAAAACCGTTTTATAGGAGGTTTTAGGCGTCTTTAACAAAAAGTCGCTCTTTTTTTATGTCCTATTTTTACTGAACTGCTTCTGTGCGATATGCAACTCCTCTACAGTGTTTATGTTCAAAGCAACTTCAATTTTGTCTAAGACATAAATTTCTTGTTCCAGTTCAGCATCAGTGATTCTTCGGCCATCGTTTACGTTTATTCCTGCGTAAACTAACCGCCTATTATGCCAGTTAAATGTGTAACCAGCCCCTAACCCAAGTTTTTCGCGCAGTTCAAAAGGAACTGCAACTGCCAAAGCCGTTTTCCCACAACGTGCATACTCATCTACAATGTCATCGATTATGGAACTGGTGATAAGAGGCAAATCAGCTGCTATAGTCAAAACGGTGTTTAACTTCAATGCTTTAACTGCAAAACCCATGTCTGAAACGTACTCTCGCCCAGGCGTTTTAATGACTTGAACTGGAAAACGGCTAAGGAAGGCAGCGGTTTTGGGGGTATGATCGGTAATCGTCACCACAATATCTTGGATTTTAGTAGCATTCTGCAATGCTACCAAAACATGCTCGATAACAGCTTTTCCTCCAACCTGCAAAAGTGGTTTCTCCTCGTTTAACATCATGCGCTTGCCTTTGCCGCCAGCCATAACTAACGCTGTAACTTTCATTGAAACATCGCCAACAGAACAACAACAGCAACCATACGCACTAACTCATTAGTAGCTCCGAATACGTCCCCCGTAACGCCGCCAAAATGACGATGGGCAATTGTTACTATTACGCCACTAGCTAAAACTGAAATAGAAACTACTACTAAACCCACAAACCAGCCTGCAAACCATAAAAGCGGCACAGCAACCAATAAAGATAAAAACAAAGCGGCAACCAACCGTAGAGTCCCATATTTACCGTGCATAACTTCCATAAAAGGCGAATTCATTCCTTTATGAACAGATCTGCCAGCCCAGCAACTCACAACCATAGCTAATTTTGCACACAACTCGACCACAATTAAACTCTGAATAATTACAGCAGCACCCAAGCCTGCAAACGCAAAAGCAGAAACCACATAAGTCATCAACCCCAACCCAATTGCGCCTGCGCCTGTAAACTGGTCATGCATGACTTCAATTTTTCGTTCAGGAGTGCCGTGACACATAAGGGCGTCTCCAAAATCCAGTAAGCCATCTGTATGATGTAAACCTGACAGCAACAACAAAACGCTCAAAGTTAAAGCGCCTACCACCAACGTGGGAAGAAAAAAAGAAATGGCCCAACCGAAAACGCCTGCCAATAAACCTAACAAGGCGCCCACAAGTGGGAAGATAAACATGAAACGCGCAGAATCTACTAGGCAGTTCATGTCCATATGCACAGGCAGAATCGTCAAGAAAGCCAACAGGTTCTTAATCGCCTTCAACATCAAAACATCACAACTTCAGACCCATTAACGTGGCGTAGTTACGTTCAACCTCAGAGAGCAATAAATCTTTAGTTAAAGCACCTTCAAACTTCGTCATCGCAGCTATAGAAGAACCACCAGCGCCAACACCCTCCTTAACTACACCTTGCTCATAAGCCTTTAAGCCATCAAACCGTGAGTTACCAAAATTCAAATTTGCAGCCAAAATAGGCACATCCGCGATCTGATCTACAATACCGCATATATCGGAAGAACAATCTTTCGCAACCCAACGTGTCGTGCCGATTGCAACGTTACATAAAACATCGGCATTCAAAGCTTTAACGACAGCCAAGACAGCAGTCATTTGAGTACCTCCAGCCATCAAAACAGGAACTTGCTCAGCAGCTCCCAAAACTAAGCCAGCAAAAGCTGCCATCATAGGATCGCCAACGCAAGAGACAGCTTTAATTGGGTCACTCGCAAAACTTCCAAAAACAGCGCCGGCTGCAGTCAAACCAGCTTGTACTGCTTTAATTTTTAAATCATGAGGGTTAATAGGCATGCTACTACTAACTTTGCCTTCTGCTTTTACACCCATAGCAGAAAGAACACCTAGAGCTGTCGTGGTTCCACCTGGAATACTCTCTCCAATAACTAAATAATCAGAGGTTTTCGCCAAATGTGCCCCTGCAACTTTAGCTCTCTCGATGACTTCCTTCACATTATCAACGGCGTTGCCTGTTCGAATATCCCGACCTGGGCTTCCGCCAAAATCTAAAAACGGTGCATGAGGCTTTACCCTCAAGCCGCCGCTTGCTACCAAAACAGGAAAATCGGCTAAACGCAAAGCCGACATCGAAATCAACGCAGGCGTAGGAATGCCATCAGGGGTTACAGGAACACCATTGAAGCATTTACATTTTCCGAACAAAAGCAGTTCTGCGTCTGCAGGTGGTGTATAATCTGTAATTTCAGGCATTTTACCTGCTGCGGATATACCGGCAATTTTGCCAGTTTCTGATGTGGCTATCGTCAAAACGAATATGGGTGTTTTGCCGCTAATTTGCTCTAAGAAGGCTTCGCCTTTAGACGGATTTCGAATAGTCAATACATCAAAGATTTTGGTCATTTTATGCACCTTTAGTTTTTGGGGTAACTGTGAAATTTACAATCTCCAAATGTCCATACCCATTACTTGTTTGTCGTTTGGTTTCTGTGATAATGAGGCGGTTCTTGAAAATAGGCCCGTCAGTTACGACGGTATGGTATTCTCCACCCTCTCCACATGGATCCACATTTTTTAGTTTAAGTATGTCCTGTAGAAAGTGCTGGTTCAGTTGCCTTCCAAGCCATGCTTCGCCAATTACACTGTTTTTGGTTCTGACAACTGTCGCTTCAAAGCCTGCATTGATGAAATCTTGTAAAATCTGTTTGGTATCACCCATCCACAATGGGCGTATAGGCTGCAAACCGACTTCCTTGCAAACGCGTTCCAACCAACGTTCCTCATGGCCAGCAACTTCGTAAATGTCGCCTGTCAGTAAACCTTCGACGCCTTGAACTTTAAACTGATGTAGCACTGCTTTGAATTGTTGTTCATAAGTTTCAGGTTTTGTTAAAGTTTTCACAAGAGAGATTCCTAGAGCTTGCGCTTGCGCATCTAAGATTTTTACGTTCAGTCCATGAAAGTTGGTTTTTGTTTCAGTACACATAAAAGTCAACAAGCTCATAACTTGGTAGTTTTCTTTGAGTGCTTTGTACAGTGCAAAGCAACTATCTTTTCCGCCACTCCAAGAAGCAACAATTTTCATGCTACATTCAGTCCCCTTTTTTGTCTTGAATAGTTTTTTCTTCTATACTGTTAAGGAAAACTAGGAGTTCGGTAAGGCTCTTAATGGTTATGGCACCCTCATTTTTGAGTTTCAGCAAATATTTTTTTGCTTGACCCTTGCTGAAATCTCTTTCTTCTATAGGTCCATCTTCTAAAATAACAGTAGGAACACCTTTTTCTAACGCTGCTTGAGCAACTTCAAGATTACGAAGATTCCCAGCTCCAAACTGAGTTGGTGCAATAACGAGAACATTAGCTTTTTTTGCTAGCTTCAAATTGGCTTCATGAGCTTCATCAGTTATTGGAGAAAAAGGAGCTTCGTTAACTGTGGTAATGCTTAACAATTGAGCGGTTTCTTGATCTGTGTCTAGCAGGTGGAGAACCCCCGCAGTTACGGTAAAGCCTTCATCTGCAAGAAGCTTCATCACAGAACTTCCGCTACCACCACCACAGATGATATGTACTACAGTGCGTCTACTCTTCTGGTTCTGAGGCTTAGATATAGGAGTTACGTAAAGTGAACCGGTAAGCGGATGCTTTTTAACTACAGCGTCAACACGAAAAACTTTTTTGACGTTTTCGCTAGTGAGAGTTTGGCTTGCCTCGCCAACCGCTACGATTTTACCATCTTTCAACAGAATCAACGAGTCACAGTAACGAGCGGCAAGGTTGAAGTCGTGGAAGACGCCCACTATAAGCAAATTTTTGGTTTTGCATAATTGCTTGAGCAAATCCATTATTTCCAGTTGGTTACAAATATCTAGATGATTTGTTGGTTCATCAAGCAGAAGGATTTTAGGTTCTTGGGTTAAAGCACGCGCAATAATTACACGCTGCCGCTCCCCACCGCTAAGTTCAGTTATAGGGCGGTCAGCAAAATGCCAAGTATCAGTAAGCTGCATAGATTTTTTAGCTATAGCTAAATCTTCTTTACTTTCCATCCCAAATTTTGACAAATGAGGATTACGACCCATAAGCACAACTTCGAGAGCAGTAAAATCAAAAGTCATCGGCGAATCCTGTGGAACTACTGCTAGACTTTTGGCAACTTCCAATGTTTTAAGCTTGTAGATATCAGACTCATTGATAAAAATTGTACCTTTGATGGGTCTGAGTACACGACTTATACTTTTAATTAAGGTAGATTTTCCAGAACCATTAGGTCCAAGGATACCTAAGAATTGACCGCTTTCAACCTTGAATCTAACATTGTCTAAAATCTTTGCAGATCCATAAGAACAATCGATGCCGTCAATGTTCAAAATTACCATTATATCCACCTTTATACGCTATATCCTTTCTTTTTTCTACGCAGTAAGTACACAAAGAATGGGGCACCAGACAACGCGGTAATTATGCCCACAGGAGCCTCACCCGAACCCATAACAACCCGTGAAAGAGCATCACAAAACATCAGAAAAGAGGCGCCTACAATTGCCGCTGTAGGCAAGAGAATTCGATGATCTGGACCGATCAGTACACGAGTTAAGTGAGGTATAATTAGCCCAACGAAACCAATTAAGCCACTAATTGAGACAGCGGCGGCTGTCAGAAGAGCACCTGTCACTATAAGGATCATTTTAACTTTCTCTGTTTCGACTCCTAAATGCTGAGCTTGCTCTTCACCTAAAGCAAGAATATTGAGGTTTCGAGAATATAAATAAGAGACAATAAACCCTGTCACTATAAAAGGCAAAATAGACCAGACTTTATCCCAGTTCTCTGTGGGCGCAAGGCTACCAATAATCCAAAATGTTAATCCGTGAAGAATTCGATCACTTGCAATTGTTTGTAGATAGGTAACTATGGCATTGAGGAAAAGACTCACCGCAATTCCTACTAGGAGCAAAGTGGTGACCGGAACCCTTGAGCCCACTCTGGAAATGTTGTAGACAAAAATAACAGTTATTAATGAACCAACAAAAGCAAAAATTTGTAGAGTGTTTACGCCAAAGAATGAAAGACCCACACCTAAAACCAAAACCAATGCGGAGCCTACTGTGGCACCAGTAGAGGCTCCTATAACGTATGGATCAGCCATTGGATTCCTAAAGATACCTTGATAGATGACACCTGCTGTGGCTAGTGCTGAGCCAACTAAAGCGCCACATAGTACACGAGGTAATCTAATCTGGGTTATTATTATCTCAGCAGTTTTTGAGATCTCGACGTTTTCCACAAATGTATTCAAGAGTGGTATGTGTTTGAGTAATGTGGTTAAGATATCATCATAAGGAATAGGAGAATAACCTAGGTTAAGAGATAAAAAGAGGATTACGACAAACGAAAGCAAAAGCCCAATTATATAAAATTTCCAGTGTGAAACACGCTTTAAATGTTCAGTGTCGGTTTTCAAATATTTTTCACTAACACGCGTTTTATATAAAAAAGAAGGTAATTAGGGTTGCCCAAAGATTTCTGGGTGAATCATCTTGGACAACTCTTCTAGTGCATCAACTAGGCGTGGTCCTGAACGGGAAATTATGTCAGCGTTGATTTCGTAGATTGCATCGTTTTTGACAGCGTTTATTATGCTCCAGCCAGGTCGCTGCTTCACAGCCTCAATAGTTTGATAGAAATTCTGTACACCCATGTACATGTCAGGAAACACCATAACATCAGGATTCTTTGCAATAATTGCTTCGGAACTTACTGTTGGCCAACTTGTTGTGGCGTCATGGAAAATGTTTTCACCACCCGCAAGAGTTATCAGCTCATCAATGAATGTTCCTGGTCCTACACTCATAAGTGGGTCATTCCAAACTTCATGATACACTTTCGGTATAGTAGTTGCAGTTGCAGCTCGACTGGCTACATTATCGATTCTTTGCCGCATAGACGACACCAGTGCACTCGCTTGTGCATTGTTGCCGGTGGCGCGCCCAATCATCAAGATATCTTGTAAAACGCCATCCAAAGTTTTGGATTCCACGACTAAAACGTTAATGCCTAAATTGCGCAAGTTCTTGGCAGCATCCAAACTGCCTGAGGAAGCGAGTACTAGATCAGGATTTAATGCAACAATTGGCTCTGTAGATGGACCATAGTAGCTACCGATGCTGGTCATGTTGCCTGCTTCAATCCAAGCGGTAAAATTGTAAGGGTAATTACAGAAATCGGTTACACCTACTACTCTATCTCCTGCTCCGATAGCAAAGAGTATCTCCGTATTGCTGGGAGCCAAAGAAACGATACGTTGAGGAGGCGAGTTTAAAGTCACCACATTCCCCATGGAATCCACAAGTGTCACTTGTTGATACTCAGCTATCGCCTCCTGATATTCATTGATTTGTTGCTGAATTGCAGTTAGAGATTGCTGAACGCTACAGAAAGAACTTGCTAACGCGTCATTTGAAGCTTTAAGGTCGGCGATTTGTCCCTGAAAAGTTACAAAGCCATAAGTTGCAACAATCAGTGAAACAACAGCTAGGACAGCCACGATATACATGAGGGGTTTATCCATTTTTTACACCTTGTTGGATAGATTATCCAACCTCATCAGATATAAACTTTATTCAACATAATTTAACCACAGGTTGAGCTGAAAAATAAGACAACAACACCCCGGCAACTATACAATAAAAGCGAGCAGTGAAAAACAGATTGTTGATTTGGCTCACGTAAAACTTAAGAGGGTCTCTTTATATGGAATGCGTTGAAAGAAAATGAAGTCTGAGACACCGCCGTTGCTGAAGTTTTTAGAGAAAAAAGGTATAACTCTACAAGATCTTGTTGACACAGCTTTGGAGTTCTATGTGCCGCATCCAGGTGTCGAAACTAAAGAGAAAGCAGAAGAGTTGTTGAGGGAAGAATTTTTAGATGTACTGTCTGATGTAAACATTGCCACGTTGGAGGTTATGTGTTTCAGGGCACAGGAAGACGCGGAAGCAGGACTAATCCCAGGATTAACTGTAGAAAGATTTAAAGGGCGACCGGGCTTAGTGGCAGATGAGTTAATGGGACTTGCTATAGCCAACTACATAGCAGGAGTAAAGGGCGTCTTTGAGTTCACGCGGTTCGACCAAGCAAAACCAGGCATCCTAAAAAAGTTAGGAGCCATAACCAATGATGGCATCGGTGGACTCGTGGCGGGCGTTTCTTCAAACATGTATACACGTGCTTTTAGAAGTGTGTCCCAGAAATAATTCTTTTTAATGATTGACTTTTTTGAACGCAGAAAAGACACCGTGACAGTCACATGATGTGCCCACTACAAACTTGTCTTTTGTTTTTGCCCAACTAAAGAAAGATTGGAGCTCCGCTCCCTTGAGTGCACCCATGCCTGGAGCCATGGAGTGACTCAGCAGGATGAACGCCTCTGGACTTGCATACTGCATCAATTTTGTCATAGTGCAGGGTTTTTTTATTCCGGAAGAAGGACAAGTTTCAGGCATAGAACAGTTGTCGACACATTCATGGTCTCGATTAAAGCTGAGAATAATTTTGCCTTTTCCCGCTATTAAAATTACGGAGTGTGGAAGTCGAGGCAGTATAGTGTTTATGGCTTCCCGCCACGGCACGAGTTGAAATTTAATTTGTGCCATATCTGCAGCTATGTGAACAGGCGCTGTAGGAAAAATATATTCAGGTTTTAATTTTTCTACAAGTTCAACAACCGTAGATAGATCACCGTGAAGAAAATATTCTCCTCGTTCGTCAAAGTTAACACTACTTTTAAGGTTAAACCTTTTAACCGCTTGACAGTTAGGGTCGGTATCGATGACCACGAAGTCTTCGTGGTTTTTTCTTAGGAGCTCTACGGCTTTGCAGCCGTATTTTCCGCCTCCGATGATTATATTCATTTTCCCACACAAGCGCAGCTTTTGCTGTCATTGGATAGTTCGTCCAACATAGAAGATAAAGTTTCCGTAAAAGGTTTACAAGGAAAATTATTGGATGCGTTTTAGATTAGAAGTCGTTATATTCTTGATTAAATGAATTAGTAGCATTTGGATTGTCCTAGCATCTATAACAATAAATCGTCCCTTGCTTAACTACAGGTTTGTTTTACCCTAAAATTATAATAGTTTCTTTGCGGAGGAGATTAAGCAAGCTGAGCCCCATGACTCAAACAAAGCTCTGCATCGTTACACATACGTTTCTACCTCATGTTGGAGGTATAGAACGCGTTGTGTACGAACAAAGTAAAAGGCTTCTTAAACGGCAGTTTGAGCTCATGGTGCTAACGCATAGGAATTATACTACTAAAAGTTACAACTACGATCATATACCAGTTCAATGTTACGAAGCTCTGAACATTGGTTTTAGACTTGGAATCCCCTATCCCATTCCTAAAGTTTCCAGTTTTAGAACTTTTTTACAAGCAGTCAAATTAAACGATCTTGTTCACGCCCATGGACATCCTTATTTGTCATCTCTTGCCGCGGCCAAGCTGGCTAAGCGATACCGTAAGCCGTTTGTTCTAACACAACATAATACATTTATAGATTATAAGGGAATGTGGAACACGGTTGAGTGGTTAAACGATGCTTTTGTAGGAAAAAAGGTTCTGAAAAGTGCAGATAAAATTGTTGCCGTGAGTAACGCAACCAAAAACTATGTTTTGAGTCTAGGAGCTGAAGCTGAAAAGATAGAAGTTGTTTACAACGGAGTTGATTTAGATCGCTTCAAGCTTTCCCCCGCTGCAAAAGAGAAAATCAGAAAAAAACACAACATACCATTCGAAGCCATTGTCGCGGTTACAGTGCGGCGTCTGGTTTACAAAAATGGAATTGACACTTTAATAGAAGCGGCAAAAACTGCATTAAGAATAAATAAAGACCTAGTTTTCTTGGTAATTGGGAAAGGCCCAGATTTTGTTGATATAAAAGCGAAAATTGAACAATTGGGGATTAGCCACAGATTTATACTTGCGGGTTTTGTACCTGATGAGGATTTACCAGATTATTATAACGCGGCAGATTTTTTTGTGCTACCATCCAAATCAGGGGAGGGTTTGCCGTTGGTAGCCCTAGAAGCCATGGCTTGTGGTTTACCACTACTAACTACAGATGTAGGGGGTATAAAAGAAATCATAATCAATGGTTACGGAAAACTGGTGCCGCCTAATATGCCCAAAAGTTTAGCGGAAGCAATCTTGGAATTTTCGACGTCTGTTACCACAATAGCTAAAGAAAAACTGAGAAATGAAGTTAAGAAGAGCTACGGTTGGGATGCAAACGTGGACAAAATGGTTAAAATATACGAAGAATTTATTTAAGGTTACATAAACTATATGTCCCTTCAATAAAAAACGGAAGCTGCAACGGTTGACGACGAAAGTAAATATGGTGTCGGTTGTAATTCCAACACTTAACGAAGCTGGGAACATCCGTGAAACTTTGGAAACTCTTGAAAAAGAGTTAAAGTACCCAAAAGAAATTATTGTTGTTGACGGCAACTCAACCGACGGCACGTTAGAAATTGCAAAGGACTCTAATTGTAGACTTATAGTCGAGCCGAGACGGGGTTATGGTCTTGCTCTTAGAGTAGGTATGAAACACGCCAAAGGCGACGTTGTAGTTATGGTCGACGGAGACGGAACCTATGAACTGAAGCACGTAAACCGTTTGCTTGAACGCATGATGGAAACCGACGCGGAGATGTGTTTGGCAACACGGATGTATGATCCAAACAAGGCTATGGGTTTGATGAATTTCATAGGTAACAAAATAATAACATTCTGTTTTAACATGCTTTACAAGCAGAACTTTAGTGATACTCAATCAGGATTTAGAGCTATATCGCGGGCAGCTTTAGAAAAATCAGAGTTCATTGAAACTGACATGGCTTTTGCAACTGAGATGCTCATTAAATTCGCTAAGAAAGGCTTCCGTATGGTGGAAGTGCCGTCGTCTTACAAAGTCAGAAAATATGGTAAGCCCAAGCTTAGACCTTTTAAGTCAGGAATCGAGATTTTTGCGACTATGCTGAAGGGATTGAGAGTGAGAGCATAGGAAAAATAATTAAGAGGATAGCTCAAACACTCAGTTTAAAGGATGATAAAGACAGTTACGTAATTGCCGTGGCAGTTGCACTTCTGCTCTCTGCAGTTCTTTTGGGATATTACTACATCGCTGTTAGAACTCCAACGAAGGAGTATCTAACACTGTATTTGTTGAATACTCAGCGACGTGCTGAAGGGTACCCTGAATTGCTAGTTTTAGGCGAGAACAACACAATTAGCGTCTATGTCAATGTGGAGAACCACATGAACACATCTCATTTGTGTGAAGTTCAAATTAAAGTAACCAGAGATGTCAGCCCAATGTTTCCACTTAATACAACTGCAATTCAAACATTTAGGGAAACTCTTCAAGTTGGAGCTAAATTAGAAAAGCTTACTACTGTTTCTTTGGATCAGATTGGGAATTTTTCCGTGGTTTTTGAGCTGTGGGTTCTCAACGAGTTGGGAGTCTTGGAGTTCAGCGGCGAATTTTGCGTTTTAAATGTCCGAGTTATAAATAGCACAGGCAACTAAGATTTCTGGTTTTTCTGTACATAGTTTTCTTCTGTGCTTATGCGGTGCACATTGTTGTAGGCACAGAATGGTATAATTTTCTTGTTTGGAGTCACGTAGTGAATTACGCAACGGCGAACACGATTCACATCAAACGTGTAGGGATCCATGAATGCCATGCAACCCAGCAGGAAGATTCTTCTTCGTATTGGACCAAGGGATTGATAAGCTGGAGAGGCGAACATTTTCAGAATTGCTTTCATCAGTGTAAATATTCCAACTTCTTTAGTCACCAATAACATGTTCATTGCAAGTGTTGAAGAAATAAAAAGTGTTGCAAGCAAAGAAAATTTGCTTTGCTCATCCACGTTCTGAGCTGTTTTTAAGATTCCTCTGAAGAATTTGTCAAACCTGACAAAGTGGTTAATTGGAATTATTTTTCCACTTCTGGACACGTACATCCAGTTGACAATTCCACAGTGAGGACTACAGGAGAAGAGAGGCCAAGGTTTTTTCATGAATTTGCGCATTATCTTTATAGGAGAAGTCATCACGGAAAGAGGAAAGAAATCGGTAGCCTTTATTTCACCGTTTAATTGGCTTTCTACCTCTTCAGCGAAACGCCAATCACGCCACGCCTCTTTGAAGGGGTTGTCAGTAGCCCTGCCTGTAAAAGCTATAGGCTGAAAAATTAATCCTCGAATTATATCTGAGTTTTTGGCGGCGAATTTTATGATTTTCCCAACTTCTTGGTCGTTGAAACCTCGCATAAGTGTGGTGACAAGAATTATTTCCATGTCAAGTTGGCGGCAGACATCTATCGCTTGATACTTGTATTTGAGAAGTTTTTTGCCACGTATTTTCTCATAGAAACTGTCATCAAAGCTGTCAAATTGAAGGTAAACTATGTTCAGACCACTCTGTTTGAGTTTAGCTGCCAAATTGGGATCTTGGGCTATGTGAATACCGTTAGTTGCAAGAATCGTCATAAATTTTAGTTTATGCGCAGCCGCAATAATTTCAGGCATATCTTCGCGTTCTAGAGGTTCTCCGCCCGAGAAGAGGATGGCAGGGGGCTTAGGGTTTCGCTGACTAAGGAAAGTCAACATCTCTACTAGTTCTTCTTTGGTGGGTTCATAGTCTACCATGTGATCGGAGAAAGTTGAGAAGCAGACGGCACATTTCAGGTCGCATTTTTTGGTGACGTCTATTACGCCGATGACTGTGCTTGAGACGTGACTGTTGCAGCTTTCGCAACTGGCAGGGCAGTCTTTGGGGCTGGCAGAGAAGTCTGATTCAGGGAAATATTTGAAGAAGTCATAATTTTCAGTAAAGTTGTAGATTGGTTGACTCTGCCAATGGGTAGCCACGAAATTACCATGCTCTTTGCATTGTTTGATAAGTACAATTTTGCCTTCTTTGGTGGTTAGTTGAGCATCGATTATTTTGTTGCATTCAGGGCAGATGCTTTGAGTTTTTTTCAAAGCAACCCCCCAATTGTAGTGGAGAGCGCTTCAATGATAAGCGATAAAATCAGAAGCATCATAGACATGGTGACGAGGCGCTCATATTTTCGAACGTTAGCTATAATTGGTTCCAAAGTTACAAGGCGAAATGAGGAATAGAGGAGAAGTACACTCCAGCAAAGGATTAGGGGCAAATAGAATATTGAGAAGTTACCTATCAAATAGGGTAGGGGTGCCAAGACGCCGCAAAGTGTAAAGAAAAAGGCCGCTATTTTGACGGCGGCTTTGTCTCCTACTTTTAGGGGGAGGGTTGGATAACCGACTTTGGCGTCGCCCTCACGGCTGAGGATATCCCTCACGACATTACCGCCGATTGTTCCAAAAGCTATGGGGTATAAACTAAGAGAAATAAGTGTGATTGTGTTGAAAATTGTGGCTTCGCCATAAAGGAAAGCTGTGCCTGTGAGAAGCCCGACGAGTATATTGGCTACGAAACCTGATTTTTTCTTCACTATAGCAGAGTAAATGATAAGCAGTATAGAATCGATGAGGAGAATTATGAAGCTTAAGGTATTTATTAAAGCTGCAAGTACCAAACCGACAACGAAGAGGGTTACTGATATTGTGATGACTTGTTTTAGGGTCAGTACTCCCGAAGGTAAAGGACGCCGGGGTTTTATTATTGAGTCGCTTTCTCTGTCAAAATAGTCGTTAATGGAGAAGCCTCCTGATGTTATGAAAGACAGAGAAAGAAAAGATAAGAGCGCGGTTTGAATGTCTACTGAGCCTTTGGTTATAGCAAGAGATGTAAGCAGAGCGAGACCACCTGTCATCATCCAGTATGGCAATCTCAAAAGTGCAATGAGACCTTTTAGTCGATGGTTGTTACTCATATCAATTTCCTCTCTTTAACAAGAGTTTTTAAATGGTCTTCAAGCCTGATTTTTGGGGTCCATTTGAGCTCTGTTTTTGCTTTAGTTATGTCAAACCAAATGGTGTGGATGTCACCTTGCCATGAAACATTTGTTGTCGTGATTTTTGTTTTGCCCGTGAGCTTGAGGATATCTAGTATAATATGTGCAAGCTCTATGATTTTGATTGTTTTTCCAAACCCCAAGTTGTAGACCTTGCCGATTGCGGTTTCATCTGTAGCTAACAGAAGGGCATCAACTATGTCGGCGACGTGCACGAAGTCGCGAGCCTGTTGACCTGTACCTATAATTTCAAGTTTGCTTGGATCTCTTTGAAGTTTTTCTAAAAAGTCGTTTATTACACCATGACAACGTGAGCCGTAGACGTTGGCAAACCTAAGAATTGTTATATTTAAGCCGTATTGCATGGCGTAGATTTGGCTGTATTGTTCCCCAACGACTTTGCTTAGACCATAGCAGCTGAAGGGATGAAAACCATATTCCTCCTGTGTGGGAAGTTGAGTCGGGTTGCCATATACTGCAGCACTAGAGGCAAATATGAAACGTGCTTTGTCTTTTCGGGCTTTTTCAAGCACGTTGAGAGTGCCATGGGCGTTGGTTTCGAAGTCTTCAGAAGGGTTTTCCATGCTATAGGGAACTACAACTTGGGCTGCTAGGTGATAAATTATGTCAAATTGTGGCAGGTTAAGGAGAGTTTTTGTATCGAGGATGTCGCCTTTGACGAATTGGGCTTGGGGATTATCTTCCACGTTTTCGATTTTGCCGCTGGAAAGATTGTCATATATTGTTACGTTAGCACCCGCTTCGAGGAGTTTCTTGGTGAGGTGGTAACCTATGAACCCGGCTCCGCCTGTAACTAGAATGTTTTTTTGTTTAAGTTGTGGCATGGGCTTGAACTCACGATAAAGCCTATATCTTATTGGATACAGTTTTAGTGTATATGTCGAAGGCGGATGCTATAAAAACTTTTAGGGATTTATTGTCTTTCTTAACTGTGGTGCCGTTGGCAAAGACGGACGAGTTCGTTTTCACTTCGGCGCGAAATATGTGGCTGTTCCCTTTAATGGGAGGATTTATTGGAATTTGCAGTGCTGGTTATTTTTTAGGTGCCAGGTTCATCTTGAATTTTTTGGTTGACCTGCTCAATTTTATGGTTGTTTTGCATAATGAGTTATTAATTGGAATTTTAGGTGCAGTAATGACAATGGCATTTTTATTGGTGTTCACGGGGTTTCAGCATTTTGATGGATTAGTAGATTTAGGTAATGCCCTTGGTATTAAGCAACTTGAAGATAGAAAGGAGATAGCACACAGGTGGATCGTAACGACTAAAGGTGCATTTTTAGCGATCTTTGTAGAGTTGACTGCAGTGGTCGGCTTGTTTGTACTAAGCGGAGACGTGGGCATTGCGGTGCGGGCGTTAGTAGTAGCTGAAGTGGCGGCAAAGTTAGCTATGGTGACTATTGTTTGGCGTGGCAGGGCAGCTCACGAAGGGCTAGGGTCGCGGTTTATTAGTTACGCGAAGCGGAAACTGAATTTTGTAGCCTACGGTACTGCCGTAGTTTTGGGGTTCATCTTGATGGGTATTGCAGGTGTACTTGCAATATTGGTATCGGCATTGTTTGGGTTTTTCATGATGCATGTTGGAAATCGTGTTTTTGGTGGTGTTTCAGGCGACATTATCGGCGCAACTAATGAAGGGACAAGAGCGCTAATTTTGGTTTTCGTTGCGTTGACTTGGGGTTTTTTTGCAGGGTTGTTTTGGGGAGGGATGGGAATTTGAAGATACCAGTTTTAGTCATGGCAGGCGGTAAAGGTAAACGGATAGGGTTACCTGTGGAAAAGCCTCTGTTACCGTTTCTAGGTAAACCGCTTGTGGACTGGGTGGTTGAAGCTGCCAAGTCAGCCAGCAAAGTTTCTGAAGTTTATGTGGTTACTAGCCCAAATACACCTGAAACGGAGAAGCGGTGCTACGTTAAAGGTTGGAAAATCCTGAGAACTGACGCTAAAGGTTACCATGCAGATTTGAAACAGGCAACTTTAGAAGCAGGGTTGTTGAGCGCAGTGTTGACGGTCCCCGCGGATTTGCCTGCTGTAACTGGGGAATTTTTGGATAAGGTTGTTGGTACGTTTGAGACTTGCGGGATGGAATTTTTGGCGGTTTTTGTACCTATAGAGAAACGTGAAAAGTTAGGATTGTCTGTTTCCAGCATAGATGAATACAAAGGCGTTTGGTATTCAGTTTCAGGGGTTAATATCGTTAATGGAGCGAAAATTCAGGGGGAAGGCAAAATTGAAACTAGCGCAATTATAACAGATGAGGTGGAAGTTTTGCTTAATATTAATACTCTGAAGGATTTAGAAATTGCAGAGAAAATAATGAAGAGCGCAAATATAATTAGACTTTGATTTGTTTGCATCCTTAACGTGAAGCGTCTCCCTTTGAAGTTATGTCTTGTAAAATATATAACAAACCTGTTCAGAATAGAATTTTTTATTTTCTTTTCAGGGAAATCTTTAACACTTTGCCACAGCCATTTTAATACGATGTTTCGTTGCTTCAGGGGTAGCTACAAATGAGTATACTGAGTCATGATAAGTTGTGGAACACCATAATTAGTATGCCCACTACCAAAAAGATGCTTCAGCTCTCCCTGAAGAAGTGTATCAATTGCAACCGAACGGTACTTGAAGCTGCGCTGGACAGCTATGTTGACAAAGCGGATCCAAAATGCGAAAGGTGCAGCAAAACGTACTCTAAAATAATTGGGTTCTGGATAGAATTTTTGCGGAAAAGCCTCAACATCAAAAAAGAAAAAGTTGATAAACTCCTCTCTGATCCTTACGCACGGCGGGCTGTTCTCAACATCGCCCGCTCTTTTTACTATTACGGCATAAAAAAACCGATTTGCCTCCACGCACCTTTTCTTGTAGTATGGGACTTTACCCACAAATGTAACCTCCGTTGCAAACATTGCTACAGTAAAAGTGGAGCTGTACAAGAAGAAGAGCTAAAAACTCAAGAGGCAAAAAGAGTTGTTGATCAACTGGCAGACGCTGGAGTGACAGCGCTGGCGTTTTCAGGTGGTGAACCACTCACTCGTAACGACTTTTTTGAAGTTGCAAAACACGCCGTAAAACGTGGTCTTTACGTTTCCGTCGCTACTAACGGCACTCTTCTAACCAAAGAAATGGCTCAAAAACTCAAAGAAGCCAAAATTCATTATGTAGAAATAAGCATTGACGGGGCAACAGCCAAAACCCATGACTCCTTCCGCGGCGTAATTGGTGCTTTTGACAAAGCTGTAGAGGGCTTAAAAAACTGCGTTGAAGCTGATTTGTGTGCTTGTATTGCAACTACTGCTACCAAGAATAATCTTGAAGAATTCCCTGCAATAATCGACTTGGCAGAGGAAATTGGAGCAGAGCGCTTCACCTACTTCAATTTCATACCCACGGGAAGAGCTAAAGAACATTTCGAGCAGGACCTCTCTCCTGAAGAACGTGAAAAATTAATGCGGTATTTGCTAAACAGAATGTCAAAAGGTTGTAAAACAACTATTCTAACTACTGCTCCACAGCTGGCACGTGTAGCTCTGCAATGTCAAGGTCCTACGGGTACAGGTGAAGTCACCATGAGCATGGCACATATGCAAACGGTCAAGGTCAGCAAAAAAGCTATTCCACTCGCAGATTTTATCGGAGGATGTGGAGCAGGTAGACTCTACTGTTCACTGAACCCACAAGGCGACGTATACCCATGTGTCTTCTTCCCTTTAACAGTCGGCAACCTTAAAACACAAAACTTCCAAGACATATGGCTCAACTCCACAATGTTCAAAGATCTACGGAACAGAAAGAAACTCAAAGGTACATGTGGAACCTGTAACTACAAATACATCTGCGGTGGATGCAGAGCACGAGCCAACGCTTACTACGGCGATTTTCTTATGTCTGACCCTGGTTGTGCCTACGGCAAGAAGCGAAAAGGAACCAAGTAAGATGCCACCCACCAAAATCGTGAAAATTTGTCAAGCAAAACAAGATATATCAGACATCTTGAAAGAGGCAGTAAAAAATTCAGATCTAAAAGGTAAAAACCGAATCTTCATAAAACCCAACTTAAGTCACCCTGAATATCTGCCAGGCGTTGTTACTGACCCTTACCTTACTTATTTACTCGTCAGTTTACTACGTAATAATGCCCAAGAAGTCATCGTAGGAGAATCTGACGGGTTCAACTATCCATGCCGAGTTGCCTTCCAAAAAACAGGTATGGAAGCAGCTGTAAAAAAAGCGGGCGGCACAATCATAAACCTCTCAGAAGACCAAATCATCAAAGTTAAATTTCCAGAAAGCAATACCCCCATCAAACACTTGTTTCTACCTAAAACCATACTTGATGCTGACGCTAGAATAGATTTACCCCTGATGAAAACACACGAGTTCATGCTTTATAGTGGAGCCATCAAAAACCTCTTCGGCTGCATACCCAGCAACCGAAGAATCTACCTACACCCTTATCTACCCGCCGTATTCTTCTATCTCTACCAGCTTTTCAAGCCACAGCTCACAATCATGGACGCCCGTACAGGTATTGAAGGTAACGGACCCACTAAAGGTAAACCTGTAAAGCTTAATCTCATAATTACAGGAACCGATGCCCTTGCCGTTGACATTGTCTCGACTCAGGTTATGGGTTTAAAATGGAAAGAGACCTACCTCAACTACATAGCTAAAAAAACAAGTTTCCAAGAAGAAGACATTCAAATTCAAGGACCACAAATCTCAGAGGTTAAACGTGAATTTGAACTTCCACGTATAGACTTACCTGTTAAAGCCCAGATGGAAATCTATAAGCACGAATATCTAACAAAGTTTTTCTTCTGCTCTCTTGATGTGGTTAAACTGTTCCAAAAGGTAACCTTAGCTTACAGAGGTAAAACAGTTCAATTTGTCTAACCAAGAACCTCTTCGTAAACAGCCATAGTTTTCTTAACTAGTATACGCCAGTCAAATCTTTCCTCTATCGTTTTCCGTGCAGAATTCCCCATCTCTTGAGCCTCAGTCGGATGCTCCAAAAAATACAAAATACGCTCAGAAAACTGTTCAGCATTAAATGCTTCGCATAGGAAACCATTCTTACCATCAGTTATCGTCTCAGGTATTCCGCCTACACGATTAGTTACCACAGGTAACCCTGTAGCCAACGCTTCCAACACTGCAAACGGGTGATGTTCATAAAAAGTGGAGAAGGCGAAAATATCCGCTGCTTGATACAAGCGAGGCAACTGGCGGTCAGGGTAGTAACCCGTGAATACTATGTGTTCTTTCACACCGAGTCTTTGGGCATACGCCAACAGTTTTTGCATTTCGCCGCTCTGTCCTTTTCCAGAGATTATAAACTTAGTATTTTTGAATCTACGAACCACTTCAGGTATACTTTCTATGAGAGTAAATAAGCCCTTACGTGCATACAAACGACCCACAGACAATACGGCGATGTCAGAGGGATTGAAACCCAACTCCGCTTTAACTTTCTGCTTATCAAGTGTAGGTCTAAACTTGACCGTGTCTACACCGTTGTGTATGACACGGATTTTATTCTCTTTAACGCCGTAGTATTTTACAAGTTCGCGGCGGGTAAACTCGCTCACCGCAATGAGTTTACGTGATCGCTCCATCATCTTTATCTCAAAAAGTCTCAAAAACCAATTGAAACTTACCATGAACTTCTCGTTTGCGTTTAACCGACTGTATGGTTCTCTACGGATGGCGTCGGCTTCCCCTTTCCACGTTGAATGTACTGTCGAAACTAGGGCTCGCCCAAAATCTACAGGTACTGCAAAATTTGGAACTAAAGGCAAATTCACATGAGCCACGTCAACACAGGCAACGTCACGAACGCGGCGCAATTTGTGCATGCTGGAAGACGCAAACATAAACGATTTTATTATGGGAGTCTTTGGAACCTTCAGGAAGTAAATGCTGCATTGTCGGTTAACTTTAACATCGCCAGTCTGCATGTATCCAGTTACAATACAAACATCATAACGATTCTTCATGAGCTCCTTAGACAAATAGTAAACGTAGGCACCTGTACCACCTGACAAGGGCAAATACTCAGGAGAAATAAAACAAACTTTTGTCACTGCTTTTTCAGCCTCCTTTTGTGGCGCAAAAAGCTAAGCGCAGCAAGAGCAGCACCTGAAAGCCAAGCAAAGGCCCGCACAAAATACAAAACTACCAACCGCATCGCCGACCAATCTCTAAACTTCAAAGATACACGGACCGCAGAAACCACAAAATAAACAAAAGTAATCACAAACAGACCGCCTGCAACTAACCACAAAAAGCGTAACATATCCCAAATACCCAAAAATGCAAAACTAAAAATAACCAAAAATACCAAGGGTTGGATATTCATACCGAAATCTGTGATTTCATCTCCACGTGCCAACCGCCCATGTTTAAAGTATAATCTTAAGGTATTCTTGCCATACTGGAGCTGCTGGCGCCAGTACGCACCTAAAGTTCCACGGTGAAGATGAAAACATTTAGCCTCAGGCACATAAGCAATCTTGTAACCTCTCTGGCTTAAACGAAAACCAAAATCTGTATCATATTGACTGGGAAAAGTCTCATCCCAACCACCAACCTCTTCAATCACACTTCTTTTGAGCAGCAGATTCATAGTAGCGATGCGACCTGTGTAAGCGCCTAGCCGACGGTAACGCACCTTAAGCTCGTAGCCTATGCTACGTGCCCACAGATTCTCAAAATTCCACGTCTCGATTCCACCGCTCACCCCCGCTACAGTAGGTTCACCTAAATGTACCACTAGTTTAAGCAACCAGTTGCGTTCCACTTTGGCATCTGCATCCACAAAACCCACCACAGGAAAACGAGCAAATTTTAAGGCGTAATTGTAAGCTGCCGGCGCATTAAAAGGCAACGAAAAAACTTGTGCAGGAAAACACTCGGCAATTTTAACCGTGTCGTCTGTAGAGCAGCCATCCATAACTAAAACTTCAAAATGCTTCAGAGGGTAATTCTGTTCAAAAAGAGACCGCAAACATTCTCCTATAGTGTCTGCGCTGTTTCGTGCAGCAACAATTATTGAAACTTTGGGTAACTCTTCACTAGCCATCTCTAACTCCTCAGATATGCTGAAATAATGGATATCAAAATTTTGAGTCCATCAACTAACGGATCCACGTGTGACCTGCCATAGGTACGTTGCACGAAACTTATAGGTACCTCCTTGATTCGAAAGTGGTTTTTAGCAGTTTTCACTAGCATCTCAGACTCAATCTCATACTCCACAGACCACAACTTCATACACCGCAACACTTGCCGTGTCATAACGCGGTAACCTGACTGAGAATCCGTAATTGGACTTCGAATGAGAAAATGAATGAGAAAATTAAAAAGTCGGTTGCCAGCAGCGTTAATTCGCTTCGCATAAAAAGTATGTGCATTCATAAACCTGGAACCGATAACCAAATCTGCTTCATCCGCCAACAGTGGCTTGAGTAATCTTGACAGTTCTTCAGGTCTGTGAGAACCATCAGAATCAATCGTAGCCACTATGTCACCGTTAGCCTTGGCAAACCCTACACGTAAAGCATATCCTTTACCTCTGTGCTGCTTTAACCTGTAAACCAAAATATTATGCCGTTTGGCAACCTCCACTGAGTTATCGTGAGAAAAATCATCAACTACAATAATTTCATGATTTAAACCTGTCTTTTGCAGAACTACTTTCAAACGTTCGATAACATTGCCTACCGTCGGTTCCTCATTAAACACGGGAATAACAACTGAAATCATTTTACAGTTTGTTCGCATCTTGCTAAGAAGCTGAATGCAACACTTTATAAACTTTGGCTGTGGCTTTTTATCAAGCCGCCACACAAGAAAAATTAACGGAGTACGGAAAAGAGGAACATGCTGGAAAACAGACCAACAGAGAAAGTCATCTGGTTTTCTATGTGGTTTTTAACTTCAATCGCAACTTTCGGCATCGGGTTTTTTCCGATGTTCTATAGTCTTATAGAAAGTCGAAATAGGCATTTCCAACGTGAGGCTGCACTTGAAAAACAAATTACGACAACCCTCGAAGCTCAGGGCAAAAAAATCCCAAAAAACATGGTAGAACCACCTGACAGAAACGCCATAGCATGGACAATATTCATAGTCCTCATTGTACCTGTGTTCATACTTCTCTATCTTTTATCCAAAGATCTACTTACACATGAAAAACATCAAGACGAATTTTTTACAGAATTGTTTCCAGAAAGAGTGTTCATGCCTCAGACAATACCGATAAAAAAATATGTCCTCATAACGATAGTTACGTTTGGAATAGGTGGCATTTACTGGCTCTACAAAATCATAAATAACTACAATGCCCACTTCAAAGCACAATGGAAATTAGAAAAAGAAATTTTACGCTTGATGGAGGAAAACAAACTTGGAAAATCCCTGTAAACAGAAACGATTCGTAAGTCACGGGGGTGACGTGTGGGGTTTTAGTAGAAAATACAATATTCCCCTCGAAAACGTTCTGGACTTCAGTGGTCCCATTAATTTTCTTGGACCATCTCGAAAAGCTGTTGAAGCGGTAAAGGAGTACGCTAAACTTATAAGGTTTTATCCTGACCCAAACCCAGTTGCACTACGCGAGGAAATCGCCACATATGTGGGTCACGGAGTATGTACCGACAACGTCATTTTGGGCAATGGCTCCATAGAACTAATCTACATGATTACTGAGATTTTTCCGCCGAAATTTAAAGCTGTAATTCCTGTGCCTTCATTTACTGAATATGAAAAAGCCACATTACGCGTAGGCGGAGAAGTAAGATATGTACAATTGCCAGAAAGCTTTGACCTAATAATTGAGGACGTAAAGAAGGCAGTAACCGAAGATACCCGTATCGTCTGCATCTGTAACCCTCATAGTCCTTCAGGGCGACTCTATCAAAAAGAGGAATTATTAGAGTTGTTGGAGTTCTGCGAGAAAAGAGACATCATATTTAGCATTGATGAAAACTATATAGAATTTGCCGCAGAAGGAGAAGAAAATACACTTGCAGGCTACGTAAAGAAGTACGAAAACTTGTTTGTCATCAGATCAGTAACTAAATTCTATGGAATGCCTGGCATACGTTTTGGCTATGGCATAGCAGCTGAAAATCTCATAGAGAAGCTACAAATTGTGAGACAGCCGTGGAGTATTAACGGTTTAGCAGGATTTGCCACTTTGGCGGCTTTCAGAGACTCCGACTTTATCCAAAACGCCAAACATACAATAGCAAAGGAGAGGGCAACCTTTAGCAAAATGCTAAGTAACATTGAAGGATTGAAAGTTTTCCCTTCTGAAACCAACTTCTTGCTTGTGAAAATTCTGAATCCTAAATTAACCGCCACTAAACTGAAGGAAGAGCTGGCTAGTGAGGGCTTTCTTATTAGAGATTGCAGCACCTTTGTTGGCTTAGACAGTAGCTATTTTAGGTTGACAGTACGTTCAGCGGCGGATAATGTGAGACTTGTGGAAGCTTTGAAGGAAAAAATCCGAAAACTATCATAATACACAATTCGTCAACTCAAATTTTTATTTGTTGAGAAACCTCAAAGAAACACGTTTATATTTTGGTGAAGATGAGTATCACTGACTCTATTGAAAATGGGAAAACAATCACAGCAGGAGAAGTACAACTTGATTTTATTGATGACTACTGCGCCGTCTGAAAATGCGCCATGGTATCTTGGCAGAAAATTTCCGCCCTTAGGTTTATCCTATGTTGCCGCGTCGTTGGAAAAGGCAGGTTTCCAAGTTCAGGTACTTGACAATTACTTGCTCAAAAAACCCATAAATGAAGTTAAACGTTTGGTTAAACAGATTAACCCTGAAATCGTTGGCATAACTTGCAGCTCTTCCACTTACAACAAATGTGTTGAAACCGCTACCGCTATTAAAGAAGTTGCACCTGCCTGCAAGATTGTGGTAGGTGGCTGGCATCCTAGCTACGTGCCTGACAGCATGCTTCAGCACGCTCAAATCGACTATGCCATCATGGGTGAAGGTGAACGTGCAATGGTGGAACTTGCGATGTACCTTTTCAAAGGCGAGAAAAAAGTTGCACTTGACTCAATCGCAGGAGTTGCCTACAAAAGAGACGGAAAAATATTGAAAAATACACCGCAATTCATCGACAATTTGGACGAGATACCGTTTCCTGCACGGCATCTTCTGCCCATGGAATTGTACGAGAGAAAAATGGAGTTTCTCGACGTAGAACCTGTAGACATAATGAGCATTATTCGCGGCTGCCCCTTTAACTGTGCTTTCTGTGAAACGCGGAAAATGTGGGGACCAATCTGCCGCTTCTTTAGTCCAAAACGGGTTATAGATGAAATCAAACATCTCAAAGACAACTATGCCTCTAAGGGCATCTATTTCATAAACGACAACTTTACTATCCGAAAAAAAGAAACATTGGAACTCTGCGAACTTATGAAGCAAGAGAAACTTGATATCCAGTGGATTTGCGATACACGCGCTGATATGGTACAGCGTGAACTTTTGGTAAAAATGCGAGAGGCAGGTTGCAAGACTATCTGGTTTGGTGTAGAGTCAGGTTCTCCACGTATCTTACAAAAAATCAATAAGAATATCAGTTTAGAGCAGACCGAATACGCGTTTAAACTCTGCCGCAAAGAAGGAATACAAATCGCCTGCAGTTTCATTTTGGGAGTTCCAGGCGAAACCATACAAGATATGGAAGCGACACTTAAATTTGCCAAGAAACTTAACCCTGACCTTTGCCAATTTAACATTTTTATTGCGTACCCCGACAGTAGCCTTTATGAGGAAATTCTGCAAAGTGGCAACTACGATAAACTAGACGATTTCTTGCTGGCTACCAAAACAGACGAGTTTGACTTCAAAAAACTAATTGAAATTCAACGTCGCTTTCACAAGGAATTCACGAGGTCACCTAGACGAATTCTGTGGAAAACCAAACGTGATGGCCCAGTAAAGGTTCTTAAGCAAGGTTTTAAAATTTTAACTTCAAAATAGTTTGGCTTTTTGCTCTAATAGAAATTCAATAAAAAAAGGAAAAGAGAAGGAATATATAGTTATTTCTTTATTCGCTTAATGAAGACTAAGTTTACGACACCTATCAGAATAGCGATGATAACTGCCAAAATTATGACTGCGTCTACCATACTAAAAACTGCCGCCGGTTCTTCTGCAGTAGCACTTGCTTCAGCGACGCCTAAAGTTGTTGATGCAAATGATGACCAGTAGGATTTTGTGCCTTCAAACGCTGCAACTATTTTGAACTGCCCAGCTGAAGGCGGAGTCCAAGTGATGGCATAATTTCCGTAGATATCGCTTGTTGTGGTGCCAATGTTGATGGTGTTGCCGTTGGCGTCAATTGCACTGAGTTTTACGGGAACTCCCTTCGCGTCTTTGGGGCATGGCTGTTGAAGGTAGAGATACTGCATCCACTCACTCATGTCTTCGTCTGCAATTGCCGGTGTGCCCTTGGCGCCTGCAGATTGATCAGTGACTGTACCCGTAATTAGTATTGCTGTGCCTGCTGGCACCACAGTTTGCGGTGCAGAAACAGTTGTAGCTGATTGACCTTTTCCGAAGGCGTAGATACGGTTGTCGTAAGCATTAAAGTGCACTAGTATGCCGTCTGCAATCGCAGGGTTTGTTGCCCAGCTTGGGTCATAGAATGGAAAAGTCCATAGTTCTTGTCCAGTCTGTGCATCGACACAACGCACTAGGGAGCCACGCTCTTTTGGATCATCGGGGGAGTGTTCACCTGAGAACAGGTAAACTTTACCGTCAGCAAAGAGCATATTGGCAACATTGTAGTTTCCACCCCATTTTGCTTCGAGGTAGTATTGATCAGCCAGTCTGTAAGTCCACAGTAGACGACCTGTTTGAACATCGTAGCAGTAAAGTATACCGCCGTAGCCACCAGTGTACAGTTTACCGTAAGCAATGTAGCCCTGGGTGCCGACGAGGCTGTCCCATGCAACTTGAGGCTCAGTTGGACCCCATATATAGCGTCCATCATTGAGACTAAAGCCCCACCATTGCATAGTCTGTGAAGAACGTATGGTAAATACACCGTCTTCTTCACTTGCAGGCCCCATGTTTAAGGTTACACCTTCTGGCGCTCCTGGAGGTAAAGTGTAGGTTTGTTTCCACAACAGTTTACCTTGTTCACCTGGTTTTATGCTTAAAGCCCATATAGTATAGTTCATCGTTTCAACAAAGGTAAAACCTGTACCGCCCATGCCTAAGCCAGAGGAAACTATAACTTTGTCGGGGAAGACAAAGCTTATGCTGCCTGTTACATCCGCGGGAATTGAGACGTTCCACGAGTAACCTGTTTTGCCGTCGACTACTTTGTTGTAGGGTCGCCATGTCCAATAGTTAGAACCTGTGGCACCGCCTAATAATGCAGGTATAGCAGAGGAATTCCATAGAGCCAAACGGTGATTTACCGTGTCAAGTTGTGGAATCAAGATACTGCCATCGGCGCCGTAGGTTATCTGTGGTGTGGAGACAAATGAGAATGGAGCAGGAGGAGCATCGGTGATTGTGTACCATTTGTCGCCTGAGAAGGCGTCGTAGCAAACCCACGTTGTGGTTGGTGGCCCAAAGAAGCCGCCGCCTATAACAGTCCACAGATAGGCAAATGCTCCATGTTGGTTAGGCGTGTTATAGTAGTATATTTGACCAAAGTTTATTCGGGTGTCATTGTTGTAATATATTTCTTCGCCAGTCCGCAAGTCAACTGCGTAGTATCCAGGGATGTTGAAGTTTGATGGATATTTATCGTAGAAGAGCACGCCGTTAATTATCACTGGTGGGAACCATTTGCCTTCGTAAGCATCTCCGTCATGATATGAAGCATCTCCAAATTCGCCTCCGACAAGGCCGCCGAATGTTAAGGGTTTTGTCCAGAGTATATGCGCTGTTTCTGGACCTTCCGTGTAGGCGGCAAGATGGTTCATGGGAGTTGCAAGCCAGTTGCCTGTAAACGAGTGCCACTCGCGGTTTTCTGGGTTGACTGGCCTATCCCAGTAGCCTGAGGGAGGTTCAGCAGAAGGATACGGTAATACTTGTTGCTGTTGTACTGTGAATAATGTGGTACTACTGCTGGGCATATAGTAGTCACCGATATATTCGGTTCCGCCAAAGAAGTTAAAAGGGTCAAGGTTTTCGCCTTCTAAGGTTTGACCTGGGAAGTCAAATTTAAGTTGGTATGTACCTAGTTCTGTGGGAGTGTACATGAACCACGCAAAACCGACTGGGTCTGAAGTGAATTTTTGAGTTTCGGTTGTACCATCAGGTTTGGTAATGGTTAAAGTGAAGTCTTTCCAACGGTCACCATAGGCACCAGAAGCTGTGGGTGGGGCTTTGTCTAGCCACATGTATATTATTACTTGTTGACCAACACCTACAGGATTGGGAGCAGCAGTCACGTATGCAAACGTTGGGATATTTTGTGGAGGTGTATGTGCAGTTACTGCAGACATGAATATAGAGGAAGTAGCCATGGCCAAACTCAGGATTAAAACAAGAACGACGGATAGTCTATTCATCTTTATCTCTCCTTTTATACGGTGATTCAGATTCTTTTTCAATAAGTTTTAAGGATTTGTAATCAGTACTACTTGCTACAAGTCTGCAAAAAGAGCATAGTTACGAATTAAATCTCACAAAATAATTTAACTCAAGCACATTCAATTCTTTAGTGACGCGACATAAACTATTAATTTTAAATACCCAATTTAAGTTTCTGAAAAAAGTACCTAAAACAATTTAGTGCACGCTATGCAATTAAGGTAAACAGAAAACTGTTATTTCTTTTTTGAGAAAGAAAAAGGAAAGGGGTTATTGCTTCTTTTTGAGAAGAAGCAATAGGTTGACTAGCCCTATAATTAGGGCTAAGATAACCACGGCTACGATCACCATACCTGTTGTTGCGGATACTGTAGCTTCTGGGGTGGGTGTTGGTGTTGGAGTTGCCTGTGCGGGTGAAACGCTTATTGCGGTTTCTGCAGATGAAGGCCAGTATGAGCCAGAACCTTCAAAGGTTGCAACAATCTTGTACATCCCTGCGGATGGAGGAGTCCAAGTCATTGCGTATAGACCGCTGGCGTCGCTTGTTGTAGTACCAATGTTGATGGCGTTGCCGTTGGCGTCAATGGCAGTTAGCTTTACCGGGACACCTTTAGCATTGGCAGGGCATGGTTTCTGCATATAAAGGAACTCCATGAAAGCGCTCATGCTTTCATCGGCTACTGCTGGAACAATGTTGAATTTGCCATCAGCAACTAGTTTTTTGGCGCCTGCAGAAATATCAGTAACGGTACCACGGATTGTTAGAGGTTGACATTCAGGGACTGCAATTGATGGCGCATCAACTGTTATTGCACTAGGTCCTTTACCGACGGCATATAGTTGATTGTCATAGTAGTTGTAGTACACTAGAACGCCGTCTGCGAGAAGACTAGTCGATGTTCCTGGACCACCACTTTGACCAGCCCAACCAAGCATTGTCCATAGTTCTTGTCCTGTATAGGCGTCGATGCAGTATATTTTTTCACCTTTGTACAATGGGGTGTTTGGCGAGTGCTCATTGTTAAACGCGTATACTTTGCCGTCGGCAATCGCAGCTATGAAAATCGGGTAGTTACCCCAGGGGGTTTCCATACCACTGTTGGTGTTGTTGTATTTCCAGAGTAGTCTGCCGTCTCTAGTTGAATAGCAGTGGATTTCTCCACCGTATCCTTGGGTGTATAAATTACCGTAAGCAGGGAAACCTATTTGGCCACCGCCTAAGCCACTACCATAATACTGGTATGCGTTGAAGTCGCCTCCAACTGGACCCCAAAGTAGTTCGCCTGTGTCCAGGCTATAACCTAACCATTGGAAAGTTTCTTCGTCAGTCATCAATATTACACGGTTAACCGGGTCTACGCATTGTTGTCCTAAACTGTAACCTAAAACACGCTCAATTTCGTTTTGTGGACCAAAGTTTCTGGTTATATTGCCTGGAGGCGCAGGGTAGTCTTTTTTCCAAAGTAGTTGACCTCTTGTTTCTGGTTTGTCGCTGATTGCCCATAGTGTGTAAGGATTGGGAGTTCCAGTTGTTGTGAAACCTGCCCAAGGTGTGCTGTGTCCAAATATTATGTCTCCTGGAATCACGTAAGCTATTGTTGGGGTACCCTTACCTGTAAGGTCGTAGGATATGGAAATGTTCCATGAATATGCGTTGCTCATGTTGACAGATTTGCCGTTTGGTCTCCACTGATAAGCCTCCGACGTTGTTCCGATAGCACCACCTAAACCCATGTTGTCTTGGGTATTATTCCATAAAGCGAGCCAACCTGAACGAGTAGTGGAGTTATAGTTTAGCACGTATCTGACTATTTCGCCTTTGTTGGTGTAGACCTCAAAGCCGTTCGGAACGTTGGTTAAGTTGTAAACCCATCTTCCAGTGAATCCATCGTAACCGACCCAAGTGGTACCGATTACTTGCCAGAGTATACCGCCTACTACACCGTGCTGGTTCATTGATTCATAGTCAAATAGCTGAGCCTTTGAAGGAGCTGCACTACCGATAACGCCTATTTTGTCAGAGTACCAAAGCTGTTCGCCTGTCTTTAGATCCCAGCACATGTAGCCCCCTCCACTAGCAGCATGACCCAATGGGAGAGCGAAGTAAAGTCTACCGTGCATAATTATTGCGTTTGCAAGTCTGCCTTCATATGAACCACCATGGTAGAAAGCTACACTGGGTATATATGTATCTGAACCACCGACGATTCCACCAAATTCAATGGGTTTGGTCCATAATATGTGAGAGGTTTGCGGTGCAACGCCGTCTCTTTGCCAGATTTTCATTCCGCCGAGATGTACTCCACTTAGCCAGTTTGAGGCTATACTAGCCCAAGCAGTGTTTTGCCCTTCAATTGGGCGCGTCCAGTAACTGGAAGGAAGTGGATAATCAGCGATTTTTGGTACAGGATTTTGCTGTACGGTCAAGAACTCAGTTGCGCTGCTGGGTAACGCCGTGTCATTCTCGAAATCTTGCATTCCGAATCGCGCAAGGGCAGCCACATCAGCTTTTATGCCTGTTTGGGGATGTTTCATGGATATTGTCTGTCCAGGATAGTTTAGAACGAATTTGTAGGTACCAACCATTTCAGGAGTGTAAGAAGTAAAGGTTGAGCCGGTAGCATCAGAAATAAAGGGCCCAAGGGTTTGTGTTGTGCCGTCAGGCTTTGTAACGGTTACAGTCATGTCTTTCCATCTGTCACCACCTATACCTGCTGCTGTAGGCGGGTTTGGATGAACCCACATAACAAGGAACACAGATTCACCTACTCCAACAGGGTTTGGTGAGACGGCCAAGTAGGCGTATGTCACAATCGTCCATGGTGGGGTGTGTGCTGTCGCAGTTTGCAATGTTAGAAAAGGACTAAGGGTCAGAATTGCTGCAAAAGCAAGCACAGCTAGAGCTAATTTATTTGAGATTTTCATTTATTTTTCTCTCCTCTGATTAGTTTTGTTGCAGGATTATATTTAAAATTTTGCTAATGTCTGGCTTTGCCTCTAAAATAATGCTTGCCATTGAAAATCTAAGAATAAAAAGAAAAAGAGAGAGTTAGGGTCGTTTTCTTATGGCAAAGAGGTTGACTATTCCTATTAGGATAGCAATTATAACTGCAGCAATTATAGCGATGTCGGTTGTTGAGGATTGCGCCGTTTCTGGTTTTTGGACTTCAGGTTCTGTTGCAGATACTCCTAAAGCTGTTTCAGCTGAAGAGCTGCCGTACGAGTTTGAACCTGAGAAAGTAGCAATTATTTTGTATGTGTCTGCACTTGGAGGAGTCCATTTTTGTTCGAAGCAGCCGTATCCGTCGCTGGTCACCGTGCCGATCTCAATTTTAGTTCCGTCGGAGCATCGGATGGCAGAGAGTTTCACAGAAACACCGCGGAGTTGAGCAGGGCAAGTTTGCTGCTGGTACAAGAAAGCCATGTAAGCACTCATGTACTCGTCGGCTATCGCTGGCGTGTTGGGTTGGCCTGCAGACTGGTCGGTGACTTTTCCCTCTATGAGTACTTCAGAACATTCGGGGGCAATTTTTGGTGATACTGAAACTTCAGTTGCGCTTGGACCTTTGCCTATACAGTAGATGCGGTTGTCATACAAGTTGTAGCCAACTAGGTAGCCGTCGGCTATGGCGTCGATTGAAATCCAGCCGTTCATACGCCAT
>JAOAIX010000011.1 GCA_026414485.1 Candidatus Bathyarchaeota archaeon
ACCTAAACGCTTGAGAAAAACTCACTTTCAGCATCTTATTGGGGTATAATTTAAGATAATTCAACCATATGTCAGAGTTCTGTGTAAAAAAAAACAATAACTAGTATTGCATCAGAATTATGGTCTAGTAAAAAAAGAATAGCCAACTTCCCCAGTTTGAAAAAAATTTCATCTCTTGTCGCCCTGCCTTAATTAAAAAAAGGATGTGAAGAAAAAAGGTTGATGGGTTTATTTGCGTTTTCTGAGGAAGACCGCGGCGACCGCAACGACGACTATAACTACTACAACAGCAGCGGCGACAACGTACACGTCAACGCCAGGCGCAGCAGACTCAGGCTCAGGAACCACACTAGGCGAAACAGAAGGAGACGGAGCAACAGAAGGAACCACAGTAGGAGCAACTGTTGGAGCAACAGTAGGCGAAGCAGCGGCGGCTTCAGTGATGCCTATTGATGTTTCAGCCGAAGAGCCAAAGTATGAACCGGAGCCTTCGAAGGTAGCGATTATTGTGTATTCTCCTGGAACGGGTGGAGTCCACATCTTCTTGAACATACCAGCTGTGTCACTTGTTACAGTGCCTATGTTTTGGATGTTGCCGTTAGGGTCGATTGCTGTGAGTTTCACTTGAACACCGACAGCGTCGGTAGGCATGGGTTTTTGCATGTATAGATATTCCATCCATGAGCCCATACTCTTGTCAGACATTGCAGGGACTATGTTGAATTTGCCGTCTGCAACAAGTTTCTTGGCGCCTGCGCATACATCGGTGACAAAGCCTTCAATCATGACGCTGGAGCCTAGGTAAGTCACCTTGGGAGAAGCAGTCACGGTAGTAGCACTTGGACCTTTACCGACGCAGTAAATTTGGTTGTCATAGACGTTGAGGTATGCCAAGTATCCGTCTGCGACTGGGATGCCTTCTTCACCGAATGAGCCGATGGCAACCCAGCTGTCCAGTGTCCAAAGTTCCTCGCCAGTGTAAGCATTAATACATCGTAGTTGTGAGCCTTTGTAGGGTGGTGCGTTAGGTGAATGTTCGCTAGTGTATGCATAGATTTTTCCGTCAGCTATTGCACCGATAAACAGGGGGTATAGTCCCCATGGTGTTTGGTCGCCACTGAAAGTGTTGTTGTACTTCCACTTCAAAGTACCAGTCAACTGATCAAAGCACAGAATTTCTCCACCGTAGCCACCAACATAGAGGTTGCCATAAGCTGGGAAGCCTGGCGCGGGTGGGTGGGAAACGGTGCCGTAGTATTGGAAGTCGCGGAAGTCACCAACTGGACCCCACAGTTTGTTGCCGTTGTCTAGGCTGTAGCCTGACCACTGCATGGTTTCTTTGTCGACCATCGTGAAAACACGAGTCTGCGGATCAACGGTTCCGAAGGCACGAGTTAAGTTGCCTGCTGGTGCAGAGTATGCTTTCTGCCACAATATTTGGCCACGTGAAGCAGGTTTGAGACTTATGGCGGTTACTGTGTAGGGATCAGAGGTTCCGAAACTGAGGAAGGAAGCCATTGGTGTGCTTAGCAGTAATATGTCATCAGGTATGGCGCGGATTATGCTTGAGCCTGTAGGCAACGCAGGAATTGTAACATTCCATGTGTATGCCTTAGACATGTCAGCGTTTTTGCCGACGGGACGGTATTGATATGCATCTGTACCGTTTCCAGGTATAGAAACCAAAGGTGTATTTGCGCCTGCTGAAGAATTCCACATAGCCAGCCAGCCATTGCCAACCGCAAAGACTAAAGCTTCTCCGCTTGGACCGTTAGCGCCACTGCCGTAACCACCTAGAAAGCTAGAACCGTATCCCGATTGAACATTGGTCATGTTAAACAGCCACGCACCTGTTCGAGCATCATAAACTATCCATTTTGTTGGAGTCGGTGGACCAAAGAAGCTGACGCCTCCTTCTGTTTGGATCAAGTAGCCATTCATGGCGCCATGTTGGTTCATGGATTCATAAAGATAGATCATGCCGAAAGTCGGAGAAATTGCGTTATTTGTCCATAATGTTTCGCCAGTACGCAGATCAACACAGGTGTAAGGTCCGCTGGTTGGGTTGTTGCCTAAAGGTGTATCATAGTAGAGTCTGCCATTGATGATTATAGGATTACCAAATCTGCCCTCATATGAAAGACCTGTGTAGTAGGTTACGTCAGGAACAAAATAGTTGGCTGAATCACCCACTATACCACCATCCTCCAAGGGTTTCGTCCACATTATGTGTGGAGTATTGGGTGCTAGACCGTTTGGTTGAACTTTATCGAAGTTTGCAGCTCCACGAAGGTAGTTTGATGCAATGCTTCCCCAAGCAGTGTTTTGGCCTTCAATAGGGCGTGTCCAGTAGGTTGTGGGCAATGGATAAGTTGGTGGACTCTGCACAGGGTTCTGTTGAACAGTAAGAGTCGTGGAGGTGCTGCTTGGCATATAGTAGTCGCCGATGTAAGCATCTAAACCATAGCTTGCAACTCCAGGTATACCTGTTTGAGGATGGTAGAGACTTGCAGTTTGTCCTGGAAAAGTAAACAAGAAGGTATATTTTCCAACTTGGTCAGGGGTGTACAACGTTGCATAAGCTGAAGTTGCATCAGAAATGAAAGGCCCAAGAGTCTGCTGAGAACCGTCAGGTTTCGTAATCTTTACTGTGAAACCAGTCCAGCGGTCACCGCCAACTCCGCCGGCAGAAGGTGGAACTTTGTCAATCCACATCACTATGAAGACTGTTTGTCCAACGCCGACGGGGTCGGGTGAAACTACGAGGTAGGCATAGGTTGGTATGTTCCATGCAGGAGTGTGTGCCGAGACAAGAGGCAAGGTAGCTATAGCAGCAGAACTTATAAGAAGCAACATCAACGGAACAGCAGCGATTTTAGTTTTATTTTTTATATTATTTGATAGTGTATTCAACACCTAATCTCTCCTATTTTCTACAGGTAAGGTTTAGACGTGACAGTCTTTTAACTTTTACGTATAATACACCAAAGTACTTAAAAAAACTAACTTTAAATAACAGTTTGGATTATAATTTAAGATAATTAAACCAAATAGAAAATTATAGGATAAAAATCTCAAACTGACTCTTTAAAGCCTAAACACTAATAGTAACGCACAATATGACGGATAAAAATTGATGCCGACTCGAACCATTTGAGCATTTAGTTAATTTTTGAGCCTAGTTTTACTGAAATCTAAAAGAGCACCATACAAAATCAAAAACGACAAGAAGTGAAACAGTAAACAAGGGGAATAAAATAAAAAGGCAGCCTAAAAATGCACTGCCTACTTTATAGGGAGATTACGTGTTTACAGAGGCCTACTTCACTATTTTTTCCCAGCCCTTGACGAAATCAAGGAACTCTTGCACTGGTTGACCACCATAGGTTCGCAGGCGTTCGCGCAGTTCAACTTTTTCAACGGCTGCTTTCTGGAAATCTCTCAGTTGGCTGGCTTTCTCGGTTAGGTAAAGTATGTTGTCTACGCCTGCTCGTGCCATACGAACTGACACTGTAAGAAGTTCACTTGCAGTTGGGACTTCCCGCGGGTCGTCGCCTGGTCCGAAAACATATAACGAGATGTTCAGAGGCACTTCTTTGAAAATCTTTTTAAAAGCACGGGTGAGCATTTCCCAGTACCATGGAGTAGCATAGTTCTTGCTGAACATGACGACGAGGAATTCATCGGTTAATGGAGCGAGGTCATCAAAGTTTATGCCAAAGCGCTCATAGGAAGTGACTGGGTCTGGCAGTACGCCTATAACAAATTTTTTCTTGGCGCGGTCTCGTACGCGTTCGCTGACTTCTGCCATGTAGTCGGTGACTTCTTTTCTACGCCACTCAAGCCAACTCAAGCCGCTTTTCTTCCATTTTTCGTTACATCTTGGGCATGTGCAGTGTCCGTGCTCTGCGAAGTGTATACTGTTGAGCCACACACCAGGGCTTTTCCTTGCAACATCTTCGATATAGTCGAGTTGTTCTGCGCGGTGTTCAGGTTGAGTATGACAAAGAATGTCCCAGCGCACGTTGAAGTTGTTGTTGGTTCTCCACGCTGGACCAAGCGGAGACTGGCTTATCCAGTCAGGGTGGTTGCGGGCAGTGACGTTGTCGCCGAATATAGCGATGTTGCTGTACATGTCAGGCACAGGAGGCATTCTTCTGCCTACTTCAGGTTTAACACGGAATAAGTGAAAGTCAAAGCCTTCAGCTTTCTCTGGGAGGAATACGTATGTACCGAATTTCATCTTTTTGCACCTTTTACCATGCAGAACGTTAGGCAATGTTATAAAGTTTTGCGTAAAACCCACTTGATACCGTGATATGGAATTTTCTATGATTCAAAAACACCACTACTACGATAAAAAAAATAACGCCTTTATTTTCAACATGAAATTGAAGAGTTTACTACAACAGAAAAGCCACATATATATTATAAAGGCCACAACCCTGTTCGCAAAAGGCGAAACTCTAAAACTACACTAGAGCATTAACAGCAACATCAGGTGTATGAGATGAGTGAAAGGAACCCTGCAGCCGTAAGAGAAAAATCACAGCAAAGCACAAATCCTGAAAAGGGGCTTACGGCACAGCAAGTCGCTGAACGCCTATCCAAATATGGACCTAATAGGCTTGTAGAAGAGCAAAAAATTCGTTTTCTTGGAGTTTTAAAGGAAGAACTTGTGGAGCCTATGATTTTGCTGCTCATAGCAGTGGGAGTTCTCTATAGCGTGTGGGGCAACCTTACTGACGCCCTCACTATAATTGCCATAATCAGCATACTTGTTTTGGTGGAAGTTTGGAATGAATATCGCGCCAAACGTTCCATAGCAGCTTTGAAGAGGCTTGCATCACCAACCTCTACAGTGCTCCGAGACGGAAAGACCATAGAAGTTTCAACCACTGAGATTGTGCCAGGAGACATTTTGCTCCTTAAACCAGGTCAGAGAGTGCCGGCCGACGCAGTGTTGCTGGAAGCAGTAGGATTAGAAGTTGACGAATCTGCGTTAACAGGCGAATCGTTTCCCGTGCCTAAAGAAGCAGGGGTGGTGATCTTGGAGTCACCTCGAGTCTCTGACCGAAAAAACATGGTTTACTCAGGAACAGTTGTAGCCAAAGGACGTGCCAAAGCCTTTGTTGTCGCCACTGGTGTGCATACGGAATTGGGCAGGGTTGCAGGAATAACTAAAGCTACGAAAGAGCCTAAAACTTCTTTGCAGCTAGGCATGAAACAATTATCTAAGACGCTTGTGTGGATAGCCCTCTTCTTTAGTATACTGGTTCCTGCACTGGCTTTTCTTGGAGGTTTATCACCTGAACAATCGATACTGTATGGTTTCTCCTTGGCTTTTGCCACAATACCTGAAGAGTTACCTATAATAATTACTATGGTTTTAGGGGTGGGAACTTATGTCCTTTCACGCAAAAACGCAGTTGTAAAGCATCTGCGCGCTGCTGAAACTTTAGGTAGCACAACCGTAATTGTCACTGATAAAACTGGAACATTAACTGAGAATAAACTGCGCGTAGACAGCGTCTATTTTGATGGGCGGATTGTTAAAAAACAAGAGTTCGGGCAAAACGAAAAAGAAGCATTGAAAACTGCGTTGCTTGCAAGCGATGGCATAAAAAATGTAACGGTAGAAACTAAGCTTAGTAATCCACTGGCAGAGGCTATCTTGGAAGTTGTTAAAGAAAACGGTGCAGACTTGCAAAAACTTCAAGCAGCATGGATTCTTAAAAATGAGGCAAGCTTTGACAGTAAGAGCAAATTAGCATCATATGTTTACCAGTTGGGTAAATCAACGGTTGCCTTGACTAGTGGTGCTCCAGAAAAGATAGTGGCTAACTCTGAAAAGATACTTCTCGGAGGACAAGAAGTGTTAATGACAGAGGAAATTCGTCAGCGAATTTGTGGAGCGGCCTCTGAGATGGCGCAGGGGGGTCAGCGATTGTTGGGGTTTGGTTACCAGCGTATACTGCCAACTCAGATGGAGGCGAAGTATCGGTTGGAACAGAACCTAGTCTTTGTTGGCATCATAGGTTTCACTGATCCACCTCGAAGAGAAGTCAAAGACGCCCTTCGCATGTGCAGAGACGCAGGAATCAGAGTAATAATGGTGACTGGTGACCATCCTGAAACAGCGAAAGCCATAGCCACGCAGGTGGGCATCAACAGCTCAAGAGTTTTGTCGGGAGAAGATATCGCTAACCTTAGCGATGAGGAACTCAAAAAGGAGCTACGAAGAACACAAGTTTTTGCCCGTACTACCCCAGAGGATAAACTGCGTATAGTAAAGCTTCTAAGAGAAGAAGGAGAAATTGTAGCAGTCACAGGCGATGGCATAAACGATGCGCCCGCCTTGAAAGAGGCACATATCGGCATTGCCATGGGTATACGCGGAACAGACGTAGCAAAAGAAACAGCAGACATGATTTTGACAGATGACAACTTTTCAACAATCGAAACAGCCGTGAAAGAAGGACGGAAAATTTTTGCAAATTTGCAGAAAGGCGTGCGATACTATCTTGCATGCAAAATAGCATTGATTGCAAGTTTCCTGCTACCCACCGCTTTAGGAGCACCATTGCCGTTTGCACCAATTCAGATAATCATTCTGGAACTGTTCATGGATCTCGCTGCATCAACGGCGTTTGTGGCAGAACCACAAGAAGTAGACTCTATGAAGAGACCGCCGATTGACCCAAACGAGAAATTTGTGAATTGGAAAATGAAGATCAGCATAATCAAAGGGGCAGTCAGCTTGTTTGCTGCGGTTTCCGCCAGTTACCTCTTTACGTACTATACTACACAGAATCTGGTGCAGTCACAAACAGTGGCATTTGCAACTTGGATGTTTGGACACATCTTTTTAGCATTGAACTTCAGGTCAGAAAAACAGTCATTGCTGAAGCAAGGGTTGTTATCAAACAAGGTTATGATTCTGTGGGCGGTTGGCGCCGCTGTTACACTGATAATTAGCACAAATATTTCAGCTTTGCATACTTTGTTTAAAATCACAAGTTTAAGTCTTGCAGATTGGGCACTATCAATTGGGACAGCGTTTACGGCGACTTTTTGGATAGAACTCAGAAAACTGCTACAGCAAAAAGGTTTCAGTAAACGTTAAATTAAAAGAATAGGGAAACTTTAAGTAACCAGTCACATGTTGGAGAGCAACATGCCTATAAAATACTATAATGCGCCTGAAATCAAAAAACAAGTCGAGCGGCTCGCCGAAGAGTGCGAGTTTTTTCATGTTGTTCCCCAATTTGTCTACTGCGTCCGCAGCAAAGGCAGCAAAGCAAAACGCACCATTGCGCGAATTCATGGCTTAGGTAAACTGTGGCAAGGAGTTCTTAATATGCCCCCTGCCTACACAATTGAAGTTGTTTCAGAGATTTTTGACACGTTGTCTCCTGAAGAAAAAGAGAAAACTCTTGTCCACGAGCTTATGCATATTCCAGGCGGTTTCGGCGGCGGTTTTCGCCCACATAAGGGTTACGTGGAACGTAAAATGGTGGAAGAAGTTTATGCCAAACTAAAAAAGAAGCGGGAAGCAGAAAAATCCAAGTTACCTTTTGGAGTCAACAGATGAAAACTGCATGAAGGTTTAAAAGCTAGAAGCCTCCCAAACATAGGAAAGCATGGAAAAACGGCAAAGTTTCCAATTTAATAAAACGGCGAGATGCCTAATATATGAAGCAGGTTTTGCAAAGTCTCAAGCACAATGGCATATACATCCCCACGTATGATTACAAAAAATTCACCGTTAAAATTCAAGAGCAAACCATACAGCTTACGCCTAAAAGCGAACAGATGGCTGTTGCTTGGATAAGAAAGCGACAGTCAGCTGCCTCGCCACCGGATAAAGTGTTTATGAAGAATTTTATGCGTGAATTTCTAGAGCAACTAAAACAAGAGAATCCCTCGTTGACTTCGCTGGGAGATTTTGCTGATAAATACCTTAAAAAAATTGAGAATTACCCAGCTAATGATTTTGGCAACCCCCAAGCAGAAATACATAGAGATATTGATTTCTCAGAAATTTCAAATTATGTAGAGCAAGAAAAACAGAAAAAGTTGAACATGCCTACTGAATTGAAAAGGCAACTTGCCGAAGAGAGGAAGCAGCAGCGTGAGAAACTGAAAGAAACCTATGGTTTTGCTGAAGCAGATGGAAAAAAACTAGAAATAGCTAACTGGACCGCTGAGCCATCCTGCCTTTTTGCTGGTAGAGGTGATCACCCGCAACGGGGGAGATGGAAAGAGGGCCCAAGCAAAGAAGATATTATTCTTAATTTGTCGCCTGATTCTCCTAAACCTGAGGGGTGGAAAGTTGTCTGGGAACCAGACAAAATGTATGTTGCCAAGTGGCAAGATAAACTCACTGGAAAAGTCAAGTACGTCTGGTTTTCAGACTCCGCGTTTTTGAAGCAGAATCGTGAAAAAGAGAAGTTTAAAAAAGCGGAGTTACTGGGCAAGCAAATTGGGAAAATTGAAGCACACATAATGAAGAACTTGGATGCTGAAGATGAGAAACGCAGAAAAGTTGCCACTGTTTGCTGGCTTATCCTCAAGCCGAACATGCGAGTGGGTGATGAAAAAGACCCAGACGAAGCAGACACTGTAGGCGCCATCACCCTCAGACCTGAACACATCAAGATCGAAGGGGAAATTATACACTTTGATTTTTTAGGAAAGGATTCAGTGCGTTGGGTTAAACATGTACCAGCACCGCTTTCAGTTATACGAAACATCGAGTATTTTTCCAAGAACTGTAAAGAATACCTCTTTGAGGGCATAGATTCCAAGAAAGTTTCGCGGTTTCTGAGCGAAAAAATGCCAGGTTTAACTGCGAAAGTGTTCCGCACTTGGCGGTGCACCGCCACGGTAAAAGAAGAGTTGGAAAATAGTGGCGTCAAAAAAGATGATCCGCAATACCTGAAGATGTTTGCTGCAAAAAAGGCAAATCTGAAGGTTGCTGAAGTTGCGAATCATAAACGCAAGATTCCACCCACCTTTGATGAGAGGTTAGCCAAGAAAGAAGCCCACCTGCGAGAATTGGAAGCACAACTGGCTCAGAGGAAAGCAGAGGGCAAAAAAACAGAGGCGTTGGAAACCCGTATAGCCAAAGCAAGACTTGACGTTGAATTGACCAAGATGACCCGTGATTACAATTTAGGTACATCTTTGAAGTCGTATATTGATCCCATGGCATATGTGAAGTGGGCAAAAAGAGTCAAATTTGATTTGGAGAAGTTTTATCCAAAGACACTACGTAAGAAGTTCAGTTGGGCGCTGGTAGAAAAAGCCAAAGCAGAGTCAGAGTGTGAAGAAACGTGAAATTAAACGAAAACAAAGATGGAGTTTTTTTGGAAGTTTTTGTTAAACCTAACAACCAAAAATTTGAAGTAGTTGTTGAAGGATACAACATGGTTGTTAGGTGCACTGAGGAACCCGCTAAGGGTAAAGCTAACAAAGAAATCATAAAAGAGTTATCTAAACTTTTTAGTAGCGAAGTTGAAATTGTACGGGGCTTTGCTTCAAGACAAAAAATGCTCCTGATAAAAGGTGCTAAAAAAACGGAAATAGAAAAACTGCTAAAAAGTAGACTGTGAAAATCTCAAAGGCAAAATTCGACCTTACAAAATGTGGGTCGCCCCTGAAATCAGGGACTGCAAATAGAGCTTATTATGAAACAAAAAACGCAATTCTCTTCAAGCGAGGAGTAAGCGGTTTTTGATATGCTTTTTATGTTAGAACGCGAAATGCTCTTACTTGTGAACGATTTTGTCTAAACTGAGAGGGTTCCAAAAACTAACATATGCTTATGAAGCACTCCAAACATGGTTAAATACTCTGCAAATTCAGAAATGCCGCGAAGTTATCATACCGCTCACTGAAGCCTATAATCGCGTCTTAGCTGAAGACGTAATAGCCAAAGAAGATCTGCCCAGATTTGACAAGTCAGCAGTAGACGGATTTGCCGTCAGAGCCGAAGACACAAACACTGCCTCACAAACAAAGCCACTGCTTTTTAGATTAATAGACGCCGATGAGTTACCGAATACTGGGCCGCGATATGCTAGACCCATATGGACCGGACAACCTCTGCCGAAGGGTGCAAACGCGGTGGTTATGCTAGAAAACACTCAGAAAAAAGAGGAAAAACTTGAAATCTCAGTTCAAGTTGCACCTTACGATAATGTTTCTCGTATAGGGGAAGATGTAAAAAAAGGCGAATTAGCCGTTAAACAGGGAACCCGACTTAAACCCTACCACCTTGCTATGCTGTCGGCTCTAGGGCATAGCGAAGTTAAAGTTGTTGAGAAACCCAAAATCGCCATAATTGCCACTGGCAACGAACTAGTTGAAGCGGCTGCTCCACGCACAGAGAAACAAATCTACGAATCTAATCGAGTTATGCTGGTGGGCATGTGCTGCGAACTAGATGTGGAACCACTCGATTTAGGCGTTACAAAAGATGATGCAACTGAGATAGCGGAAAAAATTAAGATAGCCCTTAAAATCGCCGATGCTGTTATAACAACAGGCGGAACTAGTGTAGGCGGCTTAGACCTTGTTCCCGACACAGTGAACAATATAGGCAAACCAGGGGTTCTTGTCCACGGCATAGCAATCCGACCTGCCATGCCGACTGCCTTGGCAATTTTAGAGAACAAACCTGTGCTGATCCTTTCAGGTAACCCTGTTGCAGCCATAACAGGATTTGAGGTTTTTGGCAGACCACTTATCTGCAAAATGCTAGGGCTCCAAAAAGAAGAAGGGCGCCCCACTATAAAAGCCAAAATGACACGTAAAGTTGCCACAGCTTTAGGCAGAAAAAACTTTGTAAGAGTAAAGGTTTTTCAGAAAAACGACGATTTTGTTGCCGAGCCTATCAGCGCAAAAGGGTCAGGAACAATTTCCACCATGACTAAAGCCAATGGCTATGTCATCGTGCCTGAGAACCGCGAAGGTTTAGCCGAAGGCGAAACAGTGACTGTTCACCTGTTTGCAGATGTAGAATAGCAGGGGAACTCTAATGTTTAGAAAGCTGCTTACTTATGAAGAAGCAAAAAAAGCTATAGAACAAAATCTTAAACCAGAACCGCTAGGTACCGAAGAGATTTCGCTTTTAGAATCCTACAACCGGGTCCTCGCCAAAGACGCTGTGGCCGAGCTGGATATTCCACCATTCCACAGATCAACCGTAGACGGTTACGCGGTTAAAGCAGAAGACACCTATGGAGCAGAGGAGAGACAACCATTAAAGCTCAAGGTTTGCGGAAGTGTGCATATCGGAGAGCTCCCGAAGCTTGCTGTGGTAAACGGTGAGGCCGCAGAAATAGTAACAGGCGCCCCTGTTCCTGAAGGAGCAGACGCAGTAGTAATGGTTGAAGACACTCACCTTCAAGACAATGAGCTAATTGTTTACAGCTCAGTTACAAAAAGTGAAAACATCCAAAGAGCAGGCTCAGACATAAAAAAAGGCGAAACTGTAATCAAAGCTGGGCAAATTTTGGGTTCACGTGAAATTGGGGTATTAGCCGCGCTGGGCAAATCAAAAATTGAAGTTTTTAAGGTACCCACAGTTGCAGTTCTCTCCACAGGCGGTGAAGTCACAGAGCCTGGAAAACCCTTACCAGCAGGGAAAATCTACGACATTAACGCCTACAGTCTCTGCAGCGCGGTGCGGGAAAGTGGCGGTAATCCCATTTACATGGGAGTAGTTCCTGACGAAAAAGAAACTTTACGCAAAGCGTTGGAGAACGCGGTGGCTTTAGCAGACATTGTATTGACGTCAGGCGGCGTCTCAGTGGGACCTAAAGATATTGTGCCTGTTACGGTGGATTCTTTGGGGAAGCCAGGGCTGATTTTCTCAGGTGTCGCCCTTAAACCTGGAAAACCTGTAACTTTTGGGCTAATTGGAAAGAAACCGATTTTTTCGTTTCCTGGTCACCCAGCTTCGGCTTTGCTTACATTTCATTTACTGGCGCGCCCGATTATCCAGATCATGGCAGCCAAACCACCTCATGAAACAGGTTCAGTAAAGGCTTATGTTGCAAAAAGAATTTTCGCGGCTAAGGGCAGACGAACCTTTGTCACCGTCAAGCTAGAGTTTGACACGGCAAAACGGTTAGTTGCTGAACCAGTGGAGACTGGAGCTTCTGGAGCTATAACAACTTTGGCTAAGGCTGACGGGTACGTTGAAATTCCTGAAAACCAACAATTCATAGATGTTGATGAAGAAGTTGTTGTGCGGCTTTTCAAACAAAGCCTTTGAAGATGGAAAGGCAGGTTGCTTAGTCTGCCTTACGTGTAAATAAGGTATATGCCGTAAAAAACCACGTAAAAACTAGATATGAGATCATTGCTACTGTGGCAAGGATATCTGTGGCTATAATGTAGTACAGCGTGTAAATGATTGATGCTGTAACTACGAAAAATATTGTCGTGACAAGCCAAGTTGCCCAGAAACGTTTCTTTAGTAGACCATAAGCGGCGATGAGGCTAATTATTCCTAGTAAGCCGATGTGAGGGGGATAATTGGACAATGGTAACATTAAGAGAAGAATTAGACCTGCTAAGCCGTAGAATGCGATTGTTGCAAGGGTGAGAGGTTTTTCGTTTTTGAGTTTAGATATGAAGTTGAGCGACACTTTAGTTCCCCTTTAACCTTATGCAGTGGGGTGTTAGCTAATAAATTTAATGTTCAGAGATGGTTGCGATGTTTCTTTTGTGCTACCACTTTGCTAGCCATTATTAGCGGTGCTGTGATTATGATCCAATATTAATAGAAGGCGACCACTATTATCATAGCACTGGCGCCAATTAGAGAGGCACGACGTGGATATATTCAACTATTTTCACCTTCAAACCTTATACCATGTGTAATAATTATTAAGCCAACAACAGCCCTAATCAACTGTGTGATTACGAAAATCCGTTAGAAACATGCAGCCGATAACCGAACGTTTAGTGAGGAGAACACAACGTCAACTCGTTCGAAGTTTATCAGTTCAAGTCTTTCCGCAACGAATTGTATAAACAGCTTTAAAAAAGCTGAACGCAACTGATGACCAAAAAAGTTTTGAGTAACCTAATGGATTATGAGCAACGCCAAAGTAGGAAAGGTTAAACATGAGTAACCTTGAATTATTCACTTCCCAACCAAACGTTTTCAGTGGTTTCCAAAAGCCTTTGGAGCAAGCAAAGTACATCGTTTTTGGTGTGCCCTTTGACGTGACAAGTACATATCGGACGGGTGCCAGGTTTATGCCCACCGCTGTTCGTCAGGCATCGTTAAACATTGAAACATACAGTTTCCGCACAGCCATGGACGTGGAGGAATTACCATTGCATGATGTAGGAGATCTGCACGTAAGCACTGATCCAAAGGAAACTGTGAATACGCTCAAAACGGTGGTGGAAGACATCGTGGCGGCTGGAAAAATTCCAGTTGCCATTGGTGGAGAACACACGATAACTCTAGGCATAATGAAAGGGTTCGGCGCCAAAGCCGAAAAAACCGCCATCGTCAGTTTTGATGCCCATTTGGATTTACGCAAAGAATTTATGGGTTTAAAATTGTCACACACAACATTTATGCAACTAGTCAACGAAGAAGTGAAACCAGCCAAAATCATCGAAGTTGGAACAAGGGCAGTTTGCCAAGACGAACTCAAGTACGCCAAAAAAGCGGGAATTGAGTTTTTCTCCACACAGCAGATAAAAAATGAAGGCACCCAAAAAATTATAGAGCAACTAAAACGGAAGCTAGAGCCCTACGAAAACGTTTATCTCTCAGTAGACATGGACATAGTAGACCCAGCATTTGCTCCTGCCGTACAGAACCCTGAAGCAGACGGTATAAGCACAGGTAACCTTTTAGACATTGGATGCGCACTATGTGACAAGCGAGTAGTTGGTTTTGACGTACTTGAGGTTGCACCGATTTACGACCAAGGAATCTCGGCAATTGCTGCTGCAAAAGTCATGTTTGAAATGCTATGCCAAATGGAGAAAACAAGAAAACCACATTAATTTACACCGTCGTCATTAGATATGGTTGTCTACATCGTAGATCATACTTTTTGTTTACTAATCCGATTGCGAATTGAAAAACTACTGTCCATAAACAGGAGCTATTTTTTACCGCTTAGCTTTGTTGGCAAATATTCATCTACAATGTAGGTTAACCCGTACCTACTGAAGGCCTCTTGCTCCGCCTTACGTTTGATCTTCAGGAACATCTTGATTTCACGCTGCCAAACTGGGTCAGTTTGATATCTTGGATCTCGCTGTAACTCGTAGAGTCTCTTGATATCCACCTCATCCAACGGGTCGGTGGGCAGTTTGTAGTTAACAATGTCTGTTGCCCAAACACCGCTCCACACAGCGTCAGGCGTATTCAATTCACGCAAATGGGCAGCGTTAGTTGAGCCTGAGATTATGACCTGGGCAATGTGCATCCCCCAAGGATCACCGTCTGTTAAGATGTAAACGGGTAAGTTCAGTTCATCATGCAAACGCCGGATAAAGCTACGGGTTTGCCTAGGTGCTTGTCCACCGCAGGAAATCAACAAAGCCTTGTGCTTACTGTAAACTTTTTCTTCGATAAACCGCGTGAAGAGAGCTCCTTTCTCTATTGCTATGACTTTGTCTGCGGTGGTGCTGCCAAACGCAGCAGAAGTTAATGCAGGACCAATCAACACCCCATCTGGATGACTAGTAAGATTCAAGGTTTTGCCTTCGTATCCAGGTACGGTGTACTCTATGTTGAGGTCACCAAAGATCGCAGAACGCTCTTCAGGAAATATACTGAAGTCTTCGCGACTAAAACCTGTTATTGTTTCAAGATCAGTTATAATGTTGTTGGATTCTTGCTGATCAGTGAAAGTCATCTCGTACGCCTGCGCTGAGTAATAAACATCCCTTAAGGTACTTGTTTTGCGTTGCGTAGTGAGTTCATTACTAAACATAGCTGCCCAAGCCAACTGTGTAAATGGTTTTACGTGTCGAATGTTGCGGGCGCTACGACTAACAACTTTTTCTCCGAGAATGTACTGCCTTGTTTTGGGGTCATAGTTGATGTTGTCGGTACTTCGACTGGGCATATTTATAGTAGGAAAAACTCCTTGCTCTAACTGGTCGTAAATTTTGGCGCCGAAAGTTTTCAGCGTATTAATTACTTCTTGCCGTTTCTCCGCTATCTTGGTTTTATTCATCTTCTGCGCCATATTTCTGCACACTCTTCAACAACTTTTCGATGTCAGGAATTTTTTCTTTCCCCGCCAGTGTAGCTGAAAACTGGGCAATCCGGGGTAGATATTTAGCGAAAATTGTGAGACGTTTCTTTTCTTTGTCGACATGTTCACGTCGAGTCAAAAAGTGTCCTAGTTGCCGTGAAACTTCGCGGAGTTCATTTGCGACTTCGCGGCGAACCTCAGCGCGATCGGCAATGAACTCTTTTCCAACTGTCTTATAGGGAACTTTGGTGCTACAGATGTGCACCACAATAGCGATTGGCATATCCGGGGAAACTTTGTATCGACGCCAGTTCATAGAATTGATAACTCTGTAGGAAACATCACTGGCTTCATCATAAAGCAAAGGAATTCTGTTTGCAAAACGATAAAGCACAAAACCACCTGTTTTGGGCACACCTCCACCATAGGCTATACCCACCTCAACAATGAATGGGTGACCCGCGTAAGTGGAAGGTTTACGCTGGTGAACAACAAGATACTCAGGCTGGAGCTCTTTTTGAATACCAGCACGCAGCAACTCCTCACCCAATGGAGAAAGACAACTGGCGTCTGGCGGCAAAAAGTCTTTGAATTTCTTCAAGTTCTGGGTTAATTTGACAATTTCCTCATGAGACAACTTCTTGGGGTTTTTAGTCGGATTTAAACCACTGAACTCTAAAAACTTCTGTGCGGTGATGCCGCCAACTCGGTGGAAGTGATGTTTCAGAAAATCAGTCATTGTCGTGTCCGTTGTTATATGTATGAGTCGCTGCAACATCTCCACGTCTACGCCGTAAGGGTGCGGCAGGGTTTCTCTTGGAGGGTCAGGCATTTCTGTGGTGACCCGCGTCCACTTATATAGGCGACCCTTGGGATCTACAAATGTCAGGTTTGCATACGGGTTCACCATGGCAGTTTGCTTGAAGTAGTCGAGAATTTTGGGCATGGCACGTAGGTAGTCGCCTTCAAGAGTAAATTCGATTATGGTTCCACGCCAATTATCTTTGTTTATAAGGACTTTACGATCCAAGATTATTGGGCGGTTATGTTGGATATCAATCATCAACTTAAATGAGTAAATCTTGTTTTGGTTACCTGTGCTGGAAGTCACTTGAGCCGCTTGATGGGTGGTAATTTGCCCGTATAACAGCGCCATTTTACCGCCTAAACCAAACGTACCGCGGGTCTGTTTCAACTTGTATTTGGAACCATACAAAACTTGACCAAAAGCAGAGGGAATAAATCTTGGTTGAATACCTGAGCCGTTGTCTTCAATACGCAACTTGTAAATTTGGGTATCTTTTGTAGCTTCCCCTTCGAAAGATAGCCTCACATAAATGTCGGGAGGGATCTTGTGACTTTCTGCAGCATCTAGAGCGTTTTCTACAATTTCGCGGATGGCAACAAATATGGCCCTAGAAGGGTTTGAGAAGCCGGCTATGTCACGATTTCGATAGAAAAAGTCCGATGCACTTATTTCTTCGAAGGTTGTTTGCGCCACCCTTTAGCCTCACCAGTAAAGTCAGGAAGTTCACATTTTCCGTTACGATATGTTTAAGCTTATTCTTTAAGTTAACTACCTCTTTTGAGCGGAAAATACCAGTTTATTACGAAGAAAGAGGAAACGCTAGAAAAAAGTTTGCACTTGTACAAAGTCAAACAGCGCTTCGCCTTAGCCTGCTTTTGCCAGAGCAGGGTTAATTTTGACTTAAAAAAGTTCTTAAAATAAGGCTACTTGGATTTTTGACGCATGACACGTGTGTAGTAGTACTCGCCGATTTCCTTTTGCATTAGATCCAATCGGGAGCCTTCTTTATTCACCCTAGGTCGCCTAGTCAACGAGTCTCGACGGAAAGTAACATTCATTTCCTTCAAAAATGAATTCATACCTTTGCGTAATGTTGTGGGCGGTTTTGCGTTGCCCACTACGCCGGGTTCGCCGCTGAAGACTAGCAGGCGATCAGCAAGAAAGTCTTGAGTGACTACATCATGCTCAACCACAAATGCAGGGGTGCCGTGGGCTTCAACTATACGCCTGACGGTTTTTGCCATATTGAGACGCTCTTCAACATCTAAATATGCGCTGGGCTCGTCTAAGAGAAGGAGGTCAGCTTTGCGACTTAGACTGGTAGCAATGGCTACTTTTTGCAGTTCACCGCCACTGAGTTCCATCACATAACGATCAAGAAGAGGTTCTATCTTTAAAGGTTGCAGAATTTCGGTTTTATAGTAACTGGAAGTAAAATTCTCTTTAGCTACATTCATCAATAATTCTTGTACGGTTCCAGGGTAATCTGCCGCTATATATTGCGGTTTATAACTCACGGTTAATTCTCCAAATTTCCGTTTATCATCGGCTTCTTCTAAACCTGCCAATATCTTAACAAAGGTAGTTTTGCCTATGCCGTTTGGACCTAGGACGCCAATGATTTCGCCTCGGCGAATTTCGCCTGGTTCAGCAGTAAGTTTGAAGCCGCTGAAGGTTTTCTCTATTTTCTCCCATTTCAGCAATATTTCGCTACCAAAGGCATTTACCGCAGGGGGTTTTTCGTGGAAAATAATGGATTCTCTACGGAACATTATGTTTTCATCAGGGATGTAACCTTGCAAGTAAATGTTGATGCCCGCTCTTACACCATGTACATGAGAAACTACACCATAGACACCTGGCTCGCCGTAGAAAATACAGATTTGGTCAGACAAATAGTCGATTATTGCTAAGTCATGCTCTGCCACGATAACAGTTTTTTGCTGCTCTTTAAGGCCTCGTATTGCCTTAGCAACATGCAAACGCTGTTTAACATCTAAGTAGCTTGAGGGTTCGTCGAAAAGATATACATCTGCTTCTTTGCAAAGAGCAGCAGTTACAGCTACACGTTGAAGTTCGCCGCCACTAAGTACAGTTAGATCTCTATCCCAGATTTTTTTGAGCTCCAAATCTTCGGAGATTTTATTAAGTACTTTCCTTTGGTCAATTTTCTCCAAAAGATCTTTGACTTTGCCTGCAATTGCTTTTGGAATTTTGTCCACATACTGGGGTTTGTGGCTGATTTTGATTTTAGATTCGCTCATTTTCTGGAAGTATTCTTGGAGTGAAGAACCACGGTAATATTGTATAATTTCAACCCATTCAGGTGGCTTTTGGAAGTTGCCAAGGTTAGGTTTGATTTCGCCTGAAAGAACCTTCAGGGTGGTGCTTTTCCCTATGCCGTTCTGGCCCAGCAAACCCAAAACAGTACCCGGTGAAGGAGTAGGCAACCTGAAAAGTTTAAAGGAGTTTTCACTGAAGCGATGACTACAGTCTTTTTCCAGTTCATCGGGCAAGTTAACTATACTTATGGCTGTGAAAGGACATTTTTTGACACATATACCACAGCCACTGCAGAGTTTTTCTGAAATAACAATTTTATTTTGTTCGAATCGAATGGCCTCTACACGGCTACGCACCATAGGGCAATACTTTATACATAGCTGGTTGCATTTTTTAGGTTTGCATTTGTCGTAGTTCATTACGGCTATGCGGGTCATGGCTCTTCGCGAATATCAACACAGTGGGCAGTTATAAATCATGATCATAAAATAAACAGAATTATTGGTGAGCATAAAAACCATTAAAGACAAAAAATAAAACGTTGATGGTAAAGGCGTGGTTTAGTTTACCATTCTTCTTCTTCCCATTCTTCTTCTTCGCCTTCTTCCCATTCTTCGTCTTCTTCGTAGAACACCATTGTTTTTCACCTCCAACTTGAAAGCGGGTATTAGGTTACCTTACCAAAGCGGAGTTTAAACGTTATTATTCGTCAACTGTCGTAAGTTACCGCCCAAGTTCAGGTGTAACAAGCGTTTTTATCTAAATATTCGACGTACGAGGTGACAAAACTGATAAGCCCCCAGCAGAAAAAGACTAATCGGGGATGATGTAAGGCGACGGCTAGGAGCTTCATAGCAGAAGCTGTGAATAAAGCCAAACTAACACTGACCCAAGTCATTTCCAAACANGCACCTACACATGAATGGTTTCAACAAAAAAAGAAAACAACACTCCTAATGTGATCTGTCATAGGTCTCAAATCTCTTCATTAGGATAAACAGAAATAATTCCCTTGCATATTCTCAAATGGAGTTACAAAAGAATGCTGAATAACTTTAACTTGCTTGCCTCAACCACGCGCGGCAACGAACGCCAAATGTGCCACGAACTCACCGTTCTCCTCAAAGAGACAGGTGACACACAACCTGCAGCTGACAAAACAGGAATCAAAGGCTTAGTTGTAGCTAAAACAACACTAAACCCCATAGAAACCATTGAAAAATTTCACGGTATTCTGCAAGCACGCCCCTACGAGTTCAGATACGCCCTTCGGATAATACCAATTCAAAAAGTGGTACGTACAGACCTCGCCGAAATCAGGCATGCAGTCACAGAATTTACCCCAAGCTTGGCTGAAAACGAAACTTTTAGAATCACGGTTGAAAAACGTTTCACCACTCTGCACAGCCGAGATTTAATCGAAGCAGCCGCCACTGTAATATCAAATAAGGTCAATCTAACAAACCCCGATAAAATTCTGCTTATCGAGGTGCTTGGCGGCTACACAGGTATATCTCTGCTCAAACCCAGGGACATAATTAGCGTTCTTAAAGAAAAAATGCTTTAACCACTATATCTTATATCTGAGTGGACAACAGAGCCATAGTTTCAAGAACTAAATCAACCAGAACTTGCTCAGCACTCTTTTTATCTAAAGCAACGGCAAGTTGCACATCTGAAATGTTGAAAGCTCGTTTTATCCGTTGCATCTTTGGTTTTGACAAGTCAAGAACTGAATCGTTAGGTTCAACACCTAGACAATTTTTAACAATTACAAGAGCGTCTTGTACTGCGTTAACATCGCAACCTATGATCACAGCAACTAAATTCTTCGACTTAGGCTTTACACCGACACGCTCTATGGCTTTTGTAATTTGCCGCTGTGCTGAGGCATAGAGCATAATTTCCACAGCTAAGCTCTTTGAAATGTTTCGTCTATTCTTGAAGGCCATAAGCGCGTTTAAAACTGCAAAAAACAGATGTTGCCATGTGGCAATGACAGAAGCATCAAAAAACTGTACCTCAACGCCTTTGGGCACTCTAACGCGAACAGATTGTACAAAATCTTTTTTATCACCAATTGCTACAGCCTCAAAACCCGCAATTTCTACATATCTACCGTACTCTTTCAGTGGCTTTAGCATGTTTGCGCCTCAGAGAACTCTTTCAGAAACCTCACTATTAGCCGTTTGGGAACCCCTGCAGCTTCAAGCGCGGCAGTTTCTTGAAGAAGCCGAGCAAAGTCATGTTTGTTTGCTTCAAAGAGCGCTCTTACAGTCTCCTTAACATTCCATGGGAAAACTACCCAGCAACTAGTTTGTTTAGCGTAAAAATCCGGCTTAAATACGCTCTGAGGCTTGAAGTACAATGTGGCGGTTTTCACTACTAAGGCACCTCTCTTCAAAAGGTGTTCCTTCACAAGCCTAAGGCTCCTCCCCGAATCGGCAACGTCGTCCGCAATCAACACATGCTTACCAGCAACCGCTGCTGACACATCCTGCAAGAGTGTAGGTTGATGAGATTCACCGATACCAACATAGCTTTTAACCTGAATACTTGCTACATTTGGATTTTCCAACAAATCAGACAAAAACAGTGCAGGTAACCAACCACCACGGCATACGCCAACGATAACATCAGGCTTAAAACCACTTTCGCGGATGCACACAGCCTGCTTCAAAAGTAAAGTGTAAACCTGATTCAACGAAAGAACCTCATAAATAGCTTTAGCTGGGGTCAACAGGTAACCTCGTAAAATGTTATACAATCTGAAAAATTAAAGGTTTAAATGTGCGTCACAACTTTGCGGGTGTCACTTTCTATTTTGGCATTATCCACTGAGAAGGTCACCTGTTACAAGCTTAATTAAACTAAATTATAAGAAAAAAGGTACACTAAACATTTTACCTCTACAACTTTTCCCGCATTAATTAAAATTAGATTAAAAGCCTTAAAAGGTGACAAGTACTCTATTGATGCAGCATGCACATTTTAAAAAGTTATGTAAAAAATATGTACCCAGCAAAAAGCCTATTTTTCCAAAGTTTCAAGAACGCTTATTGCTGAGTTTATCCATCGCAAATAGGCATTCAATGCTGCACGTAACGCTACAGTGTCCTCTGCTTTCACAGTCAATACACAAGTTAGATCTTCTTGGGAGATAGTTGCCTTCGAACGAGAAGTCGGGTTGATGAGCTCAGGTGACAAAGCAATTATGAGCGCCTGTAAAAGCTTTTCTGAGGTAAACGACAAACGAACAGTAGCCTCTGCAACCATCAACTTGTCCCTCAAAATAATAGTAAAGAACCTAAAGAAATATGTTTAACAAGTACAGCCAAAAGTACATAAAGAAAGGTTTTAGGTGGTCTCTTCTTCAGAGACAGGGGTTGTTACTTCCTGCAGCCCTTTTGCTGCACGTTTAGCCACGGCACCAAGCTTTGTTGCTGGCAAGTAGGCTCCACCAGTGAAGGTAAAGTTACATTTTCCACATTGCCAAACACCCACACTTTTGCGCGTTACTTTAACAAAGCCGCATTGGGGGCATCTGTGCTCTGTCTTCAAGCCAGCGATAACTTTTATGTAACGTTTCCTGACTGTGGCACCGTAACGTGTTCCTAAACCTCTTGTTGGACCAACTTTCTTTGTTCTTGCCATGACTGTTTTCACCACTTGAGTTTCTTGCGGAGTTCAACAGCTTTTTCTTGAGCAAGCTTCGAAGCTTCTATTATCTGTTGTGGTGTAAAATACCCTGAGCCCCCCTTCTGAACTGCACAAATGTTACCTTCTTCATTGATCGCCAATGAAATACGCGCGTCCATCACTTGTTCTTCTTCTAAACCCGCGTCTAACAATAGCTTATCGCCTAGTTTTCCCACAGTGATTGTTATTGGTCGACTTTTCAGAGGCAAGGGCGTATAGCCTTGCTTGATTATCACTTCACCATCTTTGATTTCATAGTTAGGCATTTTTGTGTTGATGAGAGCAGCAACCGCCGCTAAAGCGGACGCATCAATAAGGTTCCCATCATGATTGAGTACATAAACATCCACGAAAACCACAAAAACCTTCTTTCCAGCTTCGATGCAAAGTTTCTCGTTATCTATTGCTTTTGACTCGCGGATTCCACGATCAACAATTCTCGCCAATTCGATTGAGCTTTCGTCAGGTGGCCCAGGTTCAAAACTTGCAGATGCTAATGGAACAAGCTCCGCATTCACTGTGAGGACACCCTCGTTTGGTGTATCTGGAAAGGGTTCACCAGTTTCAATTTTTACGCCAACTAGAACATCAGTTTTTCCCAGTAAAAGCCGTGCTGAGCCTTCCGCACGTTCAATCAAACCTTCTTCAATTTTGAACTCGCGGAAATCTGTAAGTCCTCGGCCGTCAATGCGTTTACCTTTCTCGATCAATTGGCTAAGTTGTTTTTGGCGAACTTTGGTTATGAGGGTAGACATTACTCTTCAACTTCCTCCTGAGTTTCTTCTTTTATGTGCATATACTTAGTTTTCAACGCTTCCTTCTGAAGGGCATAAATCTTTTTACACCCATCAATTGCCATGTTAACGGCTTTTTCGAACTCGGCATGAGTGAGAATGCCGTCCATCTGAAGTAGAGTCACTGCATTTAAGTTGGGCATATAAGCAACGGGAACATCAGCTACACCAAGTTTATCTTCTGCGTCATAAAGATCCAAAACCACAGTGTCGTCAACCTTGCCTGCTGCACATGCGACCACAAGGTCACGCATAGGTATACCTGAATCCGCCAGTGCTAAAGCTGCCGCCGTGATGCTTGCACAACGAGTCCCGCCGTCAGCTTGCAGGATCTCCACGAATATGTCTATACCCGTACGTGGGTACATTTCCAAGAACAATGCAGGTTCAAGAGCTTCACGAATGACTTTGCTGAGTTCTACTTCACGTCTTGAAGGAGCAGGTGATTTGCGTTCTTGAACACTAAACGGAGCCATGTGGTATCTACAGCGTAGAACCATACGGTCTGGACGTGATAGATGTTTTGGGTGCATTTCACGTGGCCCAAAAACGCCTACCAAAATTTTGTTTTTCCCATGTTCAATGTATGCTGAACCGTCAGCGTTGGGTAAAACGCCTACTTCAAGTTTTAGGGGTCTTAACTCATCGGCTTTTCGGCCGTCAAGTCTTATACCTTTTTTGTCAATTAATTTTTCTTGTTTATCAATCAATTTTTGTTTTCCTCCCTTTTAGCTTTCTCCTCTTTGAGAAGTTGGGTAATACGGTCGGTTAAGCCGGTAGTGTGGGATTCGTCCTCAATTTTTTGAATGGCTGCCATGGCAAGTTCCTCGTCGGCAAGGTTTTTTCCAGTGACCAGGACCACACCGTTTAGACCGAGGATTATTTGGCACCCTGTCTCTTGTTTAATCATGGAAATCATAGAGCCTTTTCTGCCTATAACACGCGGAATCTTTGTTGGTGTAACGCGCATGATTTGTCCTCGGGTGATTTTTCCCAATCCTGGTTCACCGACTGTTAGTTGTGGATCATGGGCTCTATCGTAAGAGGCGATTTTTGCAACAATCAGATCGCCTGTATCGAGGACTTGGCTAAGTTCGTCGTTTTGAGGTTTGAATGGCCGGTTGAGTACGTCTGAGGCACGTAGAAGTGCGCTGTAGGGCGCTTTTATGTCGACTGTCCAGCCATTGAATCCGACTTCTATGACTGAACCGATTACTATGTCTCCTGGTTTTGGAGTATAGAATGCTCTTAGAGCTACTACGTTGACTTTTTTGTTTTCGCAGTCAACAAGTCCGATTCTGGCGGCAAAGATTTTACCGCCTTCACTATATGTGTTTTCTCCAGCTTGGTAGTCGCCTTCTGCAAGAAGTTCTCCCGGCGTTACCAGCTGTTTCTCTTCAAAAAAGGTTGGCATATTTCATGGTTTCCTCCGTTTTATTTCATAGTTGGTTTTTCAAGTTTGATTAACTAATCACTTTGGCTTCTCCCGAGCCTTTAGTTGTATCTCCCAGTTTGTTGAGGAAAGAGGCGTAACTGCCAGCAGGCATTTCCAAAACACCCCACCATGAACCGTCAGAACGCCATTCTTCACGTTTAATTACACCATAGGTTTTGATAAAACCATAAGCACGCACCGCGTGCGTTGCTGGTATGGTTACTGCAATTTGCAGTTGCTCCACTTTAAGCGGAAGAATGGGACGCAGGAGCTTTATAATGTCACGAGCTTGCTCTTCTATGGATTTATAGGGATCTATTGGGTAACGAATCTGATCCATAGCGTTTTCAATACGCATGGGCGGATGAGGAAGGTTAGTTTTGGGGTCGACTGCTTGGCGGCTAATATAGTCGATTATCTGTTTCCGTTTGTCTTCAACCATTTTGCGTCTCTGGTCGGTTGTAAGTTGTAATTGACCTTTTTTTAAAATGATATCTGCGATCTTTAGAGCGTCAGTTGTGCCAAAAGTTTTGCGTAAGTTTTCTTCAGCTGCACGTGTACCTTTGTTGGCATCTGAATAAATGGTCTCAGCTACTAAAACCTCGGTTATGCCCGCGATTTTTCCGTTACGGTAGTCTAGGGCTTTTTGGGGTTTAACGAGGATTTCAAAATGCTCGCTGTCTTTTGTGAATCGCGCAATTGTGAATTTTTCACTCATTAATTTTTCACTTGCTCGAACCCAGCTGTTTTATTATGCCGTCTACAGCTTCGTCGGGGAGCATTTCTAGTTTTTTGGTTTCTGCAGGTATTATTGCTACTTTTATGCGTGGAGGAAGCTGACGAACTTCGAGGGCTTTTACAAGACATTTAATAGCTAGCTTTTCAGCCTGCTCGAGAGTTATGTCTTCTTTGTATTCCTCTTTGAAAATGGCAAGCACAGTTTCTCTGCCTGCTCCTAGCGCTGTTGCTTTGTAGCCGCGGTATGTGCCGCTGGGGTGAGTACCGAAAACACGTGATCCTGTTTTGTCGACTCCTGCAAAGATTATACTAACTCCAAAAGGCCTGACTCCTGCATGTTGGGTATACATCTGCTGGATGTCACAGATACGTTTTGTTACAACTTCCGTGTCGATGGGTTCGTCATAGGTAAGTTTATTGCTTTGGGCGTATATTCGAGCTTGGTCAATTAGTATTCGTGCATCACTGCTTAGTCCAACAATAGCTGCCCCGATATGTTCATCTACCCTGAAGATTTTCCATGAGTATTGGGCTTCTTCGAGGGGTTCAATGTTTTCTTCGGCAGCCAACACTACACCTTGGGCGCATTGGATTCCAAGTATTGTTGCGCCGCGGTTAACAAGCTCCATGGCGTATTCTACTTGGAAAAGTCGACCATCTGGGCTGAAAACGGTTATCGCGCGGTCATATGCTCCTGGTGCTGCAAACACAGACATAATTTTAACCTCTTTCTACTCTTTTCACTATTCGCTGATTCTCATGGAATAACCACACTAAAAACCTTTCCTTTTAAATGCGCGAGTATTTTTGGTGCGCATAGTTAAGATCAATAAACAAAATTTGGTTTGATGAACGCGCAGGTATTACTCAGACCAGCAGTCTTTTAAAGTTACATTACCTTACCAACAAAAGGTAGGAAGGTTTAGCCAAAATACGTAGCTACCGATCTTTCATTGTAGTCTGCCATCTTATTGTGGATAATGCTTATTTAATGGGTGTTGGTTGTTTTGTGCACAGATGGAAGAATGAATTATGAGTGACGAACTCTCAAAATTACCGCCTCAAGTCCAAGAGCGCCTTCTAAGACTCCAACAACTCCAGCAAACGCTGCAGACAATTCTGCAGCAGAAACAGCAAGTTGATGCAGAAACTACCGAAATTGAGCATACACTAGCAGAATTACAAAAAACCGCTGACGAAGCAGTAATCTACAAAGCTGCAGGTTCGCTCCTCATTAAATCAGACAAAGCCAAAGTTACTACAGAGTTGACTGAACGCAAAGAACTTCTCGCAACCAGAACTACAGTCCTGTCACGGCAAGAAGAACGCGTCCGCAACCAACTAAAAGAAGTCCAAACTAAACTGCAAGAAGAACTTAAACCCCTTTCCAACTCGACCTAAAACTGGGGGAAAATGCGCACATGGTGGAACTTGGCATACCCGAGTTAACCACCGAACAATTTGAAGAAGCTTGCACAGCAGCAGAAAAAGCTGCTCGCAAACTTGTTTTGTGTCGTGTTGCTCAAAAATTTGTGGAGAAACTTGATATTAGCGTGGAAGCCGAGGGTATAAAACCAGTAAATTTCACAGTAGAAGTGGATCTGAAGCTATCCAAAGAGGTAAAAGATGTGGATCACCAAGAGCTTACAGACGAAGCCGTAAAAAAGGCTTTTGAAGCTATTGAAAATTACTTGAGAAAGCTAAAAACATGACACTCTCTGACATACTCAGAATTCTTGAGGACACAAAAGCTCAGCAAGTATTACTTTTGTGTCACCACAACAGTGACCCAGATGCAATATGTTCTGCATATGCTCTACAAAACCTGTTAAAAAAAGTCAAACCTGAGATCACAACTGAAATTGGCACAGGACAAGGAATAAGCAGACTTGCCAAAAACATAGTTCAAAACCTGACTATAAGAGTTAACCTAAAACCTAATGTAGACAAAGCGCAAGCCATAATTTTGCTCGACACTAATACCATTCAACAACTTGGGGATGTTGTGGAAAAAGTTGCCAAAGCTATCTCGCCCATCATCGTTGTTGACCATCACGCAGTCCACCCAGAAACTCAAAAACTATGTAAACTTTGCATAACAAACGAAGACGCCTCCAGCACCTGCGACATAATCTACGACTTCTACAAAGAAAAAAACATAAAGCCTGACGAAAACACAGCCAAAGCTCTATTTTTAGGCATGGCCTTCGACACCAGACACTTTGTATTGGCAAACTCTACCACTTTCAAAGCCATAAGCGACTTAGTTGACAGCGGCGTGAACGCTCAAGAGTGTCTGTCCATGCTTACACTTCCAATGGATTTTAGCGAACGAGTTGCTAGAATTAAAGGTTGCAGACGAGCCAAACTACTCAAAGTGGGCGATTGGATAATTGCTCTATCACATGTTAGTGCATATCAAGCCTCAGCAGCCCGCGCGCTAACCGATTTGGGAGCCCACATTGCCGTAGTAGCAGGACAAAAAGGGGACAATATAGAAGTCAGCTTGAGATGCACTCGTGAGTTTAGCGAAAAAACGGGCATCCACCTCGGCAGAGACATAGCCAAGCCGCTGGGAGAACACCTTAAAGGTATGGGGGGTGGACACGCCATGGCGGCGGGTGTCAATGGAACAGGAGATATTGAAGCAGGATTGAAGTGGTGTCTGCGACTTTTAAAGGAAAACTTAGCTAAAAATGAGTAGTTACTCTTAAAAGAATCAAACGTATGCCTAAAGTAGGCAGGCATAAGAAAATATGCCCATAATAGAAACAAAAAATCTCAGCTATACCTATCCAAGCGCTTCGCGCCCCTCCATACAGGACATCTCCATAAAAGTAGAAAAGGGAGAATTTGTCCTCATCACAGGTCCAAGCGGTTGTGGTAAAACTACTTTGTGTCGAACCTTCAATGGACTCATACCACATTTTTATCAGGGCGAACTCAAAGGTGAAATCACTGTAGCAGGCAAAAACGCAGCAAAGCAGCCAACCATGGAGATGGCGAAACATGTAGGAATGGTTTTTCAAAACCCAGAAAATCAGCTGTTTGCCTTAAGCGTAGAGAAAGATGTAGCATTTGGGCTAGAGAACCTGGGTTTTGACAGGAAAGAAATGCGTGAACGCGTCAATTGGGCGCTCAAATTGACTGGCATTTACGATTTACGTGAAAGGTCACCACACGAAATGTCAGGGGGGCAGCAACAAAGAGTAGCCATCGCCGCAGTTCTTGCAATGCAACCTGAAATCATAGTGCTAGATGAACCCACCAGCTTTTTAGATCCTTTGAGCGCAGAGAAAATCTTCGAAGTTATCTATGACTTGAACCAAAAACTTGGCTTAACAGTAGTGTTGGTGGAGCACAGACTAGACTTGACTGCAAAATACGCTAACCACATCATAATTATGGATGAAGGCAAAATTTGCTTCGACGGGAAACCCCGAGAAGTTCTAAGCAAACAGGAAACGCGCCTCATAGGCGTCGGTATACCAAAAGCAACTCTACTTTATGAGATGCTCAAAAAAGAAGGGGCCAAACTGGGTAACACCACACCGTTATGCTCAAAAGAACTGGCAGATATGGTGCAGGAGGCACTTAAGTAGGATGATAGTTGTCGAAGATGTACGATTCAGCTACCCCGGTGGGGTTGAGGCACTCAAAGGTGTATCGTTGACGGTGAAGAACGGCGAATTTGTGGCCATAATGGGGCAAAACGGCGCAGGCAAAACCACGCTGGTCAAACACTTCAACGGATTACTCAAACCTACCAGTGGCGTCGTGCGCGTAAATGGTGTAGAAACGTCCAGGTCAAGTGTGGCCGCTCTGGCCCGCAATGTTGGATTTGTTTTCCAAAATCCTGATCATCAATTATTCTGTGAAACCGTAGATGATGAAATTGCGTTTGCTCTAAAAAACTTTGGGTACGAACAAACTGTGATTGAGAAACGGATAACTTGGGCAGTGAATTTACTAGGTTTGAGTCAGTACCGTAAAACATCGCCATTTATGCTTAGTGGTGGAGAACGTAAAAGAGTAGCCCTTGCTTCGGTGTTGGCGTGGGATCCACAGATTTTGGTTTTAGATGAACCCACTATCGGCCAAGACCACAGACAAAAAGAAAATTTGCGTCAGTTCATAATGCAGTTGCAGACTCAAGGCAAAACCATCGTTATGGTTACCCATGACGTGGAATTCGTTGCAGAATGCAACCCTAGAGTTGTGCTTATGCGGGAGGGCAAAATCATGGCTGATGGGCAAGGTAAACAGATTCTCACGAACTCTGAATTGCTGGAGCAAGCTTCAATTGTGCTGCCACAAGTTGCACAGATCTTCAAACACTTAATAACGCAAGGGTTCCCCCTCAACATTATTGACATTTACGAGGCAAAGAATCTGCTTATGGAAAAATTGGAGAAAAATAAAACATGAGCGTCTTTGACGGCCTAAAGTTCCGCAAGGTCTACTCACCCATCCACAACTTGGATCCACGCATGAAATTCATCTACGTCATAATTATCTTTGCAGTGGCCATAATCTTCAACACAATAATCCCCCTACTAACACTGTTCCTCATGCAGGTTCCGTTTGTCATGTTGGCGCGAGTGCAAAAACAATGGTTACGCTCTCTACGAGGAGCGATGTTTTTGGCGTCATTCATATTTTTCATAAACATTGCAACTAACTTCTTCACCCAAGGCTATACTTTAAACGCGAAAAACATTGAAGACGCCGCTACAATGACGACGCGGTTTTTGGTTTTAGTAGAGTCATTTTCGGTCTTCTTCTTGACTACTTCACCTGACCATCTAGGTTTAGCTTTGGAGCAGACAAAAGTTCCTTATGAGTTCTCATTTGCTTTCACCACGGCTGTTCGCTTCGTGCCTGTTTTGGCTGAGGAGGCCCAGACCATTATGGATGCACAAAAAGCCCGCGGCTTAGAACTTGAAAAAGGCAACTTTCTAAAGCGCATACGTAACTATGTTCCCGTGCTTATCCCATTGATTGTCAGCGCCATCCGCAGAAGTCTAGAGTTGGCAGAGGCGATGGAAGCTCGGGCTTGGGGAGCCACCAAAAAACGTACCAATCTCTACGCCTTGAAATTCAACAAAGGTGACTATGTGTTACTCGCTTTGACAACTGGAGTTTTAATCGTAGCTGTATACACTGTCCTTTATGTTCCTGTCCCCACCATACGTGCATTGTTGGGAGTACCGTGAAAAGATTAAAGTATTTTTAGACTCTATGGGAGAGATTTTGGAAAAGTCTTATAAAGCCACATCATATTCTGGAACCTGATGAAGACAAAATTAATTGTAATTTTTCTTGTTTATGTTTTAATTACACCACTTTTTGTAAACAGTGGGTTTTTTGCTGAAGCACAAATCATTCAGCTTCCTACGGTAGATGTTCTTGTTGGAATTGACGTAGCTTATGAGAACAGCAATGAAATTAAAAAACTAATAGATGAAGTCAGCGCCTACACAAATCTATTGGTTATTGGATGTACAGGGATAACCTATAATCAAACACTGCTTAACGAAATATGTCAACAGTTACATGAGAAGAACATGTCGTTTATTATCTATCGTGATTGGCTACGAAGAAACAGCACGGAATGGTTTCCTCTTTGGGTTGAAAACGCAAGAGCATATTATAAAGACAAATTTTTGGGATTTTACTATAGCGATGAAATTGGAGGAAAACAACTTGACCGCCATGAACATTTAACCGTCACGGATGCTACTGACGCCCATGACGCCGCAAAGCAGTTCATTGAAGTGGTAGGCAATCAGTTGAGGCGATTCAACTTGACCCATAACAGCTCGACCCCTATGCCACTGTTCACTTCAGATTACGCTCTTTACTGGTTTGACTACAAAGCAGGATACGATGCTGTTTTTGCGGAATTTGGTTGGAACTACAGCAGACAACTAAATGTGGCGCTTTGCCGTGGCGCCGCCAATGTGCAAGGCAAAGAGTGGGGCATAATGATAACTTGGACTTACACCAACCCACCCTATATCGAGTCAGGCAAAGAATTATACGAAGACATGGTTCTTGCATACAATAACGGCGCCAAATACATAGTAATTTTTGATACAAATGAAGAATATACATCTGGAATTTTAAAGGAAGAGCATCTCCAAGCGATTAAACAGTTCTGGCGATATACCCAAGAAAACCCAAGAAACAACACTATAACTGATAGGGTAGCGTTTGTTTTGCCTAAAGACTACGCATATGGCTTTAGAGGACCAAACGACAAAATATGGGGACTGTGGGAAGCCAACCAGTTTTCCTTAGAACTCAGTGTACATGTAGATTACTTACTAAAACAGTATGGGACAAAATTGGACATAATCTACGAAGATGGACTTCAAGAGGGCAACAGCTATGGTTACAGCAAAATTATTTATTGGAGTAAAATTGGTTTGCCGCAATATCCATATCCTTCGCCCGCCACAAGCCATAACCCAACACTCTCACCGCCTCAAACTCAGGTCAATGCTTTGCTTACACAAGCAGAGGGCGTCGCTCCACTTGAAGGTTACAGTCACCTGTTTGCTACTACAGTCGCCGTTTGCACGGCTGCTTTAGTGCTAGTGTTTTTTAGAATAAAAAGGAGAAAACTTAAGTGAACAGCTTTTTTAGATACGAAAAACACAAAGTGAGAAAACAAGGAGAAAAACGTTTTTGGCTGATCGCCCACGTTTTGGACCTTCGGGTGTCCCACCCATCTTCAGATTAATGGGAACAAAAATTGCAGATGTACCTAAACTTTTAAAAGCTGAAGGACTGGACGCGTTCGAATATGAAGCCGTGAGATGGGGACAAACACCACAAATAAAACGCGAAGACGCCCAGGCCCTAAACGTAGCAGCAAAAGAAAATGATGTTTTACTTAGCCTACACGGTTCCTATTTCATCAATCTCTCAGGGGAGCAAGCGGTAGTTGAAGCAAGCAAGAAACGGCTAATTGCATGCGTAACAGCAGCGGAGTGGATGGGCGCATACGTTGTGGTTTTCCACACAGGCTTCTACGGTCGTAACAGCAAAACTGAGACATACAAGAAAAGCGTAGATGCCATCCGGGACGTCATCAAAACTCTCAACGCCAACGGTTTCGAAAAGGTGAAGTTGGGTCCTGAAACAATGGGCAGACATAGTCAATTTGGTAGCATAGATGAAATACTCAACATATGCCAAGAAGTCGAACGCACCCAACTGGTCATTGACTGGTCGCACCTACATGCAAGAACAGGTGGTGGGCTTCGAACTGTGGAAGACTTCCGAAACATAGCGGTCAAAGCTGAAGAGAAATTGGGTACAGAAGCCATGCGCAATATGCACTGTCACTTCAGCAAAATAGAATACACCTATAAATCGGGAGAGCGACGCCACCATATATTAGATGCACCAGAGTTTGGACCTGACTTTGATAAACTAGCTGAAGTTATTGTGGATTTGGGAATGCGTCCTTGCATAATTTGTGAAACACCTATTTTGGATGTGGATGCCAGAAAAATGCAGGAAACCCTCAGGAAAATCGTAGAGACGAAAAGACAAAAAGATTAAAGGTAGTCGCATAAAGGGTAATTTTAATACTATAAAAATATTGTGAGAGAGATAAAAAGAGAGAGGTGCCCTACTCCTCAGAAGCCTAAAAGGCAATTGGGTTAGTAAGCATAAATTCTGCCGTAGGGTCTATGAGAGTAAGGAACAATTTTCATAAATTTTTTGCTTAGAATTTCTTCAAAATCAGTTTTGAAGTAGCCGCAGAACTCTCTGACCAAACCCTCAATTGTTAGCATGTCGCTTTTTTCGACGTCAACCATTTTGACTTCCTTGCCCATGTGTGCCACGTTGCCACGAACATAAATCACACCTGCATGCATACCTGTGCCTACGAATCGTGCCTTGTGCGGTTCATCGCCTTTAAGGTTTAATCCTAGAACCAGCAATACGCCACCTGCCATGTATTCGCCCAAAAAATCCATTGCAGTCCCGCCCACCACCAAGTAAGGTTTCTTGTCCATATACTCTTTCATGTGGATACCTGCCCGGGCGCCGATGTCGTCACGTATGAAAACTTTGCCGCCACGCATGCCGTAGCATGTGATGTCACCTGCCCTGCCGTGAACCACAACTTTGCCTTCGTTCATTGTGTTTGCTACGCAGTCTTGAGCGTTACCATACACAGTAATGTAAGGACCATTCATGAAAGCAGCTAGGTCATTACCTGGTGTGCCGTAAATTTCGATAGCCATACCAGTTTTTAAGTCGGTTCCTATGTATCGTTGACCGCAAACGCTGTGTAACTCAACTTTTTCGACACCATGACTATCAAGCGTCCGTAGCAGAGAGTTGAGGTCGCGATAATGTAATCCCTCAGCATTCACCTGACATATTTGGTCATTGAAAGTAACGTGTGGAAGAAACCTTGAGTCAAGTTTAGCCAATATAATTTCTTTTGCAATCATTTTTTATTCACCAGCCATTTTTACGCCTAAAATTTTCAGTTCAGTATCAGTCATGTTTACCCCACGTAGATGCAAACGATTACCTCGCAAACTTTCAATTGCGTTTATGCCCATACCACCCATTATTTCTTTGATCTCCATGCTCCAGCCCCGCAGCAGATTCACAAGTCGCTCCGCACCAATTTCAGGGTTAACTCTTTTACTAATCCATGGATCACTGGTAGCAATACCCCAAGGGCATTTGCCTGTGTAGCACTTTTGGCAAACCGTGCAACCCAAAGCAATCAAGGCTGCCGTGGCAACGTAAACCGCATCAGCACCTAAAGCAATCGCTTTAACAATATCGCCGCTGCTTCGGAAACCACCTGCTGCAACAATAGAAGCTTTGTTACGTATGCCTTCGTCGCGCAATCGTTGATCCACGCTGGCTATTGCTAACTCAATGGGTATACCCACGTTGTCACGTATCACTTTTGGAGCAGCCCCTGTGGAACCGCGAACACCATCCAAGGCTATAATGTCGGCCCCTGCCCTTACTATGCCACTTGCAATGGCTGCAACGTTGTGGACAGCCGCAATTTTAACTGAAACAGGCTTACTGTAATTTGTTGCTTCTTTCAGAGCGTAAATCAGTTGCCGAAGATCCTCAATAGAGTAGATGTCGTGCTGAGGTGCAGGTGACAAAGCGTCGGTACCAACAGGAATCATACGTGTACGTGCGATATCTTCAGTAACTTTCTCGCCTGGGAGGTGACCACCGATACCAGGTTTTGCGCCTTGACCGATCTTAATTTCTATGGCGGCGCCTGCATTTAGATAACTTGAGTGAACACCAAAGCGCCCTGAAGCTACTTGAACAATGGCGCGCTCTCCATACTTGTATAGACGAGAGTCTAAACCTCCTTCACCTGTGTTGAAATAGGTACCCGCTCTCATTGCAGCACGCGCCAATGATTCGTGCACGTTCAAACTGATAGCGCCATATGACATGGCGGAAAACATAATCGGTGTTTCTAATATCAACTGAGGGGCAAGCTTAGTTTTCAGGTCTATGTCCCCGTCTTCAAACTCTATTTCCAAGGCGTCAGGTTTCGCGCCAAGGTAGGTTCGAATCTCCATAGGTTCACGCAGGGGATCAATGGACGGATTGGTAACTTGGCTGGCGTTCAGCAATAATCGTTCCCAGTAAGTTAGGTAAGGTTTGTCTGCGCCCATACCGGTTAAGAGAACACCGCCTGTTTCGGCTTGCTTTTTTATATCCTTTATGACTTCAGAAGACCAGTTGGCATTATCACGGAAAGGGCCAAGATTCTTCTTTATACTCAAAGCATGAGTTGGACACATTGTTACACAGCGTTGGCAGTTGACGCAGTTTTCGTCTTTACTCCTTATGACGTCATCTTGGGCGTCGTAGTTATGTGTCTCGTAAGTGCATTGGTTTACGCAAACTTTGCAACGTATACATTTTGATTCGTCACGTTCAACTATAAAGTCGACTGGTAAATAGCTCTTCACTATTGCGGTTCCTCCACTTTCACAGCAGATCCAACTATTTTTTTGTCGCCAACACGCCCAATGACTGGTTCGCCACCACGGGGAGCCCAAAGTTTATCTAACTGGGGCGAAACCAAGCGTATAGCCGCTTCTTCAGACGATAGGTAAAGCATGTTTCCTCGTGTGGCTGCTATCAAAGGTCGCAACTTAACACGGTCAGTTAAACCGATCATCTCGCCATGATGCGCAACAATAACGCTGAAAGGTCCATTCATCAGTAAGCTTCCATATGTCTGCCTTAAGGCCCGCAGCACATTACAGCGCTTTGGCTCAGCACTATCAATTTCTGACCAGAAGGGTGCAGCTAAAATCTGCGAAACCACTTCAATGGGCAAACGTTGGCGTCGCATAAGTAAATCAACCGCATACGCTAGCACTTCAGTATCGGTCTGCAAGGTACATTTGTAGCCGTACATCTCCAGATACCGGCGGTTTATGCCGTAACTTGATAACTCACCATTATGCACTACAGTCCAATCTAAAATGTTGAAAGGGTGCGCGCCGCCCCACCAACCAGGCGTATTGGTTGGAAATCTGCCATGGCAACTCCAAAGATAGCCGTAGTAGTCTTCGAGGCAAAAATACTCTGCTATATCCTCTGGGTAACCAACGCCCTTGAAGACACCCATGTCTTTACCGCTGGAAAACACGAATGCCTTTCCAGTTTCCGTATTTATCCGCATAACCGCTTGTATCACACATTCATCTTCTGGGAGGTTGGGAGATCTACGCTTTTTTGGTTCAACAAAATAACGCCATAACAACGGTGGGTCAACCACCTTAGCAGCTTTAGTTTGCATTTCTTCGTCGTAGATTATGTTGAAACATGAAGCTAGCACCCTGTCGGTTTTCTCTTTTGCGTCCTTGCTTAGGTACATTATGTGTAAAGCGTAATAGTCTTTGAAATCAGGATAGATGCCGTAAACTGCAAAGCCGCCGCCTAAGCCGTTGCTTCGGTCATGCATGTTTGAAATGGCCTTAATAGGATCCTCTGAACTGAACCGCTTGCCTTCAAGGCTCATCATTCCAAATATGGAGCAGCCAGCGAAGTCCTTGTCTTGGTTGAAGGGATTTATGAATTTGTTATCAAGTTCGTTCATACTATTCACTTATTTTCATTTCTTTTCGTATAGCTTCAGGCAACGTGGCAAGACTGAAGGTTTTACTGAGAAGTACATGCTTGAAATTTTGCACGTTAATCTTGTTTTTCATGAGATAGAAGAATATGCCTGCCTTTTCGATGTCATTCACAAAAATCATCCCCACGATCACGTTGTCTTTAAGCACAAGCTTCTTGTAAACGTTCTCCTCAGCAGACTGTGCACTCAATACTTCAAGGGATGATACGTCTTTTGGATTAGTCAAACCTATTGAAACAATGGGTATACCAAAATACTTGAGAGAACTCATGTTGGTGCCACCAGAGTACTCAGTTTTTTTGCCCGCCATATTGTAACCTGCAACTTTACCTTCTAAAACCGCAAGGGGCCATAGGGGCAACAAACGATTCTGGTTTAAAACGAAGTCATAGACCTCAGCCACATCGCCACTGGCGTAAACGTCTGGAACGGTAGTTTGCATATAATTATCCACGATTATACCCCGATTTGTCTTGATATCTGTACCAACCACAAGTTCAGTACGGGGAATTACACCTATGGCGAAGATAACACAGTCACAGAGCACTTGGCAGCCATTAGTTAACAACACACCACCGACAACATTTGGAGTTTCAGGTTTTCCGAGTACATTCTTCACTGACTGACCCGTGATAATCTCAACTCCTAAACTTCTGATAGTATTCGCCACTAAGTCAGAGGCAACAGGATCAAGAATAAGACTTAAGATTTTGTCTTGCAACTCCACTAGAGTCACTTGTAAGCCACGTTTAACAAGAGCTTCGGTTAGACTTATACCAATCAAGCCTGCACCGACAACAACGGCTTTTTTGAGTTGCATAGCTTCGATTTTTGAAACTAATCTTTCAGCATCACTAAGACTGGTGAATGTGAAAACACCATCCTTATCTAAGCCATCTATTTTAGGCACAAAAGGTTTACCGCCCGTCGCAATGAGAAGTTTCTCATATGTGACTTTAGTGCCATTTTCCAAAGTAACAAATTTTTTTACTGTGTCCAATTTAACAGCACGTTGTCCAGTCAAAGCTTCAACAGACTGTTTAGTCCAAAATTTGTCGTCGCGAGTTTTCATTTTTTCCAAGTATGCCTTACCACCCACGAAATCAGAGATCATAGGACGCGAATATTGTGGGCAAGGCTCCTCAGATATTACAGTAATTGTACCTACTTGATCCACTTCCCGTATAGCTTCTACTGCGCTTATGCCTGCGGCACAACCCCCAATTATAACATACTTGGACACTAGGACGTGACCTCCTTGCATTCTAAAGCCCCGTTAGGGCAACTGGCAACGCATACAGGAACAGATAATTCAGTACAGGCGTCACATTTTGCGACTATTTTACCTGAAACATCTGCTTTTATCGCGCCATAGGGACAAACCATTATACAGGTCCAGCACCCCATACATTTTTCAGGGTTATGTTTGACAAAACCTGTTTCTTCATCTCTAGTCATTGCACCTGTCAAACAAGCGACTACACATGGAGCATTTTCGCAGTGTCTACACTGAATTGCAAATGAAACTGGTTTATTCAGTTCCAGTCTGATGCGACTAATGGGTTTTGGGTACTCATGGTTGTAAGCTTTTATTGGGTCTTTTGATTTAGAATGTTGCACAGCGCAACCTACTTCGCATAGCCCACAGCCCATGCAGTGCTCTTGTTTTGCAATTATTCTTTTCATTGTTTAGTCTCTCTTAACGGTTATTGCGAGCAGGTAAGTATGGAGATGTAGAGTTCAACGTCTTTTGTACATAAAACTGCACTGCTAACAGTTGTTTGTTTATTTGATTTTGCTTGTAACTTACATGTGTTTACTGACATTTAGCTCCACCTTCAGGAACACCTGCAGCCTGTTAGACTCACATATCCTATATAATCTTGACGAAAATCATTTATGTATAAAGGAATGAGTTATATAGAATATATGAAATATATACACGAGTGAACTTAATGGCAGAAAAAGACTTAGGCTACAGACGAGTCCAATGCACAGGACGGGGCAGCTACATCATATCTTTACCGAAAGAATGGGTTCAAGATATCGGACTGAAACGGGGCAGCGAAATAGCCTTCAATTTAGAACCAGATTCTTCCTTAAAGTTAGTCCCCAGAAAGATTAAAGAAAAAAACGGCGGCAGTAAAGAAGACAAGCTAAAAGAGTACTACATAAGCGTAGATCCTGAAGAAGACGTGCAGTCCACATTACGGTTGATCCAAGCATTATACGTAATTAGTGCAGACGTCATAAGAATACACTTCAAAAACAAGGCAAACACCTCTACCTGTAAGACGAAAATTAAAAACTTTGTTCGTGACACCTTCCTTGGTTCAGAAGTAATCGATGAAACAGACGATGAAATAACGTTTCAAATTTTAATTAAACACACAGAGTTCCCTATAGAGAAAGCGGTAAGACGCATGGCTATTATTGCACTTGCCGCCAACAGAGACGCTATTGCAGCACTCAAAAACAGAGGCAAGGAACTATTCCAAAGCGTGGTTAACGCCCATTATGATGTTAACAGATTAGGATTATACGTGGTGCGCCAGTTAAAGTTTGGCATAGAACACAACATGTACCGCGAGTTGGGATTTCGAACACCAAAAGAATTCTTGCTTTATAGAATTGTAGTGAATAACATAAAAGACATAGGGGAAAATGCCCTAAACATCATTAATAATTTAGTAACATTTCAAAAACTTATCGACGATCAAGTGCTTTTCATAAAGGAACCATTAGATGAAGAGGTTTATTCTCAACTGCTTAACTTTAATGCGCTAGCTCACCAGTTGTTTGAAGATGCCACGAAAGCAATGTTCAAACGTGACTACAACGGTGCAGAAGCGCTGATTCCTAAACGGCAAAGCTATGTAACGTTGGAGAATGACCTTATCCGGCTTATGAGTAGCAAAAAACTCGATCCTAACATGTCACCGATTCTCAGGTTAGTCTTGGACAGTTCAAGACGCATATTAGACTACGCCCAAGATGTTGCAGAATTGACGTTGAACCGAACTGTAGAAGAACTTTGCGCCTCATTTGCCCTTAAATAAGTTTATCTCATCATAAATCTACAAATTGTTGCTCTTAAAAAACATAACAATTAGTCAAAGCTCTGTTTTTTTTAAAAAAAAAATAATGGATGGGTGTTGCAGCGACTATTTACGTTTCTTTAGTAAAAACGCCGCAACTGCTACAACCACTATGACGATAACCGCCGCAGCTACAATTATGTAGGCGTCAGCTGTTGGCTGCGCTTCAGGCAACGGAGCGATTGAAGGCGACACAGTTGGAGCTTGTGTAGGAACTGAAGTTGGCATTGGAGATGAAGTTGGAGCTGTGGTGGGTTGGGGTGATGGTGCTGGACCAACTGCGATGTATGTTGAATCGGTAGAGCCGTAATATGAGTTGCTGCCTTCGAAAGTGGCGATAACTTGGTAGACGCCTTCAATTTCTGGAGTCCACACTAGCCCGTATTTGCCGTTAATGTCGCTGGTTGCTGTGCCTATGTTGATGAGATTGCCGTTAGGATCAACAGCAGTTAGTTTCACTTTAACACCGGTGGCATTTGTTGGTTTTGGTTTCTGCATGTATATGTATTCCATCCAAGCTGCTTGACTTTGGTCTGACATGGCCGGAACGATGCTGAATTCACCATTATCCACTTTCGCTTTTGCACCTGCGGACTGGTCGGTAACTGTTCCTCTTATCACTATGCTTTCGCCTTTAGCTATAACGGTAGCCGGGGCATCGACTGTGGTGGCACTTGGTCCTTTACCTATGGCGTACAGAGAATTGTCGTAATAGTTGTAGTACACTAAGACACCGTCGGCTATGAGCATAGTTGAAAGACCTTGCCCACCAGTTTGACCAGCCCAGCTTAGCATCTTAAAGATTTCTGCTCCAGTGAATGCGTCAATGCAGTAAATCGAGTTACCTCGGTACAGCGGAGTGTTTGGTGAATGCTCGTTGTTAAATGCGTACACTTTTCCGTCAGCTATAGCGCCTAGGAAAATTGGTCTGAGACCCCAAGGCGTGTCGATACCGCTGTTTGTGTTGTTGTATCGCCAGACTAAGTTGCCGTTTGTTGTGTTGATACAGAAAATTTCTCCGCCGTAACCTTGTACGTAGAGGTTACCGTATGCCACTGAGCCTCTTTGACCTCCTCCTTCACCGCCTCCGTAGTATTGGTAAGCACGTACTGGGATGTTGGTTGGTCCCCATAGCAGACGTCCGGTATCAAGGCTATAACCTAAGAACTGCATTGTCTCCACATCAGACATGAGAATAACGCGGTTCACAGGGTCAATTGGCAAAGTCAAGAATCTTCTAGTAAGGTTACCTGATGGTGCTGGGTAGCTTTGTTTCCAAAGTAGTTGACCGCGGGTTTCGGGTTTGTCACTTATGGCCCACATGGTCCATGGGTCAGGAGTAAATTTGTCACCTACACCTGCAGAAATTGTGCTACTTCTGCCGAGAATTACATCGCCAGGTATTACTTGGACTATAGTTGGTGCAGAATTCCCTGTTAAGTCAGCAGTTATTGAGACGTTCCATGAATATGCGTTAGTCATATTGACAGATTTGCCATTAGGTCTCCATTGCCATGCATTAGTTGTGGGGCCTGTTCCTAAATGTAAGCCCATTTGTTCAGCAGTGTTGTTCCAAAGAGCAAGCCAACCCCTTTTTGAAGTAGTATTGTAGTTAAGCACGTAACGAACTATTTCGCCTTTGTTTGTATAAACCTCGCTGCCACTTGGCACACCTGTGATGTTATATACCCACTTGCCTGTGAAGGCGTCAAAACCCTGCCATGTGGTTACGCCGCCGGATGTGGATGTTTGCCACAAAATTCCTCCGACTCCACCATGCTGGTTTGGCGATTCATATTCGTATATCTGGGCAAAAGATGGGCCAGCTATTGATGGCGCTGCAGAGTTGTTAGCTACAGCTGTGGGGTTGGCGCCTGTGTAAAAGTTCAGGTCAGCTCGGTGCCAGATTACTTTACCTGTTTTCAAGTCAAGAGCAGTATAACCGCCTCCTACGTTGGAGTGCCCAAGAGGTTCATTGTAAAAGAGCATACCTGCAACAGCGAGGGCGTTTGTGAACCGCCCTTCATAAGATCCACCTGAATAGAATCCTGCGTCAGGCACATAACTACCGGTTATACCGTAGGCTTGTGCCCAACTTCCACCTATGACGCCTCCAAGTTCAATTGGTCGTTTCCACAATATGTGTGGACTACTTGGTCCTTCACCTGTTGCCCACAGATTGTAACCACCACTCTGTGCACCGCGGAGCCAGTTGGATGCAATAGAAGACCAGCGAACATTATCGGCAGAGATTGGGCGCGTCCAATAATTAGTCGGAAGAGGATACTCTTCCACCGGGTTCACTGGGGTTTGCTGTACCGTCAAAGTTGCTGATGCAGTGCTGGGCAGAAAAGTATCCCCAACATAGACGCTGGTTGAACCGGGAAGACCGTTGGTCGGATGGTATAAAGAGAGCACTTGTCCTGGATACCTAAACAAAAAGGTGTATTGTCCAAGTTGGTTGGGAGTGTATAATGTAAATATAGAACCTGTTGGGTCAGAGTCGAATGGTCCAAGCGTTTGAGTTGTGCCGTCGGGTTTTGTAACGGTTACAGTAAAGCCACGCCACCTGTCACCTGTGTTTCCCGCAGCTGTGGGGGGAGCCATATGAAGCCACATGACAAGAAACACTTGCTGGTTAATACCTACTGGATTGGGTGAAACTGCAAAATATGCGTATGTTGGAATTGATATTGGTGGGTCACTTGCGCTAGCAATGGGGGAAAAAGCGAACGCACTGAGAAGCAATAGCAACGCCAAAGCGATCGAGGTAAAAGTTTTACCTATAGAGGTTTCTATCTTACCAGAGATATAGCTATCCATATTTTTTATCTCTCCAAATCCTCTACTGCCTTTAACTGCAAATAAGCATTTAAAACTTTGCACAGACCACGAAAAAGCGCTTCTTGGCTACAACCGCAAAGGATAAGACAGAGTATCCAGAATTGAAGTAAACAAGAGTCATAAAAGTATATATAAACTCCAATTGAAGTTATTCATCTATAACTGTTTTTTGAAAAGAGCCGCTGCATATCCCACCACACTTGATTTGTCTCCTGTGATGTCGCCGCTAGTTTTGTGACTTAAAATTTCAGCGCTCTGAGAACCTGAAGCTTTAGCGTAAGTTATCAAAGCTCCTATTGGTGCGTAACCACAGGCACTTATGTTTTCATTTTCAAGAACTGAATAAAATTTATGCACATCTAATGCTGCCACAGCTTTTAACGCATCCGAATCTTTTCTTTCCACTTCTTTTTGAGACTCGTAGTGGGTAAAGTCTGAGGAGGCAATAACAACGGCGTTCCGTTTTTGTAAAGTTGTGGCTAAGGCTTTGCCGATTTCCTTGGCAGATTCTAAGTCCTGCATAAGAAAGCAAATTGGGACAAACTTAAACGTGTCGCCGTACAGGTACTGCAAAAAGGGCAGTTGAACTTCAATAGAGTGTTCTTGTCTGTGAGCGATTTCATCTACATCTAAAATACTAGTTTGTTGCAATAAAGCCTCTGCAACTACGCTGTCAATTTCTACGTTGCCAAAGGGGGTACGCCAAAAACCTTCTTTCACAATAGCCAGTGCACTACCGTAGCCTGTGTGGTTGGGACCAAGGACCACAACAGTGTCAGGTTTGCCGTCAACAGCTAAAGAAAAATATGCTGTTGCTGCAACAGAGCCAGAATAAACATAACCTGCGTGGGGACAAACCATCCCCAGAATTTCTCGAGGGCCAGCAGGGTTGACTTTGGGAAGTTTTTTTGGACCAAAAGGATGAAGAAAACAGGATTCAACCTGAAGTTTAAGGGCGTCGGCGTCCCACTCATAGAACATTCCCGCCACAGCAGGACGCCGAATTTTACCCATCTGGTTTAGGTTTCCTCCTCGTCTGCCCGTGAAATCTTGGCTTCAAAATCTTCTATAGTTGCTTGGGGGTTCTGGTCAGGCTGAAGTTCTCCTCTTTCGCGGAGTACCTGTCTAGCTAATAGCCAGAAAATGATTGCTAGAGCACGTCTACCTTTATTGTTGGTTGGTATAACGAAGTCAACGCCTGCAAACTCGTTGTCGGTGCTGCAGAGTGCTACGATTGGAATGCCTACGTCGGAAGCTTCTTTGACGGCTTGGGCGTCTGCACGTGGATCCGACACTACTATAAGCTCAGGATCTACGCGGTTGGGGTATTGAGGGTTCGAAAGCATACCAGGTATAAATCTCCCTATTAGTGGAGTGGCGCCTGTGACTTCACAGAATTTCTTTACTGGTTCATGGGCGTAGAGCCTTGTTGCGGCTACAGCTACTTTTGAGGGTTCAATGCGTGCAAGGAATTTACCTGCTACACGTATGCGGTCATCGGTTTTCTTTACGTCTAAAACGAATAAGCCATCAGGCCTTACTCGGTAGATGAAAGATTCCATATCTCGAGTTTTCATTCGAGTACCGATATGGATACCCGCAGACAAGAGAGTGTCTCTCGGCAACAGAAGATTTTCACTTTCTGTTGGGGGAGCTTCTTGATTTTGCGGGACTTGAGGTTGTTGAGGGTTTGATTCTGGTTTAGATTCGTCAATCTTACTTTCCTGTGCCTCTTGGGGCGCAGTTTCAGATTGCGAGTTTTTTATTTCTTCTTCTGACATTTTGCTTTCTCCGTTACTTTAAAATTTTCAAGTTTGCCATCTTGGCTCGGTTGCCAAGAAAATGTTCTATTCGGATAAGCTCGTTTAGTTTGGCTATCCGTGCGCCTTCAACGACGCCTGTTTTAATTATGGGGCAACCAAATGCTACCGCTAGATGAGCAATGTGCCAGTCGGTTGTGTCACCGCTACGGTGAGATATGACGCAGGCGTAGCCGTTTCGTTGTGCATTTTGGATTGTTTCTAAAGAGTCTGTTAGAGTTCCGATTTGGTTGACTTTTATGATTATCGCGTTTCCCGCACCCACTTTGATTCCTTGGCTTAAACGTTCATTGTTCGTGGTAAATATGTCATCGCCGCAAATTAGACAGTTTTTGACCTGCTTGGTTAACGCAGCGAAACTTTTGAAGTCCTCTTCATGGAAAGCATCTTCTACATAGACAAGGTGGTATTTTTCTATGAGTTCTTTAACATATTCCAGTTGTTCTTCTGTGCCGCGTTTTTTTCCTTCATTTTTGTAGTCATACACTTGCTCTTTTTCATCCCAAAAAGAAGAAGCAGCGACGTCAACACCAAAGCCACAGTCAAAGCCCATTTCACTGCTGACTTCCTCGCAAGACTTAGCCATAAGTTCAAACGCGACGTCACCGTCGATGTTTGCTATCCACGCGCCTTCGTCGCTTTTACCTGTGGTGAACAGTTTATCTTTTTTCTTTAAGGCCTCACCAATTTTCTTGTGAATTTGCACGTTCGCAGTTACAGCCTCCAGAAAAGTCTCTGCGCCATAGGGAAGAGCGAGAAATTCTTGTATATCAGGGCTTTTGCCACGCGCGTGCTGACCACCAGATATACAATTTCCAAGTGGGTAAGGTAGAACGTTGGCGGTGCTACCACCGAGGAACTGGAACAATAAAAGTCCATGTGAATTAGCAGCCGCTTCAGCAGTTGCAAGAGAAATGGCAAACGCTGTGTTTCCACCTATAACTTTGAAGTTGGTGGTGCCATCGATCTCGTGGAGAGTGCTGTCGATTTCTTCCTGATAGTCCGCGTTTAACCCCGCGATTTCAGGGGCTATGAGTTCGTCGACTTTTTTTACCGCTTGATCTACGCCACCATTAGGGTAGTATATAACTTCTGCTTTGCCCCGGCTTTTGCCTGCAGGGGCAGCAGCACGACCAAAACCTGAGGTGGTGATTACGTCAACTTCTATGGTTTCTTCTCCACGGTTATTGAAGACTTTTCTAGCTATGAGGTCCTCGATTATCGATGACACGGCTTTTTCCTCAGGTGTCTAATAGCATATTTTTGCTCTTATTTTAGGTTTCGGAGAGTAAAACGTGCCGCTTAACGTGGTTTTTGGCAGAAAATTAGGCATCACATGTTTATTTGGTTTCTGTAACAACAATTGTACAGGTTTCGGTCGCTTAAAACTTATTGCTTCTGGAATTTAGCGACGAAAAAACCATTGCAGTGATGGATGTGTGGATACAGTCTTTGGCATTTGTCTAGCCCTCTCAGCCCAGGCAAGCCTATTTTAGGCTCAATCTCCGCCAGCCTGAATTCTGGGTGAAGGCTCAAAAAGCGTTCTACAATCAGTTCGTTCTCTTCAATGGTTATGCTACAGGTGTTGTAGGTAAGGGTGCCTCCTGAAGCGACGTTTTGAGCACAGCTATTAATCATCCGCCACTGAATTTCAGCCATTTTTTCGATGGATTTTTGACTTAGACGCCATTTAGCTGCGGGAAGTTTGGCGAAGACACCTGTGCTTGTACATGGCGGATCAAGAATCACTACATCTGCTTGCCTATTGAAGGGTAAAGGAACTTGGGCATCAGCTATAAGGGGTTCAGTTGTATTAACCCACATCCGCCTTACTTCTTGTCGCCAAGTTTTAATTCTTCGCCTAGAATAGTCGATGGCGTAAATGGAACCTTTGTTTTGCATCAACTGTGCAATATAGGTAGTTTTTGCACCTGGCGCCGCACAAATGTCAAACACGGTTGCTCCCAATTTTGGGTTGGCAGTTTCTGCAGCAAAACAACTGGCTTTGTCTTGAATAAAAAAGTTGCCAAGACGGAAGCTGTCAGTTTTTGTAATAGGGTTTTTGGAGCTGACAACCTTGAAGGCGTACCGTAAGGGTTCAACTTTCTCTACGGCTATGCCATCTGCAGCAAGTTTCTGTAAAAGTTCCTCTTGCGAGCCACGGAGCGTGTTTAGTCTTATGTAGGTGGGCGGTGGATGGAGGTTACCTTTAAGAAAAACGACAGCTTCACTGCGACCGAAAAGGTTAAAGCAATACCTCACAAACCATGTGGGATGGAAAGTTTCTAAGGCCACCCGCTCTTCATCAGTGACTGCATCCAACAGGGGTTTTATTTGGCGGGTAAGTAAAAAACCAAGCACAGGCTCAACCTCCACCAATGTTTTCCAACCTAAAATTGCTCGACCCAGCTTGGCTATGTGCTTGGCTTCCTGCAGATCAATTTTACACCAGTTTTTGGCTACACGTGTTTGGTAAACGTACAGCCGCAAAAACGCTTGCAACCCCAGCGTTAACTCTTCGAGAGGTTTAGACGACAGTTGACTATTGATAAATTTGTCAATAAGATTTTTTCGTCTGACTGTTTCCACTACGAGAGCATAGCCTAAACGTACAGCATCAGGATCCTGGACACCTAATTGTTTAACCACCCTGCTAAGAGCCATACGCTCGCTGAGTTTTTGCATCTCTATCCAACTTAGGGTCTCAATTGCTATGGTCCAAGCGTCCTTTAACAAAGCAGATGCCCAAAGTAAACAGCAACAAACACCTTTAATAAGAATATGATATGTGTATCGTTCTCCGCTAAAGATTTTAGGCATACTTCAGTAAAAGGTAGAAAGGGAAAAAACAAGGATGACGCAGACTAAAAGTTTAGATGCATGGCTTCCACAACCCAAAAAATCAGAGGAAAAAGAAAAATACAAAGTAGAAACACAAACACACCACAATGAACAAATAAGAAAGGAACACAAAAAAGAACAAAGACCTTTTCCACCAAAAGCGCCTGGAAATCTATCACAATCCTACTTCGTTTCAGCTACTTATGATGGACGCCAAAAGAAAGCAGTAGTTAAGCTTTACGAACCTAAAGAAGGCAAAATTTACTTCTGGTACGACAACACAGGACATAAACCGTACTGCTTAACCAATCTTTCACAGTTTGAACTGGAAAAAATGGAGAGGGTTACAACCCATGAAGGGTTTGACCATTTTGAGCAAGTAGAGTTGTTTGATGCATTATCAGACAGAAAAGTGACTGTTACAAAAATCGTAGCAAATGACCCACTCGCCATAGGTGGTAAACCTCAGGGTAGTCTGCGTGAAATTATACCTGAAGAGCTTCCCAAGATATCGGACACACCGATGGCAGCAGAGGACGCAAAAGTTTGGGAAGCAAAAATCAAATATTACCAATCCTATATATATGACACACGTTATTTGCCAGGCATGATTTTTGAAGTTAAAAACGGAAACCTCGCCCAGGTTTGTATAGAAGACGCAGAAAAAGCAATCACAAACCTCAAATCCATCTTTCAAGGAGCAACAACAGAAGAGCTAGAATACATCGAAGAGTGGGCAAGACTTATAGAGTATCCTGCACCCAAGTTTCGCCGTGCTGCTATAGACATCGAAGTTTATGCCCCTATATCATCTCGTGTGCCTGATCCACGTGAAGCCGCATACCCTGTGGTATGTTGTTCTCTTTATGCCTCAGATAACAAAAAGAGAGTATTGATGCTAAGACGCCAAGGCGTGAAGGTGGGAAACAAAACACTGCCAACTGATTTAGAATTGCAGTACTATGAAACTGAAGAAGACCTAATTAGGGGTATCTTTGAAATTCTCTGGGAATACCCGTTCGTTTTAACCTTCAACGGCGACGACTTTGACTTGCGGTACTTAGTTCACCGGGCCACGAACCTTGGAATAGAGAAACGAGAAATCCCCATAGAAATTGGCAGGCGGGTGAGCCTACTTAAATATGGTGTACACATTGATTTATACAAGTTCTTCTTTAACCGAGCCATCCAAATATATGCATTCAGCAACCGCTACCGCGACGTAACCCTAAACGACGTAGGCAAAGGTGTAATTGGCTTAGAAAAAATTGTTTGTGACAAAGGCATAGGGGACTTATCATACACCGAGTTAGCAGAATACTGTTTTCGAGACTCAGAGATTACCTTTAAACTCACAAATTTCGAAGACGAACTCTCAATGAAACTTATCCTAGTTTTAACTAGAATCAGCAGCATGCCCATGGAAGATGTCAGTCGCCAAGGAGTCTCCCGCTGGATAAGAAACTTTATGCACCGTGAACATCGCCATAAAAAAATGCTCATTCCTAACTCACAAGACATACTTATCCACAAAGGACAAACCGCAACCAAAGCCGTAATCAAAGGCAAAAAATATCAAGGCGCCATCGTCGTGGAACCAGTACCAGGCGTACATTTTAATGTTGCAGTTATGGATTTTCCCAGCCTTTACCCTTCTATCATTAAAGTTTGGAACCTGGGCTACCAATCCATCCTTTGCCCTCACGCTGAATGTAAAGGCAACATTATTCCAAATACGCCCCATTGGGTTTGCACCAAAAAACGTGCAATGGAAAGCCTCCTTATAGGTTCCCTTCGTGATTTACGCGTTCAATGGTACAAAAACAAAGCTAAAGACAAAACCCTCACAGAAGAACAGAGAAACTGGTACAAAGTAGCTCAAGGCGCTCTCAAAGTAATTCTGAATGCGAGTTACGGCGTTTTTGGCGCAGAAAGCTTTGACCTTTACTGCCCGCCGGTGGCGGAAGCTACTGCAGCCATAGGTAGGTTCTCGATAACTAAAATACTTGAAAGAGCCAAAACGTTAGGAATACAAGTTTTGTATGGAGACACCGACAGCTTGTTTTTGAAAAATCCTTCCAAAGCCCAAATTGAAGATTTAGCTCACTGGACTGAACAAGAACTCAAAATGGGCATAGATGTAGATAAAATGTACAGGTACGCCGTTTTCAGCAGTCGCAAGAAAAACTACCTCGGAGTCCTCGAAGATGGATCCGTAGACGTAAAAGGTTTAACGGGCAAGAAAAAACATATCCCAATTTTCATAAAAGACGCCTTTAACCAGATGAAAGACTGCCTTGCACAAGTCAAGACGCCTGCGGAATTCGAGAAAGCCAAAAAAGACATAGCAAACATCGTCCGGGACCGTTACACAAAGCTGAAACGTCGAGAGTGGGAAGATATGAGTGAACTTGCCTTCAGCGTCGTGCTAGGAGACGATCTGGAACGTTATACTAAAACTACGCCACAACATGTGAAGGCAGCAAAAAGTTTGCAGCAAAGCGGTATAGAAGTGAGGGGAGGCGACCTCATACGCTTTGTTAAAACAACACGTGAGCCTCATGTGAAACCTGTAGAGTTGGCGACAAAAAACGAGGTGGATGTAGACAAGTATATTGCATATTTACACAGTACATTTGACCAGGTGCTTGATGCGTTGGGGTTAAGTTTTGATGAAATTATAGGGTTAACTAAACTTGAAAGATTTTTAGCATAAATCAAATTGAAAAAATTTCAACACCTACTGCTATGGCTGTGAAAACTGCAATAATTAACGAGATAATGGTGACCACTTGGCGCTCCGTTAAAGGTCGACGGTAAGTTAGTAAAGTCACAAGACTTCTTCGGTGGTCAGAAACCAGTTTTTTACCGTCAAAGGTAACGTTGGCTTTCTTACGGATAAAAAAGACAGACGATAAGATAAGAATAGAGTTGAAAACGTAGGGAATAACAGATATGAGCAGGCTAGATTTGAGATCAGTTAACACTGCAAAAGACGCAATGGTTAATCCTATCGCAAAAGAACCTGTATTGCCAACAAAAATTTTTCCTTGAAAGTTGAAAAATGCAAGAATTAACCATATAATTAAAGGACCAATCATGAGGATTTGAAAAGTAGATGAAGACAGAACAGTTAATCCTATAAGGATTATAGCAGGACCAACCGTTTCTAAGCCGTTTAAGCCACCCAGCATATTTATGGTGTTGGTAATTACCATCACGATTAAAGGCACAACTATGAAGATATAGGCGTCGCCAAATTGCACCGTTCCAAAAAGAGGTACTGAAATAGAAGTACGCATTTCAGGATTTGCTAAAACAAAATACATCAAAGGTAAAGCAGTAATCAAAGGCATAAAAGCTTTGTAACGCCATTTTAGGTCTATCCAGTCGTCCAACATACCCATGAAGCCGCCAAAGAGTATACAGACAGCCAAGGTTAATGGGGCTGAAACACCATCTGTTGTTTTGCCTACCCCCAAGAAGTAGGCCAAAAAAATGTAGATTGAAGCGAACAGCACATATATTACGCCTAAACCCCAAGGAACTAAGGGCTTTCCTGGTTTGTGCTGGTCAGGAACCTTGGGAAACAAAGTTTTCCACCCTAAGGCGTAGTTATAGAGGCGTTGTATTTTTCCCAGTCAATTTTGTATAGACAAACCAAAGGCAATAGAGTACCGTATTTTTGAGCTGCAGTAGTGGGGTCTACTTCTAAGCCTGCAATGTAGACAGGCGTGAAATACTCAAGGGTAGATGCAGTTTCTGTCATTGTAAAGCCGTATTTATCTGCCCACTGCTTCTCAGCGTTGCTCATAAGCTTGTATAGTGTAGAGTTCAAACCCATGTCGTTCCATTCTGTAACACCGCTTGTCATGTTGTAACCGAAGTCGGTTTTGTTGCTCCACTGGTAATCAGAGGTCATGTAGCCAGTGCTGAGGAATCGAGGTTTGGCATTGCCTGAAATATCAGCCATCCAAACCCATTTTCCTTCATCGCCGTAACCTCCGAAGCGAACATTACCAGCTAGTTGGTTATTAGAAATTGGAAGTTGAAGCGTCACAAATACAAGTATATAAGAGGCATCATAGTTCTTGAGCATTTTTAGAGACTGGCTTTCATTTGCCATCATGGAGTATGCCACATTTTCAATTTGGGTAGCATTAACAGTATTGTTATCACACAACGTCGTAACGTTACCAAGATAACCTATCCAGTTACCGTAGTCCCACCAGCTAGCAACAACATCAGTTTGGTTGAGGTTTGTGTTCATGTAAGCGACCATGTTTCGCCATTGCGGAACAGGTTCGTTAGCAGCTATGGGTAAACTTGATGCAGTAATGGCTATGGGGCTGTATGCCATGTTGTAAACCCGGGGCTCTCCACCAGTTTGAGGGGAGAAAGCAAAATTGGTAGCCAATAGCCCAAAAATCAGCAAGATGGCTATGACGCTGTATTCTTTGCCTACTCGGCTTAGACGCCGCTTAGACTTTGACACAGCTTGGGAAGTAGACTCGTGGATCAAAGTGTAAAAAGGCCTTAACAAGCCAAGAACACCATTTGAAACTAAGAGAGCGAACGCAGGAGCCAACAAAATAAGCAAACGAATCATAGAGCCAGCAAAATATAACGAAGACAAACCAAAAAGCACCAAAAAGACATTTCGGTTAGTTGGATTTTTAACAGTGAAGTACATACCCACCAAGAAGAACAGTATGCTAATGCCTAATTCATAGTACATGGAACCCCACGCTGAGATACGGTGCTCAGCTACGGATTCGATGAGAGGTTGAGCAGATCTCTGAAATGGATCAACTACTGAGATGAACTTACCTGCAATACTAGTTAAGTCTCCAAATACTGCTACGCCGACTACACCGCCGACCAAAATGGCAAGAAAAGCCACTGAAAGTATAGTCTTGGTTCGCATGGTTATGTTGGTTCGCAGAATTTCAGCTAAACAAAGAACCACAAATACAGCAGCAACTGGCAGTATAGCGCCTGACATCAGATAGCGCGGAGAAAGAAGCGGGACGTTTATGGTAGCGAATAATCCTAAACCAAAGGTTATGCTGTATACCATCAGAAGTCGTTGGTTGTAGCGTTTAATTAAAACTAAGACAAAAACATAAACAGCAATTAGGTCAATCAAAAAGTAGGCCGCACCCCAACCAGCACTAAAATAGAAGAGGGCTGCAGCTGAACCCAAAGAATACAGCACCATCGACCTGAAAGACCGATTGAAATCAATGGCACGCATAAACATAAAAATGAACAATAAGAGAGCAAGCACACCAACGGTTTCCGTATCGAAAAATCCCAGAGAAGACCGTTGAATGTAAGAAGGCATTAAAGCCAAAATGAGAGCGGATAGTAACCCTACAGTTTTTCCACCCATATCTTTACCTACAAAATACATTACCAAAACGGCAAGTGTACCTAGCAATGGAGCCATTAATGAGCAGAAGGACATTAAGTCAATGCTTACACCTAACCCCGAGATGATGTTGTAAAGTACTGCGGCGGTCATAGGCAAGGAAGGAAAAGACTGAGACATGTCAAGCCCATCTGGATAAAATTGCTGGGTATTTATCCATGGAGGCGAATAAGGCGATAGTAAACCATCATTGACCATCTTACTAGTTAAAGAATACTGATAGTAAGGGTCAAATTCGTTAAGCCATAAACTGCCTGATGGGATCTCCCAGCGCATAGGCAAAATACGTATTGTGAATGCGATAAACAAAATCAACAATAGGGCCGTGATAGTTAAGATAGATGCGTGGTTTACTGAAACACGCAATTTTCCCGTACCTTTTAGTCCTCTTGACAGGGCCTCTTTGATCGTCATTTATGCCATCTCTCACACAGATTGATCATGCCATCTATTTATTTTTGCGGTTATTGGGTTATATCATAAAGCCATTCATATATGCCTTTTCCAAAAGGTAAAGCCATAGGGCAGGCGTTACGTGGCTTTTACGGTACATAAAATAACCCAAGGGTTTAAGCTGGGAAGCCGATTCAGCCTGAAAAGCCGTTCAACACAAGCGAAAAAAGGAACTAGTCGGTTGTTGGACATTCTGCCGAAAGGCAACCAATTGCAGCCCATTTTTTTAATTGTTTGAAGCCCTGTGTTTCTCACACTCTTAACCACTTGTTTATAGGAGCGCGTGTAGGATTTATGTTGGAATCTTCAAAATTTTGACTTGAAACTTGATTTATTGCCGAATGAAAAAATAAAAAATGAATCATATTTCATGATTCAGGAGCATTCGCTAAAAGCCATATCTAAGTCAGCAATGTAATCTAGAACTTCTATCATAAAGACGGCATCTACGAGTTGAGGTTGCAAAGGAATATGTTTTGCATCAGCTAAAATTACGTTAACAGTTTTATTTTTTTGTTTCAGTCTCTTCAAACCGTAAAGATCAATGTCTACACCGACAACTGTAACGTCCTTTTTGCGGCTAAAACAGAGAACCGGTCGGCTTCTGTGCCGACTTCAACAATAAGAGAGAGTTTTTCGATGTCAACACAATCAAAAATGAAGCCGGTTTCTACCTTGGTCAAATACGTACCTACACGCGTTTTCGCAGCTTTTTCACAGTGTGTTTCTTCAATGGGTGTTGTCATACTGCAGTCACGACTTTGCAGGTTTCACTTCAACGTCAACGGGCAACAGAGAAAGTTTTCTACCACAATTAGGACACTTGCCTTCATGCTGGTGAAGGATTTCGTCTGGAGGTTTAAGCTCAGCACCTTCGTATAATATGTGGCGGCATTCATGACATACAACACGCTGCGGCACCCAATCGCCCTCTCCGAAGAAAAAGGACACATAGAATATTTAATCGTTGTTATATCTTGAGGGGTACTCTTGGACTTTTGAAGAGAGTGTAGACAGCAACTTAACAGAAATACATGTTTATTTCATAAGTTACCTTTTTAATATTTTAATGCGTGACGCTGTGTGGAAGGATATACCTTTGTCATAACTGAAAAGCCTGATGCTGCTTACCGCATAGCCAACGCCCTTGACGACAAAGGAAAAGCAGAACGTCTTGTTGAGAAAGGCATACCGTACTTTATAGCGTATCGCAAAGAGAAAATTGTCGTTGTTCCCACTTTGGGACACTTGTACACAGTTACACAAAGTGGAAAAGAACAAGGTAGTCGTTACCCTGTGTTTAACATTAAGTGGGCACCTTTATACCAAGTGAAGCGAAAAGCCGACCGAAGCCGGATTTGGCTGCAAGTGATCTCCAACCTTGCCAGAGAGGCAAACAGATTCATTGACGCCTGTGACTATGACCTTGAAGGTAGCATAATAGGTTACTGCATACTAAAGTACGCATGTGGCGAAAAACAAAGCGTAGCTAAACGAATGAAGTATTCTACTCTCACAAAAGAAGAACTGCAGAGGGCGTATGATTCTCTTTTGCCAAATCTGAATTTTGCCCTAATAGAATCAGGGCTAACAAGACACGAAGTTGATTGGTTGTATGGCGTAAACCTTTCGCGGGCCTTAACACTGGCAACAAAAAGAATAGGCGGATATTACGCCACTCTTAGCACAGGGCGGGTTCAAGGTCCAACTCTCAAGTTTCTTGTTGAACGGGAAAGAGACATAGCAGGCTTTGTGCCTACACCCTACTGGACTATTAAAGCACAAATCACAAAAGAAGAAAAACAATTTGAGGCTACCTACAAAAGAAACCCAGTAAAAACCAAAGAAGAAGCTGAAAAAATAGCTGAGACATGTAGAGGAAAAAAAGGTATTGTGGAAAGTGTAGAGGAAAAAAAACTGATTTTACCACCTCCCGTCCCGTTTGATTTAGGCGAGCTACAAAGCGAAGCCTACAGTTCTTTTGGATACTTGCCTATACTCACCTCCACAACTACGCAGCAGCTTTACCTTGAAGCGTTAATTTCGTATCCTAGAACAGGCAGCCAGAAGTTGCCGCCACAAATAGGTTATGAAGACATCTTGAAGAAATTATCAGCGTGGCATGAGTACAACCGACTTGCAAGAGAACTTTTAGCTGAACCAAAATTGAAACCTAACGAGGGAAAAAAGAGTGACCCTGCCCACCCTGCTATTTACCCCACAGGAAAATTGCCAGAGAAGGCTCTTGTGGGTGCAGGTAAAAACATCTTTGATCTTGTGGTTAGGAGGTTCTTTGCGGTTTTTGGGTCACCTGCAATTCGCCAGATAATAAGGGTAACAATTAACATTGATGGAGAAAGTTTTACGCTTACAGGAAAGAAAACGGTAGAAGAAGGCTGGCTTAGGTTCTACAATCCCTACAGAAAACTAGAAGACGTGCCGTTGCCGTTATTTCAGAAAGGGCAGGAAGTGGAAGTGGAAGGGTTAATTTTGGAAAACAAAGTTACTCAGCCTCCACCTCGCTACAGCCCTAAGACGTTGCTTCAAAAGATGGAAGAGCATAACATAGGAACTAAAGCTACCCGCGCAGGTATAATACAAACACTCTATGATCGCGGCTACATCCGTGATGAAAAAGTGATGGTTTCCGAGTTAGGAGTTGCAGTTATAGATACTCTTGAGAAATTTTGCCCTTCAGTAGTTTCAGTTGAATTCACCCGCCAGTTGGAAGAGCAGATGGAAGCAATTAGGCAAGGAAAAGAGACAAAAGAGAGAATTATAGCGCGTACAATTGAAAACCTCAAAGAAGTCACAACAAATTTGAAGGTAAACGAAAAAGCTGTAGGTGAACAGTTAAGTCGCGCCTTACAAATGGCAAAAATAAGACAGAAAACAATAGGTTCATGTCCTATATGTCATAGTGGAAAACTAAGTATTATCCAATCAAAAAAAACCAACAAACGCTTTGCTGGTTGCACAAACTACTTTAAGGGTACATGCAAAGCTGCGTTTCCTCTACCTCAGAGAGGGATAATTGAACCTTCTGAGAGAGTTTGCTACAGTTGTAAATGGCCAACGGTTCAAGTTAGCCTGAGGGGAAAAAAACGGTGGATTTTATGCTTAAATCCAGCATGCCTTAACAAAATCCAAAAAATAAAGGAAGCAGGCGTTAAATAGTGAAAGTTACAGCCAACTTTTGAGAAAGACTTTAAAAACCACTGAGTAATGATATTTAAGTCAGATTGCAAAGCATAAATTAACAGGTAAATACGTTTAGGGATAGACAATACTGATTAAACGGAGAAACAAGGAAATGTCTGACAAAATGAAGAAACAAACTACTTCGTTGCCCTACTTGCTCAGCCGATGGTTCAGCAAGATCTCAACCATGAAACCTTCAACTACAATTACAACCATAGTGATCATAGGCATAAGCACGTTACTCTTTGGTGGCATAATTTATGATGTAGTCAACGCGCCTCTCTCCGCGGTCTACGTAAACTCCAGATTTTACTTCTTATATCCTGACTTAAGTTCACAGTTCATATTTGACACAGTAATTTCTGTCGCGCTCTACGCCTTTGGATTAATTGGTTTACTCGCTATGTACCAAAGTACAAAACATGCTTACAACCCAAGACAGGCGTATATGACACTATCTGTAGCCGCAACTTTAGTGCTTATATCATACATATTGTTGGAGTACTTTATCCACCTCAAAATGAGCGGCATCTAATCTTTTCGCTATCTTTTTTACCAAGGATTCTTTTTTAGTTTGAGTTTGTAGGCCACGAAATTAGTAAACAGATGAATTGGCGGCGTAATCAAAAGTACTACAATAGCCAATTCTGTGGTTACTAAATTCAAAAACAAAGAAAACAGTAAAGCACCAACTACAAAGTCTGTTTGGTCAACTATTGGAAGTAAACTTCCAGGGGCAAGGTTGAGTCGCCGTTTCAAGAATGCCCCTGCCAGATCCCCTAGCAGGGCACCCAAAGGTGTAAGTAAGCTAAACAGCAGAGGATAGCCAAAAAGTAAACACTCTACGATACCCACGCCTATTCCTATTCCTAAACCAAAAAAGAAGCCGCGGAAAGTTTTGTGGGCCCCAAATACGGGTTTTCCATCAAGAAATTTTTTCCCAAAATCCATCGACAAACCGCCGCCTCCAAGCACAGGTGCAGCGTTAGCACAGTAAGCGGGAAAAATAAATTTTAACGCTTCAACAACTAAAGTAGCTATATCCATGTGATAAACCATCAGTATGGCAACTCGTACTCGTAAATCCCTGTTTCAGCTATTCTCAAATAACAACTTACTTCTTGAGTGTTGCGGTTCTTCTCCAAAACAGCTTGCACCACTGATGGTGTGTCTGTTGGTTTGAGGGAAATTACTGTGTCTGCCCAGAACTTCAATATGCGTTGCGCTACAGGTACAACTAAAGGTGAAATATCGCTGAAAACGCTTTTAACTTGGCTTGTCACCACAAAGGGCACATCCAACATTTTGGCTGTTTGAGCTATAACTGCCATTTGCCTGTTCAACTCGCGGTTTAGTGTAAAAGCGGCTGTTTTGCTTGAAGCTTCAGCAACTTTGGCGCGATACAAAGAGTTGAATGTGTCTATCACTACTAAACCGAAGTTTTTGGTTATGTAGTCTTCCAAGTGATCCACAACAAAGGTTTGCTCGTTGAAATCTACAGGTTTCATTAAGAGAATCATTTCAGATACTGAGTCAAAGTTTTCTGCGGCTAAATGAAAGAGTCTTTCAGTGGAAAACGTGTTGTCACAATCGACAAACAGCGTTTTGAGACCCTGTAAAGAACAGCGGAACGCACATTGTAAAGCTAAAGTAGACTTTCCTGTTTCAGGTTCACCATAAATAAGGTTGACGCTACCAGAAGAGAGCCCGCCTTCCAAAGCAGTGTCTATGCAAGCACAGCCAGTGGGAATCTTGGTTTTCACAGTTACGCACGTTAATGGATATTAACTGCGAAACTAATAATGTGTTCTGCCCTAAACAACAAAGTTAGGAAGGGTATGAAGTCAAAAGTTGCTGTGGCGACCGTTCAAGGGAAAGCATACTTTTTAATAGTCAATGAGTTGAAGCGTCGCAACATTAGATTCATAAGTCTTCTACCAAAGGATTCTATACCCACGGGCATCAAAGTTGTGATAACCACTACCGCTGAGAGACAGTGTGTAAACCATAGTAGGGTATTGGTGTATGACGTGGAAACAGACCCTGAAGTTATGGGAAGTCAAGTTGTAAAAATTTTGCAGGGAAAAGAGTCATACGAAAAAATTGTCATCGGTGTAGATCCAGGCGTTGTTTTTGGGTTGGCTGTTATAGCTGATGGGGCAGTCATTGATGTTGAAAATTGCTTTAGTTTAAAAGATGTTGCAACCAAAATCAGGCGGGTCCTACGAACAGTAGATTTTAACATGACCGTGGTTACTGTAAAAATTGGTAATGGAGTGCCTGTGTACAAAGCACTTGTAGAGATGCTAGATGGGAATTTGCCATGTGAAGTTTTATTGGAAATCGTTAGCGAAGCAGGAACTAACCATCATGCCCGTGAAGCGAAACAAAGACGGGGATTTCGTCATATTTTTTCTGCTATAAAGATAGCTGGAAGGGAGGGGTACGCTCATCAGCGGAGGCAACTTGTTGAAGAAGACGGTTAACTGTGGTAAAACCCTGCTTGTTGATGGTCCAGCGTCCTTGAATGTTATCAGAGGAAAAGTGAGAGCTTTTGGTTACTTAATAGGGAGTTCAAATAAAATTTTGGTGCCTGAAGGCAAGCGTTTGCCCTTTTTTGTGGAAGAGCAAGCGACGTTTGATTTGAGTTTGGGGGAAAACTCACAAATAGAGGAAGTGCAAGGTGACACCATTCCAGAGTCTTGGGTTGCCGCTTTTGAAGAAGTGCGGCGGATACATAGAGGGGCAATTGTGGTGATTATGGTTATCGGAAGCATAGACACAGGGAAAAGCAGTCTTTGCACCTATTTAATAAACCGTCTTTTGGGTGAAAAATTTAGAGTCGCAATTTTGGATGGAGATTTGGGACAGTCCGCCCTTGGACCTCCAACTACCCTTGCATATGCGCGTGTTGAAAATCCTGTTGTAGACCTATTGGAGCTGAAAGCTGAAGAGGCTTTTTTTGTGGGTGCTACATCGCCTAGTGAAAACTTGGGCAGAACAATGGAAGGGTTCACTTTTCTCGTCTCGTTAGCTGTTAAAAGCGCTATTGACTTTTTGGTTGTGAATACTGATGGGTGGGTTTTGGGAGAAGACGCCGTGAAGTATAAAGTGCAACTGGCTGAGAAGTTGTCTCCGGACATAATCATCGGAATTCAAAATAGCTATGAGTTGGAGCCGCTGTTGGTTGGACTAGACAAATTTAAAAAAGTCCACGTTACATCACCTCCCTCGGCTAAGGAGAAAACAAGAGAAAAACGTAGGAATATACGAGAACGGGGCTACGTTAAATATCTGGTAGGAGCAAAAATAAAAGAATGGCGGTTAAGTGGTTTAACTCTTCAGTATTTAAGTTTTGGAACTTTGAAAAATAACACTAATAAAGGCTGCAAAGGTTTATTGATAGGCCTACATGACAACGAAATGAAGTTTTTGGGTATAGGAGTCATGCAGAACCTTGATTGGAAACGTGGAACTCTAAAGGTGCTCACAGCAATTAATACCGACCCCGCTTATGTTGTTGCTGGAAAAGTTTGGTTGGACGAAAAACTGCACGAAACTTACAACTGAATCCTTTTTACATTTTGAAGAAATCGCGAAGTACACAAGATAAAGCGTTATCTTTGGCGGGCAAAAGCTTCATGCCCTCACGTACCCACGTGGGCAAGAAACTTCTGCAATAATTAGTTGCGTATCTGTAATCGAGGAATATTATGGCGCCTTTGTCTTCCAGAGTCCTAATGGGGCGTCCTGCTGTCTGGGAAGCCTTCTTCATTGCAGGCAAGACATATCCGTATTCACGGCCGAATTTGGGGAAACACTTCTCATAATACTCTATTTGGGCTTTCACTCGCGGTGTTGGTTCAGCATAGGGCACGCCTACAATAACTACAGAATTCATTTGATTACCAGGAAAATCCACCCCCTCGGAAGTTCGACCGCCCTGAACACCCAAAAAAACAGCACCACCTTTTAAAGCATGTTCTTTAAAGGCTGCAACTAAATGTTCGTTAGCTTTAGAACTCATACCTCTACGCTCGCAGTACAGAGGTTTTTTAAGAGCTTCTTCTAAACCTGCTTCGAGTAACGCTCGAAGAACCTCAAATGATGCAGCAAAAACGCCAGTGTTGACGGGCGTATTGGCAACAACCTCAGTTATCCGTTTCACAAGGGTTTGGTACATAGCTGGCGTACGGCTTTCCATAGCTGTGGAAACGCCAAGGCATACAGCGGATAGAATGTGCTCCTTTGGGAAAGGCGACGGCGCGATATGTTGGATTGTGTTTTCAGGCAGTTTAGTTATTTTCATGTACGCTTCCAGCGGCTGTAACGTACCTGACATAACAACATTGGCATAGGTGGACGAAAACACTGGTTGAGTAGTTTTTGAAGGATCCAACGCCGCAATTTCAAGTTTTGCTGTTTGAGTGTTTTCTCTGGTAAAATACTTGCTGATTAAGGCGATGTATGATTCATCGTCTGCTGTGTCCATCCACCTTAAAAGGAAATCACTCATGCTATGTAGATAGCTGCGCGGATGCTTGCCTTCTGAAAGTAAAGTTTTCTTTATGGCAAGTCCTGTCTCGTTGAGGCTTTGGAAAAAACTTCTTGGAGCAAGAATACCTGCTTTATCACGTACAATTTTAGTTAGAAAGTCAGGTGAGAGTTTTTCTTCGCGACTAATGCTTGCAGCGAGTTTTTCCGTTTCTGCGTAAAGTAGTCTTGCAAACGATGCAGCTTCTTCGTAGCCGAACCGTTTGGCTTCCAACTCTGCCTGCCGCATGACGTAGATACTCAAGCTACTGCTGGAGATTTCTATAGCGGTTTCAGGCAGATTATGTGCTTCATCAACAACAAGAATAATTTTTTGCAGAGGGGTCTCCAAGTTTTTGAGAAAGGCATTACGGATATCAGGGTCAAAAACGTAAAGATAGCTTAAAGCTATAACCGTCACATCAGAGACAGCAGATTTCACCAGTTCATAAGGACAGATACTTTTTTTCTTACAGGCACGAATTATCTCCAATGACTGATAGGGTCTGCTTGAAATTTGCTGCTGAAACTGCAGATATTCGTAGGTGCGCTCATTATTGTTGTAATAGGGACATTCACCTTTAGCTTTAAGGAGTTCACAAAGTTCCATCAGAGACTTTGCGTCGTGGGCTTTGCGCGATTCAGACTTGTTGAGACACATTTCGTTGCGCCCACGCAAAGAAATGCCTGTGACAGGGTGCTTTTTGCTTATAGCTTTAAGTTCCTCGATTACCCGTTCATGTTGCCTGTGAGTTCGCGCTACATATAACACTTTCAACTTTTTGTTAATTGCTGTTGGTAGAATCGACGACAAAGAGGAGATTGTTTTGCCTAGCCCGTTGCTGCCTTCAATGAGCACTGAACGACGGTCTCTGACACCATTAAAAACGGTACTTATGAATTGGGCTTGATGGGGACGTATACTGGGGTATGGAAAGTATTCAGTGACTTCTTTTGGAAGAACAGATGTGCTCATAGTTTAACACTGTCCCCTTTCGTTGGGCAGTACATATTCACGACGCAGCGATCACAGAGAGGATTGAGGGCTTTGCAGATTTTTCTACCATGGGCAATCAGTAAGAGGTGCACCACCAAATAGTCTTTAGTGTTGAATAGCAATTGCAGGTTCTTACGTACGGTTTCGTAATCGGCTTTTGCAGGAACAAAACCTAAGCGTTTGGAAACTCGGTTCACGTGAGTATCAACGGGTATAGTAGGTTGCTTGGCGGAGAAAAGCAGTACAACATCCGCTGTTTTGGGTCCTATACCCTTAATTTGCATAAGGGTGTCCCTTGCCTGGTCTATAGGTAAAGACAAAACAGGTTGAAGAGCACCGTTATATCTCTCCAGTATTGTTTGTGCTGCCTGTTTTATTGCTTGCGCCTTGGTTTTGTAGAGACCTGCTGATTTAATGGCGTTTTCAATAGTGTCTATTGAAGTTTCGGCAAGAGCTTTAGAAGTTATTTGTGATACTTTCGAGAGTTTTTTGTATGCTTTGATGGTGTTTTGGTCTGTGGTATTCTGTGAGATAATGGTCATAACCAATGTTTCGAAGGGCTCATGGTTGGCTTTGATCCAGAGTGGCAAAGCTAGATTGTGTTTGAGGATCTGCAGGATTTTTGCTGCTCGGTCATCACTCACGTATGGCTCTGCCTCTGAAAATTTTGTTAAATAGTGAACGCCTTAAGGCTATAAATAGCATCTGGGTTTAGTAGATAAAGTGTGTTGAGAAGAAAGTAGTTCGTAGCGTTATGTTTTGGTTTTTGGGTTTGGAATAATAGAGAGACGTATTAAAACTAGGACAGAATTGTGTTTCTGAGGAGTTACGAATGATTGGAAAGTTTTTGAATCATTAAGTACAACAAAATTAGCTGGTTAAAGTGACTTGGACAGGTCACCTGTAGATTTTTAAGGGGAAGTCGCACAAAATAGAACAGAGACAAAGCTGAACCAAAAAAGCAAAGTCCTTAAGGAGAAAAAATGTCAAGTGGACCGCGCCAACGTTATCAAAGAAGAGATAACAGAGAAGGATTACAGGTTTTTAGCTGTATACATAGAGGCAACAAATAGCTGCCTAGTTTTGCTCAGTGAAAAAGAAGACAAACTGGGAACAATTGCAATTGCCGTGCCCAGACCCAGAGATATGGTAGGTCCTGTTTCTTCGTCTATTTTGGTAGGAGATAAAAATGCAATTTCAGCGCGCATGTTCGCTGAGTATATTGCTGGAAAAAAAGGCAAGATTGCTGTTGTCTCAGTTTATTTGGACAAACTCACCGAGGTACAGGCGCAAGCATATTTTATGCAGTTAATCGAAAAGGTATTGCGTTCAGAAACTACAAAAACAGCAGAAAAGATATGAAGTGAAAAAATACTACTAGACCAACTAAGTCATTTAGCGACAACACTTTAGTGGAGTAAAAATAGTTTTTAGTTTTCGTCTAGAACCACAGATTCAAGGCGTGACGACTTACAAAAAGAACTAAAAAATAATGGTGAGGTCCTAAACTACAAACAGAAAGTAATAGAAACCCTGAGTACAGTACTGTAAAGTGAGACTTTAAGAGTACCCATCAGTATTATGCAGGGGGCAATTCCAATGAAGCAAACTGAACTGTTAAAAGTTGATCCGCAGGAACCTGAAATTGAAAAGATAAGTCAAGCTGCAAACTTGATTAAAGCTGGTAGGTTAGTGGCGTTTCCAACCGAGACAGTTTACGGGTTGGGGGCCGATGCGCTGAATCCAAAAGCAATTTTGGAATTGTTTTCAGCGAAGAATCGCCCACTGGATAATCCACCTATCGTTCACGTGGAAAATTTTGAGGAGGTGCCGCGGTTAACGCAAGAAGTGCCGAGCGCAGCAAAAAAATTGATGGATAAGTTCTGGCCTGGACCTTTAACGTTGGTTTTTAAGCGTTCCAGCATCGTGCCTGAGGTGACGGTGGCTGGTTTGGAGACCATAGCGATTCGGATGCCTCAACATAAAGTGGCATTAGCCTTAATCAGAGAGAGCAGATGTCCTATCGCAGCTCCTAGTGCCAACATGGCAGGTAGACCTAGCCCCACTTCTGCCGAGCATGTTCTTGAGGACTTGAATGGCCGTATAGATGCTATAATCGACGCGGGACCAACACGTATAGGAGTCGAGTCTACAGTTTTGGATGTAAGCGTTGCGCCGCCATTGTTGTTGCGCCCTGGAGGGGTTTCTTTTGAGGCTTTAAAGGAGGTTGTCAAAGAGGTACAGCTTCACCCCTTTGTTGTTTCTGAAAAAGAAATCTCCCCTGAAAAAGCAAAATCTCCAGGTATGAAGCACAAACATTATGCCCCTAAGACTCCTTTAATACTTGTAGAGGGCGACTTATCAAAAGTTATGGGCACAATAAAAGAACTCACAACTGACTATTGGCTAAACAATAAGAAGGTTGGGGTTTTGGCAACAAGTGAAACAGCTTGGGCTTACGAAGCAGAGGTTGTGAAGACTCTGGGTAGCCGGCGAAATGTTGACGCGATGGCAACACGTTTGTTTAGACTTTTGCGGGAATTTGACTCTGAGAACGTCGATGTCATAATTGCTGAAGGAGTACCTTTGGATGGTTTAGGGTTGGCGGTTATGAATCGCTTACGAAAAGCCTCAGGCTATAACATAATTAAGGCTGTTTGATGTTAGGAAAGCCTTAAATTTGACCGGTTTGATTGTTTGCGTTTAAGAATTCAAGATTTGTAAATTGTTGTAAAAATGGTGAAAATGATATGGCACAAGGTGGAACAGTTCCCGTTCTAGTCTTAAAAGAAGGCACCGGAAGATCAACCGGCCGTGAAGCACAAAAAAATAACATAATGGCCGCAAAGATTGTTTCTGAAACCATAAAAAGTACTTTGGGTCCCTGTGGGATGGACAAAATGTTGGTCACAAGTTTCGGAGACGTTGCTATCACAAATGACGGCGCGACTATAATGAAGGAGCTGGATGTGCAGCACCCAGCGGCTAAGATGCTTGTTGAAGTTGCTAAAGCTCAGGATAACGAGGTGGGCGATGGGACTACAACTGCTGTGGTCTTGTCAGGTGAATTGCTTGCCAAAGCCGAGAATTTGTTAGATAAGAATGTTCACCCAACAGTTATTATAGAAGGTTTCAAGAAAGCAAGTGAAAAAGCGCAAGAAATTTTGGAAAAACTTGCCATGCCCATCAGCCTTAAAGATGACAAAACCCTACGGGAGGTAGCCTTAACAAGTTTAGCTAGCAAGGGTGTTGCTAATGCAAAAGAACACTTTGCCAAAATTAGTGTGGACGCTGTTAAGCAAGTTTCTGAAGAAGTAAATGCGAAAGTTAGGGCAGATATTGACCTAATCAAGGTTATTAAGAAACATGGCAAAAGCCTCGAAGAAACTGAGCTTGTGAGGGGCATGGTTATCGACAAAGAAGTTGCCAGCTCACAGATGCCTAAAGTAATTGAAAACGCAAAAATTGCACTGCTCAACACTAAATTAGAAATTGAAAAAACAGAGTTTGACGCCAAAATAAACATCGAAAGTCCTGAGCAGATGCGCTCCTTCCTTGATGAAGAAGAACGCATGCTTAAGGAGATGACGGATAAAATCTGCAAAGCAGGAGCCAACGTTGTTTTCTGCGAGAAGGGTGTTGATGATATGGCGTTGCATTTCTTAGCCAAAGCTGGTGTACTTGCAGTTAAAAGCGTGAGC
>JAOAIX010000012.1 GCA_026414485.1 Candidatus Bathyarchaeota archaeon
CTCCAGACGGCAATATCTACTTCTCGGTTCCATCCACAGGCGAAATATACCAACTCAGAAATGGAAACCAAACTCTATTTTTCAGAAGAAACATAAAAAACGTAGGCCCCATAGCCTTTGCACCAAACGGAACCCTGTTCATCGCAGAGATGACAGCCTCAGAGGGTTCCCAATCAATATATAAGCTAACCCAAACCCCCTCAGGTAACATGACTGAAACCATAGTTTTCAAAACCCCCCACTCAATCGGCGGAATAGCCTTCAACAGCAAAGGCGAACTATTCTACAGTGACGGCCAAAGAGGTAGACTCTGGAAAATAGTAAACGGCACACCAGAACTTTACGTTAACAAAAAAACGTGGGCAACCATGTACGGCATAGTCTTCGACGCCTTAGATAACATATACCTTTGCGACTGGAGTACCCCAGGAAACATCTACTACGTAGACTTCAGACTAAACCTGACATACAAAATTTCAAGTAGCAACGGCACTCCACTAAACGAAGCAAAAGTCTCAATTAAACTGCCAAACTCTACTCAGCTCACACTCACAACAAACTCCACAGGTCACATATCAATCAACCAAACCTTGCCAGGAACACACCAACTACAAGTATACTGGCAAAACTTAACGGTGGGAAACTTTGAATTCACAGAATTAACCAGAGGAAACAAAAACCTAACCTGTAACGTCTTTGACATAAAACTCACAGCCACAGACAGCCTAAACAGGCCACTAAACAGTATCACCCTAAATATACATCTCCCAAACGGCACAATAATCACAACAACCTCCCCAGCATCTCTTCCCTTAACGCCCACAGGAACCCTAAAAGTCACAGCAACATACAATAACAAACAAGTCGCAACCCCACTCACAATCAACCTTACTTCCAACTTAGATACAAACATTCCATGCTCAATACACTCCCTCACCATCCAAATCATAGATCCCAACATGGAACCCCTAACAGACTCCCTCTTAGAAGTACGCAACGAAAACTCCACTATAACCACTCAAAAATCCACCACCGCAAACTTCACCATAAATGACCTAACCGACGGAAAATACACCATTAGCGCAAAAATCGGAGGTTTCCAAGTTGCACAAACCGAACTACTGCTCAACACCTCCCAAACCATACAACTCAAAGCAAACGTGTCAGAAGTTGTACTCACAGCCACAGACCTCTTCGGATTTCCGATCGAAGGCGCCCGCGTCACAATAACCCTGCCCGATAACTCAACATTTACTGGAAAAACCAACGAAAACGGCAAGTTCTCATTAAAACAGCTACCCATTGTTAACATCAAAGTGTCAGTTGACTCAGGAAACGAAAAACGCGAACTTACCCTCGACCTCAACAACACAAAAACTGAAGCAACAACAACATTCTTCCTCTCATTCGCCATGAACATAACAATAATCGCGCTAATTATCGCAACATTGCTGTTTATCCCAAAAACCAGACGCGCCATTATAAAATCAATACGCTCTATCAAAATCGAAATTTCATCTGAAAACGAAAATTTCATAAACTGGTACTTAAATTCCTTATCCTCAGCAACAGGGCTGAACATAGAAGAAGCAAAACAAATCAAAAGCGGTCAAACCAACCTGCTCATAGAAGGCAACACCCTACCCAACCTCAAAGACACAACAGATCACACAGTATTACTCGTAGCAGACAACACAGTTATGCCTAAGAGAAAAGAAATAAGAGTCCTCAAAGAGGTAGTAAACCTAAAAGAAGACTTAAATACCCTCTCCAAACTCGTACAAACTTATTCTCAAGAAACTAAACTCCCAACACTCGGAATTCTACTCTGCGACGAAGTAACTGAAGATATGCTTTCAACTCTGAAAAAATCAACCGATACAGAAGTCGTACTCATGCCAAAAAAACAAACATAACAAACAACAGAATCCTAAAAAACGCACAAATAATCTCGACAACAAAACCCACAATCAAGTTTATTTCCATTTTCATAACTTAACCCTTCACCTCTTCCAGTAGAAGAGGACCATAGATTCAAGATCAAAAAACTGAATCTTCAAAAACTAACATCCGATCTCAACCTAACACAGCTTAAAAATCCAAGCAACCACTTCATCGTCACCTAATGGCCATAATTCAAAACACTCCACACCAAAACATGAAACACCCCAACGCCTGGAGGCGGCAAAAGAAACCCAACTACCAAACCATAAACCCACCCAACCAAAAACAACCACAACCACACAAAAACAAAAACCATAAACACAACCACAAACAACAACATAACCCAACAGCAAGGAAAAAACCCAAACATGAACAACCCCACAGACATCGCCAAAACCTCAGCCACAGGCAGCTTCCACCTTCTCTGGGGCCTCGTAACCTCAACACTCATCTCCTCAATAGGCACCATCTTCATAGCCAACCTCCTAGGCTCAGACCAATACGGCCTCTACACCATAGTACTCACAGCCCCCTCACTCATCAGCATACTCAGAGACTGGGGCATAAACACCGCCATGACCCGCTTCACCGCACAATTCCGCGCAGAAAACCGAACCAACGAAATCCGCAGCATACTCACAACAGGCATAATCTTCGAAACCACAATAGGCACACTACTATCCATAATCCTACTCGCAACCGCAAACACCATAGCCACAACCGCATTCAACCGCCCCGAAATCACACCCCTCATACAACTCGCCTCACTCACAGTCCTAGCAAACGGCCTCATCAACGCAGCCACCGCAACATTCGTAGGCATAGAAAAACTAACCCGCAACAGCATCATGCTCATCTTCCAAGCCATCATAAAAACAACCCTCGTCATAGCCCTAGTCATCCTAGGCCAAGGCACCACAGGCGCCATCATAGGCTACACAACAGCCCTCCTCATAGCAGGCACAACAGGCATCCTACTCCTATGGCCCATCTACAAAAACCTACCCAAACCCCAAACCACCCACCTCCACCTCAAAGCCTACCTCCAAACCATGCTCCAATACGGCATCCCCCTCTCACTATCAAACATAATCCTCGGCTTCCAAACCCAATTCTTCAGCTTCCTACTACCCATATACGTCGCCGAAAACGCCACAATCGGCAACTACGGCATAGCAAGCACATTCTCAGTCCTCATAACATTCTTCGCAACCCCAATAACAACCATGCTCCTCCCAGCCTTCTCCAAACTAAACCACAAAAAAGACAACCAAACCCTACAAACAGTATTCCAAAACTCCATCAAATGGGCAGCACTATTCGTAATCCCACCAACCACCATAGTCATGGCACTAGCCGAACCAGCAGTCACCACACTATTCCACAACAGCCTACACCACAGCCCCCCTATTCCTAGCACTACTCTCCATTACCTACCTCTACACCGCATTCGGCAGCCTAAGCGTAGGCAACCTCATCAACGCCCAAGGCGACACAACATACAACCTAAAACTCGCCATCATAACCGCCGCAATAGGCTTCCCCATGGGCATAACCCTCATCATGCACTTCGGCGTCCTAGGCCTCATCACAACAACCCTAATCTCCTCACTCCCAAGCCTCTTCATAGCCATACGATGGATAAAAAACAACTACAACATCACCATAGACTGGACATCATCCGCAAAAATCCTCCTCACATCAGCAACAGCAGCCACCCCCACCTACATCACAGCCACCATATTACCATTCTAAAGCTGGCTAAGACTAACCATAGGCGTAATAATTTTCATCACAATCTTCCTACTCACCGCCATCCTAACCAAAACAATCACCAAAACAGACACCGCCAGCCTACGCCAAATGCTCAGCGCCATACACCCCATACAAAAAATCGTAAACTTCACCCTAAACATAATAGAAAAACTCATAGACACACTCAAATTCTAACCAAACAACAAACAAGGCGAAAAAACAACCTTGCAAGGCATCTCCATAGTCACAACCACCTGGAACGAACAAGAAAACATAAAAAAACTAATTTTAACAATCCGAAAAACCCTCAAAGACCACCCACACGAAATAATCGTAATCGACGACAACTCAACCGACGGCACCATACAAACAGCAAAACAACACGCCGACATAGCCATAACCAAACTAAGACAAGGACAAACCAAAGGCCTACTAGACGGCATGCAGCTCGCGCAATACCCCACAATAATCACCATAGACGCCGACCTAGAAAACGACCCACAACACATCCCACAACTAGCCAAACTAACCAGCAAATTCGACATCGTCGTCGCCTCACGCACACAACTCCCAAGAATCTCAGAAAAAATCGCCTCAAAAACACTAGGCAAACTCTTAGGCGTCACAGACACATTCTCCAACTACCGCGCCTTCAAAAAAACCATAATCCCCCTCCTAAAATGGCACGGCAGCGAAACCTTCGGAGCCGAATTCCTCGTCACAGCCAAAAAACACCACCTAAAAATCGGACAAATAACCTACACTCCTCCACCAAGAAGACAAAACCCACGAATCGGCGGCACCATAAAAGCCAACCTCAGAATTTTTTGGGCATTATCAAAATCCATAATTTACCTATACAAAAAATAAGAAAACCCTAAACACTCATCGTCCACAATAACCAACAAACAAACTCACTGAAAACGCCGCCTAATCTCCTCAAGAGTCAAAATCGCAACCCCATTCTGCCGCAAAGTTCTCTCTGCATCCTCCACATCCTTAGGCCGCAACACCAAAACAAACTTACCATCAAAATGCACCGCCGACGAATACGCATACTCAATGTTAACAGCATGCTCACCCAAAATCCTCGTAATCTGCGAAATCGGATTACTCTGCGAAATCAATATCGCCGTAACCTCAGTATTCTTCTTCGACTTAGCCAAATTAAAATCCGCACCCTCCAATATCCGAGCAGCCAGCTGAGGATCCTCAACTACCATCCGAACCAAACCAAATTCACCTGCATCAACTATAGACAAAGCATAAAGCTTAATCTGATTCTTATCCAAATGCATCATAACATCAGACAAAGAACCAGGTCTATTATCCAAAAAAACACTAACTTGAGGCACAGGCACCAAAGACACCCAACCCAATTAAGACAAAAACACTATTTATGCTTTAACACAAAAACCAGAAAACACCCAACCTACCCAACTGCTCCTACTTTCCACGTAAACTCTCAGGCACATAAACACACGCCGGATCAGACTCATACATATCCCCCGTATAAGCATACGCCCGATTCCGACAACCCCCACAAATCTCCCTAAACTCACAAACCCCACACTTACCCTTCAAAACACGCCGATCCTGAAAACTACGATAAAACGGCGACGCCTTAACTTCACTCCACGCCTCCTGCAACGACTTATCCCGAATATTTCCCAACTTCATATGCTCCGTCGGCGAAAGATCCGTATAAAAACACGGTATCAAATCCCCATTCTCAGTAACACTCACATAACCCCCAAAAGCAAAATAAGTACACTTACCATGAAACTTACGCTCATACCACTCATCAAAATTAGCTATATTACGCTGCTTCACAACCCGAGCAAAATGCGGACAATGCACATGAATCTCAAACTTCCCCTCATACTTAACCGTCAAATCCCAAATATGATTAAGCACCCACTCATACTGCTCAGGCGAAGGCGCCAACTGCATAGTCTCCTTAGCTCTACCACTGGGCACCAAATGATTAAACCAAACAAAATTCGCACGATACTTATCCGCCAACTCACATACATGATCCAAATGCCTATAATTTATAGCAGTTATCGCACAAGCTAAACCATTAAGAATTTTACCCGCAGACAACTTTTCAATCGCAGCCACCGCCTTCCTGTAAGAACCCTTCCCACGCAACTGATCATTAACCTCTTCCGGACCATCAATACTCACACTAGTCCAAACCTCATTCTTAACCAAATTATCATAAATAGACCCATCCACAAAAACACCATTCGTCAACAAACAAACATTAAGCCCCTTGCTTTTCGCATAGGCCACTATCTCAAAAATATCAGGCCGCGTCAGCGGCTCACCACCTTTTATACCAAACCAACGCACCCCAAACTTGTGAACCTCATCAACAAGACGAAACGCCTCCTGCGTCGTCAACTCACGAGGCGCCTTAGCACCAGTAGCATCCACATTACAATATATACAACGAGCATTACAAGCCCCAGTTGCTCTCCAAGAAGTCATAAGCAAAGGACCTTTATCCACCAAAGAACCCCTACGCTCCTACATCCACACCGACTACCAATTAGACGTCAAACTAAAAAACATTTTGCGCTACCATCCACATTTTAAGACACACCAAACTTGCACTCCACCACGCACCCACAGCTACAAAGCAGAACTTGGGAAAGGTTTATAGTTGCAGCCAAAGTTATCAACATAGACGAGAGAAAAAAGAAAACCAATCACCCTCATGCTACAACCCCTTGAGGATAAAAAATGAAAACTAAACTTCAACCCACAATTGTAGTCATCATGCTGCTAATGACAATTTCCAACGCCCCTCTTCTCTCAACTCTTGGACAAAATACACAATCACAAAACAACAACCACCTACTGCAATACGAGTGGCCCCAACTGCAAGGTGACTCTTCATTTGCCCGATTCTCAACAGGCCCCGCACCAGACGCACCCGACATAATGTGGAAAACCAACATAACAGGCATACAAAGCTACCTCTCAGCCTTCAACGGCAAGGTCTACGCCACCACCCAAACCGCCGTCTTCGCAATCGACGCAAAAACCGGCAGCATCCTATGGAAATCAAACATACACAACCCAGGACCCTGGCCAGCAGTCTACAAAATAGACGACACCCACATGATAGTAGGCAACAGCTGCATCGACCCCGAAAACGGCAGACACATATGGAGCAGCAACAACTTTTCCGCAACCGCCTCCCCACTATTCACAAACAACGTATACAGCCCACAAGAAAAAATGTTCTACATCAAAGCCGCCTCATACATACAAGCCTGGAACTTCTCCAACCCAGACCAACCACCAACCCTCATCTGGGAAACATACGTCTCAGGCAGCGGTCTAGTCGGCTCAGGAATACAATACGGCGACGGCAAAGTTTTCCCCGGCTCATTTGAATCCCACCAAATAGCCCTAGACGCCAAAACAGGCGCAGTACTCTGGGACACAAACACCAAAGGACCCATGCTCTTCTCAGGTAGCTACGCCGACGGCAAATTCTTCCGCGGCGGCACCCACGACAACACCCTCTACGCCTTCGACGCAGCCACAGGCGAAATCCTTTGGACCTTCAACCCAGGCAGCAACGGCGGGTACTTCTGCAGCGGAACAGCAGTCGCCTACGGCATGGTCTACGCACTAAACAAAGACGGCCACCTCTACGCAGTAGACACACAAACAGGCGAACTAGTGTGGGCGTACAAAGGCCCAGGCACACTGATGTTTCCAGGCTGCCCCACAGTTGCAGACGGCAAAGTCTACGCCACCACCGGACAAGCCGCCTCCTACGGAGAAGAATATGGCGCATCCGAATTCGCCTGCCTAGACGCCTACTCAGGTCAAGTCCTCTGGAAGTTACCCATCGAAGCCTTCGCACCCAGAGAATCCGTAGCCATCGCATACGGCAACCTCTACCTAATACCTGCAAACGTAACAGAAGCAGTAGATACAATCTCAGGCGCAGAATACTCCACAGCCAATCAAGTGTGGGCCATAGGAACAACCGCATGGCCCATGTGGCGCCACGACCCCGCCCACTCCGCCACAGGCCAATCTGGCCCCACAAACCTTGTACTACGATGGAAATTCACAACAGGCGGCTCAGTAGTCTCATCCCCCAGCATAGCCAACGGCATCGCCTATTTCGGCTCAATGGACAAATACATCTACGCCGTCAACGCCCAACACGGCAATTTAATCTGGAAATTCCAAACACAAGCCCGCATCTTCTCCTCACCCGCAGTGGTTGACGGCAAAGTCTACACGGGAACCGACGACGGCAACATATACTGCCTAAACGCCTACAACGGTAGCCTCATCTGGAAAACTTACGCCGGCGGCATCGTCCCAGCAAACTTCGCAGCAGCTGTTATCCTCAGATCATCCCCCCTCGTCGTAAACAACCAAGTTTACGTAGGCGCCCTAGACTCCAACCTCTACTGCTTTAACGGCTCCACAGGAGACACAGTCTGGAAGTACCAGACAAAAGGACCCATCACCTCATCCCCGGCAGTAGTGGACGATGCAGTCTACATAACCTCACAAGAACCCACCTCAGGTACCTTATACAAGCTTAACGCACAAAACGGCAATTTAATCTGGAAAAAACCCCTCCCCTACAACATTGGCTTCATGGGCGGAACCGACCTCCACTCTTCACCAACAATAGCAGACGGCAAAGTTTTCGTAGGCACCAACGCAGGAACATACTACGCAATAGACACCTCAACAGGCAACACCCTCTGGACATACAATAACGCCGCCTCAGAAGAATTCATCTTGTGCTCCCCCATCTACAGCAACGGCAACGTCTTTCTCGTCGACAAATTCTCCATAGTCTGCGTGAATGCCACAAACGGCAACCCCATCTGGAAAGCCTTCCTAGGCGACGAACTATACGTTTCCCCATCACTTGCTGAAGACAAACTCTACGTCGTAACCGACCAACGACACATATTTGTTCTCAACGCAACCAACGGCTACAAACTCAGTTCCTTCACAACCGACTCCAACAGTTGGTCTGCCCCCACCATATACCAAGGTCGCGTGTACGCAGGCAACAACGACTGGAACGTCTACTGCCTAGCAGACTACGCCGCATTATCCAGCAACATAATTCTTACACTCGCAAACTCCACAGTCGTCTCAGGTGAAGTTGCCCGAGGCTCTGGTAAACTAACCCCTGCAATAGCTAACGCCACCATCACTTTAACATTCATCAAACCAGACGGCAGCGCAAGCAGCACCCAAGTGACCACCTCCACAAAAGGCGAATTTGCCTTCACGCTAACACCCAACGAAATCGGCAACTGGGCAATTATGGCACAATGGCGCTCAGACAAAAGCTACTACGCTTCCGCAGCCAGTCCAGCATTAGTGTTAATCGTAAACCCTGCCCCAACTCCAACTTTAACCGCGTCGCCTTCACCGACAATTCCATACGCAACCCCCACGCCATTTGAGGAGCAACACGTCGCTGGAATACCCATGATCTACCTATACACAATATTAATAGCCTTTTTAATTGTGGTGATTATCGTGGCAGCCTACACCTACAGAAAACGAATTCACCACTGATTTCTTCCACTAAACTTAACACAGTTCCTCAGCCTAAAAACCCAAAACAAACAATAAAAAACCTAAATTGCCCTTCTAAACAAGAAAAAGGTCACTCATCACAAAAAAGACAGCTAAAACTCAAGAGATCCCAAAGAAGCAAATGTTTTATACAACATTCAAAAACTCATACAAGGCGCCTCCAATGAAAAAACTCCGCTTAGCAGTTTTCAACACCCAACCCCCTCTGTTTCTTGGAGGCGTCGAACGCCGCATTCTGGAAACATCCAAACGACTAAAAAACGAAGTAACAACAACCATTTACAGCGGAACCAAAGCTGGACTGAAAAAAATAACCAAACTCAACGACGTAACGCTGATTCCGCTTTTTAGCACTGACAAACTTTTCCCTTTAGACAACTGGACATTCAACCAGACGCTGAAACAAAAAGTTAACTCCATCAAAGCCGACGTCTACGAAGTCCACACTGCTAGCGGCTACGGACTAATTGGTGCCTTCAAGAAAAACCACATCAAGGCGGCAACCGTGCAGACCATCCACGGTGTACTAGCAGATGAATACGTCCAAGCCAACCTAAGAGGCGACCTATCTTTACGGTTCAAACTGGCTAACCTCTTTATGAGGCAACTTGCAAAAAAAGAAGAAGAATCCGCAAAAAACGCAACCTTAATTGTAACCATAAGTGAGTACTCAAAGAAAAAAATTCTCGAACACTACAACGTCGATCCAACCAAGATACGACTAGTTCCCAACGGCGTCGACACAGACAGGTTCAAACCTAGCGGCAACTGCAGCAACATTCGAAGGCACCTCAAGATAGGCACCAGACCAGTTGTGCTTTCCGTCGGCAGACTAATACCAAGAAAAGGCTTAGGTTACCTAGTGCAAGCAGCAAAAACCGTGGTGCTGCATCATAAAAACACGCTGTTCCTTATTGTCGGCAACGGACCACTCAAAAAATCTTTAATTAAACAAGTAAAAACTGAGGGACTAACAGGTAACTTTGCTTTTCTGGGAGACGTCAGCGAAAATGACCTCGCTGAACTTTATCGCTGTGCAGACGTATTCGCGTTTCCGTCTATTCAAGAAGGACAAGGAATCGCTTTGTTAGAGGCACAGGCAACAGCCAAACCTGTGGTAGCGTTCAATGTAAGCGGCGTGGTGGAGGCGGTGCGGGCTGGTCAAACAGCGTTGCTGGTAAAGCCAGGTAACAGTGACGCGTTCGCTGAAGGAATTTTGAAACTTTTGGCTGATGAAAATTTGAAATCAAAGATGGGCCTCGCAGGACGAGAATTTGTATGCAGCGAACTCTCATGGGACGTCTGTGCAAAAAAAATGCTTCAAGTTTACCATGAAGCCATAGAAAGTGTATAGCCTTTTATAGTCTTCTGGCTGCGCTGACGAGCTTAGGTATCTTCATGCGCCACAATAAGTGATTTAACGCTGTTTTTGCCATGATTTGGCTGTAAAAGTCCCGTTTGAATGCTTTACGGATAAAATAGGTGGGAGAGAGAAATTCATCGTAGAATTTGCCTCTTTCCTCGTCAATTTGCTGGGGCGACAACAGGGGGTTCTTGAAGACAGGCGACTGCTCGTCAAATTTGTTCCAGTCAGATGAAACTTCCCAGCCTAGCTGACGTAGTAACTCCAGCATTTCTGTTCCTGGGTAGGGGATAGCTTGGCATACATAGACAAAATCTGGCTTGGTGCGGCGGATGAACTGAAAAGTTTCTTGAAGCATCTGAGGGGTTTCACCTGGGTAACCTACAACCACGCTTATGGCAACGCTTATGCCGACTTGCTTGGCTAGTTGAATGGCCCATGCGTTTTGCTCGACAGTAGTTCGTTTTTTGACGGCGTCCAGCATTTTTTGGCTCCCTGACTCTACGCCAAAGTGGATGAGTTTGCAGTTGGCGTTTTTAAGTTTAGTGAGAATCTCTTTGTTAACTTGATCAACCCTTGTTCGGCAGTCCCACGGTAGGTCAAATTTGCGTGCCTTCATTTCGTCGCAGATAGTGTTCACACGCTTTTTGTCTATAGTGAAAGTGTCATCGTAGAAAGCGAAGACATCAGCGTTGTGTTCATCTCGTAGCCACTCAAGTTCGTCAAGAACCTTAGTGGGACTTCGAGTGCGGAAGCTGGTGCCGCACATTTTTGATGCAAGACAAAACGTGCACTGGAAGGGGCACCCGCGACTCGTGATTATGGGCAAATAGTTTTTGCCTGCTATGCGATATTTTTCGAGAGGAAAATACTTGTATGCGGGGTGAGGGAGAGAATCGAGGTCTTCTATGAAGGCGCGGTCTTTGGTGTGGTAGACTTTGCCGTTTTTGCGGAAAGTGATGCCCTCAACTTTTCTGAGTTCTTCACGTTTTCCCTTTGAGAGGAGGTCTGCAAGTTCAAGCAGTGTTCTTTCCCCTTCACCTCGAACTACAACATCAACTTCGGGCGCTTCATTTAGGGTTTGCTCAGGTAACGCTGTGACATGGGGTCCACCTAGAACAGTGAGCGCTTCAGGAAGAACTTTTTTGGCAGTTTTAACAACTTCTACAGCTGGCCAGTAAGTGAGGGTAGAAGTCGTGACGCCAACGATGTCAGCGTTGGTTTTAGAAAGTTGAGTTTCGAGTTGTTGTGGTGAAGGCTTAAAAATTTGGCAGTCAATTACGTTGACATCATACTGGTTTTCCTCTAAAACCGCTGCTAAATAGCCAAGCCCCAGCGGAATGAAAAGTGATTGAGGCGCCCCTTTAGGGTAAGGCGGGTTAACCAAGGTTACTTTTGCCTTCACGTTTTTTCCTCATAAGGTTATTTGTCTGAGTTTTGACGTGGCGCGAGCTATTATGTGTTTTGTAAGGACACCCGTTTGTAAGCAAATGTTTTTTAAAGTAACCTGCTCCAAAATTCACAATAACTTGTCTCTTGGTGTCACAGGTGGCGGCGGATTTAGTTCTTTTAGGCGGAAATGTTTTGACTATGAATCACCTAAAGCCACAAGCAGAGGCCATAGCAATTAAAGGCGGTCACATTATCAAAGTTGGCAGTGACCGAGAAGTCAAACCGTTAATTGGCAAAGCTACACGTGTTATCGAGTTGAACGGCAAAACCGTGCTACCGGGCTTTATTGATACCCATGTGCATGTGGTGGATTTTGCTAGGTTGCTTATGTGGCTAGACGTTACGGACGTAGACTCTATCGCTGAGTTGCAGAGGCGCATTAAAGAACACCTTTACAAAAGCACCTTGAACGATTGGATTGTTGGAAGAGGCTGGGATGATACAAGGTTTGCTGAGCAGCGTATGCCGAATCGCTTTGATTTAGACGCAGTTGCGCCTGACAACCCTGTGATCATGTATTATAAGTGTGGACCACTTTGCGTCGTAAACAGCAAGGCACTGGAGTTGGCAGCTATAACAAAAACCACTCCCGACCCCATAGACGGCATAATCGACAGGGATGTAAGCACCTGTGAACCTACAGGCATTTTGCGAGGTACTGCCACAAATCTGGTTTTCAAAAAAGTACCTGAACCTACCTTTGAAAAACTGGTGGAAACGACGGCTTTGGCACTACAAAAAATTGTGTCAACAGGCATAACCACTATCCACTGGTTAGCTACGTCAGAGGTTGATCTTGACATTCTGAAACATTTAGCAGAGAAGAAACAGGTGCCACTCTATATCTACCTAGTTATCCCTCTAAGTTTGATGGGCCCTCAAATTTCCAAATTACCACAAAATGACTTTGTGAAGATTGGTGGCGTAGAGATCTTGGTGGATGGTTATCTGTCTTCAGGAACTGCGGCGCTTTCTGAACAATACTCTAATGCCCAATCAATGAACACTAACTTACTTTGCACAAATGCCCAGCTAAAGGAGACTATTAAAAAAGTAGTTAATTCAGGGCTTCAAGTGATCATACACGCGATGGGCGACAAAGCAATAGATGTGGCCCTTAACGCTCTTGAGGCGGTTAATGTAAAAAGTCGACCCCGTATAGATCAACCTGCTCTTTTCAACCCTAACCTTATTGAACGCCTCAAAAACCAAAACGTTGTTCTCTCAGTACAACCGGTAGTGGGGGAATCAGAATTCACAGTGTACGCCGCTATAGAAAGGTTGGGTAAAGAACGCGCAAGATGGCTCTACCCTCTCAAAACCCTCTTTGAGTCAGGCATCTATGTTTGTGGTGGAAGCGACTGTCCAATGGAGCCCCTAAATCCTCTCCTAGCGATTCAGTCGGCAGTAAAAAGGCAATTCTTCCCCGAGGAAGAACTTACCCTCAATGAAGCACTACAAATGTACACAATAAATGCTGCATATGCATCCAATGAAGAAAACAAGAAAGGCTCAATAGAAGAACATAAACAAGCCGACTTAACCATACTTTCAGAACCATTATACACCTTAAACCTAAACAAAATCAGCAATATTTCAGTAGAGAGAGTAATAATAAGAGGAAAACTGTTCGAAAATACCTAGGCTTAAAGTAGTAACAACAAAAACAGTTAATACCTCCAAGCAATACAACCAACACAAGACAAAGAGAGGAAACTACCCGTGCCCCTTGTATTCATAATTGGAACTGCAGGTTCAGGTAAATCTAACTTTACCGCCGCCTTAAGCGATTGGCTTAGAATGAATAAACAAGATGTCGCCACTGTCAACCTAGACGCTGGCGCACTCAAGCTTCCCTATCAACCAGATATAGACGTACGTAACTATGTTGACGCAACAGACATAATGGAAAGGTACGGGTTAGGTCCTAACGGCGCGGCTGTTATGGCTGCTGATCTAATTGCTGACGAGTGCACCAACCTTGCACGTGATGTAGAGGAAGCACACGCTGACCTTACAATTGTAGACACGCCAGGGCAAATGGAGCTTTTTGCCTTTCGCGCAGCAGGTCCATACATTGTTAACGAACTTACCAAAGAACAAAAAGCCCTTATCTACCTCTTCGACGCGGTTTTCAGCGCCAATCCCCTCAACTACGTTAGCAACATGTTCCTTGCAGCTGCAGTATACAACCGTTTTCTTCAACCTCAATTTCATCTTCTCAGTAAAATTGATCTTCTCCCCAAAAAAACTGTTAACCAAATTATCGACTGGTCCAAAAGCCCAAATGCCCTAGAAAATGCTATCGAAGAAAAACTTGAGGACACAAAGCGGTTGTTCAGCCGTAACATGTTGAAGGTAATTGCCAAACTTGGTATACAATTTCCATTAACTCCTGTTTCATCGAAAACCAACGAGGGGCTTATAGCCACTAACTCAATACTTGAACGAATTCTCATGCAGGGAGAAAAATATACCACCTAACGCGACATAGTTTAACCATCCAACAATGTCCAGCCTGCAGCGAATGCACCCCGCTTTGCTTTCAACAACGAATCCCCCCCAGCCACCACAATAACATCATTTTCTTCAGGTTTTAGCAAACCTAAAATAACGTGGGAAGCCTCAGGGAACTGGACTTCAATACTCTCACTCACGCCGCCAATCCGCAGATGCCCCTCTTGGCAAACAACAACTAGGCAGCGTCGTGCACCTGCAATTATAGCTGCATCACGTTGATCAATACCAGACTTTACTTTATGTCCACAATTCTTCACTAAAAACCCAAAATTAAAATCTGAACTCGTTAGCGCCGTTTGTGGAACTTCCACCCGCTGTGGAAACGCCTCTTCAAACTGTCTCCATATACGCTTACCTTTTGCAGTCAAACTACACCCCGTTTTCGAAGTTACAATCAAACCTGCATCCATAAGTCGACTGATGATCGTTCGTACGGCTCCCTCCCCAACGTTTAACTTCTCAGCTAACTTGCTCCGTCCCAGAGGGCGTTCAGACATTAACTCTAACGCATAATAAATATGAAATACCGTAAAAGTGGTGTTAGGTCCTGGCGCCTTAGTACCTGCCAAGCCTGAAATGAATCTTTTTAGCGTCAAAGTAATCCTCCCCTCTATTCAACTATTAAACGACCATATTATTATAATTAATTCACCTCCTTTTTCAAAGATTACTCAAAAATTCAGCACCCGACTACTCTGAGACACTTAGACGTCTTGCCACTCTGCATTACTTTTCATCTTGAAATTGTTTTTTCCGTTTCCACGCGCGCCCCGTTTTCACCGCAGATTTAAACCCACCACAGTTTTAGATCAATCTTCTACCCATTTTTTACTTTACAAATTGTCTTGTAATCAAATCCTATAGGTGAAACTTATAGGCAAGCATTACTCGCCTATAGGCTCACAAAAAGGCCATCACTCATAACTTTTAGTGAGGCGCCATTTTTGTAAGTGACAGTAATGGTGGGTTTAGAAATCAAAAAATCCATGTGATTAATTGACTTGTTCTCCCCGCCTGGCATGTTGACATTATCACCAAACGCCACATGCACTGTGCCCAACATTTTTTCCGCCTCCAAAAACTCTTCAGTAAACCGAGCTTTTGGATTTATCCCAAACGCAAATTCACCCACAACTTTTGCCATTTCATCCACGTGAAGTGCATCCTCTACTCGCCGTAGTACCTCCACATTCTCAGAAGTTATGCTGTCAACTTTTCCCTCTTTGACCTTCATTATAATAGGTGTATTTAATGGACCAATACCCCCCACCGCTAAATCACACACTAAATTTCCCTCCAGCGAGTCCTCTTCAGGCGCAACAATAACTTCGCCTGTGGGAAGATTCATCCACTTCATAATATTCCAGTCCAAACGTGTATCCGTAAAAAACTGTCTATCTTTAACACTTAAACTAAGTTTAGTCCCCGCGGGATTTGTTATTTCTATTTTGTGAGCATCTTGCAATTTTTCTATTAACTTTTCAGCAAAGCACTGCATTTTCTGATGTTCTTTTACAGTTAAAGCCAGCCCTCCATCTGTCAGCATATCTAAAGTTATTCCTGGACAGTGTCCAAGACGCGTTTTGTGGTCTTCAGTTTCTAAACGTATAATCTTTATTCTGAACGGTGTTTCTTCTCTTGAACCTCTGAAAATATTTAAGAAAATGTCAGGTCGATGCGTTGTAAAATACTTAATTAACAATTGAGGTACTTCTGTTCTACAGTCAGTAGTTGTCTTTAAAACTACAAGCTTTACGTGTAGCTTGAGACTTTCCGCGCCTCTTTTGAACGCTTTGCCTGTTTCAATTTTTTCTTCATCGCAAAAAACCACTATCTTTTCGTTTTCTTTTGCTTCCAGCACAACTTGAAGAGCGTTCCTCGCAGCTTCCCACGCATTCATCGTGAAACCATACTTTAAATGCAGCAATAAAGTTTTTCATATTGAGACATTTTGGTATCTTAGTGGTCTAAATGTTGATTTTTGTAGAAAACCTTTTAAGAAAAACTACAAGTTGTAACTCTCATTACAAGAAACATGAAGGATGCAAAAATGAAGAAAAATGGTAAATATCTTTTCACTTCAGAATCTGTGGGTGAAGGTCACCCTGACAAAGTTGCTGACCAAATCTCTGACAGCGTTTTAGATGCTATTCTTCATCAAGACCCAAAAGCAAGAGTTGACTGCGAAACCTTGGTTATGCAAGGTACAGTGGTAGTGACGGGTCAAATTACAACTTCATGTTATGTAAATATTCCAAAAATTGTTCGCCAAACCCTCCGCGAAATAGGCTTTGACAACGCAAAAGACGGTTTAGACTGGGAAACCTGTGGTGTTCTTGTTTCAATAACTGAGCAGTCTCCAGATATCGCGCAGGGTGTTAACGAGAGTAAAGACCACGAGCAAGGCGCAGGTGACCAAGGCATGGTCTTCGGCTACGCTACAAACGAGACCAAAGAACTAATGCCTTTACCTATTATGTTGGCACATAAGCTTGTGAAGCGCCTATCGGACTGTCGTAAACAAAAAATCATGCCGTATCTCCGACCTGACTGCAAATCTCAAGTTACAGTAGAGTATGTTAACGGCAAACCCAAACGTGTAACTGCTGTTGTTATAGCTGCTCAACATACAGAACAAGTGGACAAGAAAACTTTAGACGCGGAAGTGATCGAAAAGGTAGTAAAACATGTAATTCCTGCTGAGCTGCTCAGCGCCGACACCAAGTTCATCATAAATGGCACTGGCAGATTCGTAGTCGGCGGAACATTGGCAGACTCCGGTCTAACAGGCAGAAAAATAATCGTCGATACCTACGGCGGTGTAGGTAGCCACGGTGGTGGATGCTTCTCCGGCAAAGACCCATCCAAAGTGGACCGCTCAGGTTGCTACATGGCACGTTACATAGCTAAGAACATTGTTGCAGCAGGTTTAGCCGATCAATGTGAGGTTCAAATTAGCTATGCCATAGGCGTCGCTCAACCAATTAGCGTTTTAGTCAACACATTTGAAACAGGGAAAATTCCTGATGAAGAAATTCTGGAATTAGTAAAAAAACACTTTGATATGCGACCCAAAGCCATCATCGACCATCTACAGTTGCTCCGACCCATCTACAGAAAAACTGCCGTTTTTGGGCACTTCGGCAGAACAGATATAGAATTACCTTGGGAAAAAACTGACAAGGCAGCTGAATTGGCAAAAGCGCTGAAAAAATAAAGCTTACAGAAACGACGAGCTTACCCCTATCCTCTGTCCTTTTATTTTAGCGTCCTTTTCTGTGGAATATGCATACCTTCCTTTTTATACCGCACCACGAAGTTTAAGTTGACATATCGAGAAGGTCCAATGGTTGTGTATTACTTAATTCTTTATGCCTCTTGTTAACTAATATTTCTATTTCGAATGGCCAACAAGGCTTTTTCCGAACCTGAATATTTTTCTATTTTAGGTTTATAGGGTTGATTAGTTCCTAAAGCAAAAATGCTTTTAAATTCTAAACGAGTGTCTACTGCAGATCTTTCTCCCATTTTGAAATTAAATCTAGTACCTCTTGTACAGGTTGAACCCCATAACTTCTTAGTTGCTCCCGCAGTCGAACTTGGTTGATTATTGCCTTCTGATAATTTCTTATCTGTTCAGAATCGCCTGTTAAGTAGAGTATACCATCTATACCTGCCCTAGCACAGCGAACACTAACAGTCAAAAGTTCAGCAGGTGTCGGGACATCTGTGGGTAAGTCCCCTGGACCAAAAACATAAAGGCTGATGTACATGGGTTTTTTCAGGATTTTTTTAAAGCCGCGGCTCAAGGTTTCCCAGTACCACGGAGTAGCGTAGTTTTTGCTGAACATCACGACATTAAAAGCGTCAGCGTATTTGGCAAGTTCATCAAAATCAACACCATAACGTTCAATCGAGTTTACAGGGTCTGGTTGAACGCAAAGTATAAGTTCGTTTTTTACGCGTTCCCGAATTTGTGCGACGTAATCTGTCACTTCTTTTCTTCGCCAATCCAGCCAACTTAACCCGCTTTTCTTCCAAAGCTCTTCACATCGAGGGCAACTGCAATTTCCAAGTTCAGCAAAGTAGAAACTGTTGAGCCAAACACCAAGTGAGTGGTTATCTACCATTTCAATATAGTCCAGCTGTTCAGCCCTGTGTTCAGGCTGTGTTGCACATACAGTATTCCAGTAAATGTTAAAGTTGTTATTTCCAATACGTGCAGGACCCACAGGTGATTGACTTATCCACTCTGGATGTTCGTGGGTTGCCACGTTGTCTGCGAAAATTGCTACGTTGCTATGCATGTCTGCTTCCGGCATGATCCTTTTACCTACTTCTGTTTTTACACGTAGCAAGTGAAAATCAAAGCCTTCTGCTTTTTGTGGTTCAAAAACGTATGAGCCGAACTTCAAAATTACAGCACCTTTTTATCTCGAAAGGAACGTCGGCGTAATTATAAAGTTTTATGAAAGTGAGTCTATCTCTTTATTGTTTCTTGGTTACTTTTTGTCGAAGTGCTGTAAGCACGTGGTAAAACACGTCTATTGCACAAACAAAGAAACGCTCCGTTTAAATCATAACTAAAATGTTTAGAGGCAGAGCCTAAAATACCACATACATTTTTAAGCATTAAAAATATTATATAAAATTGCTTTTGACCCATATGATGAAGATTAGACTGTTTGCGACACACCGTCGCTTGAGTTTTGCCGCATTTTGGGTCTTTTTATTATCTGCATTATACTATATTAGTACCCAAAATTATCTATTATTCCATAGTTTAGTTGAGATTTACAGTATCCTTATTGGATTCGCAATTTTTATAATCGCATGGAACGCCCAAAGTAAAATTGATAATCACTACTTTGTTTTTGTAGGCATAGCTTTTCTATTCGTAGGATTTTTAGCTCTTCTTCATACGCTGGCCTATAAAGGTATGGGAGTGTTTACTGGAGCAGGTGCCAATTTACCTACACAACTTTGGATAGCCACAAGATACATGTTTAGTGTATCATTACTTGTGGCGCTATTTTTTACAAACCACAAAAGCCGTTCTCTTCCAATAATTGTCCTCTATACAATTGGCACAGGCGTCTTGCTTATGTCAGTTTTTTACTGGAAAAACTTTCCAACAGCGTATGTTGAAGGCACACCAAACAGCTCAGGTTATTTAACAACATTCAAAATTGCTAGTGAGTACATTATTGCTCTTATCCTTGTTTGCTCTATATTTTTCTTAATTAAAAATCGGCAGCACTTCGACAAGTACACTTTTCAACATTTGACAGGTGCATTGATTGCTGCTGTTGCTACGGGAATGGCGTTTACACTTTACACAGATGTTTATGGTCTATTCAATTTTATAGGCCATTTACTGAATCTTATTTCATTCTATCTAATCTATCTTGCAATGATCAAAATTTCTCTGACGCGTCCTTTTGATTCCCTATGGTTGAAACTTAAACAAAGTGAGGCTTCTCTGAAAGAAGAAACCGAAAAACTATCAACAATCAACAAATTACTTGCAGTTGAAATTGATAACCATAAAAAGTCAAAAGAAGAATTAGAGAAAGTCGTTCGTAAAAACGAGGAATTAACTGAAAAGTTGGATGTAATTGGTAGTTTAACGCGGCATGATGTCGGCAATAAATTATCAATCATAAGTAGCTATGTTTACCTACTCAAAAAATCAGCCGATAAAAAAGTAAATTCAGATTACCTTAAAGTGGTTGAGTCGACTATTGATTCTGCCCAAAAAATACTTGATTTTGGTCGTAGCTATCAGGCAAGTAGTTATGAAAACCTATATTCAGTGGATGTAGAAAAAACATTTAATGATGCAGTTCATTTAGCAACACCCACGGTCAATATCGAAGTTGTCACTGAGTGTAAAGGAATAAAAGTACACGCTGACTCACTACTTGAAAAGATATTCTACAATTTAATTGATAATTCAATAAGGCATGGAAAAACAGTTACCCAGATTAAGCTAAGTTGTACTGTAGAAAAAAATGCGTTGCGCTTGATCTATGAAGACAACGGTATAGGAATCCCAGATGATAAAAAAAGATACCTCTTTACAAAAGGATACAGTACGAGTGGAAATTCAGGTCTTGGTCTGTTTTTAATTAAGAAGATTATAGATATTTACGGTTGGAAAATAACTGAAGAGGGTAAACCTGGACAAGGGGTAAAATTTGTGATAACAATACCAACTCACCAACGCTAATTTTTTAGTGGACACGGTTTTTGTTTGTTGCGAATAGCAAACGGTAAATGCAGCAAAAACCTCCGGTTGACATTAACTAGATGAGAACGACGCTTGCTTTCCTGTCTTGAATGTCTAATATGTAAACAGTGAAGTATGTCTATTATAAGCCAATAGTCTTTAATCACTTAACAATTAACTATGACAACGGTAAAAGTTGCAACGCTTATCAATTAAGTGAACTGGACATCAACGGGTTCAAATTTGTTGTTGAAGCTAAAAATAACAACCTGCTGGTTGAATAGTCAGGAAACGCAAATAAGTGTTGTACGATATCATGTAGACTTGGACGATGAGGATATCGAGGTACGAAGACGCGAAAGCGGATGACCTCTTTTTCCGCTACTGAGTCCAAATAAAATAAATCATGTAATAAAATGACAGAGAGTAAACACTCTAACTTTGAGCAAAGAAAGAGGGAAATGTTCTCTTCTTTTATCTGTCGCGGGGACCCGTCACGTACGCCCATATGCCAACTAAGAGGAGCGTCAAACATGCGCCTGCGAAACCTGAGACAATAAATTTCACCTGAATTAGTGCTGGAATTACCTCCATAAGCCATGGTATAGCGTAGTCTGCAGTTAACTGTGCAATTATGCCTGCCATGAACCCTAAGAGCGCGACGATGGCAAATACTTTAAACCTTTCATTCATTTATTTTTCACCTTTGTCTAGCAATTAGACTATGCTTCTTTTTAGTCTAACTTACATTTTTATGTCTATAACCAGAAACGCGACCACTCCATCTTTTAAGTTTATAATTAAAGGCTAAAACCCATTTTTTGGGTCTGTATATTCCTACATATATACATCCATATTTCGATCATATTAACAATGTATAAGATGAATTTCTGCATGCTGTGTTGTAGGAGGAATAAATTTGTCCGAAAGGTTCGCTAAAAAATGGGAAAGTAAAAGAGAAGAACAGCCATTTACTAACCGACTAAAAGATGCAGTAAAACCACCAGGTCCACTCAAACCAAGACTTGACTTTGCTGTACGACGCATCGAGCTACAAGTGCAAAAACTTGACCAAGCAACAGAAAGGTTCAGCCAGCGTGACAAAGCAATTTTTGCCAGAATAGTTGATGCCTACACAAAACACGATACCGCAAGAGCAAACGTCTTTGCTAACGAACTCGCTGAAGTTCGCAAAATGGAGAAACTTATCATAAATGCACGACTTGCTCTCGAACAGATAGTCTTACGTTTACGTACAGTATCAGAACTCGGTGACGTTGTATCAACACTAGGCCCAGCTGTTGGTGTTCTGCGCTCCGTCAGATCAGGCCTAGTGAGCGTCTTCCCTGAAGCTGAGAACGAGCTAGGCGAGATCGGTAACATGCTAAGCGGAATAATGATTGAAGCAGGTCAAGGTTCAGGTATGACCCTCAACTTTGATACAGTCAACGAGGATGCAAGCAAAATCTTAACCGAAGCCGCAACAGTTGCTGAGCAACGAGTTAAAGAGAAGTTCCCTGATTTGCCACAAGGTATACCCACAGCTCCACAAACAGAACAGTCAACGCAAGGATTCTAAAAAGGGAGTGTAAAAAATGTCTCAACAACCATCCAATCTTTTTCTTTCTATTGGTAAACATGTAAAAGACGAGTATGGTCGATCAGTTGGAAGAATAATATCATTTGCCACCACTCCAAGTGGAAAATTTGACGCCGTATTTCTCGAACTTAGCGATGGCAGATTCATCAAGCACCCCATTGAAGCTCTATTATTTAATGGTGCTGAAATCACATTACTCTCCAGAATCAAATCAAAAGCAGCAATATTTTACGACCAAATTCCCTTCATCTGGCGCAAAGATCAGGCCCTAAAAGATTTGGCTGACAAACGAAAAATCAGCCCTGACCTCTATCAGGAACTCCACACAAACTTTAGCACTGTCCTGAGCCAACTACGTAAAGATGCACAGATTCTACTTGACGATATAGCACAGGGTCTAACTCAATGTGAAGAAGAACTTAAAGCCCTAAGCTACGCGGTGCTACACTTAGAACTTGAACATGAAATCGGCAAAATCGCCGAAGAACAATATAAAGTTGCATATACTGCCCTCCAAGAGAATATTAAACGCACTAGCGCCGAGAAAAACGATTTAGAAACAACAAGAAACAAACTCTCTAACATTCTACTAGGCGATGTTCCAGAAGTTTCAGAACTCAAAACCAAAGCCGTTGAAGTGCCTGTAGCTGAAGCAGCAGAGCTACCAGAACCCCCCGTTGTTGTTTACGTAAAAGAAGTCGGAAAGGCTGGAATATAACCAAAGGGATTAAGCAGCTAGGGTAGGGAGGGAACAAACATCAAATTAGCCCACTCACCCCCCCCACCTTTAAAAGAAATTGCTGCTAAATCCATTTATACCTTAAAAATCCAACAAAACAAGTTGGAACAAGCAAGTTACCGCCTTAAAGAACGTGACAAAGTACTTTTTGAGACTTGCATGAGCGCGTTGAAGAAAAACAACAAAGAACGCGCGGCAGTTTGTGCTAATGAAATTGCAGAAGTTAGAAAGCTACTTAAGTTTCTCTATAATGTGCAGTTAGCCATTGAACGAGTAATTTTGAGACTTGAAACGTTGAAAGAACTTAGCGAGATAGTTATTGACCTTAAACCTGCGTTAAAACTGTTGCAGGGTGTATCGCAGGAACTTTTCCAGGTTTTACCTGATGTATCAGCAGAATTAAATAACGTTAACTCTGCAATAAGCGATACTTTATACGCCACCAAGATTCAAGCAGACACTGAGTCTTTAATGCCGGTGGGTCAGAAAAGCGAGGGAGGAGAAGAAATTCTCAAAGAAGTTTCTACGTTTCTTGAACAGAAAATTTCTGAAACTCTTCCTGAACCGCCACTGTCTGCTCCCAAACCTGAACTGAAAACGAAAGCTCCAGTTAGAGAACTGGTTGCCTTATCTGCTTCCAATTCTCAGATAAGTGGACGGAGGACACAGGAATCTTCTGAACGGGAAACAACACAAACCTTCTTTTCTTACAAGAAACAGGAAATCAAAGAAATTTCTCTAACAGTGGAAAAACCAACCCCATCAATTGAGGATATGCTTCTTGAGTATTTACGTAAGAGTAACGGTGAAATAGACCTTACACGTTGTTCAACTGAGTTGAAAACGTCAAACAGAGAAATTGAGAAAGCTCTTGAAAGTTTAGGTAACAAGGGAAAAATAAAAATTGAGTTAAAACCGCCTGAATAAACCTGAGGGGAACAAAATGAGTGCTTCACAAGAACTAGAGAAAGCAGCAACAGCCTACGCGCTAGACGCTGTCAAAATGGACAAGCAAGGTAACAAGGGCAGAGCCATAACTCTGTATCAGAAAGCTATTGAAAGTTTACTGCAGCTTGTTCAGCTTTACCCAGAGTACGGTTTGAATAAAGTTTACGTGCAGCGGGCAATAGCTTACCAAGAGCGCATCAAAGCTTTGCAGGGCGCAGTTTCGCCTGCTGACGTACGAATGGAAATGGAGCGTGAAGCTGAAGAAAGCGGTGTTGAGAAGGCTACGCCTGAAAGCAAAGGTAACGGTGAGGAACTTGTTGTCACCGAGAAACCTATGGTGAAGTGGGAGGAAGTTGTCGGTTTAGATACCGCAAAAAAAGCAGTAAAAGAAGCTATAGTTTACCCCGTTCAAAGACCAGATCTATTCCCTCTTGGCTGGCCCCGTGGAATTCTTTTGTTTGGTCCACCTGGATGCGGCAAAACTTTGTTGGCAGCAGCAGTTGCCACAGAGATCGATGCTAACTTTTATAGTATTGACGCGGCATCAATTATGTCTAAATGGCTAGGTGAGGCTGAACAGAACGTCGCTAAACTGTTTAATTCTGCCCGCAAATCTTCAAATGAAGGTAAACCTGCCATTGTGTTCGTAGATGAGTTAGACTCCTTGATGGGGACTCACTCCAACGAAGTAGGTGGAGAAATTCGTGTTAAAAACCAGTTCCTGAAGGAAATGGATGGTATAATGGACAAAGGCAAAGCCCTCCACGTCTACGTGATAGGTGCAACAAACAAGCCTTGGGATTTGGATTGGGCTTTTATACGTCGTTTCCAGAAGAGAATTCTAGTTCCCCTTCCAGATTTTAACACCCGTTTAATGATGCTGAAACATTACACGGGCAATTTGTCGATTGCCGAGAACGTAGACCTGCATGAGTTAGCTCGTTTGAGCGAGGGCTTCTCAGGAAGCGACATACGAGACGTTTGCCAATCAGCTCAACTCAGCTTAATCGGTGAGTTCTTCGAATCTGGCAAAGCCAACGACAAAGCCGCTAAACCCCGTGCTTTGAACATGGCCGATTTCAGACAAATCTTTGAAGAGCGAAAACCAAGCGTTTCTTTAGATATGCTGGCACTTTATAACCGTTGGTTTGAGGCTTTCAAAGCTTTATAAGAGCTGAGGGGGAAAATAGACAAAACACTGGATTTAGGTGGAAAGGTTTGGAGAACTCCTACTTCTTTGCACGCTCTCCCTTCTCCCCTCAATTTTTCTCCAAACCCCACAACCCACCAATTTATTAGCTTTAGTTAGAGTATGGTTTGGACTATATCAGCAAGTTTTTTTGGGTTCTTTGTGGAGTCTACATACGGTATATTGGAGTTTATTTTTTCAGTGTTGTAGGATCCACTGAAAGCTAAAATAGGGTTGTACGTTTGCAGGGCACTTGCGGCTTCTTCTTGAGATTTGACAACGACAATTTTTTGAATGGTTGCTTTTTTAGCAACAATTTTTTTAAAGCCCTCGATTAATATGACATCGCTGTCTTTACACTTCTTTAAAAGCGATGACAGTGGTACTTCACAGGTGTTCCCCTTCTCTATTGTTACAACTTCGTTGGGTGCCATGGCAATGATAGTTCGAGCTCCATGTTGAGCAAATCTATATGTGTCTTTCCCAGGCGTGTCTATAGTAAACTCTGGTTCGCTTATATGTTTTATAACTGCAACTTTATAGCTTCGACTGGCGAGTTCATGGATGAGCTTTTCAATGGTTGTTGTCTTGCCAACTTTTTTGCCGCCTACAACAGCGATGATTTTTTGCTTCAAGTTTTCATCTCTTCTTTAAAGATAGCTTCAAGAGTTTTCTTTTCTACATGCAACCGCTCAGCAAGTCCTTTAACCATTTTTACATAAATGCGGAAGAGGTTTTGCATAATTCCAGCTTTTTCATTTTCGGGTATGTCTTCTTCGTCTGCCATCAGTAGAGCAAACCATTTCCCCAAGTTGGTGAGTTGATAGGCTTTGACCCAGACGATTCTTCCTTCTTTACTGTTTTTTTCCATCGCTTCGTCGATCACGCCAAGTTTAGTGAGCGTTTTGAGGTTTTCTATTATGGTTTTGTTTGAATAATTGAGTTTTTGAACGAGGTCTTTTTGATAGATGTTTTTTTCTATGCCCTGTTTGAGCGCAAAGTTGAGTATGTCGACAGCTGCTTTAGAGCCGAAGATGGCGCTTAATACTTTATTTTTTTCGTCAGCTGGAAGAAATACTACATATGGATGTAATTGTTCAGCCACTATTTCTCGCCTTTGTTATCTTGGTATCTTTTGTATCTTTTAATTATTTTGTTTTTAAGCCTCTTTGATGTTGCTTTTTTCACTTTTTAGTTTAAGAGCCAATTTGTCAACTATCATCAAGAGTGACGTCCCAACTTTTGAATTAAAAAGTTTGTTAGGCAAATTTTTTGTTTTGGCTAATCCAAATTATTTTTTTATCCATCACCTCTGAGAGTGAACTTCAAACTCAAAAAGAGTGGTTTGTTGAGGTGAAAAGCATCAACTCTTATTGACTTTAACTAAAGGTCTCCAACTCATAAAATTACCTGCGTAACGAGGAGAATTAATATAAGAACAGGTAATATTCGTAGTGCCGTTCTATTTGTGCTGATTGCCTTATCAATTTTTTTGCCATCAACTAGCCTCATTATATAAACCGAAGTACCTAGGTTATAGAGAAAGATCACATAAATTGAAATCATCATGCGATCAGCAAAAGTCAAATAGCCAGTTGGGGGGATTCCGCTAATCAGGGACAAATGGAATGTGGTGGCTGACATCAGCGTGGTTACCCCCAAAGTTATCCTCTGAGCAAAATTTTGTGGAGAGATAAAGAAAGCTAGCAAGGAAATTGTTGTGATCACTGCGATGGGTAAAACACTTTTTATGAATGATGAAAGTAGGGGTCTCTCTAAATCAACGCTGAAAATAAAGCGTGAAAACGCTTCGTTACTATAAGAGTGTTGAGAAACTTCGGTTTTGAACCCTCTAAGATTCCACCCTGCAATAGTAGCTTCAGGGTCTATATCCGAAGTGGAATCAGTTTCAAAAATCATTTTGGTGGCGTCTAGTTTTGTATGCTCGATTTTGACTGAGATCGAGTGCTTCTCAAACTGGTAATCAGAGAAGTCAAAAGCTGTTATAAAATCGCCTCTAACACGGTACTCCAAATATCCTGTGTCACCATCTGCGCTGACCTCATATTTAGTGGGTGCGCCATTAATGAATTCAAATGATTTGACGTCGTTAAGGCTAATCTCATTAGGATCAAATTTAAACCATAAGTAAAAGTCTAATCTGTAACTGTTAGAGCTTAAGTCAACTTTTTCTACATTTACCAACCAAACTCCAACTTTGACATGTGCTGCGTTTTCCGAAGGTTCAAGAGCTTTTGCACTTTGAATAACGCTTATGAGGCAAATTAAACATAATATGCCAATGGTAACAGTTTTTTTCATCATTGATCCACTCTGATTAGCCCTTCTTCATCGTCCATAAACAGATATTTTAAGAATTCTGTTAAAAGCTGCCTAAACTTTAGTTGCTCTATAAAAGAAAAGCTCTGAAAAATTTTAAACTGACATTATCTACAATTGGCTATTTTGGATTTTTGTATGCCCTTTATCGTGTATCTTTCATTGCTTTGAAGATGCCTTTTTTAAAGTTTCAAAGGTTGCGGCAAAGTGGGTTTATCTGTTAATTCAGGATTAAGTTTGAAAGAGCAGCGTGCTGACGTCGTAAGTTTATTTAATTAGTTATTTCCCTTATTTTTTAAGGGAAAAATTTTGGGCGTAAACTTTCGAGAAATAGTGTCAAAAACTCCTGTAAAGTTAGAAGATTTAAGCAATAAAGTTGTCGCTATAGATGCTTTCAATGCTATTTACCAATTCCTGTCCATTATACGGCAACCTGACGGTACCCCTCTTAAAGATAATTCTGGCAAGGTTACTAGTCATCTTAGTGGTTTATTCTACCGTACGAGTAACTTGATGGAGATGGGTATCAGGCCTGTCTACGTTTTTGACGGTACGCCACCTGACCTGAAAACTGCTGAAATTGAGCGACGTAGACAAGTCAAAGTGGAAGCTGCAGTTAAATACGAAAAAGCTCTGGCGGAAGGTAAAACTGGTGAAGCCCGTATGTACGCTCAGGCAACCAGTAGCATTAAAGACTACATGGAGGAAGACAGCAAAAAACTTCTTACATTGATGGGGTTGCCGTGGGTACAAGCACCAAGTGAAGGCGAAGCTCAAGCTGCTTACATGACCAGAAAAGGTCACGCCGATTACACAGCTAGTCAAGACTATGATAGTTTACTTTTTGGTGCTCCTAGACTTTTGCGGAATGTTACCATTTCAGGTAGACGTAAACTTCCCAACAAAAACCTCTACATAGAAATATTGCCTGAAGTTACGGAACTTAATAAAGTTCTTCAGGAACATCAAATTACACAAGAGCAACTTATAGATATAGGCATACTTGTAGGAACAGACTTCAACCCTGATGGCGTCAAAGGGTTTGGGCCAAAGACAGCGTTGAAACTCATAAAAGAATACAAAACCATAGAAGCAGCAATACCCCACATAAAAAACGCTGTTTTCCCAGTAGACCCGCAGAAAATCCGAGAAATTTTCTTACACCCAAAAGTCACCGACAACTATACGCTAAACTGGAAAGAACCAGACGTCCAAGGTATAATAGACTTCCTATGTTCACAGAAAGATTTTTCAGAAGACCGTGTAAAACACACACTTGACCGCTTACAGCAAAGTCAGTCTAAACAGAAAGGCAAAACTACCCTTGAAAAATGGTTCGGGTAAAGCTTTAGATTTTGTGTCCAAACTCACCTGTCAACGGCACAAAAGCCACGCTTCCGATATTCGTTTCTTTAATTTTGCCATTGATCTGTTTAGTCACTTTCATAAGTGTCTGAAACAAAAATGGGCTCCCAACAGGTACAACCAAAATTCCGCCTAACTTAAGTTGGTCAACAAGAGGCTTTGGTACTTCTGGAGCTGCAGCTGCCACTACCGCACGATCGAATGGGGCTTTTTCAGGGTAGCCTTTGGAACCATCACCTGTAATTATCGTAACGCGGTCGCCATATCCTGAATTAATTATATTTCGTCTTGCATTTTCAGCTAAACTCGCTACAATTTCAACTGTGAAAACATGTCCCCACTCACTCCGCGGTGTGCCCTTAGGGGCAACTATCTCAGCTATAGTTGCGGCATGCCACCCTGAACCTCCACCTACCTCAAGAACTTTATGACCAATCTTTAACTCTAGTGCCTCGTTCATGATTGAAACCATATGTGGCGCAGAAATCGTCTGACCAAAACCAATAGGTAGTGGCGTATCCACTGATTCATACGATTGCATATCAATTGGTAAAAACTTGGCCCGCGGGACTGCACGCATCGCCCGGATCACCTCCGGCGAACGCAAGATGCCTTGCCTGGTTAGGCTCTCAATAAGTTTGTTCCAATCTGTTTTCTCCGTTGTCACACCCTAATAACTAACCAACACTACTACACTTTTTAATTTATGTGAATTCCACAGTGCAGCTGCACACTATCATTTTACAGTTACAGACTTCGCTAAATTACGCGGCATGTCAGGATTTAGCCCCTTCTCTAACGCCATGTAATATGCAAACAACTGCAGCGGCACCACAAACGGAATCGGAGACAAAACTTCAGGTATCCCCTTGGGAACTTCTATGTAGTCGTCAGACAGTTTTTTTACTTCTTCGTCGTCCTCTTCAATTATAGAAATTATAGACGCACCTCGAGCTTTCATTTCCATCATGTTTCCAATAAGCGTCTTATGTGTAACTCCGTCTTTTGGGCAAATGAAAATTACTGGGAAACCTGGTTCAATTAAGCTAATCGGTCCATGTTTGCTTTCACCCGCAGGAAACGCAATAGCTGGTACATACGCAATTTCCATAAGCTTCAACCGTCCCTCATACGCAGTTGCTGTGTTTACACCGCGCCCTAAGAAAAAGAAAATTTTTGCATCCTTGTACTTATGTGCTAAAGCTTTGACTTTTTCTTCCTGCATCAAAATTACCGCCTCTACAATTTGAGGTAGCTGCTCCATCTTCTCAGCTAAGCAATCCATCTCATCTTGAGATATCTTGCCTCGCTTTTTGGAGAGACGGAAAGCTAACTGCGCCAAAATTGACAACTGAGACGTAAAAGTCTTAGTTGCCGCCACACCAATTTCAGGACCTGACTGTTGTCCAATGTAGACCCTTGAAACCCTACTCAATGTTGAACCGATAACATTTGTTAGCCCAAGAATGGTTGCTGCCCGCTGTTGCGAAGCCGTGACTGCTGCTAACGTGTCAGCGGTCTCACCAGATTGACTTACTGCGAGAATGGTGCTGTCTATATTCACTGATTTACCATGTTGTTCCACAAACTCTGAAGCGTAAACAGGGTAAGTTGCCAGAAACGCCAACTTGGAAAACATATACGATGCTGCCAAACAGGCGTGGTAAGAGGTTCCACATGCTACAAGGAAAACCTCGTTAGCGCGATCCAGAAACGTTGCCATTAAATCCAAATAATGCTCTTGTAGTCGTAACGTGTTACGCAGTGTCTCAGGTTGCTCATGAATTTCCTTAAGCATAAAGTGTGGGTATCCCTGCTTAACTGCCATCTCGGGTGTCCAATCGATAATTTTCGGTTGCCGTACAACTGTTATCCCATCTGATATACGTTTAATTTCATAGTTTGAGCCGGAAAGAACTGCCAGCTCTCCATCGTTGACTATTATTGCTTTATTCGTCATGGGCAAAAAAGCCGTCAAGTCTGAGGCGCAATAAATTGCGTTGTCCGCCAATCCTAAAACTAGGGGACTCTCGTTGCGTGCACAAACAATTTTCTCAGGCTCTTTGGCTGAAATGACTGCTATGGCGTACGAACCACAGAGGCGTTTTAGAGCAGCTAGTACAGCATCCGTTAAAGACGCAGAAGAATTTTCTTTGAGAACTTCTTCGATTAAATGCGGGATCACTTCAGTGTCTGTGCGAGAAACAAATATGTGACCCGCATTCTCAAGCTCTTCTTTCAACTCCGAATAGTTTTCTATTATGCCGTTGTGAACTACTGCAATTTGTCCAGTACAATCAACGTGTGGGTGGGCATTTACCTTCAACGGTGCACCATGGGTAGCCCAACGAGTATGCCCAACTCCCACATTACCCTCCATTTCATCTAAATTGTGAATGCGGTGTACTTCATCAATTTTACCCTGGTCTTTCTTTATGTGAATTGTCCCGTTGTGTAAGGTAGCTATGCCTACAGAATCGTAACCGCGGTATTCCAACCTCTTCAAGGACGAATGAATTATGGGTGCAACGTTACTGTTTTTGAGTATACAGCCAAAGATGCCGCACATTTGTTTTTTCTCCTATTTGCAATTTGTATGGTGCTTTTCTCTTTTCTTCACTAATAAGCATTGTTAGAAGTAATGTTGAGGCTTAAAATAAGTTTTTTAACGGTTTTTGTTTTGTTTATGGAAAATTTTCAGAACAGATTTGAGTTAACTTGGACAGGTAAAAATGTTTTTTTAACACTTAATCAAGCCTAACTATAACAAAATTTTTAATAATGGTTTTTGTCCTTCTAACATACGGCGGAAACATGGACAAGAAACTTCTCCTCAAAGAAGAAGGTACCATACAGAAAATTAAAGAAATCAGCATGATGCAAAATGCACAAGATCTCAAAATGATACTGGGTAAACAAAGCTGGGAAATTCTCACTCTGCTCTCGACAAGGGCAATGTATCCAATAGAAATAGCCCGAAAACTTGGAATCCATGAACAAAAGGTTTACTATCACATACGTAAACTCGAAAAATCGGGTGCCATAACCGTAGAACGAGAAGAGCAAAAAAAAGGCGGTATCGCCAAATATTACCGCACGGCATCACAAGCATTTGGTATCGAATTCTCCAATGGCTACCGTACGATGGAGCGACCTTCTTTGCTGGGAGCGAGCCCGCAAATTCAAAAATTTTTCAAGGAATTTGTAACAAGCAATGGTGTGTTTGACGCGAAAATTGTGGTAGGTAGCCCTGCCCCCCATGGGCCTTTCAAAACTAGCGCAAGAGACGGCCATTACGCAGCACACCTGACGTTTTTTTTGGGGCAGTTTATAAAAATGCCTGAAGACTTCGCCATAAAACTAGATGTGGATGTAAAAGCGGAAAAAGAAGAAAAAAATAATCTTATTCTCGTCGGTGGACCAGGCACAAATCTACTTACCCAAGAAATCAACGAGTATTCTCCTATACAATTCAGCATGCAGTCAACTACACACGGTTTCTTGCTGGGCGGTTTAATTTCACAGAAGACAAAACGCGTTTACACATCTGACGTTGCAGGTTTAATTGCCAAAATTGAGAATCCATGGGACAAATCTAAACGTATTGTTGTTTTAGCGGGCAACAAAGCAGTAGGAACCAAAGCGTGCGTTTTAGCTCTAACAAATTTTTGGAAGAAAACACTAGAAAATTATCGTGAAGACAACGGTTTTGCCTCAGTGATTCAAGGATTTGACTTGGATGGAGACGGCAAAGTAGACTCAATAGAGGTCGCCGAGTAATTTTGTCTAAGACGACACAGTTAACCGAGATTATTGTCGGCTATGGACACCCAAATGTTTCAGCTATGCATAAAACAACTGTGGAGTTCACAAAAGACAAACACCTGTCTAAAAACGGCGACTGTATACTCATAGTAAATGCAGATAAAGTTCTTACAGATTTAAACCCGCTTTTCAAAGAAAAACTAAGGCAGCCTAATTCTAAATTGATTGTGACAATTGAAGCCGATGGATTAAAAGACCAAATAATCGGAGAAGGTAGCCCAGATTTGAGCCTTAAGCATCCCACAGATATTGTTATTCGAAAAAGTGCCTACATCTCAGACCGAACTCTGGCAATCCATGCAAACAAAGCTGCTCAAGACCTTTCTCGGCAGTTGATTAAGAAACTGCAGAATCCCCAGCAGAAAGCCACCATTACCTTAACAGTAGAGGTCTAAAGAATTTTCGTATCCAATACCACTTGGTATTCACGGGGAGCAGTTTCACGCACAGGTTTTATATAAGAAAATATTTTTACTTGTCTACCCGATTTTTCCACAGCGGCTACAAATCTCTGTTTCAAGTTTTCTATGCTTTCATTAAGCCTGACAAAACCATAAAAGTGAACCACGCCACCTGATGACTTAAGGGCTTTGCAGGCGGTGTCAATAAATTCAACTGCAGTTTCAGGCAAATTCATAATTACCCTGTCCGCTACTCCCTCCAGCTTTTCATTGACAACTTGACGTGCATCACCAGCCACTGCGTAGACACGATTTTCCACACGATTTAATCGTGCATTTTTTTTAAGCAGATCAATAGCATCAGCGTTTATATCTACACCATAAACTTTCACGTCAGGATGCTTTTTTGCTATTAACACTACAAATGGGCCAACTCCTGCAAACAAGTCAACAATGTTTTCACCACTTTGCACCAAAGAAGCAACACGGTTATGCTCAGAGGAAAGTCGAGGACTGAAATACGCTTTTGCAACATCAACAAAATAGCTGCATCCATTTTCTTTGTGTAAAGTTTTAGTTTTTTGTTCACCCACTATAAACTCGAACTCACGTAGGCGATAAGTTCCTTTTACTGCCCCTGCTTTTGCGAGAACTGTTCGAATATTTTTATGCGTTTTGAGGATAGCATTACCAACTAAATGTTTATACGCCTCTAACCTTGGCGGGATTTCAATTATGGCTATATCCCCCACCACATCTATTGCACGAGGAAGCGCCCCCAACAACGTTGGCTCCAATTCGTTTTTGAGAACATCAGCGAGTGTTTGAGGTTGCTTGTTTTTCTTCAAAAAGCTTTTTGCTCCCAACTTGAGTTGAGGAACATGCGTTGTCAGGAGTGTCAACTCTTTTTCTTCAAGTTGTCTGATTAGCGGAATATAAAGTAAGTCATCTTTGCCCTTTTGAATTAGGAGTGTTTTATCTGTTAAACCTAGTTTATTAGCTATTTTTAACGTCCTTTCACCGTCTTTTTTTGGAACTTGCAAACAAAATGCGTTTTTGGACATGCAAACTTAGCCAACTTTTTCAATCCTATAGAGGGTATCTACCTTTTTAAGATTAAATTTTGTGTTGAGTATCTTTTCTGTCAACCAAATGTTTGTTTCTAAATGCTCAGATACTGTCCTAGTCAAAAAAACGGCTGTCCCTCTAGTTAATGCCATGTAAGGAATCAACATATCTGCCAAGTGCTCGTCCACTGTGGCGGTAGCCCAAAATTCTGTGCCGAGTTTTTGAGCAGCCGAAACTCCTACAACTTCGCTTGGTTTGCCTGGTTCTCCTATTGCGTCAGCACCTAAAATCACGCCTGTATCTGTTTGCGCCCACAGTGTAATACTGCTTCCCTTCTGTTGAGGATTGGATTTGTCGTTCACTAAGAGAATGTCAGTTGCCAAGCCTTCCTTACTAAGGTAATCTCTAGCAGCTTTAGCTTGACGTTCTGCGACTTTTTTATCTTCAAGGAAGGTACAAACAGAAATGCCCTTTACATTTTGAAGTTGACCAAAAGCTTCTAAAAGTAGCGGCTGCAGTTTTTTTGTTGGCTTCACTTGGAGGATTGCTTCACCCAAACCTTTTGGATAATAACCATATTTTTGTACCTCTATCTCAGCATCTACGCCCATTCGTCTAAGTAATGGTAAGAAAACATAGCGTAAATAGTTTATAGTGGGGGCGTGCAAAGTATCAGTTCCACCCTTTGAGGCATGTAACTGCACCGGTTTTTCAGCGAACAGACAGATGGGCAAAACACTCATAAACAACATAGGGATGCTGCCTGCGGTTCCAATTTCCACTTCTATATTGCCGCCATCTATAGCGTTGGGTTCAAAGTACAATTCACGACTGCCTATATTTGCTCCTTTTATTTTAGCACTGCAGAGTTTTGCAGCAGTTAGTACAGATTCCAAATGCTGCGGTTTTAAACCAACCTGCGGTCGATTTTGCCTTATATTATAAATATGTAAAGGTTCGCCTTTAATTGCTGCTAAGGCAACAGAAAGACGGAGTATTGTGCCACTGCCGCTTTTTTTGCTCCCGTCAATCTCTAGCAAACGTGGTTCCTTTCACATATTTTGGTTTGAATGGCAAATTTCAAATAATAATATGTTCCTTAAGTACTTTAGATCTAAAAGGGGAACGCATGGTGAGCGAAGATAAAGATAAGATAGAACAGCTTATTGATCGAATTGATGATATACTTTCTGTATTAGCCGAGGTCGCCAAAGACCTCAAAACAGTTTCATCCTCATTGAAATCTATCGCTGTAGGTCAAATCACTAACAAACCCGTTACTGCTGTAACCGAATCTAAACCCTCCATGCTTCAGCCCAAGGCTGAAAAGCCTACACAAAAACTCCCTACGCCAATTACTTCAACACCGAAAGGTTCCAGTTCAACTGTTGAAGACATAAGAATGGTTTTCCCTCCGGAATTGGACAGTTTGCTGAGTTTCGAAGAAAAAAACGATTATGTAGTCATTAAACCCAAGCAGTTTTTGGGTTCAGAGAACTTTGCTAAAATTGCCTCAACTGTGCGTGGAATTGGCGGTGAATATATAAGCGCAGGCCGAGACAGTCACTTCAGAGTTTACAAGAAAAAAAGTTAACTCAGCTTTCTACAATGTTTCTAACTTCAAACGCTCTCTTAAGTGCTTCAGTTTGCTTTGCTACCTCAGCTTTTTCGTAGCCTTTAACCCAGAACTTTTTCAATCAGAGTCATCCCTAAATACTTAAAAGTTAATCTAAAAATTTACACCATATAGCTGTATGCTTTTGGGCTTTAGTCAGGATGTAATGACTAAGATAGCTTTTTGTCTCTCAAATTTTTTTGATTCAACATAGGATCGGTGTCTATCAAAAAGAAGTTTAATTTTCACTGTTGGATCATACCAATAACGAGGTGAACCAAACACAATAAAATCTCAGTCGTCCAGATTTGGATAAACCTTTTTCGAATCGTCATTAAGTATGAATTGGGGTGTGTTTGCTGTTTTGCAGAGGCTGTAGTCCAAGCCTGGTTCAATTTCTAAATTATAGAGGTAGAGCTTCTCAGTGTGATGATTTCTTTTTTCTGCTAAAGTATCTGAGTAACAATCAGATTGGTGTTGTTATCCTTCTAGGACTGCCCACTAAACCCAGAACCTTCACTCTATTTGATGCTCCACCCCCAGTTTAAAGTGGTTGTTTAATTTACCCTTTCCAGTCCTGCTAAATCATTAGACTATACTAAAAGTTCTAAATTCTCCTGTAGGCTCTTCCCACGTGACATCCAGTTTTGAAACTTTAGCCTGAGGAGGACCATGCTTAACGAAGTCCAAAAGCATTTTGACAAAATCCTCTTCCCCCTCAAAAACTGCTTCCACTCTGCCATCGGGCAAGTTACGTACCCACCCCTTCACTCCTAAACTATCTGCTTCCCGCTTGGTGGCTTGCCTAAAAAAGACGCCCTGAACTCTACCACTGACCCAGACATGTACACGGGCTTTCACTTTAACCGAACTCCCTCACCTGTGCATGTAGGTCGTTCGCACACGCACCTTAAAAGTGTTCTCTGATAAAATTCTGATTGGTGAAAAAAATCATGCTTAGAAACGACACAGGCAGACTCATAGTTTATGCTTCTCATATCTCCGCTTCCAAGCAGCGACTTCAATCTGTGAGACTTGCGACTGAAAAAATGGCACATCAACTCAAGTTGGACTTTGAAATTATACCTCAACAGCGGCGTTGCCCACAAATTTACGTTTACTACGAGCACGGAAAGGAAGAACCCATACCTCTCTACTGTGATGAAGGTAAAACAGGTAACTTGCAGGAAATTGCGACGCAATTAAGAAACATGATGTACGTTTTGTCTTTTCACCCAAGACACAGTGCACTGGCGCAATTACGTAATTCAATCATGAAACTTTCGTGAATTTGATCCCTTGATTCTCTAGACTTACCTGATAGACTTGATTTACGTCAAAATTTATGCCTAAGCTGTCATATTCATGCTCGGTTAAAAACAAAATTATCTTTGGAAATGCCAACTGCTGCCTTTGTCCCAATATAGGAATCTGCTGCTGCAATGTCTGCATGAGGTCCTGCACCATTTTTGCCTCGTCTGTTTGAGGTCTCATGACAAAATTTTGGACTTCACGTTCTTCAATCAGTTCTATACGTTTACCCAAGTTGCCATCTAAGTCACGAGTGGATTCGATTTTCTGAACTCTAACTCTGAACATGTATTTCTCCCTTCCAAACGCTAATGCAACTTCACAGATTTAACTCTACTTCATTTTATTAACTGTTCCACGTTTTTTGCCTGCTTCTCCCTAAAACTCTCCATTTTTTACAGAACCAACACCACAGGGAATTGCAAGTTTAGAGAATCCACCCTTCAATTTTCACTGTGCTTTCACATTTAAAACAACGTTCGTCGTCGGAAACCAAAGATTAGGATAAAGTCTGTTTTCCAACACTCAAAGTTACTATTACGCAAGATATTATTTTGATTAGTCTACTATTTCTGCCTAAACGGCGGGTCAAATTTTATATTTGCCACATGTTATATCCATAATATGAAAGGGAGGATTAAACATGAAACTAGTAACTGTACTGTTACCTGAAGCGTATCTTGAGGGACTAGACGAACTCGTGCGAGCAAACATGTATCCAAGCCGAAGTTCCGTTATAAGATCTTCAGTTAGAGATTTGTTAAAGAAAGAACTTTGGGAAAAACGCGGCAGATAAACCGCTGTACCTTCACAATTTCTCTACTTAAACCTTTTAAGTAGTTTTTCTTGCAGACAGCTTAAATTTCTCCGCCACACCTGCCGCGTCAGGAGCCTGGACAATTTCCCTGCCAACAATAAGATAAGATGCACCTGCTTTAGTTGCGGCTGAAATCTCGCCACCTTGAGCGCCTATCCCAGGAGAATAGATCGGTACAGTTGAACCAAGGATTTGGTACACCTCGCGGATTTTATCAGGTGCAGTGGCACCAACAACAACACCATCTGCCTTGTATTTAAGGGCCTTATGAGCAAAAACAAGATACTGTTTAACTTCTAATCTATTTTCCCCATCAATGACTGTTTGTCCATAGCCTTCTACGGCTCCTTTATGGCTCATATATGTCAACAGTATTATTCCCCGTCCATGTTTCCCTGCAACTTCAAAAATTGGTTTTAATCCCTCTTCCCAACCAATAAAAGGATTAACTATAAGTGCGTCAAAACCTGCTTCGTAATAATACTCAGCTATCGTTTGGTTAGTAGCTCCAATATCGTTCACTTTTCCATCCATAATTGTGAGTAAACCTGCTTGGCGCGCTTGATTTACTAAGATTTGGACGCCATCAAAAATACCTAGCGGCAGGGTAAGGTGATGGTTTATTTTGACGGCGCATATGTGCGGGCTTGCCAAGTCGAGAATAGACTGTGCCCTAGCAAGTAGTTTTTCACGCTCTTTAGGATTCTGAAATGGAAAGTCCAAAGCTAAAACTATATTTGTCTGCCTTTTACGGGAAACTTCAGCCATCCTTATTTTGAAAGACACTACGTTGCACCTTATGATTATTCATCCAGTGAAAGCATTAACCTTTGTGCTTAAACGGCAAACATATTTTGGATGCTTGTACAGAAAAAGCGGTACAGTTTTATATCTCAAAGGCAAAGTGAAAACGCAAAGGTTGCCCCTATTCATGTCAGTTTCTCCAAGTCTCCGCGAAATTTTGGCTCGACGAATAGCAGGGGAAGTTATACTCTCCAGTAAGCCAGGTGCAACTATGCGCAAATGGAGAGAACTCTTCGCTGTCTCTCAAATTACTCTCAGCGAAAAGATGTCTCTATCAGCAAGCGTCATTAGTGACTATGAAAGTGGCAGACGAAAAAGTCCAGGGGCCAAATTCATCCGTCGCTTTGTTTTGTCCTTGTTGCAAATTGACGAGGAAAAAGGTAGCCGTTTCATAAGAGAATTCGCCAAGCTGACAAGTTCCCCCAGTATGGCAATTGTTGATCTGCGTGAATTTCCAATTCCTGTACGCGTCGAGTACCTGTGTAAAGCAATCAACGGTGAGGTTGTTGTAGGCGCAGAAAACTACGTAAAAGAAGTCCACGGCTACACAGTTGTTGACAGTCGGAAAGCTGTGGAGGCCCTTAGTGGACAAGAATACACGCAATTGTTCGGTGCAACTACCGAACGTGCATTGATATTTACTAATGTTGAAAATCCTAGCTTCTCCATGATGGTTGTTAGAGTTAGCAGTCTCAAACCGCGCGTTGTGGTTTTCCACAAAATCAAACCTGACGAGGCTACAATTCAACTTGCAGTATACGAGCGTATTCCCCTAATTTACAGTGAATCACCAAGCATCGAGCAACTAGTCAAATCATTGAGAAAGTTATATCGCATAGCGTTGAGGATAAAACTGGGCAGGCGAGTTAAACCTCCGCCAAAAATAAGTGCTTAAAATTTTCGCGCTTTTAATTTTAGAGTATTTCTCCAACAAGGGTAACTGGAAGTTTTCCAAGAAGTACCTTTAATTCCTCAAGTTTTACTTCGTCGACTGTAAGAAGCACAACGGTTGCGGGTCCAGCAGTTTTTTCCAAATCTAAATTTGTCTCCTCTGTAAGTTTGAGTTGACATCCAACAGAGTAAGCCATCATTCTAGCTTCATGAGCTATACCAGATGTACCTACGGGCACTATGTCATGAATGAACTTCTTCTGACACAACTCTGATACAAGCTTCAGGTCTGCAATTTCCCCTTTTATCTCCCCTTGTATGACTTCGTATCCAACTTTAGGTTTACCTACAGCCACCACCAAGTCGCCTCTTTTTGTTTTACCCAACCGCAAGTCTGCTTCATTTGCGAAACCCACCGCTGTTAAGCCAACGCCCGTTTGTTCTGTACCAAAGTTGTCCTCAGTGTTATCCATAATAACCTGATTAGCATCAAGACCTAAAACAGCAACTTCATGCTTTATCCCCTCTACAATTTCACGCCCTGTCGGCTCCTTCTCCACCCCCAAAGTAACTGATGCCAGCAACGGAAACGCCCCTGTCGCAATGACATCCATTAAGGCCACCCTAGCTAAGAATTTTCCTAAAACTCTGCTTTGGACTTTCACTTTATCTCTTTTCTTTGATCCTACAGCCCCTGAGGAAGTGGATCCAACAACAATTGCGTGGCCAGTTGGCACTTTAAGAATAACTACATCCCCGCGCCGTTGGTACAAAATCTGTGAAGGTTTTACTTGAAATGCTGCTGGTCTCAGTATACTGCCTATATTTTCAACGAGGTGTAAATAAACTGTTAATGCTTGCCGAATAATCTCAGAGCGGTTAAGACCGTGTAGTTTTGCAAGTTTGTCTACATCCGCAATAAGTTCATCTGATACGCGAACGTTTGTAACTTTCAAACAATCACACACTACATCATGTGGTGTGTTGAAGGCTTTTTATTAATTCTTTTATGTCCAGACTGAAACCTGTGTGTTAAAACTTAAAAATTGTTTCTGCAATTCGAAGTATTTACTGTACAAGCAATTAAGAAAACAATATATTACTTTTCTACGTTTAAACCAACAACAAAAAGTGATATACCCAAAAGGATACATAAGACATGAAAATCACCCTTGTCAACCCACCATACCCACGAAACGCACATTCTCATCCGCCTTTCATTCCCCTTGGCATCGCCTATCTCGGCGCAGTTGCCGAACAAGCCGGACACCAAGTCACTGTTATAGATTGCCAAGCGGAAAAACTCACATCTGCAACCTTTAAAAGTCGAATCAGTCAGATCCACTCAGACGTAATTGGTTTAACTTCTACTACTTTACTTTACAATAGCGCAAAAGAACTAATTACAATAGCCAAGCAAATCTATCCCAATGCAATAACCCTCATGGGGGGAAGTCACGTAACTTTTTGGGATCAAAACGCTCTTAGAGAATGTCCTGAGCTAGATGTAGTAGTGCGACGTGAAGGCGAAACAACATTTGTAGAACTTCTACAAAAAATTCAACATAAAAAGCCCCTAAACGATGTTCTCGGCATAACTTACCGAGGCTCTGACGGGGCAATAATACGTAATGAAGATAGACCCTACATACATGACTTAGATTCTCTGCCATTTCCTGCTTATCATCTGCTTCCTCTGGAAGCATTTCACCGTATGGGCAAAATTATTTTCCCACTCACCACAAGCAGAGGCTGTGTACAGTGGTGTGATTTTTGTAGTACTGTACGTATGTTTGGTAGAGCTTACCGCACGCGTTCACCTAAAAGAGTTGTTGATGAAATGGAGTTTCTTCACAATAAATATGGTGAAAGCCAATTCACTTTTTATGACGACGCCTTCACCGTCAACCGTGATCATGTGTTGAAACTCTGTCAGGAAATTAAAGCCCGCAAACTCAACGTCAATTGGGACTGTGAAACCCGCGTTGATATGGTTGACCAAGAACTCTTAACAGTTATGCGTGATGCAGGATGCATAACTGTGTGGTTCGGTGTAGAATCAGGTTCAGAAAAAATCTTGGGCAAGATGAACAAAAAAATTAAGCTAGAAGAAACGCGGCAAGCTTTCAAAACTGCCCAAAAAGTTGGTTTAATGACAATTGCCAGTGCTGTTATAGGCTTTCCAGGTGAAACAGAAGAAACTGCATGGGAAACCATAAACTTCATCAACTCCTTGGATCCTGACGACATCGGTTTCTATGTAGCAACACCTTACCCAGGCACTCCTATGTATGAAGAAGTTGTGAAAAATGGCTGGTTAAAAGTGACTGACTTCAACAAATATGACACGGCAACTCCAACTTTTGAAACACCCTGGTTGAGCATGGAACGAATTCGCGAAATCCGCTATAAAGCACACCAGAAATTTTACCTACGACCCCGATACGTCTTGAAGATGCTTCGGCGAGGTGGAACCTACGGCAGGTCAGGTCTGAAAACCTCTGCGGCTTACGCCTTACGTGCTATGCACATAAAACTTTCTTAGCATTCCCTCATTTAGATTAAGATAACTTCAAAATAGTTGATTTATAAATAATCAACTTTGAGTTTTTTAGTGAAATTTCAAGAAAAACAATATATGGTCTTCACTATAGGAATACTCAGAAAGGTTCATGTCATGCGAATTACCCTAATCAATCCTCCTTACCCGCCAAGCGTTCACTCCCATCCACCGTTCATCCCGCTAGGCATCGCTTATTTGGCAGCAGTTGCCGAAAAAGCAGGCCATGAAGTTACAGTTATAGATTGCCAAGCTGAAAAACTTACATATGAAGCATTCCGTAACAGAATTAGTCAGACGACAGCTGATGTAATAGGTGTAACAGCTACTACATTGCTTTACAAATCAGCTATGCGGTTAATTACCATAGCCAAGCAAGTTCAGCCAGATGCTTTCACAATTCTTGGTGGATCCCATGGAACTTTCTGGGATGAGAATTCACTTAAAGAATATCCAAGCTTGGATCTGGTGGTTCGCAGAGAAGGCGAACAAACGTTAATAGAACTTCTAGAGAAGCTCCAAACAAAAAGCAATCTCAGCAAGGTTTTAGGCATAACCTTCCGCGATGGCGCCGGCAACATTGTCCGCACTCCCGACAGGCCTTTCATTAACAATCTTGATGAGTTACCGTTTCCAGCGCATCACCTGTTGCCCCTCTCTTCTTTGAGGCGCATGGGCAAAATTCTTTTTCCACTTATCAGTAGCCGTGGATGTGTTTACTGGTGTGATTTTTGTAGTACTGTGCGTATGTTTGGTAGAGCTTACCGCATGCGTAGCCCAAAAAACGTAGTTGACGAGATGCAGTTGGTTCACGACAAATATGGGGTGGATCAGGTGACGTTTTATGACGATGCCTTTACAGTTGACCGTGGTCGTGTGATGAAAATCTGCGAAGAACTACGTGCCCGAAAACTTAAGTTAATGTGGGATTGTGGTACACGCGTGGATATGGTGGACCGTGAATTACTTCAAGTTATGCGTGACGCCGGTTGCTTTGCAGTTTGGTTGGGCGTTGAGTCAGGGTCTGAGGCAATTTTAGGTGCCATGAATAAACGCATCAAACTAAACCAAACCCGTTTGGCATACAAAACCGCACATGACGTAGGGTTAATGACCATTGCAAATGTAGTGTTGGGTTTTCCTGGAGAAACTGAACAGACAGCTTGGGAAACAATTCGTTTTGTGAAGGAATTAAATCCTGACGATGTGGGTTTCTATGTGGCAACACCTTATCCTGGAACACCCATGTACGACCAAGTGATTAAAAATGGTTGGCTTCGAGTTACCGATTTTGACAAGTATGATACTGCTGGACCCACTTTTGAAACGCCCTGGCTTAGTATGGAGAAACTCGCCCAGATTCGTTATAAAGCCTACCAACAATTCTATTTGCGCCCAAATTACATCCTAAAGATGCTTCGACGAGGTGGAACCTACGGAATATCCGCTGTGAAAACTTCTGCCGCATACGCGTTGCGTGCTATGGGACTTAGATTATCTTAACTCAAATGTTGATTTAACTGCGGCGGAGGGTAGTTTTATTAGGATAGTAGGGTATGGAGAGCTAGCGGGAAACTGTAAAATCAGTAGCTGTTGTTGGCGCCACCCCTAACAGAAATCAAATTATAGCTGTTATCGATGACAACTTGTGTTTCGATTTTACTCACTCGTCTATCATTATCTCCGAGGCTACCACTTCATTGGCATAATTAAATAAGAATTATTTTATACATCAGTTTGGTGTTTTTCAGGGTAAATTTTTCCACCATTTTCTCGGATAAGCTGAACCATCTGTGCTACAGCTTCTCTAAGAAGTGCTTCTGCTCTGTCTGGGTTTTTTTCTAAAATCGAAAAATGTAACTCCATATGCGGCTGGTTTTCCATACCTTTTGGATGAGACTTTATGTAAACCCCACAATTATCTTGCATTACTTTATCAATAAGCGGCGCCAGAATAGACTCCATTATGTTGTCGGCGTAGATACTTTTTTGGTAAAAACCACCGTTTTCTGATGCTTGCCGCAGCAAAGGCACAACTGAAAGCTCAAAGATCGCTTCCATTTCTTTAGGCACCCCAGGAAGCGCAAACAAAACTGTATTTTCAATGTCTGCCTGCATACCTGGCGCAGTACCCACAGGGTTAAAAAGAGGTTTAGTTCCTTCAGGGAAGGTTGCCATTTTAACACGTGGTTCAGTCATGTCCGGCGTCTCGATGTTACGGCTTTTAACGTATTCCACGTACTTGTTTTGTACCATTCTGAATGCTTCTACATTGACTACCCACTTCTTTTGTAGTGCAATTGAGATTCCCTGAAGAGTTTTGTCGTCAAACGTTGGCCCTAATCCCCCTGTAGTTATTACAAATTTTGGTTTTCGGCTGAGAGCTTCGCGGATGACTGATGCAATTTCTTGCAAGTCATCTGCACATACTGTTACTCTTTTTACTTTGATGCCTAAATCGGTGGCTTTTTTGCCTATCCAGCTGGCGTTTGTGTTTACAACTTTGCCTATAAGTAATTCGTTACCTATGCACACTATCTCTAGCTCTGCTGCCATGCTTTTGCCTTCTCTAAAGATTCAATTAGGTTAACTAATTCTAATTATTTTTCCCCAAAAATTTATTGTGCAGAGTTAAAGCTGCCAAACTTTCGTCGCTTTATTTTTAAGCGTCTACTATTTTTTGCTAAGATACCATTTTAGGTACTCTTTTCGGCGGTTTTCGCGAATTTCCTCAGCAGTTTCTTCTGGAGGACGATTTTTCTCTCTTAACTCCATAAGTTCCTGCTGCGTAACCGATAAGCCGCAACTTTTGCAAATTTGGTGTTTAGTTGCTACGTTATAATGCATTTCACCGCCGCATTCAGGACAGTAGGGCATCACTCTTCACATTCCTATTGCTAAAAAACTATCGTAAACGCACAGATATTAGTCTTCGCATAACAATGGGTTATTTCTGACTTAAAAACGCCCAACTTCTTGTGGGTAAGGCAAACAGACTTTAAACACGGGCATAGATCCGGTCGCTTGTATATTGCCCTGTGTGCATTTCATTTTCAATTTCGCGTAGCAAAAGAATTCTCTTAAAAGTAGGTGGATGCGTCGCAAAAAGACTGTTCAATTGGTTCCATGTGGATTTGGCTTCTTGCTCCATGGCATATTCCAGCTCTCGCTCATCTAAAACTCCATCTTGGTCTAAATCATATTCATTTTTCATATCCATAATTTTACGCATTTCCTGTTGGGCGGTGCTTGGATCCTCAATATAGAATGCTCGCATTTCAGAAGGCGCATTAGGCATAATCGACAAACCATAAGTTATTTTTGCTAGTGCGCTTGACAAACTTCTTGGTGTCCCTGTAAGATACGCAGAAAATGCATCTGCGTAATGCTCGCGTAGTCGACTGAGTCTTCTAACACTCAAAAAAGTAATTACATATACTACAAATGACATCGCGCCAATAGCTAAGAATATAACTCCCGCGTTTCCTTCGTTTTTTTGTCTTCTAGTGGAGTAAGAACTGAACATAGCTGCCCGAAACATTGTCTGCGCTATTATGTATGCTATTAATGGCAGCGCCGACAAAACAGTCATTACAATGTAATCTTTATGTTTTATATGTCCTATTTCGTGTCCAATTACTGCTCTTATTTCATCTTTGTTTAAATTTTTTAAAAGCCCTTCATGTACCGCCAACGTGGTGCTATTGGCAGTTCTGCCAAAAACAAAGGCGTTAGGAGCTTTGCTTGGAACCGTGGCCAACCGCGGCATTGGTACGCCGCTTTTATCCGCAAGCTCTTTAACAGTTGTCTCCAGCCATGGATTCTCTCCCGGTTTGAGGTAGTGTAGGTGGGTGACCGCGCTTATTATAATTGGGCCTATCAGATACTGGAAAAGTATGAAAAGTCCTGTGCCTGATAAACCGACAATCAAACCTGATAGCGTATCTAATTGTAGCAGGAAGAGCAAGGTAAATAAAAACAGAGCAAAGATAAACCCTGCTATGAAAATGGATATTCCCATAGCCAACTTCAAATTTGCCAGTTTAGACATGCTCTGTGCTCCATTGTTTCACATGAGCATCGCTTACAGAATTAAGGCTTTTCCCACAATTCCGTTTTTTAAATCTAAAATAAAGAATAGAAAAAATTAGATAGGGTAGGCACCACAAATTTTACAGAACTGAATTTTTGTTTTTATGTAGCTTTTGCAGTAGGGACACTGAATACCGCCCTTGTCTTTGTAGACATCCTTGGGTTTACCAAATTTCTTTCTAAAATGTTCGTAGTAGAGGAGCTGTTCTTTATCTTGGATTCTTACTTCGTCTTTTTCAAGAATCTCTTTCTTCTTCTCTTCAAATTCCTCGTCAGTAAAAACATCGTTAAAGAATGTTCGGAGAACTTCAGTTCCCGTTCCTGCTTCCAGAGGAGCTTTGGGTCGCCAGATGATGTCTTTGGGTATTACGTCTTCGTAAGCTTTACGTAAAATCCATTTGCTATACTTTACGCCGTCAGTGAAGTTGATTTTTAACTTTATGGGTAACTTCTTTGCCCATTCCATAAACATAGGATCCAGATAAGGTGCTTTGATGCTCATTCCCATAGATTCTGCCATGGGAATGGAGGAGAACCCCATTTCTGCCCACATCTCTTGCTGTTTTTTTGCAAATTCTTCTTCAGAGAGGTGAAATTGCCATGGATAGCCAAAGAGTTCGTCTAATCCGTCTCCTGTAAATACTGTTTTTATCCCTTTTTTCTTAAGTAGTGTTAAGCCAATGTAGACAGGCATACTGTTTCGTATTTCCATTGGATCAAATTTCTTTAGGGCTTCTACAACTTTGGGTGCGTTTGTGATGACGTCATCTCGGTCAAATACGTGGTTTTCATGGTTTAAATTCAAAAGCGCAACCATTTTCTTTACCCACTCTGTATCTTTCGGCGTACCGTGTTTGAAAGCCATTGTCAAGCATGTAATGTCAGGTTTGTATTTTACAGCCTCATATGCGATTATTTGTGTGTCTGTTCCAGCGGAAAACAGAAAACCGTCTGCCATGTTTTTTTGGACAACTTTGTTTATTAGTGTTTTAACTTCGGGCAGAAGGTGAACGTATTCTTTTGGTTCAAGAGTCATGTTGTTTTTCCCCGTTATACCAGAATTTGGTACGCTGCAACTATTTAAATTTATCCACATGCCTACAAAAGGCATAAAAATATAAACATGTGTATTAAAAGTGAAGAAAACAGTGGACACTTGCTTTTTAAATTCGGCGTCTGTGATGTTCAGTTACCTTTAAAAGTTCATAAAGAACGTTCTTAACAAGACAACCCATTCAGGGTGTAGCGTTTGAAAGTTAGTCTCGTCCACATGAAAGTTCGCCCCAACCTCAAAAGTAACCTAACCGCCGCAGAAAGAGGTATCAAAGAAGCCACAAAACAAAAACCTGATTTTATTGCTCTTCCCGAGTACTTTTCTGTCCCAAACAACATGGAGCAATTCAACAATGCCCAAAATATAAGTAAAGAGACTTACCTGCCAACAATTCTTTTTCTCAAACAGACTTCTCAACAGTATCCCGAGGTTTACCTTGCAGGTGGAACGGTTCTTGAAGAAGACAAAGGCCATTTTTATAACACCGCTACATTATGGAAGGGAGGCGTCTTGATTGGTACTTATCGTAAGCGCAATCCAATTATCGCTGAACTTAAAGCGGGAGTAAGTAAAGGTGACAAACCTGCGGTATTTTCTACACCACATTGTAAAGTTGGAATGCTTGTTTGCGCCGACATGTTTGACCCACCAACCATAAAAGCAATTGTTGATTTAGGTGCAGAACTTGTCTTTTTGCCCGTTGCAGCAATGGGTACCCATCCACATGTAAAAGGTCACCCGTTAACTGAGAAACTTGCTTCAGAAAACGGAATCTACGTAGTCAAAGTTGGCAACGTCAGTTCCAACGCCCGCGGCGGTAGAAGCGCTTTTATCACTCCGTGGGGTATAGAGCAGGAGGTTTCCGATGCCGTGGAAGATTCAGTTATAACCACAGATTTAGATATGCAAAAACTCAGAGAATACCGTCAACGTCTCAATAGAGTTTAGCCCAATTATCCACTATTCTTATCATATGTTTAAAATCGTTTTTGCAGAGCCAATCTCGATATTCCGAATTCTTGACGGCGTAACGTGCAATCTGTCGTGCATTCTCCGAGTCATGTACCAACAGCAATACTCCCAATAAACTATGTCGACTCAAATAAGCCACCGTCTTAAGAAGTGCCTCGGCCTTTTCATCATTTATCATCTCTCCACTCAACTCCACAACCACAGGTTTCTTTAAGATTTTCAAGAAGTCTTGGGTCAGCAAATCCACCCAATAGTTAGTCGTGTAATCTCGAGCTGAAAGAGGGACATGAAAATAATCCACCATTTCCGCTATAGCTTCAAAATCTATTCCAAAGCGCTCTTTTGCCATCAACGGATCAGGAAACATTTCTACGGCAAATACGCCTTTGACACGTGATTTAGCTTCTTTGATGAAGCTTGTTACAGCTTGTGCTCGCCAATCTGTCCAGTTTAAGCCGCTAAGACGACAGAGCTCCACACATCGCGGACAAGTGCAAAATTCCTGATCGGGAAAATGATAGAGGTTGAGGGTGACACCTCGTATATCCTCCTTATTTATGCTTTCTATATATTCAAGCACTTTAGTCTGATAAGCAGGGTTAGTAGGGCATACGTAATCAAATACCAAATTGGCTTTGCGGTTCTTACGTAATGCAGGCCCATTTTTTGAAGTTGCAGCTAAACTTGGGTCTTCACGGATGGCTTTCGCGTCACAGAAACAAGTAACATCGTTTTGCATATCTTTTGCTGCTGGAAAAACTTGTCCATCGACCCATTTTGAGTAATACACATTCATTTCGTAGCCTTCAACTTTTTCTGGAGAATATGTGACTAAGCCAATTTTCATGATTTTGCCTCGCGCGCAACAGATATATTCGTGAGTCTTATTTAATTGTTGACTCTCCATGGATACGCATAAGGCTCCCATAGAAATTGATTATGCCAAATGTCCTCCTTGCTCTGGCTTAGTTTGTATTGGAGTTTGTCCTCAGGGAATTTTGGACGCAGGAGTCAACGGGAAGCCTGTCGCTGTAGATGCGTCTTCATGTAATCGGTGTGGTGTCTGCGCAGATTTGTGTCCTTCAAAAGCCATCACCATAGCAAAGAATAAAATTATCTAAAAATAAGTGGCTGATACCTTGATGAAACAATTTGACCTTGTCGGTAAGGGTATTAAACTTGTTCTCAAAGAGAATGTGCTCGCAGTTATTTCTGATAGCGAATTAAACACAGTTAGCTCTGCAATTTACAATGGTGGTGGCTTAAAGAAAACTAAGATAATAATCAATACTCAAGTTACAGATGAATATGGGGATCGTCCTCTTCACGATAACCCTCAACTTTTCATCACAGAGTCATTTAAGAAATTAGGACGCAACGACAATTTTGTGGGTATGGTTACTTATGCTAATATCGCTGATTTCGCGTTAGTTTCCAAAACCTCAGATGATTTGGGCGTAAGTGTTATCGCAACTGCTGGATGTACTCACGCTGAGACAGCAGGCGAGAAAATTGTGGTTCAGCCTATCGCAGGAACCATCAACATAATAGTAGTCATTGATGGGCATCCTGATGAAGCTTGCTTAGTTAGTTGTCTCATTACTGCGACTGAAGCAAAAACTGCCGCTCTGCGAGAACTGGATGTACGTAGTAGGTACTCTGGTTCAGAAGCAACAGGAACCGTAACCGACGCCATGGTTGTAGCCGAAACAGGGAACGGCCCTAAAATCATCTATGGTGGTCCAGCTTCAAAACTGGGGCAGTTAGTTGCTTCATGTACTAGGCAAGCTGTGAAAGAAGCTGTATCGCGCTCCAGAATTGGTGGCTTTGCACCACAACGATCAGTTGTGCAACGTTTAGCTGAGCATCATTTGTCAGTTAAGCGATTAGCATTCGAACTTTCAAAAGTTCCAAGCCTCAACACTGATGCTAAAACGCTAAGCGATTTTCTGACTAGAAAGTTGAATGAAGAGCCACTTTTTGCCTCGCTAGTTTTTGCAGCCGTGAAAATTAGCGAAGATTTTGAGCAAGGTTTGGTTCCTGCAAAATTTGGAGACCTAAGTTTATTAGGTAAACATTTTGCTGATTTGTTTGCAAAAAAGCACAGCCGTCGTAGCTGCAATGAAGATTGTGATGTGAATTTGCCTCCTTTTCTCAGACAAGTGCTTGTGGGTTTGTTAGAATCCGCTCTTTCTGAGGGTAAAAACTGAAACCTTAAATAACCTGCGAAATTATCCGTTAGCAATAAACTAAACCTATTGGTGAAAAATTTGAAATTCGGAGTCTTCCTATATCAACCTGAACCAGTTGAAGGTGTGGACTACAACTTCTACCGTATTAAGCCTGAATCAGGAACGGTGGGTAAACCTAACCCAAAAATGTACACTAACATCGCAGTTTTCGGTGACAACGCTTTAGCTGCAAAACGCCCAGAGTGGATTTCTGTCAGCACCAATGGACCTGCATTCCGAACTAATAAGCGGTACAACTTACGCTGGGATGTACTATGTATGACCAATCCAGAAGTTCGTGAATACAATCTAAAACTTATTGAGGAATGTGCGAGAGTAACCCCTGGCATCAGTATAAGTAGCCAGCATTTTGCTGACTACGCATTTTGCACCTGCCCCAGATGTGTTGAACAGTGGCGCCAAAGTGGTTTGAACTGGGTGAATTGGCGAGCTAACACGGTTACAGAATTCCTCAAAGAAGTGCGCGAAAAAGTTGTCAACAAACCCTTATTTGTGAACTGCTTACCTGACCCACTGCTTGGAAAAGAACGGTTTGGTTACGACTTTGCCGCTATGGCTGAATACGCTGACTATTTTGTTATACCTATGTTCTCTAAGGCGTATCCTACACCATGGTATTGGGAAACAATTGCCAGAGGCTACAAGAGCTTCCTCAAGAAACCCGTATTTGTAAACTTTTACGTTCGTGGTCCAGGTGAAACATGGGATACCGTGGCGCCTACCAAGCAAATCATGACTGTTGCTACTCGAGTCGCTAGAACAGGTGTAGACGGCATCATTTTCCTTGCAGAGAAGGCACAGTGGATTAAAGAGTTCCAAAAGAATGCTGTCCAAGACAAAGAGACCCGTGAGTTCCTTAAAGATCATGGTGGAGACGAAGTTTTAGAGCTTTTCAATCGCTGGGAAAAAATGTTCTAAAATCTCTTTTTTATTTCTATATTTTTGGGTAAAAGCAGCAGGTTTTTACTGTTTGCGTTTCCTTATAAAATAAACCACCCCGCTAACGGCAATTGCGCCGATGAATCCTCCTCCAACATATATGCCGTTTTTAGCAATAAACGGTTGTTCATTGATCTTTATCATAACTTGGTTGCTATCACAGGCAAAAAATAGGTCGTTACCACTGAATGTTGCTTGGGCAACCCAAGTTCCTGTGCTGTTTGGCTGGAAAACTACGCTAAAAGTGCCGTTTGCCATGGTTCGTGTTTCAACTTGGTAGGTTTCAGCCGCGCTCATAATTTGTATAGTTAACGGAACACTGCTGTTTAGACCCACTAACATACCTTGTATTGTGACATTTTCGCCTACGTGAGCTTTTTCAGATACCGACGTGATGTTTAGGCTAGCCGACTGCTTAACTGTATAGCTGCCGTTGGCAACTAAACTATTCATGAGTATATCTTTTGCTAAAACGCGGTATTCCACTACTGTGCCTGCCCTCTGAGGAGGAATGACGGCTGTACAGTTTTTTGTGGTAACGTTCATGTTAATGCTTTGTGAGCTGTTCCAGCTATCCGTCGTGTATTCCAAAACTGCGTTGATCAATTCGAAATTTGAAATATACGTGATGGTTGTGGAGTTAGTGGGGTAAACTCTACCCAGTAGCCCTGCAGGAATTAAGCTGCCGTTTTCGAATTGGGTTTTGATGAGAAATTCTACTTCCCCTGCGCCTGATTCTCCAATTAGAACCAAATGATACAACGTTTTGGTTGCATTGTTAGCGGAGAAATTTAAAAACATGTCCTGTCCTCGAAACTCGCAACTGGCATAGGCTACACCTCGATATTTTTCGCTGTCCAAGTTATAGCCGCCTACTCCGTTCGTTAGATTGCCATAGAGTCCAGGTTCCCACGGTAGGGGCATGTTATTAATGACAAGAGAGTGGGCGTCGCTCATAGCATAAAGCCTCGCTTCATACATGTCGAGTGTGTGTGGAACTTTTATCCAGATTTCTATGTTGGCTTTGTCGGTTACAAACTCGTAAGCCCAACTAGTATTGAACGTTGACCCTTGATTTGTAGTTTTACCTTCTATGTAGCGTGAATGCCACCGGTTAGTTTCCAAATTTTCAATAATCATAAACGTAGCCGCTTGTGTGCCATTACTCTGTCTTATGTCGTTTTCTATTACAAATGTATAGTTTCCCGTCATTTGGGGAACAAAAAACGTGTGATTCACTCTGCTTCCTAAATGTTCTGGGAGTCCCGCTGCCTCAGTATGTTCACTTTCCTGAATCCCCTCTGGGTTGTATACGTAAATGTCATAGTCTGTTTTTGGAGCTGAACCATTATGTACCCATTCTCCATAGCAGTAAACATGATATGTGTGATTTGCTACTAAAGGCACAACTATACTCCAATTGCTTCCTATTGATATCTGTGACTCATTAAAATGGACAGGAAACATAGGTTTCTCAACAATTGTAACGTTGCCCTGCGGAGAGTTTAGACGGGTATAAACAAAATTTTCATACTCAGAGTTTCTCCATTCTGCCTTCGCATTGACGCTGGAAAAAGGAGAGAAAACCAACGTCAACACGAAGGCTATCGCTAATACAACTAACGTGCTTTCTCTATATGAAACATGTTTTAGGGCCATCACTATACTTCTCAAGCTTGTTGTTGCCTGTGCAGAATGATATTTCTTATGAAAGGTGAATCTGAATTCTCGATCAACAGAAGTGTTGTTGCGTATCAAAAGGCAATTTTTCTTTAGATGTAGTTGTACTCCGTTGCTACTTAATGGAAGTACTGATTTTTTTGGTCAGAAGATGAGTTTCTGCTTCTGAGATCGGCAATGATGTGTGTATAAACATTGTAAGTTCTGTTCAACCTCTGTCCTTTCTCTTTCTTTAATTACTCAAAATTTGTCGAGTGCCCTTTTTGTTTTTCCTTTAAAAGAGTTCTTTTTCTGGTATTGTCTGTGAAAGCGCGCAGTTGTTCTTCCTTGGTATATAGGCTCTGACTTTTTTTAGCACTTCGCAGTTTACCGACAAAAACTTAAAACAGTATACAAAAAGGTTTATTAGCATGCTGCGTAGCATGTGTTTGTGCTCTTAAAAAAGGTAGGTAACCCCTTTTTCGACGTTGGATCATCCAACATCGGAGGACTTGCAAGTTTGAAAAATACCCGCATAAAAAACATCCTAAATATCTGCAAAAGAAAAAATTGCGGGGGATAATTAAAATTGACTGAACTTTCAAAAGAAGATACACACCTGTTGTTAAAGAGTTTCTTTAACGAAAAAGGTCTAGTAAGGCAGCATCTAGACAGCTACAACGAGTTTATTGACCATGGGTTGCAGGAGGTTGTCGACGAAGTTGCCGAAATCCCCATAGAAGTTCCAGAAAACCCTTACAAGGTTAAACTTGGGCAAATTTGGGTTATAGATCCTCAATCACGAATCACGGGACCTTACGTTACCGAGGTAGATGGCACCAAACACGAAATCTATCCTATGGAGGCTAGACTCAGAAACTTAGCATATGCTGCACCGGTAGCCTTAGAGATGACTCCTGTGATAGATGGCAGAGAGCAGGACACCGAGCTTGTTTACATAGGTAATATACCTGTGATGCTTAAATCAAAACTTTGCTTCCTTTCACAGCTTTCTCGTGAAGAACTTATTGCTGCAGGGGAAGATCCTGATGATCCTGGTGGCTACTTTATTGTTAACGGCTCCGAACGAGTCATTGTAGCTATGGAGGACTTAGCTCCTAACCGTGTAATCATTGATCTCGATGAAAAAGGCACTTCTCCTGTTTATCAAGCAAAAATTTTTTCGACAACAGTAGGTTTCAGAGCTCGGATTGAGCTTAAACTCAAGGCTGATGACGCCATATACGTCTCTATGCCTGGTGTGCCTACTGAGATTCCGTTTGTAGTTATCATGCGTGCGCTAGGGATGGAAAAAGACAAAGATATTGCAGAGGCAGTGTCGCTTGATCCAGACATCCAAACTGCACTGGGACCATCCTTTGAAAAAGCAATAGGTGTTGATACTCCTCAGGACGCCATCTTATTTATTGGTAATCGTGTGGCACATGGACAAGTTGAGGAATATCGTATTCAAAAAGCCGAAACTGCTATTGACAAGAACTTTTTGCCCCACTTAGGTAGAACCGAAAAACAACGTAAAGATAAAGCTATATTTCTTGGAGAGATGGCCAGTCGTGTTATACAACTTAAGATGGGTAGGCGTCAACAAGACGACAAGGATCACTTCAAAAATAAGCGCCTGAGATTAGCAGGACCTCTGTTGGCTGACTTATTCCGTGTAGCCTTCAGAAATTTGACTCGCGACATAAAATACCAACTTGAGCGTATCGGTGTCAAAGGGCCTCTCATCACAGTATCCGCTGCAGTTAGACCTGGTATAATTACTGAAAGATTCCAGCATGCTCTTGCCACCGGTAATTGGGGCCGAGGTCGTGTAGGTATAACTCAGCTTCTGGATCGAACAAATTACATATCAACTTTAAGCCATATGCGTAGACTCCAGTCGCCTCTGAGCCGAAGCCAGCCAAACTTTGAAGCTCGAGACTTGCACCCAACTCACTGGGGACGCTTGTGCCCAAACGAAACACCTGAGGGCTCCAACTGTGGTCTAGTAAAGAATCTTGCTCTATCGTCATCCATCTCTGTCGGCGTTAATCCTGAAAAAATTAAGCAACTTCTCTTTGAGATGGGTACAGTGCCTGCTCACGAAGCTAACGAAAACATGAAAGTTGAAGGTGCAAAAGTTTTTGTTGACGGTAACATAATTGGCTTTTGTAGTTCACCAAAAGAAATGGTTAAATCATTCAGAGAAAAACGTCGCACAGGTGAAATCTCAACTGAAGTCAATGTAACCTACTTCTCTAGGGATCAAACTGAAACTGAAGAGGTTCACGTTAACTGTGATGAAGGCAGAGTTCGAAGGCCTCTCATAATCGTAGAAAACGGTGTTCCAAAACTTCAGCCCAAACATTTAGAGAAAATTGCCTTAGGCGAATGGAGTTGGGAAGATCTCGTCAAGAATGGCTTGATTGAGTATTTAGACGCATCTGAAGAAGAGAACGCCTACATTGCTATTTCAGTTGACAAAGTTACTCCTCAGCATACTCACGCTGAAATTGCAACCTTTACCATCTTGGGAATTTGCGCGTCCACTATCCCCTATCCAGAACATAACCAATCCCCCAGAAACTCGTATCAAGCTGCAATGGCAAAACAGGCGCTAGGTGTTTATGGTACAAACTTCCAAAACCGTGTAGATTCGCGCTCACATATATTGCACTATCCTCAAGCTCCATTAGTGGAAACTGAGCTTATGGAAGTCATGGGATACAAGCAGCGTCCAACAGGTCAAAACTGCGTTGTCGCAGTGTTATCTTATGAGGGTTACAACATGGAGGACGCTATCATATTCAATAAGGCTTCCATAGAAAGAGGCTTGGCCCGTTCTACTTTCTTTAGAATCTACGAGGCTGAGTGCCGGCAATATCTAGGTGGTTTGAAAGACAAATTTACTGTTCCAGAGCCTGGTACCCGCGGTTACCGTGGTGAACAGTACTATAGGCTTTTGGAGCCTGATGGCATAATTGGTTTAGAGTCTGCAGTTGCTGGCGGCGACGTTCTGATTGGTAGAATTAGTCCACCCAGATTCCTTGAGGAATACAAAGAATTTGAAGTTAAAGGTCCCTCTATGCGTGATACCTCTGCAGATATGCGCCCATCTGAAAACGGCGTAGTTGATGCCATATTCATTACTGAGTCTGGTGAGGGAAGCAAACTTGTCAAAGTGCGTGTACGTGACCAACGTATTCCGGAGTTAGGCGATAAATTTGCTTCTCGCCATGGTCAGAAGGGTGTAATAGGTTTAATTGTGCCCCAAGAAGACTTGCCTTTTACTGAAGACGGATTGGTGCCTGATCTAATAATTAATCCCCATGCTATCCCTTCCAGAATGACCATTGGTCAGTTTATCGAATCTCTTGCAGGAAAATGCGCTGCAGCACGAGGTAAACCCGTCGATGGCACACCGTTCACTAATGAAGGTCCTGATGAGGTGCGGCGTAACCTAATCAAAAACGGTTTTAGCCACACTGGTAGTGAAGTGTTCTACAATGGTACTACTGGCGAGAAATTTGTTGCCGATATCTTCGTGGGAATAGTTTACTATCAAAAGCTTCACCACATGGTCGCTGACAAAATTCATGCTAGAGCTCGTGGTCAAGTTCAGATGCTTACAAGGCAACCCACTGAAGGCAGAGCTCGTGGAGGTGGTCTCAGATTCGGTGAAATGGAACGCGACTGTCTTATAGGTCATGGCGCTGCTATGTTGTTACGTGACAGGTTGCTGGAAGAGTCCGACAAATATACCCTTTACATATGCGAAAATTGCGGTCAAATTGCTTTCTACGATATGAAACAACGTAAATATGTCTGCAAGATTTGTGATGAAAAAGCCAAAGTTTCACCTGTAATTGTTTCGTACGCATTCAAACTTCTATTGCAGGAGCTTCAAAGCCTATGTATAACACCCAAATTAAAACTTAAGGAGAAGGCGTAATATGGCAACTGAGGAATTAATTCATAAAGTTGTTGACGAAATAAGTTTTGGTTTGATTTCGCCCAAAGATTTGCGTAAGCAGTCGGTGGTGGAGATACAAACACCCGACACTTACGACGAGGACGGCGCCCCAATCACCGCTGGACTTATGGATGGTAGACTAGGCACTCTTGAGCCACGACAAAGATGCAAAACTTGCGGCAACACTGCTATTCGTTGTCCTGGTCACTTTGGTCATATAGAGCTTGCAGTACCGATTGTTCACATTGAATTCACTAAAATTATCTTTGACCTTTTGCGTTCTACTTGCCGAAGCTGTGGCAGAATTCTTCTTTCTGATGAAGCGGCTAAAAAGCAGAAAGCCAAAATTCAAAGATATAATGAGCTCCTAGGTCTTATCCCTGATGAAGTCTATAAAGATGTAGTACAGGAAATTAAAACTAAACAGTGTCCACACTGCGCTTCCCCTCAATTCAAAATTACCTTTGAAAAACCAACAAAATTTATAGAGCAAACAGAGGCGGGTTCTGAACCGTTAACGCCTAGTATGATACGTGAACGCCTTGAACGTATAAGCGACGAAGATTTGGAGATCTTGGGTTTCAACCCTAAAGTTGCTCGTCCTGAATGGATGGTTTTGCAGGTTTTACCTGTGCCTCCTGTTTACGTGCGTCCCTCTATAACTTTGGAGTCAGGTATACGTTCTGAAGATGATTTAACTCACAAACTTGTCGACATAATACGAATTAACCAGAGACTTAAAGAGAACATGGAAGCAGGTGCCCCGACACTTATTATCCAAGACTTGTCAGAACTTTTACAGTACCACGTGACGACGTACTTTAATAATGAAGCTTCAGGAATTCCCCCTGCAAGGCACCGTTCAGGCAGAGCTCTTAAAACAATCTCTCAAAGATTAAAAGGTAAAGAAGGACGTTTCCGCAGTAATTTGTCTGGTAAACGCGTGGATTTCTCAGCGCGCACAGTTATCTCTCCCGACCCTAACTTGGATATAAACGAAGTAGGCGTCCCTCAAGATGTTGCTATGCGATTGTCAGTACCTGAAAAAATTACAGCGTACAATATGGATGAGATGAAGAAACTTGTCATCAATGGACCAGAAAACTATCCTGGCGCTCTATACATTATTCGCCCTGATGGCAAACGTATCAGATTAGAGTTCGTCGTCGATCGAACCAAGATAGCAGAAGCTTTAGAGATAGGTTTCATCGTAGAACGTCACCTCAAGAACGGTGACATAGCAATTTTTAATCGTCAACCATCCCTTCACAGGATGTCAATTATGGCGCACTATGTGCGGGTTTTGCCTTACAAGACCTTCCGTATGCATTTGTGTGTTTGCCCACCTTACAACGCTGACTTTGACGGTGACGAAATGAACCTCCACGTGCCCCAAAGCGAAGAAGCACGTACAGAAGCGTTGCTGCTTATGCAAGTTCAGGATCAGATTCTTTCTCCGCGATTCGGTGGGCCAATTATTGGAGCTATCAGAGACTTCATTACAGGAGCGTACTATTTCACTCGCAAAGGTAACTACCTGACTCGCGATCAAGTTAATCGATTGTTGACGGCTACAGGTTATCTTGGTCCTTTACCTGAACCAGCTGTAAAAGAGCCTGTGCCTATGTGGTCGGGCAAACAAATCTTCAGCTTATTCTTACCCAAATCATTGAATTATGTTCTAAAGGCAAACATTTGTCAGGGTTGCGCCAAATGTAAAGAGGAAGAGTGTGAACATGATGCTTACGTTGTCGTTAAGAATGGTGAGCTGGTTTCAGGCATAATCGACCGACGCAGCATTGGCTCAGAGCAGTCTGAAAGTTTGTTGCACCGTATCATCAAAGATTATGGTACACAGGCTGGACGGGAGTTCCTCAATAAAATTACACGTATGCTCAAATTATTTATCTCAATGCGTGGCTTCAGTTACACCTATGACCAGCTTGTTTTGTCACCTAAAGCGCGTGCTCGCATCCAGAAGACCATGGAGCGAATCCAGAAGAGGATTGATGAACACATCGAGAACTACAAGAATGGTACTTTGCCGCGGTTGCCCGGGCAAACTTTAGAGGAATCTTTTGAAATTTATGTTATGCATGAATTGGCTACCGCTCGTGATGAGGCAGGAAAAATTGCTGACGATGACTTCACTTTGGAGAACGCCGGCATCGTTATGACTCGCACTGGCGCTAGGGGTTCCAGTTTAAACATTGGTCAAATGGCTGCTTGTGTTGGACAACAGTCAGTTCGAGGTAAACGTATCTTGCGGGGCTACGCTGGTCGTGCC
>JAOAIX010000013.1 GCA_026414485.1 Candidatus Bathyarchaeota archaeon
ATATCTTGTTCCCCATGGAACTACTGCACGCCAATTTGCATACATCATACACTCTGAACTTGGTGATAGCTTCCTTTACGCTGTTGATGCAAGGGGTAGAAAACGAATAGGGGAAGATGCAGTATTAAAGGATCGCGACGTCATATCTATTGTAAGCTCCAAGAAACGTTCTTAACTAAACTATGCTCCAAAACGTCTCTTGCGACGCTGAAAAGTTCTAACTGCTCTAAGCAAGTCAATAAATCGGAAGTCAGGCCAGTAAACATCAAGAAAATAAAGTTCACTGTAAGCTGACTGCCAAAGCAGGAAACCGCTGAGTCTTTCCTCTCCTGAAGTACGAATTATAATGTCAGGTTCTTGGTTAGGCAAATGAGCGGTGTACAAGTATTTTTCAAATGTTCGTTCATCAATTTCGTCGACGCTTAATTCACCGCTTTTAACTTTTTGAGCAATTTTTTTTGTGGCATCCACAATTTCTGCTCTCCCACCGTAGGCAAACGCAAAATTCAAAAACTGCTTATCATAAGTAGCAGTTGATTTTTCCACCTCTGCAATTAGCTTCTGTAGAGACTCAGGTAAGAGATTCACTCTGCCTATAACTTTGATGCGAACCTTACTACGATGAATTCTTTCATCTGTAAGCAGTTTAGTAAATTTTTCTTCTGCAATGCGCATAATTTCTGCAACTTCTTGGGGGGGTCGCTTGAAATTCTCCATAGAAAAAGTATAGAGCGTCACAAATTTCACTCCTAACTGGTCACACCACTCCAGAAGGCGTTCAACCGTTTCCGCGCCTTGTCTGTGACCTAACCAAGGGTTAAGTTCCTGAGAAGTTGCCCAACGTCTGTTTCCATCAAGAATTATGGCTATATGTTCGGGTCTTTCACCATTTTTTACTTGAAGCCACAGCCACTTCTGATATGCCTTATATGCCCCAATAATTGATAGAAACCTCTTCAGCACCACTGAAAATTCACCTGGTCAAATAGATTTGAAATGACACTATTAAGACGAAAATAAGCCTGAACCAACTCAATTAAAGCTTTCTCTATAGCTCTTTTATGATTCGCCAAATTCGTCAACAGCTTTCTCTTTGGTTTTAAAGAAATTTTTGTTGGATCTATAAATAATAAGGAGCACAAGCACTGAAGCTATCGTAATCAATATTCCTACAATTATTGAATAAACTAAATTAGCGTAACCTAAAGTTGGACTAATAAGTATGTCTGCAGCGCCATCAAAAATCCATCTTGACCATCCGACAGACACTATTAACGCAGCATTACGTAAAACGCGGGTATCATGGTCAAAGTAAAGTCGGATGCCTCGACCAAACAGTATTGTAGCTATTCCTACAACAATTAGATCTATAGCACCTTTAAGGAAGTAGCCTGAAAAGATGGGCAAAACACCAACCCATGCACCTAAATCAGCAGGTGCAGGGGTAATCCGCTCCAAGGTGTTAGTATATCCTGAATAGACGCTAATTGCAATGCATAAAACTCCTGCTATTGTGGTGTAGTTTGCAATTTGAACAGGCAAAGGTGGAGGCGTGTAATCTTTAGCCCACTTGTAGAAGTCCTTGGCGGCTCTATCAACGCCAAAACCTTTGATAAGCATGAAAGCACCCAGAACGAGCAGAATTGCTATAGCGTAGTAGTTAACTACACCGAAGTATGCTAAAATGCCCCAGATTAAAAAAAGAAAGCCTGGAAGACCCAAGACTATTCGTGAATATTTTGGGTTTTCCACTAGCAGTTTTAGGTAACGCGAAAAAAGAGCGGCTGTCTCCTCAATTGACTCGCTGTGCTTAATAACTATACGACGAACGGATGAAACGGGAACGCGAGATTCAATCAGTGGCAAAACAGCTTCGTCAGAGTAACCATCCGTAACTAATATTACCTCATCAGCATTAAAGCGGTCCAGCACAGTATTTAATTCAGAAACTAACTTTCTATCTGCGCCTACACCGCCTAATTCAGAACCACAAATTGTGGCAACTTCGACGATTTCGTCAGGTCGTTTATCTTTTGTTAGGCGGTCATAGAGACTCACAGATTCAAACATAGCGTTAGCGTCAGGTTCTTCAGGATCTTGAAGAGCAAGTGCCACAGCGGCGTCAAGATTGGCTTGTCGACCCATCAAAGGAGTTTTGATGCCTGCCTTAGTTCCAAGATCGCCATCCCTGTCAACACAAAGAATCAGAATTTTTTTCTGTTCAGATTGGCCTTTAGTTCTTCCAGTCATCAGCTTTCTGTTTCCTATAAGTAAGCTAACGACTAGTTAAGTTTTAATCTTCCGTTTCAGGCTCATCGCTTCCAGCTCCAACCATAAGCTGGAACTCTTGCCAATCTAGTTTCTCGCCACGTTGCAGTTTTTCACGTGCCTGTGAACCCAGTTTATCCTTAATTTCCTGTTCTTTAGATTTCTTAGTTTTCTCAAATTCCTCTCTTAAGGCATCCTGCAGTAGCTTTCGTTGTTCTACAAGATAGGAGAGTTGGTCATGTAGTGGTTTAATTTGCTCTTTAGCTAACAGGTATTGCACATGTAAGTTTGTTGCTTCATCTCTCAGTTTAGACAGCTCGGCGAATTTTAATTGCATCTTTGCGTGTAGCTCTTGACTTTTTTTCGCATGTTCAGTTAATTCTTTATGGAATGCATCCGCCTGCTGCTGGTAACCCTTGAGTTCAGATTTGATTTCAGTGATTTTCTTGCTGTGTTGATCAATCTTCTTGTAAACAATCAATTGGGTTTCAAGTTGCTTAACTTGATCTATGAGCCTTTTTTCTTCCTGTAAATCCAAAGAAGTAGTTGCTATCTTCCACTCTATAGCATCCAATTGCTTCTGAAGCTCATGCCGGTTTTTGCCTGCCCGTTTTTCTTTTAGCTCGCGAATTTTTTCGCTGTGAACTTTTATTTCTTCAATGTACGGACGGATTTTTTCCCTCATTTCATCGCGTTTCTGTTTTAAGATTTTTACACTTTCATTTAAGGTGTCGCGCTCTTTTTTGAACTCAGCGATTTCTTGGCGGAGCGCCTGCACTTGCTGATTGAGTTTGTCTCGTCTTTCCACGTGTTGAATTATGTCGCTGTTGATTTTGCGTAGTTGTTCTCTGAGGGCATCAATTTGGCGGTTTATTGTCGCGAGTTCGGTGGATTTGGTTTCTTGAGTCAAGGAGTTTCCTCTTTTGCGCTAACGGATATTAGGAATGTGAAATTCAAACTAATATTGGTTTCAGTAGCTCCTTTTATGTTTGATGGATGAGCGGTTCAGGTTTCATGATTAAAAGTTTTAAATACTATGGTGTTTCATGGTTTCTCAGTGTGAAAAGCATGAACTATGACTACAACGAGCTGCTAAAGCGAGCGCGCGCCCAAGTACCTGAAATAGCTTTAAAACATGAAAGATTAGAAGTGCCAAAACTCCTTGTCTCCACGGTAGGCATGCGCACAACAATTTCAAATTTCAAAGACATTGCAGATATAGTGGACCGCGATCCACAGCACATTCTTAAATTTTTAACACGTGAAATGGCAACCGCCGCTACGTATCATGAAAGCAGAGCTATTTTTCAAGGAAAGTTCCCACGTGACACTTTTGAAAGATTACTACAAAGGTATCTGGAAGAGTTTGTAGTTTGTCCTGTTTGTAAGCGCCCCGATACAAGTATAGCCAAAGAAAAGCGTCTTGCTTTTCTGGTTTGTAACGCATGTGGTGCTAGGTCCTCTATTAAACAATTATAGAGGTTACATCAAGTGGAAGTGTATGTCAACCTCAAGAAAGTTGGTGGCAACGTGCTACTTGCCATTTGCGATGTTGATCTTTTGGGCAAAACTTTGCGACAGGGAAAAATTGTTTTTCAAATAAAAAATGAGTTCTACAATGGCGGTAAAGTGACTGTGGAAGAGGCAGTGGACATGATTGAGAATTCCAACATTGTGAATATGGTAGGAAAATGTTGTGTAGCACAAGCTATAGCTAAAGGTTACGTACATCCTGAAGCTGTGCTACAAATCGAGGGCGTCCCACATGCGCAAATTGTAAAAGTTTAAAACTGGATGGGCGTTTTTGCAACTTAACTAAAGCTGTATTGTAACATTGAATTTACTTGAGACATATTATGCCCAATGAAAGTTACTGAGTAGGTTTAAACTGAAAGGTCCCGCTGCAGAATTGTCGACAACTCTTATTGAGCAAAATTGATAAACCACAGAAAGATATGTTTTGAATAACAAAAAGTTGAACCCGTGTTGATGTAAAGATAAGTTTTGGGTGACTATCTGAAAATGGCTAAGATTCTTAAGTTGCCTGATGCAGTTTACGAAGATCTAAGCTGTGTCTCAAAGGAATTAACAGCTATGGCAGAAAAACCCGTGTCATTAAGTATGACGGTGTATCTTTTAACAGAAATTTACCGTGCTCACGTAAGAGATCCATGTGCCCGTGACCATTTTAGACAACGCTTGGTAAGTTCAAACATCATGTCCCCTGAGGAGTTTGAAAATGCATGTGATAAGAACCAAGCAGGGCGCTGATAATAACCTGATTATTATCCTGCTTTGGCAACCCACTTTACCACAGACCATACCAAGATCTTGATTGAAAAACGAGTTTTAGTGCGTAGGTAAAGAAGACAGACAAGAGATTATTTGTTAGTAGCAACATTAATTGCATTGTTGAAAAATTCATAAATTTATGAAATCAGCTATAATATTCTAAATAAGTATGCTTACATATTTTTAATGATATATTTTTTGGATGCGCTATGTTTATTTAAAGTATTTTCCATAGTAGCACGCAAGAGGACTGAAGCGGGAAATGTCAGAGAAATCACCATCAAAAGACGAGGCACTAGAAGCTTTAGATTTTATAGTTAACGTTCTTAAGGAGCATGAGAAAGATCTAGATCAGCTTATAAGTGAATTAGGTGCTGTGGCAGGTAATTTAGGGGAAGTAGGGGGATTAAGCGAGAAAGTAACGAAAGTAGAAGATAAAATAAACGGCTTACAAAATCAAGTTACAACATTGCTCAATGAGGTGGTTCCCTCGCTTAAACAAACTCAGCCTACGGCAGTCTTAGCTGTCGGCGAGGAAAAATTTCAAGCGCCACAAATTAACATACAAAAAAGTCCGGCGCTGGTGCTTACGTGTAACCAATGGGCAGATTTCCAAGCCATAGCAATGCAAGCAGAAGCAGTATCTTTTACATATGAAGAGACAAAAAAGATTCTTAACGCAATGGCACTCAAAAACAATCAACTATTCATGTACAAAGGCGAAATACCTAACATTGGTGCACTCTTAAAAGCATGGCTTAGTAAACAACTGGAAACACCTGAGAAAAAAATTTTGGAAGGAACACTTACTATTAACTGAAGAGTTTAATTGATTAAAAATTCATAACCCTTTTATTTAAAAGTATATTAAGTCTTGTGATGCGCTAATTGGGTGTTGAAGGTTGAATGTGCACCAAACTACCAAAAAAGACTTTTTCCGTTCTCGAAGCCTTCTCCTTTCTCCTCGATTACGGATTGGTTGTTTGGTAACCAACAAACAATAAACACCCTGTCCAATACTTTTTAATCAACATAAGTGCAAGAAATATTAAAAAAGATCATCCGAGCACAAAATAGAATAACTAACCATGAAAATCGCGCAGAAAACTTAAGATTTTTGAAGGCGGCCAGCTTTTTCTAACACCTGTCTCATTAGAGATAACCTAATTTTGAGAACAGCGTGTTGACTTTTTATTAAATCAGTTTTTTGCTGAGCTTTGTGGTGTCGAACGTGATTTTCAATCGCGGAGTTCATAACGTGGAGAGTAGGAATCATAAGAATCTCTTGGCCACAATCGGGACATTTAATAAAGCCACCTTTTGAGCAGGATAGATTTGGTTCCTCTACAACGTGTCTATAGAGTTGCTTTAACTGTTCATCACTAAAAGTTAAGTTAGTTAAAAAATAACTCTCTTTTAACTCTCCCTGCTTGTCCAATTCCATTCACCTGACGTTGCTATTGAAGAAAAGGCTGTCAGAGTCAAATTTTAAACATTCATAATATGGGGGTATAGTCCTGAGTGCCATATTCAACGTTCGGAGGCTCGTCACCAAAGTTGCGATTTAATATTTAAAAGCACACTATGCCATTATAGAATAGGCAAGTTTGCTATTTTTATGCAAATTTTTTTAAGTAAACAAAATTCTTAAAAAACACATTTTAGTTAAATATTTTAATAAAAAGTACAGTAAAAATTGTTTATATAAAATTTTTAAGATAATGTTTGTATTTATAACACATTTACGATTATTAATTAATACAAAGTTAATGTAGAGTAATATTTTCAACCCGCGTTTTCTTTAGCAGCGTTTAGGGTTTGTATAATCAGATTAGCACGTATTTGATTTGCCAAAAGTTCATATTTTTTTGAACTATTTCCTCTAGGAAGGTGTTCCTTGATGTGCTTTTCAATAGCTTCACTCATTTTTTTGACGTCAGGTACGAGCAGAATCTTTGCGCCACAGGTACATCTAACAATAGGCATTTTTGGCTTAGTTTGTGGTTGATGTTGACTTTCTTTAGCCATTTCTTTAACCTTGACCTTTAAGTTGGTTGTACTCATCTGTCGGTGGTAGATTTTTGTCTGTTTGCACTTGATAGCATTAAAATATAAAAAGCAGAAATTAAACTGTGCTGTATCGTAAAACTGATTAAATTATAAAGCAGATTGAAATACAAAAATCAGTTATACAATTAAACTGTGTTGACATTTTTTCGCATTTTATTCAAATTAAGTTCAAAGGCTGCTACAGGATTTTCCAGTCTCCAAGCCTCCAACACCTGTGGGTGAACCTCACCAATTATGCCTATGCTCTCACCGCTAACTACCACGGATCCTGAGCGGCCTTCGATAAAGCATGAGTGATTAATAGCTTGAATCTTCCATGTAACGTTGAGGTTTCTGAGGAATGCATCGAGAACAGCTTTGATTTCGCTGAAGTTTGCGTTTATGTGACTAGACGCTGCTGCAAGCCAGTCTTCATCTCGTGTTTTGGTTTCAGATGTTTCATCTATGAATGTGACTTTGCCGACTTCAAAGATTTTTTGTGGAAATTCGACGGATTTGTTGTTACTGAGAAACTCCATTAAACTGGGCAGTAGCCAGTTTCTCAAGCAAGTCATGGTGGCCACTTTGGGGTTTACGACCTCAACAATAGGGGTTTCTTTGCAGTTCATTTTTGTGAACAGGTTTTCAGAGTTCGTTAAAGTATATGTTAGAACCTCCTGATAGCCCGAACCTACCATGAGTTCCCGGCTGAGGTTAATTAATCGCCGTTCAACTTTCTCGGCGCCTGTGGTTGGTAGATCACGCCAGCGTGGGGCAATATTGTTGTAGCCGTAAGCGATAGCCACGTCTTCCACCAAATCTATTGGGTGCATTACATCTGTACGGTAACAGGGGACAATAATCTCGACAGCCAGTTCTGAAGTTGTTCCAATGTTTAAGCCTGCAGTTAAAAGTAACTCTGCAATCTGATTTGAGGTTAAGCTTAAGCCTAAAATTTTATTTGTATATGCCACATCTAAGTTTATGCTTCTGCTGCTAAAATCAGGTGTAATTGTTAGTTTTGATGGGTAAATTTTGTCGTTGGGATAATGTATCGTTGCAGCGTATGCTTTGCCACCTTGTTCAATAAGTGAGATTGTGACGAGGTTTAGCGTGTTGATTACAGCATGGTGTATAGTGCCTGTGACTTCAACTAGTAAGTTCTGTGTTTCCTCGGTTACTCTTCCTAAATCGTTGGAGTTTATTATAGGAGGAAATGACAAAACTTTTTGTTCAGAATCTATGAGAATTGGGTAGATACTGCTGTTTTTTACTATGTGACCATATTCTAAGCCTTTTGGGTGTCTCTCCAAAATTTCCGCCAAGGTCATTTTTTCCGAAAAACCTAAAGGTACAAAACTGAATTCGGATGGAGTTGCTACGGTATAATTTAATGGTTGTTTGATTAAGTCGTAATTGTAAATGCCTATAGATGTCTTTTGTCTGCTTCGACCATATGTTTTGTCAAGTTTGTCCTGCAGATGCATAAGTCCACGAATTTTAGAGTCGGTGAGTTTGATTCCTTTGATTACGGAACAACATATGAAGGGGCGCAGGTCTTTTAGCCTGTGGTCAACGTTGACGTCAAGTTCAGCTTCGTCAACGATGTATTGTTTCATTCCTTTGTCTAGTTGGAGATAGCCACGGAGTGCACGCGCTAAACCTTCAACACTCCATAGATCAGGACGATTTGTGTCTTTAAATTCTATGTTAACTATGCCATTTTCTTTGTCCCATAATTTAACTTCGCTTTTTACATATGAAAGAATGTCATCAAGCTTTTCAATGTCATCGTTAATTTCAATTTTGAGTAATCGTTGAAGTTCGTTATAATCTATATCGATTGTGGGCATGTTAAACCAACTCCTTTTTTCTCAGCCAATCAAGGTTTTGGCTGAATATACAGCGGATGTCATCTATTTTAGCGCGCATCATAAAAAGGCGATCAATACCTAAGCCCCAAGCGATAACAGGCGCTTTAATACCTAAAGGGTCGGTAACTTCAGGTCGAAATATACCTGAACCGCCGAATTCAACCCAACCTAAACCTTTCTTGTAGGCGCTTAATTCAACACTTGGCTCCGTGAATGGGAAGTAGTCAGGTTTAAAGCGAATTTTATCTGCTCCCGCCACTTCTTGTGCGAATTTGCTGAGTACGCCTAATAGGTCTCTAAGATTCAAGTTTTCGTCAACTACAATACCTTCCACTTGGTTGAACTCGGAGAGGTGTGTCTTGTCAACCACTTCGGGACGGTAGACACGTGCTATAGAGAAGTATTTACCAGGTATTTGCAGTTCTTTACTTAACAGTGTGCGAGCACTTAGACATGTGCCGTGTCCACGGAGAATAAGACGACTAGCCTCTTGTATAGAATATTTGTAGCCCCATCCTGTTGAGCCTGTATCACCGCCGTTTTCATGAGTCGCTTTAATTTTTTCCAGAGCTTTTTCATAAGCAGTAATATTGCCATATTCTGGATATTTGACCAGGTATATACTGTCAGGTTCTCTAGCTGGATGATCCTGCGGAGTGTAAAGTGCATCAAAGTTGAAAAAGGCAGTTTCTACACTATTGCCTGTCATTTCTTTGAAGCCTAATGCTACAAGTTTTGCTCTAACTTCGTCTAGAAAGCTAAGATAAGGGTGTTTTTTACCTGGCCAGATGTTGGCAACTGGCGCAGCTATGTTGTATTTTTGAAGAGTTACATTGCGCCAGTTACCTGATATTATAAGTGCAGGTGTTAATTGGGTAATTTCTTTTTTGCCCATCATAACAGTTAAAGAGCTTTTTACGGCTGTCTGTCTTCCTGCATCTGTAAGTTCTAGTATACGGGAAGTTTTTTCTTCAGCAAGTAATGCCTTACGCTTCTTTAACATTTCAACGGCGGCTTGCAGTTCCGGATTAAGTTTATCTAAGGTAATGTTGTCCTTACCGTAGAGAATCTGCAAAACTTTTTCATCGTTGCCTTCTTTTGGCGTTGACAAAACCTGAAGTATAGCTGCTTTTGAGTCGAATGTAGCCCATTTTTTTCTCTGTGTCCATCCCAGAGCAATCTGCGCAAACTGCTCGTTTAATTCGGCTTCTTTAGCAGCCTCTTTGAGGGCAGCTTTTCCGCCAAGTGCAATTACCGCGTTTATTAGACGCCTTTCAGGCAGGCCGTTTTGAGCGTGTATTTCACCTTCAGGGGTCAATTTAAGTTTGGTTTCTGGTTTAGCATGGATTTTTACCAACCCGTTCTCTTTAAGAATCAGGGCCGCACGCATAACTGCGGCGTCAGGTAACTCAACTTCGAGCATAAGTTGCTCAACTGACGCTTGTCCATCAAGCTTATCAAGTGCTGTGAGGACGCGAATTTCATTTTCTCTGAGTTCAGCCATCTTTTTCCCATCTGAGGTGTTAATGTTATTTTGAGGTTATTTAGTAGTTCTTGTGTCTTCAATAAAAGCATGTTGATAAAGTGTATACCAATGGGGTTGAATAGAAGTTTTAGCAGTGGATTTGACTAAAACACTTAGCGGGTAATTGAGATTAAAAAATAAATATATTACCTGCAGTCTTCTACTTCCAAACAACAGAGTTTACGGTGAACCATACGTCAACATCTAATGGAGAAAGCAACAATGAAATGATAGTTACACCTTGGGAGGTCAAGGGCAAAGTAGACTACGAGCGACTAATAAGAGAATTCGGGACACAGCCTTTAACTGAAGAACTGCTCAAAAAAATGAGTACCCACACAGGCATTCTTCATTTGCAGTTACGGCGCAAGATTTTCTTTAGCCATCGCGACCTTGATACAGTTATAAGTCTTTATGAGAGTGGAACAAAATTTGTTCTTTACACAGGTCGAGGTCCCTCAGGACCTGTTCATATTGGTCATCTAGTGCCATGGATCTTCACGCGGCACTTACAAGAAAAGTTTGGTACAAGACTTTATTTCCAGATGACTGATGATGAGAAATTTCTTATAGACGACGAAGTTTCTTTGGCTGAAACTCGTAAATACGCTTATGAAAATGCATTAGACCTCATCGCGGTTGGCTTCAAACCTGAAGATACTTTCATAATTTATGACGTGGAAGACATGGATTTGCTATATGATATTACTTTGGAAGTGGCTAAGCGTATCACCTACTCTACAGCCCGCTCGACGTTCGGTTTTCAGGATAGCACAAACGTTGGTTGGGTGTTTTGGCCAGCTATTCAGGCTGCGCCGTGTTTTATCCACAAAAAGTTGACGGGCGAAAATGCACCCGCGTTGATTCCGGCCGCGATAGACCAAGATCCCTATTGGAGAGTCACCCGAGATATTGCTCAGAAGTTGGGTTATTATAAACCTGCCCAGATTCATTGTCGATTCTTACCAGGTTTGGGTGCAGGTGGCAAAATGAGTGCATCTATACCTGAAACCAGCATATTTACGATGGATCAGCCTGATGTCGTTAAAAAGAAAGTTTGGAATGCTTTTACCGGCGGTAAAGGTACTGCTGCAGAGCAACGGAAAACAGGGGCAGATCCAAAGGTTTGTAGTGTGTTCCAGTATTATGTTTACTTGTTTGAAGAGGATGATTCCAAGTTGATTGAGCGTGAACGAAAATGTAAAGTAGGTGAAATACTGTGCGGTGAGTGCAAAACTGAGTTGGTATGCAAACTAAATAAGTTCCTTGAAAATCATAGGGAACGACGGGAAAAAGCGAAAGACGTAATTGATCAATATCATATTAAGCGTAAATAGAAAGGTGATTAGGCGTGTCAGGAAAAATGGAGATCGATCTTCAATATGCATATAGACTTTTGCATCCCATGCATACGTTTATAATTTCTTGTGGAGGAAAAACGGGAAAACCCAACGTTACTACAGTTGCTTGGGCAATGCCAACTAGCGTTAATCCTCCTTTGGTGGCGGTCAGTCTTTCGCCTCAAAGACATTCGCACAGTCTAATTGAAGAAACACAAGAGTTCATAATTAACGTGCCCACGTTTGAGTTGTTACAGTCAGTTTACGCTTGCGGTACATTCAGCGGAAGAAGTTTTGACAAATTCAAAAAAGCAGGTTTAACGCCTATTCCTGCCAAAAAAGTTAAAGTTCCAGCCATACGTGAATGTATCGCACATATCGAGTGCAAAGTGGACAGCAAGATCACTACAGGAGATCACACAGTTTTCATCGGAAAAATTCTTGCCGCGTACGCAAACCAAGGTGTGTTCACTGAGCGGTACAATTTAGAAGCGGCAAAAATGCTCTATCATGCAGGTGGAAACAACTTTGCAGTTTTAGACCCAAAAATCTACAAACCATAAAATAAAGTACGTTGTTATTAGGTCAATCAAAACTTGGGCGGCGCTTCTAAAAAGGGTAAAAAAGATCTGCTATTATAAGTAAACGTCTACCGCCAAAAACCGGATTTGCACACTTTGCATTATGAATTTAAACAGCAGAACACTAAGAAAAGCTGTGACGGCAAAAATTGAAGTGTGACTGGCAAATGGGACAGTACGATGAGGATATAATAGAAAAGTTTCGCCTGTCTGGACGAATTCTGCGTGAAACTCGCGAAGAAATGCGAAGTTTTATCCGTGAAAATATGCCGATTCTTCAAGTCTGCGAAAAAGCTGAAGCTCTGATAAGAGAAAAAGGTGGAAAACCAGCGTTCCCCTGTAATGTCTCTATTAATGAAGTTGCCGCCCACTATACATCTCCGCCAAACGACGCCAGCACAATCCCAGAAAAAGCGCTTGTCAAAGTCGATATAGGTGTTCACGTCGACGGTTACGTCACTGACACTGCTTTTACAGCATGTTTTAACCCTGACTACAAAAACATGGTGGAAACTGCTGAAAACGCCCTCAAAATAGCCATAGAAACCATAAGAGCAGAAATCTCGACTGGGAAAATTGGCGCTGCCGTAGAAAACGCCATAAAAAACCGTGGCTTCAAACCCATCTCCAACCTCACAGGTCACTCGGTGGGTAGATACTTGATTCATGCAGGAACCAGCATACCCAATGTTTCCCAGATTACGATTACAAAAATAAAAGCCGGAGAAGTCTACGCTATAGAACCTTTCGTTACACTGCCCGACGCCATCGGTATTGTGGAGGACGAACCGCAAAAAACAATTTTCCGCTTAGTTAAACCAAAGGCAGCAAAAAGCGCTGCTGCAAAGCAACTCGCCAAGTTCATTGAAAACAATTTTCGAACATTGCCTTTCACAGAAAGGTGGCTCAAAGATGTTGTACCTTCTGCGCAGCACCATGAAGCTTTCAGAGAATTGCTTACTACGAGAGCTCTTATGGGTTACCCTGTGTTTGTTGAAGCAACAAAGAAACCTGTCGCTCAAGCTGAGCACACAGTTTTGGTAGAAGAAACGGGTTGCACCGTATTAACTTAGATGACTGGGTTTTTTTCTTTTTCTTTAACTTCTCTGTAAATTGCGGTGATTAACTGTTTTTCGTTTTGGCATTTCGGGCAAGGCTCGAGTTCTTTGAATACGTAATCGCCGCGCTGAAATTCACGGGTGGTCTTGATGTTGCATTTTCTGCATTCAATGGTAGTCAATATAGGGAGCGTTTCAATTTTCAGGTTGGCTATTCGGCGTCTTGACTGGAACAGGATGTATCCCGCTAGTGCTAGTGTAAGGAAACCTATAGCCAACATAGATAAGGTGGTTTCTATTGGTTCTCCTTGATAATAGGCGCCAAGTGCTACAAAAATTGCGACTGCAGAAAGCGCTAAAACTAAGTATATAAGGGATAGTACAAACGTGGAAATTTTATTTGTTGAAACCTCTTTTGAGTTAAGCATACTTTTTACCTCCTATTGTCCGACGCCTATGGTGTTTCCAACACCAACAATTATCACTTTGTCGCCTTCTTTGGTTTTTTCTAATACAACCATCTTCACGCGTTCTATAGCTTTATCTACCGCATCTGAGATTTCTTTACGCATCATCGAGACAGCGTCACCAATGTCTTCTTTGATTATTACAGCGTAAAGGGGAATTTTGTACTGTACCACCGTCTCTTCAATTTTGAAGGCATCTACACCTGGTCCCCCAATGGCGGCGCCTACACCTTCTGCAATTTCACCGACTGCTTCGCCTTCAAGTTTTAAGCCTGCGTCAATCATTATAACAGCCGCTATTTTGCCTTTATTTTCTTTAATTACTGTTTTAACAGCATCACCTGGTTTGCCGACATTTCCACCTGGTCCTTCTGCCTTTAACACCAGTGCAGTGCGCCCTTCAAAAGGAACTTTTGCAACAACACAGTCTTTGGGCACTTTTTTGACTTCGTAACCATGCATAAGTTTAGCAGCTATCAAGGGTCCCACGCCATCACCGATAGGTTGCCCATACGCAAAAGCTTTAAGGGCACTAGCATATGCTTCCGCTTCTTTCATCACTAAAGGCAGTATCATTTGTAACTGCATTATGGTGTAAAGACTAAGAGTTTTTTTACCCTGCAGATAAAAGTGGCGCACAACTTTGTATATATAATTAAGCGCCATGGCAGCCTCTAAAGTGTTCTCCAAATTGTTTACTTGCACCTCATCACATGCAGGAGCCATGAGTTTCACTTCGTCTTTTAGGCGGGCATCACGCACATCAAGGATGTGATCCAACTTGTAAACTATGCCTGCAGGATCCATGCTTTGGGGGGCAATTGTAAAGTAATCTAAGTAGCGATCTACTCGAGCCGAGGGGTCGATACTAGGCTTACCGATTTCTTTTATAGTTTCAATGGCGGTTTTTCGCCCCTCGTCTTTCATGAATTTTAATTTGAAAAGAGAATTTTCTACTTCGCGGATCATTACGTACATCTGAATTCTTTGCCCATAAAACATAAAGACGACAAAGAATAGCAGGCTTATGCCGTAAATTATCTGCGTTATTATATCGCCTGTTCCGCCAAACTGATTAGCTAAAATTGACAATGCCGCCAACATAGTCACCTATTCATCATCATACCGCATCAAAACTATTAGCGCTCAGTTATAAAGCTTAGCTAACTTCACTGCCTATTTAAGGGTTAAAGTGGGTCACCAGCTTTCCCAGGTTCTCGTGGCCGAAGACCACAATACAGCGGGGAACGGAACGCGGTTTAACTTCTGAGTTCGGAATGGGATCAGGTGGAACCCGCGCCCTATGGCCGGCAAACCCATCTTTACTTTTCAGCTTTCCTTCATTAACCTTTCGCTTTTTTGCGGATAATTTCGGCATATTTTGACTAGGCTTCAACAGCAAACTGTTTCGTTTTCAGTTCTTGTCCATAAGTGGGTGTGTTAGCTATGCAATATATTTTTATTGTTGCAAACGCCATTTAGGTGCTCGTAATCAGCAGTGGGGTCGTAGTCTAGGCAGGTATGACGACGGGCTCCAGAAAGCAAACACACGGGTTTGCTGACCCTGCTCAGGGAATGACGAGTTTCTGGAGCGGTCATGAAGAAACCCGTAAGGATTGGTTTTTGCCTTTCCTGGGTAAAGGTCGTCGGTTCAAATCCGGCCGGCCCCACCAAAATTTTTTCATCAATTGCGTGATGCGTAGGGGGTGGTGTGGTTTTACGAATTTGTTCTATGGAAAACTATTGATTACAAAGCTGGGAAATCTGTTAAAGTTTTTTGAGGTGACTCTTTCACATAGAGTGGATAAGTTATTTTTGTTCCCTCTACAACGGCGGTAGCGCTCAGCTCATGGTTGAATTTGTGGTTTAGGTTCAATATGTGAACAACTTTTATGCCGCGTATTGTGAGGGCATCTGAAAGCAGCGACCGATGGCACCGTGATGGCAAAGCTTCAGTGCACATTACAACAACATGATTTCCTTTTGCAAGCGCGATTAGTTTGAGCAGATTTTCTGTGAACTCTTTAGTTTCCATGTAATCCGCGTAGCCTCTTAAACTTTTGTCCTGCAAAGCCATATTCGGTGAATCTGACCGTGGTCTGCGAAACCCTCCAAGTTCTGGCAAATGTACATATTGTATGTTTTCTATTTTGAGCGCGGCAGAGAGTGGTTCCTTGTTGAATTGGGGATTATATCTGGATCTTGGAACCATACGAATGTCTACTACTAGATTTATTTTGTGGGCTTTCAAAACTGATATAAACTCGTCTCTGGATCGTGTAGAGTGACCCAACGTTAAAACTGTAAGTTCTGAAAGGTAACTCATTTTTGATTCTGTAAGCGGTTATGGGAACGGCCTATATTAATGCAACTAAAAGCGTCTCAATTTGTTGCATTCCAGCATAGTACTTAGGAGGTCGGTGTAATCTTTCAGCCGACGAAGTGTTTTATGTAATTTGGGTATAATTTGGGACACTTTCGGTGTTGATTCTGGAAAATCAATTAATTAAATCTGCATATTCAAAGTATTGTGAAAAACAAAGAGGGGAGCTATTGAAAAAAAGAGTCTTGGGTTGCATAATTAAGGGGCATGGTAAAGGCTGAAAGAATTTTGGCTGTAAAACTGAAAATAACGGGTTTTCATTTTTCTTTCCTGTTCTCTCCTAATCGCCAAATTCCAGCGAACTAACCATGTTCTTATTTTTATGGGTTATTTTATTTGAGTTGTTGTTACATGACAACAAACAGACCAAAAAGTTAGAAAATAAATGCCAAATTAGATCAGGTTAAGTTTCTATCATAGGCGTGTGAGCGAGTTTAACAGTTGGAAGGGAGTTGGTTTTTGAGAATTTCAGCCATTTTACATAGAAGTTCTCTATGTCGGGCTTCATCTTCAACAATATACTCTATCAATTTCTGGATTACCAAACAGTCTATTTGACTTTCGCCTATTTGGAACTGCAAAAGTTTTAGGTGTAACGTTGCCAAATACTCTTCACTCATAGTGTTTTCTAATGAAATCATTTCGTTGATTTGGGAATAAAGCGCTTCATCAGTTAGTTTAGCCTTTTTTCTGGAGTCGTCTTTAGCTAAAGCCACTACATTTTCCCACGCTTTCCCCACAAGCTTTGGGCACTCTTCTGCAGAAATGGGAGTTTTTGAAAGACACATACTTAAATGGTTCAAAATTTTGGCGTGTTTAAAGCTGTCTTGTGCTATGTAGATTAACAATGGTTTGAACAAGGGTTTTTGAACACGTTCAGCGTAATTTTGGTAGGTTTTTCCCACTTCTTCTTCAAGGATGCTTAAGCAGTAGAATTGTGCAGCGATTAGCTCTATATTAATTGAGGGACCCATTTAAAATCCACTAACCTCTGTTAGGCTACTTTTTTACCTTTTTTTCTTCTTGGCATATAATTGTATTGAGGAGTTCAGCTAGTTTTTTAGGTGAATTAGCATCAGCGTCGGTGAACAACCGCGTAATTTCTTTTGTGTCTAAGTCTATAGCATATTTTACCTTGATGAATGTTACTACTAACGTTAAAAGAGCGTTAGCGCCCTCGCCCATAACATCTTTTAGACCGGTATAAAAGAGCCCTGGGTTTTCAACGAACACTTCAAATGGGTCTTTACAAAATTTTTTTTGAAGATGAAAAGAAACAATTACATGGAAGGTTTCACCCAAACTGTTAGAGGTAGCGGCTTCAAACAGTCTTTGGGCAACTTTGTGCAACAACTCGCTTTTTTTCTCAGGCATTTTTACCGTTTCCTACATTAGTTATTTTCCCTTTTCAGAGCTAACGTAATTCGCTAGCTAAACGCCAAACATACGTTAGTTATATTTTTAGTCGAGGCTATATTAATTACGGTAAAGCATCTGCAAGATTTACTGTCATTTCTATGCAGATTTAATTTTTTTATTCAATTTTTGTTAGGATCTCCTCAAATCCTGCAGGAGTTTTTTGATCTGCTTTAGCAGAAATGACATCTATACCATATATTTTTCCCAGTGTCGAAAGTTCAACGCCGCCTGACAAATCCAAAAGGATAGCCCTAGTGGGGTTTACGTCAACTTTTTTGGCTAGCAAAGCAACGATGTCGTTTTTGTTGCCTTCCAACGAGACATCAACAACAAGTCTTTTTTCGTTTTTCTCAGCGGTAAGGGCGAACAATGATTTGACACCTGAAGCGCCAATAAGTTCACTATGCAGATTGACGACGAACCCTTTATCTATGAGAAATTGGCGGATATTTTCAATGAGTGGAAGTTCACGGCCTATATCGCGGACAACAGCATCAGCTACTCGATAAGCGAAAACCTTTTCGTATTTTATGTCTTGAAATGTAGAAACTTTCCCGCAGTTTTGACATAAGTGGTTAACTTCAGGTTTATCAAAACGGTTTCCACAGTTTTCGCACTGATAAAAGTTGCCGATTACCCTATAATCCCACTTGTTGGAATCAAAGATAGCGCCGCAGCGCGGGCAAATTAAGCCAGTTGGCTTTGAGAAGTCACTCAGTGCACCGATGTAGCCGCATTTTTTATGTTCGATAAGCTGGGTTAGTGCAACGTTTTCTGAGTTGCAACGAGTGCAAGCAAATTTTGAATGAACTTCAGGAGAACCACAGTTAGGGCAAAGTAAAACGCGATCAACGACTTTACTCTTCAGCAAGTCTTCTTCTTCTAACTTGCTGAGCATTTTTTTCACGGTTATCAGATCTTTGTCTGGCAAAAAAGGACTGATGGCAGGATAGGTAATTCCTGATTTTTCAAAAGACGGGAGCAGCTCCAACACACCGCTTTTAACGAGGCGCCGTAGAAAATTTAGGGTTTCATCATTTGCATTTACACTGGCGCTAACGTTTTTGTCAGTTTTAACTTGTTTACCCATTTGCGACCCGCCTTTTTAAATTCCTGTAAAATTAAAGAAAACAAGCGTGATGGCTATAAGAATTATTGAATGACGTAAACCTGCCAAGTAGCTTCTTTCGCCAATTTTTCCTGATATTAGACCACCGAAAAAAGATTCAATTATAGATGCCCAAAAAAGAATGGACTTGTAATAATTAATGTCTAATACATTTGCAAGTGTAGCTGTGCTGGTGGTGGCTTGTTGTGCTGATGAAACAGCGAGAGGAGCCAGAAACTGAGTTAACACAACGTATGCTATTACTAGGAAAATTGCTGTTGCCATGTAAATTGTCAGCAGGTAGGGGCGTGTGTTGTTGAGTTGTTCTTCTTTGTATTCTTCTAAGCTTGAAAATAGTTGAACACTTGTATCTAAAACCTCGCTTACTTTGCCACCTGTTTGATTCGCCTCAACAAGAATTGTTGCTAATCTTGCAATAATAGGGCGATTGATTCTTTTAGTTAATGAATTCATGGCTTCTTCCCAACTGGCGCCCAACAAGAACTTAGCTAAAGCATACTCAAGTTCTTTTGATATAGGACCATAACTTCGCTGGGATGCTTCTTCAACTGCGCGTGGCAAAGTGACGCCTGAACGGACGGCTTCTGCTATGTCCCTGAGCAATCGTGGTATAGCTTGTTCTATTTGTCTGCCCCAGCGATAGTTATTGTATTCGACTACTGCAGGAAAGCCCAACATTATTACTAAGCCAAAAGCTATGGTGTTGTTTATTTGTTGGGTAATAGGAATCAAGTAAGGTTGTGTGGGTGTGTATTGTCTTAAAAGGAAAGGAAGCAAAATAACGGTTAAGCCAACAAGTGTCGAAACAGCCCAAACTGCAACTCTTAGTTTTTTATAAAAGTACATTTTACTCCTCCTTGGGCAGGGCGCCATCTAAAACTACGATAAAGAGTATGCAGATTACTGGTAGCCCAAAAAAGACAACGAGATTTAACTGCATAGCTGTGGATAAACCGAACTGGCTTGTTCCTAGAACGGACAGAATTGTCAGCATAATTATGAAGGTTATGGGTGCCATAACCATGACGGTTACGTAGATTTCAGCGAGGGCAATCAGAGTTGCCGTTATTTTTTTTAACTGCTCTCGTTTTAAGGATAGCAGTCGGCCTGTTTCAAAAAGCAATAGACTTTTTAGGTCGCCACTTGTCTTTATGGTGTTCACTAGACCTACCATAAGTTTGGCAAAAGTTTCCGATGGACTGCGCTGCCGCACGTCTTCCATGGCTGAGATAACATCTAAACCGAACAGGCGAACGTTGGCAACGATTCTTTTTGCCAAGGAGTTTATTGAGGCGTGTGGCTCTACTTCGGCAATTCTGTTAAAGATTCGCTCAATAGAGATACCGCCTGATGCTAAAACGCCCATGAAACCTGTAGTGTAAACTAGGTTTGCTTCAATGTCTGCTTTTCTTTGACGTACACGCCAAAGTGGGTGTGCGATAAAAAAAATTAATATGGTCATTAAAGTAATAAAGGATAAAAGGGTTGCAGGAACCAAGCATTGCAGAGGCGGCAACAGAAAAATTAGGTTATGAATGACTACTGATACAATAAAAGTTAAAATAAACACCAACGTACAAACAAAAAACGCGACTGCCATATAAGATTCATAAATGAGACCCAAACCACTTTTTTGATAGACTTGTTTAAACGTGGTAAAACTGGGGATACATTTGCTGAAGATTCGAAAACTTATGTTTATAATGAAGTCCCTTATGGTAGATCGCGCCATTTTATACTTCAAACCTCGCTTTATTGTAAATTTCCGCTGGGTTTATGTAGAATCTGCGGATTACCTCAGATATTTCGTCGTAGGTTTTGAAGCCTTTGTGAACCAGCCATTTTAAAATGAACTCACGTTTCTCCAATTCTTCAACTATGCTTTCTATAGGAACATGTTTTGACTCTGCAATTTTCTTCAGCGCAGTGCTTTCGGTAAAAGACTTCAAATGCATCAGGAAGGTGTCGTCTCGTGGATCCCATTCAAACAGTTTGGTGAAAATGGCGCGTTCTGTTTTTGGGTTTACGCCTGTAATTTCTGAAAGATCGAGAACTCTGCGGACAACTCGGTCGTGATATTTTGTTCGGTTAATTAATGCGATAACGTTCATCATAGGTATAAGCATCGGTGGGATGTTCATGGGTCTTGTCAGCAACCGCTTTTCTACAGCTTCAACGTTTTCTGCGTGTATGGTGCACATGCCTCCGTGACCAACGGCTATACTTTGGAACAATGTATAGGCTTCTTCGCCCCGGATTTCGCCGACTATTATGCAGTCAGGCCGCTGCCTCAGCGAAGATTTAAGCAGATCAAAAAGCGTCACTTCTTGGACTCCCACTTGGAATGATGGTCGAGTTACCATGGGTATCCAGTTGTCATGCAGGCGGAGTTCTCTTACTTCTTCGATTGTGACCACTTTGTTTTCAGGCCGAATAAAAGAGCAGATAGAATTAAGTAGAGCAGTTTTGCCTGAACCTGTTGCTCCCGCCACCATTATAGAGCGCAGGTTTTCAACAAGCAACCAAAAATATGCGCCCATAATAGGTGAAATTGTTCCCAGATTTATCATGTCGACTATTGTGAAAGGGTTTGCGCGAACTTTTCTTATAGTAAAAGTGCTTCCTCGTTTTGAAACTTCCTCTAAGGTTAAATGAATACGGAAGCCTTCTGGAAGAGCCCCCTCTAGGATGGGACTAGCGACGGAGATTTGGTGCCCTGAGCGGTAAGCTAAACGCGTAATGAAAGCGTCAAGTTCTTCTTTTGTTTTGTACATAATGTTGGTGGGTAGTGATTCGTAGAAGCGGTGCCACACGTAGATGGGTATACCTGTTCCGTTGCAGCTTATGTCTTCGATGTTGGGGTCTCTGATGAGCACATCGACGACACCGTAGCCTAAGAAGTCTCTTTTGACGTAGTAAGTGAACTTTTCTAGCGATTCCGAGGTGACTTTAAGTTTGAACCGTTTTATAACCCTACTGATTTTATCTTTCAGGTATTTTTCGCCCATTTCCTCATTTTTCAAAACAGCTAATGAAACACCAACTTCCTCTTTCAGTATATACTTAAGCATAGACAGAGTTTCTTGTTCAGTTTGATCCATAGTTGGCTCGATAACCACATACACCAATCTGCCCGTTGTTGGCTCCACTTTGATGCCGACGTTGCCAAAGGGAGGCGTGACAGCGTAAAAATCTTTGAATGTGAGTGGCTGCTGCTCTTTGCTCTCGGTGTTTTCTGAGTTCTGGATAGTTACAGATTTTTTGATAGTTTTGTTTTCTATGTTAGGCTTTTTTCCGAATTTAAACTTCATTGTGGTGCCTCCTGGGTAATAGTTTTCTGACCAAGTGTTGTGCCAACGGCGACGTACAACACAAACACTTCAGAGGTGGCGCTGGTTGATTTTAAATAAAACGAATACTCGCCGTTGACGTTTAGATTGTCCCAGTCAGGGTTGCTGAGTGTAGTGTTAGGATCGCTGGGAAGTTTACGGAGAAGTACATTGGTGCCATTTGTGTATATGGCGAATGAACTGTAGGGTATGGGGTTGCCGTTTGCAGACGTTGCTTTAATTGTATACAATTGCCATGCTCCATAGGGTATTGTGTTTCCACTGGAAAGGTAATCAACGTTGGCGTCTACCAGATCAACATTAATGTTAAAGGGGGAAGTCGTATCTTTGACACCTTTGATTTTGACTTTCCAGTTTCCCGCGTTATCTACAAAGTCTTCTGCACCAGAGGTAACCAGCTGGTTTTTCAGCTCATATGTGTGAGGTATGACGTTTGACGTATACGCAAGGTAACCCGCGCCGCTGGTAATGTATGAACCAGATGTGTAATTGTAAAATTGGATGGTTACTGAGACTTCAGGGGTAGTCCACGAGGTTTGGATGGACCAGTGAAGCGATGCCCAACTTGTCATACTGGTTACTCCTGTGAATTCCACTTCCACCGTGTATTGATTTGTGATTGTCCAGAGATGCAGCAGTGAGGCGTCGATGTTCCAGCTACTTTGTATGGGGTCTGCTATTTCTGTTCCACCAGTAAATCTTATGGTGAAAGTTGAAGAAGTAAGGTAAGGCGAGATGGAAACGTTATTCCACCCTACTGTTAAATACGGAAAAAGATTCTGCCATGTTGACCCTGTCCACACGTCCACTTGGAGGTTTTCGTCAGCCATAGCTCCGCCGTAGATACAGAGTTGCTTGTTAGCTTGACTAAAGTTGACGTTTATCCATTGAACTTCCAAGTCTAGAACGTAGTTGTTTGACGTTGTATTGTATTGAATGAGGTCAACTTGCCAATTAAACGGTGATGTTGCTGCTTTTGTGCCGGTAATTTTTAGTCGCCAGCTACCGTTGCTGTCTATAAAGTGGTTTGGGTTTGCCAGTATAGTTTGAGTTTTTGTAAAATCAGTGATGTTGATTGTGTCCGCCATGTAACCGTCACCGCTTGTTGGGTAAGCTGCCGTATTGTAGTTGTATAGCTGAAATGTTGTGGCAACGTTGGATGTAGAAAAATGGCTATCTATCGCCCAAGTAAGTGCAGTTAAAGTAGAAGTGGCGGATGTCCCAAAAAACTCAACTGATACTGTGTATTGGCTTGGTAACATAATATTTGCAGCTCGTGTTTGGTCAGTCGTTGGAAGAGTGTTGTCGTCAATTCTTAGGTAGGCGCTGGCACCCACAACTGCGCTTGAAACGTTAATATAATAGTCTATTTCTAAATAGTCCGTTTGGTTTTCAACAGTGTAGCTACTCCACGAGTAAGTCCCTTGAAGTGTTGATGGGGTAGATAACAAAAGAGACGAAGTGGCGACACCGGTTGCAAGGGTAGTTCGAATCGTACCATCAGCTTTACGAACAACTAAATCAACGTTTACAGTGGCAACTGGAGATGCATTTTTGAGAGCTATTACTGAGACAGCCCAATCGGTACTTGACGATAAACTCCATGACATTGATTGACTACCTGCACCTACTGGACCTTTATCACTACCGTGTCCCCTACATCTGGAATCTGCTGAACCGCCACTTGGTTGTGCATTATCCCATCTTGTAGTTTGACCTGCCCCTTCAGCAACATTTGCTGAAGAGCCTCGAGTAGCCAAGTTTCCCACTATCCAGCAGTTTGCTGTGTTTACAGTTATGCCTTGTGAAGGAGCGGTAGAAGTACCTGTGCCGCCCGCCTGCGAATCAACAGGCGCCGTTTGAGCAACACCAGAATATGAGGCTGAACCCCCCACAACCTTAGAAGACCCTGAAAGAGTAACAGTAATTGTAGCTGTCCCTGAATTTGGGGCAATAAGATACCATAATTCACTCCGGATATTTCCGCCTGGGTGAATGTCTGAACGTATATGGGTTAAGCTTTGGGCTCCATAAGTTATGGATAAAACAGATACAGAAGCAGTTCTTATACTCACGCCGACAACTAAAAGCCTGTTTGAACCAGAACCAGTTGTGTGAGACCAAGAAAGCGAAGTAACGGCGCTTCCTCCTGAATTTGCGCTGTTAGAGGAGTCAAAACTTATGTTGAATCCTGCATCCGTCCAAGCTCTGTAGTACATTGTCCAAGTGCTGGCAGGAATTAAGGCAACACCTATGAGTGGATAAGTGAATTTGCCCAGCAGTTGTCGCCCAGTTGTTGCCATAGAAGCAGACAAGGTTGAAGCTGCGCCGTCAGAGCTGCTTAGTCTTTGAATATAATATTGTGAACTTCCAATTGTCATAGTTTCGCTGTGGGCATACAGTGTTTGAGGGGAAGTGGCTGACGGGTAGCTCTGAAAAGTCATGTAAGCGCCATTGTCACTGTTGACGTCGGCTATAGCTCCTGAAATTAGCTGTGTTGAACCCAAAAGATTGTAAGTGGATGGGTAGTAAGTGTTGATTAATGTTAATGGTGACTCGGTTAAAGTGTCGTAGATTGCGTCTGGACCATATTTTTGTGCAGTGAAGTTGCTGTGGGTTCCTTTAGAGGGGGAACCGTCTACGTTGGATGTATTATTGTTTACGTATTGTTCTATGTTGGTGCCGCTGCCAGTGAAGTAGGAACTGAAGACCACAGGATTTGCATCGCTACTTTTTAAATTGGCAATTATGCCGCTAACGAATTGTGTGCCACCAAGGGTGTTCCATTGTGAAGGATAAAAGGTTGAGGAGCCATTAACTCCTGTGATGGTAACTTGACCTGCCCCACCGTCAGATAATGCGTTTTCGATGTTAACTGTTGCCAAAGCAAAAAGTCCTGTTGGCGCTTGATTGTAGGTGGCGTTAAATGTAACGACTCCTATGCTTGTTGTCGCGTATATCCAGCGAAAGAAGGCAGTTTCGCCCCTACGTAGCGATTCCACAGTTAAGGAAGCGGGTTGCTCTACAGCAGTAACCAATCCCGGCGGCGACGGCTGAAGGGTCACGGTTATGTTTTGGATTACGTCAACTTCGGTGTCGTTGTGGGTGACTGTTAAAAATAGGGTAATGTTGTTTCCAAGGTAGACTGTGGGCGCTCCAGCTACTAACGTGAGGGCACAGATGGTTTCGCTGGCGGGATAAAATTTTGTTGTGAATGTGTTGCCTGCAGAAGTGGATATCTGAATTACATATTTTTGATCTTTAGCAACGCTAAAGTTTGACAAGATTGTTTTTGTTTCTGTTGGCTCTAGTTGCTCGTTAAGTTCAAAAAACCATTGTGTCTCAGGCGTCACGGATTGATTGAATAACCCTAGCCACAGTAGTCTCGAAGAAAGGGAACCCGTGTTTGTTACAGTCAGATTCAATTTATTTTCGCTGGTTATTTTGACAGCAGCTATTGTAAGTTGCTCGCGGCTTCGGTTCACATCAGCCTGATTCATTTCGCTTGCGGTAGAATTGTAGCTGTTCATAGAGCGGAGAATAACAGTGTAAAAGGTGAAGCCTGAAATGAGAATAAGCACTATGAATGCAGCTGCAATTATGGAACCTAATCCGCGTTTAGCGCCGTTACGCTTTCCAGTTGACAACTGCTTTGCCACCTCGTTCTGTGACCACAATTATTTCATAAACTGAACCGCTACCAATGGCCACGGGGGAAATAAATTTTATATTAACAAGCTGACCTACACTTGTAAAAACACCCCGCCCAGTCAAAAAATTAGTCACTGTGGTGCCATTAACGTAAACAGCATCAACAGAAATACCTATGTCACCGTGATTTAACACAGTAAGATTCAGTTGGTTGGCGGTGTCCCACCACACACGAATTATCTGTAGTCGTTCACGTGAACGCTCTTCATCCAATTGGGTCTGCAGCTGAAAGTGACTGGCGGAAGTATTAAAAACGCCTACACTGTAGGCATAAATTACGACGCCTGCACTAGCTACAATTAGAATCAGAAGTAAACTACTGACGATTTCGCTAATACCTCTCTTATTGTGGATTAACTTACTCAACTTTAGAGACTTGCCCTGCCCTTACTATTATTTAACAAAAAAACATTAAAAATGGGAGGAAATTTAGGTTGTTACTTTAACAGACTGACTAATTGTAGTGCCGTCAGTAAATACTAGTTTCACTTGGTATTCTCTATTCACTACAAGATTCTGATTTGTTATATACACCGTTGCAACGGCCTGTGCTGGCAAAACAGTGTCTGTAACAGATGTACCGTTAACATAAACAACAGTTTTTGTAACGCCATCGAGGTAGCCTGCACTGAACGTCAAGTCAGTACTGCCGATATTTCTAACATACATTGTGATAGTTGTGTTGCTACCTGATTTGACTGCTGTTATTGAGTCAAACTGTACTCGACCTGTCTGCACAGGACTTGGTTGTGCTCCCCCTATCCAACCCATGACGTAAGCGTAGACTACTACGCCTGCAGCCACCGCTAAGAGCATAAGTATCAAGGCTGCAATTATCGTTGAAAAGCCATATTTGTTTCTAATTAATCTGTGTAGCCTCATATCTCCTTTTTCACCTCCCCAAATTGAAAATAGTTTGAATTACATTAAATAATAAACGAAGAAATATTTAATATTAATTATCTATGTTGAATTCAAAGTCATTTATAATAAGAATCTACGTTGAAGAGACGGTGGGTCACAGAGGTTTGACGCCCAGACTCCACCTGATGCCTCAAGCCCTACACTCATACCCGTACCCCCTTGTGCGCTGAACGTCCAAACTTAGGTTGCTCTCTCCCGAGCCTAGCCAGGTTCGCCTGGTAAACCCCAAAGTCGGCTGCCCTACGGAAGCCGCTTGGAGACCGCCAGCCTCAAGGGACGGATAGTCAACGTTTCGGAAAGGAGGACCCAGGCGGCCTTTGACGCCTCAGCCTCAGCTGTCAGCCCGTCATGTAGAGGGTTTACGGTGCAAGGGACCCCTACCCCCCCGCCTAAGACCCACCGCCACCATGAAAAGGCAGAGTTGGACTATAAAGCTTTGCTCTGCGTGGCGTCTTTCAATATCTTTGCGGTTTCTTCTATCTCTGAAAGCATTTCTTTGAAGTTTTGTTGCTGTTTTTCGATTATGCTTACGAAGGCGCTACCTACAACGACGGCGTCGGCTCCTGCAGCAACCACTCTTTTAACGTGCTCCGGTTGGGATATGCCAAAGCCAACTGCCAACGGCACCCGCCCGGCAGTAAATGGAGAAATTCGTTTGATGAGGCGTAGTGTAGATTTTTCCACAGTGGATTTTGTACCTGTAACCCCAAAATGTGAAACTACATATAGAAAACCTGAGGTTGCTGCGACAATTTTTTGGATCCGAGCATCGGATGTTGATGGAGCAACAAGAAAAATTGTGTCGATTCCAAAGTCACGTGCAGCCTTTTTGTAGTCGGCCGCTTCCTCCAAAGGTAAATCTGGAATTATTACACCGTCAACTAAACATTCTTTGGCAAGCTGGAAAAAATTGTCCAGCCCCATTCGGAAAACAGGATTGTAATATGTCATAACAACAAGAGGCACGTTGTAGTTGCTGCGTATTTCTCTGGCAAGTTGCAGCACTGTTTTTGGTTTTGTCCCCGCGTTCAACGCACGCACACTTGCAGCCTGTATGGTTGGCCCGTCAGCTATAGGGTCAGAAAATGGTAGCCCTAACTCAAGAATATCCACGCCGCCTTTGATTAATGCCTCAGCAATTTTAGGCGTATACACAGGGTCTGGGTCACCTGCTGTGACGTAGCCTATAAGTGCTACCTCATTATACCTTTTGAGTTTTTGAAACCTCTGAGCTATAGCACTCATATTTTCACTCCCAAGTAGTCCGCCATTGTATGCACATCTTTGTCGCCTCGCCCCGATAAAGTCACCACTACAGCTTGGTCTTTCTGCATAGTCTTAGCAAGCTTCATGGCATAAGCGATGGCGTGCGCCGACTCCAAAGCTGGAAGGATACCTTCCGCCTGTGAAAGCACAAGAAATGCCTCTGCAGCTTCTTTGTCGGTGGCAGATACGTAGTTAGCTCGGTTCAAAGTCTTCAAAAAAGAATGTTCAGGTCCAACGCCAGGGTAGTCTAAACCAGCCGAGATGCTGTGTGTACTTTGGATTTGCCCCTCGTTGTCTTGAAGAACATAGGTTAGCATACCGTGAAAAACACCTTCAGCACCTTCACCCAACGACGCCGCATGCTTACCAGTTTGTATTCCTTGCCCCGCGGCCTCCACACCAAACAATTTTACATCAGCATCGTCTTCAAAGGGATAAAAGGTTCCCATCGCATTGCTTCCCCCGCCTACACAAGCAACCAACGCGTCGGGCAGCCGACCTTCTTTTTCCCTGAATTGCTTTTTGAGTTCTTTGCCAATTACGCTTTGGAAGTCACGCACCATCATAGGATAAGGGTGAGGTCCCACAACGGAACCGATGAGGTAGTAGGTAGTTTCGATGTTAGTCACCCAGTCTCGGAATGCCTCGTTGATGGCATCCTTCAACGTTTTGCTACCTGTTTCCACTGGGTGGACTTGAGCGTTGAGAAGTTTCATACGGAAAACGTTAAGTTTTTGCCGTTCAGTATCTTCGGCGCCCATGTAGACTTCTGCTTTTAAACCTAAAGCGGCGCAAGCCATAGCGGTTGCGACTCCATGTTGACCTGCGCCTGTTTCTGCAATAACTCGTGTTTTCCCCATACGTTTTGCCAGCAACGCCTGCCCTATTGTGTTGTTAATTTTGTGTGCACCGCCATGAGCTAAATCTTCACGTTTCAGGTAGATTTTTGCTCCGCCGGCAACTTTGGTTAGGTTTTCAGCGAAGTATAATGGCGTAGGTCTCCCAACATATTCACGCAAATAATAAGCCAAGTCTGATTTGAAGCGTGTATCTTGTTTTGCTACTTTGTAGGATTCTTCAAGCTCAGTTATGGCTTCCATAAGAACCTCAGGCACAAAACGCCCGCCGTACTTGCCATATTTGCCGTTTAGTGGATACCTACATAATTTTTTCATACCCTATGCCTCTTTCAAGTTAACAAGTTCTTTCACTTTTGACTTAACGTCATCAGACTGCATAACAGCGGATCCCACAAGAAAAGCTTGAGCACCACACGCAAGCAAAAGACGAATATCAGCTGCCGTGCTGATTCCACTTTCGCTCATCACAATTTTACGCCGCGATTTCGTACTTCCCAATATGTTTTGAGTCACTTTTAAGTCAACTTTTAATGTGCCGAGATTACGGTTATTTATACCCACTAAATCAGCGTCACTTTGCATTGCTCGTTGGAACTCGTTTTCAGTGTGAGTCTCTAACAGAACCTCCAAGTTTCGTGCATGCGCTTGCGCAATCATCTCGTTTAGGCTGTTTTCGCTGTAGCCGCGGTCAAAAAGAGCTTGAATTAAAAGTACAACATTGGCTCCAAGTTTATGTGCAGCGTCTAATTGTTTTGTGTCAAGAATGAAATCTTTCATGAGGACCGGAAGTTTCACTGCGTCGCGAACTTGCGCTAAATTATTCAGTGACCCTTGAAAGTATTTTGGTTCTGTGAGGACAGATATGCCCACGGCTCCCCCGTGCGCCATAGCTGTTGCAATTTTTTTAGGTGAGACGTTTTTTCTGATTATACACTTTGAAGGTGAAGCTGTTTTGACCTCGGTAACTATGGCAACTTTTTTGGCTTGAATTATTGCCTTTTTCAAGCTTGCGGCAGTATATGTTCCCGCGTGGGGGAGTTGTTCGTAGTAACCTGCGCGGATTGTTTCTTTTGCGGTCTGCGCTAAGACATCAAGAAAATCAGGCATAATTCTTTTCCAACTCCTCAAGCCGTGATAAATCTCCGCCTGAAGCTTTGATTAACTCTTGAAGCTTTTTGTACGCTGCACCACTTCGGATCGATTCGCGAGCAACTTCCATTCCGATTTTAAAGTCGTCAGCTTTTCTGCCTAACACTATGGCGGCAGCACTGTTAACAAGCACCACGTCCATTTTTGGGTCGTTTTCAGGACAGGACCCAAATAGAATTTGGAAAAGAACCTTGGCGTTCTCTTCAACAGTTGCAGCTGCAAGACAGCTAATGCTAGTTTGTGGAACGCTGAAACTTTCAGGACTAATCTCAAAGGTGGTCACGGCGTCATCTTTGAGGTGAGAAATCACGGTTTTGCCCACTGTTGAAATCTCATCCAATCCGCCTAAGCCGTGAACAACAAAGGCTTCTTGGCAACCCAGGTTCCTCAGCGCATACGCTAAGGGCTCAGTTAACTTTGAATCATAGACTCCTAACAATTGAGCATTAGCATTAGCAGGGTTAGTTAGTGGACCAAGAAGATTGAATACGCTTCGCAAACCAATTTCCTTTCTAGGTACAACCGCAAATTTCATGGCCGGATGAAAAGAAGGCGCAAACATAAAACCTATGCCTACTTGTTCTATTGCGTTTTTCACGGTTTGAGGCCCCATGTTAAGGTTGAGACCCAATTTCTCCAGCACGTCTGCGCTGCCACTTTTACTGGTTACTGAACGGTTACCATGTTTAGCTACAGCAACCTTTGCGCCGGCAACTACAAACGCTGCAGCAGTGCTTATGTTGAATGTTTTAAGTGAATCTCCGCCTGTTCCGCAAGTATCAACAAGCCGACCTGTGATAGTGGGTCGTATACGACAGCATTTCTCCCGCGTTACTTTAGCTAGCGCGGTTATTTCTTCCACAGTTTCCCCTTTCATTCTCAGCGCCGTCAAGAAAGCAGCTATCTGAGCGTGTGTGGCTTCTCCGAGCATAATTTCTCTTAGGGTACATTCAGCTTCAAAGCTGCTGAGGTCTTCGCCTTCAACAAGTTTTTGAATAGCTTCCTTAATCATCTTCATGTGCCCTCTAAAAAGTTTCTAATGATAAGTTTACCCTCCTCGCAGAGGATGGATTCAGGATGAAATTGGATGCCCTCGATTGGGTATTTCTTATGTCTTACACCCATCACTTCGCCGTCATCGACAGCCACAGCTGTTACCTCTAAACATGTCGGGATTGTGGTTTTTTCTCCTGCTAGCGAATGATAACGAGTTGCAGTGAATGGGTTTTGTACATCACAAAAAAGCCGTTTGCCATCATGCTTTATTTGGCTAGTTTTTCCATGCATCAACCGTTTTGCTGGAACCACTTTGCCTCCGAAAGTGCTAATTATTCCCTGATGTCCCAAGCAAACCCCCAAAGTGGGAACCTTTGGGCTGACACACTGCAAGATAGCCTTGCATATACCGAAGTATTTTTCGTCTTTAGGGTTGCCTGGTCCTGGCGAGAGCACAATGCGGTCGGGCTTGAGTTTTTCCACTTGCTTGAGTGTTATTTTGTCATTTCTGTAAACAGTAGTTTCTGGGCCAAATTCCCCGATATACTGAACAAGGTTGTAAACAAAAGAGTCATAATTGTCTATAATCAAAACTCTCATACACTATTATCTCCTGTTTGTTGAAGAGCTTTCAAGAGGGCTCTTGCCTTGTGCTCAGTTTCAGCCCACTCATTTTCGGGAACAGAGTCTGCAACTATACCCGCACCTGCCTGAATGTGGGCTTTGTTTTTTTCCGCAAAAAGAGTACGGATTGTTATGGCAAAGTCAGAGTTACCATTATAGCTAAAGTATCCCACGGCACCTGCGTAAGGTCCTCTTCGCGTAGGCTCCAACTCTTCTATGATTTCCATGGCACGAACTTTTGGCGCTCCTGAAACTGTGCCTGCGGGGAACACTGCTCTCAAAGCGTCATAGCTCTCTTGGTCGTCGCGTAAGTCCCCAACAACACGAGACACTATGTGCTGTACGTGACTGTAGCGGTGGATCTGCATAAACTCTGGAACACGAACACTACCATACTTTGCTACCTTACCCACATCATTTCTGCCTAAATCTACCAGCATCACATGCTCTGCGCGCTCTTTTGGATCCGCAAGCAACTCTCTAGCTAAACGCTTGTTTTTAATGTAATTTGTAGTGCAAGGTCGTGTACCTGCAATTGGAAAAGTCTCCACCATACGGTTTTCAGTTCGAACAAGCATTTCTGGGCTAGCACCGACAATCTGTCTTGTACCTGATTTGAAGAAGTACATGTAAGGAGAGGGGTTAATTGTCCTCAGAGAGCTATAGAAGGCGGTGAGATCCCCCCTAAAATGGAGGTCGTAACGCTTTGATAAAACGACTTGAAAGACGTCGCCTTGTTTGACGTAGTCTTTAGCTGTATGGACCGCTTTTTCAAAGTGTTCTTTAGTTGTGTTAGTTTTTGGCTGGGTGAATGCCAACTCACCTGGGCTAACGACTTTTTTGGTTAGCTGCATTACTTCAGAGAGACGACTTTCATTGTAGTAATAGTAGTAGGCGCGTTTTTGTTTATGATCAAAAACTAAGCCGTCATCGAATAACCCCATTTCAATGTCGGGAAAACCCAAGTCGTCAGTTGCAATGTTGGGAAGCTTTTCCCAGTAACGGATCGCGTCGTAAGATATGTAGCCGACGGCGCCGCCTACAAAACGAAAGTTCTTGTTTGCCGTTACTCTCTGCTGGATGAGATATTGAATGGTGCTAAGTGGATTTGTGACTTTTTCTGTTGTTTCCTCCCCTGTTCGTTCATTACGTGTCACCGAGATTCCGTTTTTAATTTGGATTGTAATTTTTGGGTCAAAACCTATGAAAGAGTACTGAGCCAACTTTTTTGGTCCTTCTATTGATTCTAAAAGGTAAAGTGTAGAGTACCTCTTATAGAGTGCATAGAAGACTTCAAGGGGAGAGATTTCAAAACTGATTTTTTTGAAGTTAAGGGGGTAAACTAGTTTAGAGGCTAAGGTGGTTATTTTTGACTTTTCTGAACCAAAGGCGATACCTCATCGGAACAACACTCCACGGTTCAAAAGCATACAACAATGCCTTATTTAAGGCTTTTTAGTACAAAAATGTACATCAAAACTATCTTAAAACGGTGTCAATCCACGCAAGATATTCACGAGAACCACACATCACAGGTAAAGCAATAACTTCAGGCACTTTATAACTGTGCAGAGCCTTCACTTTCTCAGACACAGCTTCAAATAAATCCGCTTTTGTCTTCATCAACATTATGTGTTCTTCGGCGTGATCGATTTTTTCTGCCCAATGAAAACGTGAAAAAACGGGACCGACAATGTTGACGCATGCGACCAGTTTAGCCTCAAGCAGAGTTTGAGCGATGGTTTCAGCTTCTTGTTTACTGCTTGTTGCTACAACTACAACTACGTAGGCGTTATCCAAAGGGCATCACCGAATTGTCCAAAAATATCAAACAGTTTTCCCATAAAACGCTTTTGCCAAAAGAACATATTTATTTTTACAAACAACATACCACTCTAAAGAAACACATCAAGGAGAACTAATAATGAAAACCATAGGTGTAGTAACCACAGGCGGTGACGCACCTGGCATGAACGCTGCTATTCGCGCTGTCACCAGAATTGCCCACGCAAGAGGACTCGAAGTCGTAGGGTTTGAGCGCGGTTGGGAGGGGTTAGTGACTAATACGTACCAAAAACTGACTCCTCGTTCGGTCGGTGGTATCGTACAGTTAGGCGGGACTATACTTCGTACAGTTCGTTGTCCTGAATTCAAAAAAGAAGAAAACCTCCAAAAAGCGGCGCAAACACTTGTAAAAAACAAAATCGATGGATTAGTTGTAATAGGAGGAGATGGTTCATTTCGCGGCGCCCTTGACTTGAGCAGGAAAAGTAAAACTCAGATGGTTGGGATTCCTGCTTCCATAGATAACGATGTCAACGGTACCGATGAGACCATTGGATTTGATACTGCCGTCAACACCGCGGTGAATATAATTGATAAAATCCGAGACACCGCCATCTCGCATGAACGAATTTTCATCGTGGAGGTCATGGGTAAAGAGCGCGGTTTTCTAGCGTTAAATGTGGGCATAACAGTGGGTGCTGAAGTTATTTTGATACCGGAGCAACAATGCACTCTGGGGCAGATAGTGGAAACCCTAAAAGAGAACGCGCGTAAAGGCAAAAAGACAGGAATAATAGTTGCAGCTGAAGGAGTGGGGGATAACGCTAAACTTGCACAGGAACTTCAGGAACACACTAACTCGGAAGTGAGACTTTCCATTGTGGGTTACGCACAAAGAGGCGGGAGCCCAACAGCACGAAGTCGGCTCTTAGCAGGTATGTTTGCGGAAAAAGCCGTTGAAGTTTTGTGTGAGGAAAAAGGAAACTTCCTTGTAGGTTTGCAAAATAATTCTGTAGCTGCTATGGAGCTAGAGAAAGCTGTTGCCAGAAAAAAGCAGGTAGATCTTCACTTGCTGGAACTTGCGAATATGTTGGCTACCTAACTCCATTAGGACAAAAGAGACTCATAAATTTTTAGGGTTTCTTCAGCAACTTTACGCCAAGTAAAAAACTCCAAAACTCTTTTACGCCCATTTTCTCCCCAGTTTCGTGCCTTGTCAGGGTTCCTCAAAACCTCCTTGATTCCCCACGCTATATCAGCAGGGTCCTCACCGTTAACGTGTACACCGTTTTGGTCGGTGCCTGAATGTATAACTTGCTCTCTGAACCCCACGACGCCGCGAGCTCCTACAACTAGAGGCTTCTCCATTGCCATGGCTTCCAAGCTGACTATGCCAAATGGCTCGTAAATTGAGGGAAACACACAAAGGTCAGCAGCAGAGTAATGCAGGATACGTTCGTCCTCAGAAACAAAATCAAAACGATAAACAACATTGTTTTTAATATTAAGTCTGTCAGCGGTTTCCACAATATCACGTTGTTCTTCACCTTTACCCAAAATCACAAGTTTGGTATTTGGAAACTCTTTCAAAACAATAGGCATTGCTTGTAAAATGTTTCTGACACCTTTAACCCACGCAAGTCTACCGACAAACAGAATCATATTCCAATCTTTAGGTATACCATATTTTGCTCGAATGGCATCTACGGCTGACTTTTGAATTCGGCGGGGATTATAACGAGTAGGATCCACACCGTTCCAAACTACGCTAATTTTTGATTGGGGCCAACCATGTTGAACAAGATCCTGCTGCATTGCGTAACTAACTGTTACGATTCGGTCGGAGTGTTGAGCCATCGCCCGCTCAAAGTGACCGACAACCTCTGAGCCTTGGCCGCCGCTTCTTCCCCACTCTGTGCTATGAGTGTGAAAAACTACAGGGATTTTCGTTTCATTTTTAATAATCAAGCCAGAAAGGCTACTAAGCCAGTCGTGTACGCAAACTACATCAAAATGGTACTTTTCCTTATTTAGTAAGCCGTTGATGAATTTGGTAGCACTAAGAATGTTATAGATGAAAATATCGTTGAAAAATTTAATGTTGGTGCCCCATTTTTTGAGGTCGTCAACAACAAAAAAAGGGAAAATATTGCTTGCATCTGCAATAAGCGGGCGGTGAACTTCAACACCACGCAGAATTTCGCGGGTTTTAAGAGTACCATTGTTGAGGGTAAAAACAGAGACGTCATGCCCGATATCCACGTATTCTCTTGTGATGTATTCAGCATAAGTGCCCAAACCACCTACAAGCGCTGGGGGATATTCCCATACAAAAAACCCAATTCTCAAAACAGTCACCTACCCACAGTGTGTTCAGAGTAATATTGTAACTATATTTATACGTTGTCTGCACTTAATTATTGTCACAAAAAAAGCTTTTCTATGAGGTGCCAGTCTTTGTGCCAAATCAAGAAGCATAATCAGAGTAAAGCACTGACGAAATTTCAGCTTAGTGTAGTCAAATATTGTTTTTATAAAAGAGCGCCAAGGTTTTGATTGATGAATTCCGCAGAATATTTGTTTGAGATTGACACCGAAGTCCCGGCAAGCTACTTTGAAAAGTTAGTGGATTTTATTTACAGACAATACATAACGCTTCAGAAACAGCGTTTCACAAACGCTATCAAAGAGGTGACAGAAAACCAAGTTAAATTATCGTATTTCGTATTGGATGCTCAAAGAAAACAGTTGCTAAAAGTTGAGATTATATGTACGCAGAAGATTACCGTTAAGATATCGCCTATGAATCCTCAAATTTCACCTCAGATAGTGGATGAGGCAAGACAAGATGTCGTTATCGCCACCCAAATGTTTGAAGAGAAAGTTCGTAAAGCTACTTGGTATTTCGCGTGGCAAGAAGGCGCAGATATTGTGCCTGAAAAAGTTAAAGTTCAAAATAAAAATTTTAACCAAATATTGATTGAAACCCAAATCTTGCTGTTCTTTATTTTCATAGTTTTAGGTATGAGTTTGTTTCTTGCAGTGTACAATTTTGCGCCCCAATGGTTTTGGATTGCACCTATTACGCTTGTATCAGTTCAGTTTCTGGTAGTTTTTTATTCACGGAAGATAATTGCGCGTACAAGCGATTGGACTATTACGAGAGAAAACCCCTATATTCACATCTTGGAGTACCATCTTCCCATAGGGGCACTTGAAGAAATAAAAGAAACATCTCCGGAACAGCTTGCAGCTATAAAAGAAGAAGTCTATCGGACAATAATATCAAAGAAGGGCACAATTGACTGCAAAGAAGCCCAGAAAGTTTTTACAAAATATAATGTTTCCTGTATGGAAGATAACCTCTTAGCTAAAAAAATCAACGTCTATGAGCTTGTAAAAAACGTTGCTGATAAATTCGGATACCAAGTACCACACATTGTGGTGTCCAACACGATGGTGCCAAATGCTGCCGCTTCAGGACCCAGCCCTAGCCGTGGAGTGGTATTAATAACAACAGGGTTGCTTGTTCAACTCGAAGAAGACGAAATAACTAGCGTTTTGGGTCACGAATTTGGTCACCTCAAAGGGCGTGACCCACTCATTCTTTTTGGATTAACTAGCGCAGAGTTCCTTTTCAGATTTTACGTTTTATTTGCATTTTTACCTGTAATTCTTTCTTCTTTTCTGTTTATAGCCTATTTTTGGGCAGTAATGACTGTAATTTTTTTCATAGCTAAATTCTTTGAAGCCCGAGCAGACTTGGTCTCAGCTATAGTAGTGGGTAAACCTAAAGTGCTAGCGGAGGCTCTAGAAAAAATTGGTTTTCAAAGACTACTGTTTGAACGCACACCTACATTCCGCTTGCAAGAGTGGATAAATTTAGATGCACATCCACCAATTTATTTCCGCATCGCTCGCCTCAAACAACTTCAAGAACCAGTCAAAGTAAAATATCCCCTCATCAGGTCTGTTAAAGAAGTGTTCAGTGGTTTTGCCACAACCATATAGTGTATCGGAGCGCGGCTTTAACCAGTAAAGTTGTAGCATAGGAAAAGCAGCTGCAAAAAAGAAATATAGCTTGAACGAGCATTAGGCTCTCTAAGCCTATTGGAGGACAACTTTCGCCTTGAAGCTACTCTACATAGTCATCGACGGCATGGGTGACCTGCCAATTGAAGCTTTAAACAATAAAACTCCTCTGGAAGCAGCAAAAACCCCGAATATGGATGAGTTGGCAAAGAAAGGAAAAACAGGTTTGCTGTATACTGTGAAAAAGGGGGTTGCGCCTGAAAGTGATGCTGCAGTGATTTCTCTTTTAGGTTTTGACCCGTTTAAATTTAGCCCTGGTCGCGGCGTCATAGAAGCGGTAGGAGCAGGAATTGACATGAAGAATGGCGATTTAGCGTTGCGGTGTAACTTTGCCACTTTGGGAGAAAACAAAAAAATTCTTGACCGCCGCGTCGCCCGTTCGCTTAGCACTGAAGAAGCTTTAGAACTAAGCAAGGCAGCCAATGAAGAAGTAAAATTGACCTCGCACCCTGCCACCTTTGAGTTCAAACCAACTCTGGGTCACCGCGCAGTTTTAGTTATCAAACACAAAAACAAGCCACTTTCAAGCAGAATAAACAACACTGATCCCGCCTACACCATAGTTAACGGCGTAGGCGTGGCAGAGACAAATGTAAAAATGGTTCTAAAAACCTGTGAGCCTTTAGACGACTCGCAGGAAGCACAAATCAGCGCGGATTTGGTGAATGAATTTACCGATAAAACCCATGAATTATGGGATCAGCACCCAGTAAACGTGAAGCGCGCCAACGAAGGCAAACTCAAAGGCAACGTTGTGCTTTCCCGAGATGCAGGAAACCAGTTACCACAGTTTTTCAACATAAACAAAAAATATGGTGTTAACTTTGCAGCTTTGGCGGACATGCATGCTGAAAGAGGGATAGCTAAACTTGCGGGGATGGATGCATCTTTACTTCCGCCACCGACAGGGAACCTGAAAAAAGACTGCGAAGTTCGAGTCAAAAAGTTATTGGAAACGTTGCAGACGCATGACTGCGTTTACATCCACTTGAAAGGACCTGATGAACCTGGGCATGATGGAAACTGCCACCTCAAAAGAGACATTATTTCCGCAATTGACACACACTTTTTTGGGAATCTGCTCCCTCAGGTAGACATTAAAGAAACACTGTTTTGTATAACATCAGACCACGCAACACCATGCGCTTTAAAAGTGCATAGTGACACGCCTGTACCTCTGCTAATTTCAGGCGGCACCGTAGAAGACGAAAAATTATCAAAATTCTCTGAGAAAAACTGTCAAGAGGGCAGTTTAGGCATCTTGAATTACGGCTATGAGCTTATGCCTATGCTTATGAAACTTTTAAAGCAACAGAGTTAACAAAATCTTGAGGTCGGTTTAAAACACCGACTGCTACTTTTGCTTATTGTGCTTTGCCTGAGCTACCAAAGAGCTGCATCTTGCTTTTTGCGACTTGCTTCATTGCCTCTTTAGCGGGTCCAAGAATCTTGCGTGGGTCAAATTCTTTAGGCGAGTTCGCTAGAACTTCACGTACTGTTGCAGTGAAAGCTAAACGTAGATCCGTGTCAATGTTGATTTTTGCAATTCCCAAAGATATAGCTTCCTTGTATTGGTCTTCAGGTATACCTTTTGCTCCACTGAGAGTTGCACCGTATTTGGTGGCTTTCTCTACAAGCCACTGGGGCACGCTAGATGCACCATGTAAAACAAGGGGTATACTAACTTTTTCACTTATACTCTTGAGGCGATCTAGGTCCAGTTTGGCTTCGCTTTTGAATTTGTATGCTCCGTGAGAGGTGCCTATGGCTACGGCTAATGTGTCTACGCCTGTTTGTTCCACAAATTCTTTGGCGCTATCAGGGTCTGTTAAGATAGCGTCTTTTTCTTCTACGCTGCGTTCTTCCACCCCTGCAAGCTTGCCAAGCTCGGCCTCCACAGAAACGCCGCGGGGATGTGCAATATCAACGACACGTTTAGTTAAGGCTATGTTTTCTTCGAATTTTAGGAAGGAGCCATCGATCATGACACTGCTAAAGCCCAAGTTGACACATGTTGAGGCTATTTCAAAGTTTTCGCCGTGGTCAAGGTGCACCGCTACGGGCACAGGAGAAAGCTGTGCTGCCGCTTTGGCTAGACCTACAATGTAGGCTAAGCCTGCGTATTTGATAACGCTAGGTGTTATCTGCACGATAACAGGGGATTTTTCTTCTACGGCTGCTTCAGTAACTGCGGTTAAACTTTCAAGGTTTTGGACGTTGAGAGCGGGTATCGCGTAGCCGTTCTTTCTTGCTGGAACCATTATATCTTTATTTGTTACAAGCAATAGGTTCACTTCTTTGAGGTTTGGTTCTGGGGACTAATCGAGGGGTTCGCACTATTTAATTTTTCTGAAAGATAGATCAGCGACCCCTCTGAGTATCAAGAATCCAAAAGTGTAAGGTTATATTTGCAGCTGTAGTTATTACTGATCTCTGAGGGCCAGTATTTGACTTGTTACTTTAGACATTTAAAACCAATTTTTGATAAAGCAGGAATTACAATAACTAAGGAAAACAAAAAACTCATTGATCAACTCATACACAATATTGTTAATGTGGAATACAAGAATTGCTCTGTTACATGGAAAAAAGTGAAAGAAACTCTTTTGAAGGATGAAGAGGGTTTCGTTCTGAAACTAAGGCAGGCTTGGAATCAAAGTTCTGTGTAAGTACGGCTAACACTAAAAAAGAGCAACTTACAAGTTCCATAGTTGTTTTTGAAAGTTATAGGAAACGCATCTCGCATAGCATACCGTGTCGTTTAAATCTGAAAAATCAAACAAACCATAGGGTAAAGGTATTGTACAAACGTTTAATAGTTTACTCTGATGGAGGAGCCCGAGGTAACCCTGGTCCTGCAGCAGCAGCATTTTTAGTTTTAACTGAAAATGGTCAAATTCTAAAGTCTGAATCGCGTTTTCTTGGTAACCGTACAAACAACCAAGCAGAGTATGAAGCTCTAGTTGCCGCGTTGGAAACCGCTGTTAACTTAGGAAGCGATGAGTTGTATTGCTATTTAGACAGCGAGCTTGTAGCTAAGCATCTTAGTGGGGAATATCACGTCAAAAATGTAGAGCTGCATAAGCTTTGGAACAAAATTCAATCACTGCGTTCGCATTTTAAAGAAGTTAGATTTGTAAATGTTCCTCGTACAAACAGTTACATTCAGAAGGCAGATGCCCTTGTTAACGAGACTTTAGACAGAGCAAACAAAAAGAAGTTATAAATCCCTGTTTCAATTAACAATAATCGATAATACTCAATAAGATTCAATAATTGTTCAATAACTATATATATTGCTCAACCTCAAATTGAGTTGGGGTCTATGTTTGAGTCAAAATGTTACATACGCGGTTGAGTTGAAGAACGTCCAGAAAAAGTATAATGGCCTGATAGCGGTGAACAACCTCAATTTAACCATAAAAGCAGGCGAAATCTTTGGTTTGTTAGGACCTAACGGTTCAGGTAAATCAACCACTCTAAAGATGTTGCTTGGTTTAGTTCAGCCAGATTCAGGTTCTGTTCATGTTCTTGGCTTAGATGTAAAAGATGACCCTGTCGCCGTGAAAAAACTGGTGGGTTATGTACCTGAGACTCCGCGTCTATACGAGTTTTTGACGGGGATTGAGTTTTTGGATTTCATAGGTGACGTCTACGGCATAGCTTCAACTGAGAAGCAGACGCGCGTCAATGAGTACTTGAGGGCGCTTCAGCTGGAAGGCAGAGAAGGCGACATGATAAGCAGTTACTCAGAAGGCATGAAGCAGAAAATTGCTTTAATTTCCGCTTTTTTACATAAACCTAAACTTCTTGTTTTAGATGAGCCATTAAATGGTTTAGATCCTCGTTCTGCGCGAATTGTCAAAGACTTACTCTACAAACTTAAGGAGCAAGGCGTCACCACAATTATGTCAACACATATTTTGGAGATAGCGCAGGCAGTTTGTGACAGAATAGGCATCATGTATCAGGGCAATCTCTTAGCGTTAGGTAACATGGAGGAACTACGGAAGATGGCAAAACTGCCAGGTTCAGGTTTAGAAGACATATTCTTGAAGTTAACTGGGACAGGCGACGTTAAAGCAGTGGTTGAGGAACTGGTGAGATGAACTGGAAGAAAGTGGTTTACCTCATAAGGGTTGAAAGAAAGGCAGGTAGGCTTCTTAGAGGTCAGCGGCTTATAAAATATAACGTAAAAAGGAGCCGCGTTTTTGGCTATATACTGCATATTGCAGTTATAACTGTTGGGTTAATAATCGGTCTTCTACTTGGTTATTTTTTTAACAATGCAATGGTTTCAGACTCAACGCTGCAGAAGCTAGTGGCGCAGGGATTTCGGAGTCTACTTTTTTCTTTATCAACACTTGTTTTAATTTTTAGTCTAGTTTTCACCATGCTTATGCAGATCCAACGAAGCGGCATAAAACTTGCTCGCCAAGTTCTTTACTGGCTACCTGTAACGTGGCAGGAGCATACTTTAGCTGCGATTTTAGCGGAGATGCTGGGCTTTCCTATTCTAGCAGTTTTGTTTATTGGGGCTGCCGTTTTGCCGTTTTCTTTTTTTGTTGGCCAAACAGTTGTTGCCGTTGGCTCAGTTTTAGCTATGTTGGGTGCCGCCTTCACTGCCAGCGCCACCACAGAAATCTTGCGGATTTTACAAGTTCGATTTGTGGGAGCAGTATACAAGTCAACCGGGCGCGGTGCAGTGTGGGTGCGCTTTGCAGGATCCATCATGTTCTTCATTTTTTTCTACGTTATTTATTTCTACATAACTTCTGGAGCCAACGCCCTCTATTTTGTTGAAGCAGTCTCTTCAGCACAGAGTACTATGTGGCTTGTTCCCTACGTATGGTTTGGGGTAACTTTGTTTTTCTTAACTCTAGGCTGGACTGTACAAGGCATTGTATTTCTTGCTTTATCGGTTCTTTTTATGACTGGGCTATTTTTTCTAGCGACAGAGTTGAACAGACGATTTGGGCTCTATGAGCCGCCGGTAATAACTATCTCACGCGGAGTGTACATACCTAAAACTGGAGTTTTGGGCAAATTTGGATTTTCCACTGCTGAAGCCGCTTTGATTCATAAGGATTTTAAAGCGTTCACTCGCAGGCGAGAACTGATGGGGACGTTTATAGCGCCTATAATTTTCCTTCTCATACCCATAATGTCCACGTTTAACACGACTCAGTCACCATCCACTCAGACAGAGATGCCCTTGTTTATGTTTGCCTTTACAACAGCTTTTCCAGCTGCGATTATGGCTATGAGTATGGGGAACTTCATGACGGGTGAAGAAGGGCAGAATGTGTGGAGGATTTATGCATCTCCTATTTCTGCTAAAAACTTCGTCAAAAGCAAGTATGTGTTTCTCCTTGCGTTATCTCTTTTGGTGCTGCCCATCACTGGGGCAGTTAGCCTTCTAATTTACCAGCCTTCGTTCAATGTTGCTGTGACAGTGATTTTGGAAGCTGTACTCTTAGTCGTACCTATAGGTTTACTGTCTTTAGCAAATGGCATCAAAGGCGCCGATTTCACTGAAGTGCCTAGACCTCGAATGATACGAAGTGAGTGGAGTTTAATCAATATGATTGCGTGTAGTTGCGCAGGATTAGCGGTTCTTGCACCACTATTGCCTCACGCAGTTGTGGTGTTGACAGGGATACAGTGGGGACTATTTCTTAATCTGCCGTTTTCAATTGCTCTGAGTGCAACGATAAGTGCAGTTCTAACAGCGGTGTTTTATCATCTGGCAGTTGGAAACGCTAAAGAATTTTTATCTAAAAGTGAAGCGTAAGACAAAGTAGAATTGGAGTTTATAGTGGTTTCTTTGTTAGGGTTGGTGGTTTTGTTCTGCCGTCCCACAGGTGATGCAGTGCCAAAATGGGGTGGTGGATTAGCATTCTTGGTCCTGAGTACCGCATGACTTTTTTTACTTTTTCTTTCATGTCTGCACAATAGCAGTGTATTGTACATTTTCCGCAAGTGCTTTTCTTTTCTTGGAAAGGACACTTATCTAGACGCCTAAACGCGTAAGCTAAGAAGTCGGCACATTCAGAACAGAGCACGTCGTTGGTGCCATGGTGGCTTTTGCAGTAAATATGCGTCATAACGTCAATTGTTCTCTTTTCACGTTTTATTCTTTTGTGCTGTTGCGTCATTCAATAATCAGCTTCCTGTGTGTGGTAAGTTTTTCAGACAGATAAGTGTTGAGACGAAAATGTTCGGGATATCTCTACCTTTTATAAGAGAAAGGGATGTATTGAGTTTCGATAGTTTCATTAGAAAGAAGCAGGTTTTATTTTAAAGCTTAGGCGGTAAAGTTATGATCGACGTTGGTAGCGAAGAAGAGTGGAGACGGCAAATTAAAGTTCACAGCAAGGTTGTTGCGGTGTTTTATGAATCTTATTGTCCTTTTTGTCGCCGATTTCTGCCTGTGTTCCACAAGTATGCTCAGCAGAGTAGCTCGATAACGTTTATGAGTGTTAACATGGATGACTATGATGATCCCTTGTGGGAGGAGTACGAGGTTGTGGCTGTTCCATCAGTCATCTTTTTTGAAAAAGGACAAGTTGCGAAGCGTCTAGACTGTGCTTTGGGGGTTGGACTCAGTGAAGAACAATTTAGCAGGTGGCTTGCGGAGCTTTAATTTTATTCTCTTTTTTGAGGATAGCAAAAAATTACTTCTGATTGGACTACAGAGGGCATTTGAGTTTGTCGTAACTGGGCTCCTAAAGAAGCTGTTTTGACAAAAGAGATGATGGTTAACCGTTGTAGTTTCTTTGAAAGATTACTGTGTGACGGAGTGGTACCAGCTAAGTATGTATTCAGGCAGTTTTAAACCTCTCTGGGCTAGGCGTTCTGCTAATTTCACAGGCAGCGGACTTAGTACGTAGGCTGCACGTGTATAGAATCTTCTTGGAGTGTATGGTTTAGTTTGTTCTTCTAAGATAATTTGCATATCTGAGGTTTTTGCTAATGTGGAATCTTTGCAACCTGTTATTGCCATTACGACGCCATTGAATTTCTTGAGCACGTCGCACCAAATGAGGACAGGTTTGCTTTCGCCTGAATAGGAGATTAGGATTTCTAAGTCGCCTGCCCTTGGGTGGGGTGTGTTTACGCCTCGGGTCATGAAGACGTTGTCGCCTAACGCGGTTTTGATGTGGAATAATCTGATGCCTGTCATTTTGGCGATTTCGTTGGCGGTTCCTCTACCGCCTAAGTAAACGTTCGTTCGCCTCTCCAGAACGTCGACTAGTCTTGTGTATGTTTCTGACTGCACGTTTGCGTCAATTATATCTCCGATGACTTCAAATTCTTCTTCACAAAGCCTGAAGACGTCGTCAACTTCCAAGTTTCGAAATATCGCTTCAATCATCATGTTCAACAGCTGGAGAGTGCCCAGTTCGAATATATCACCCATCATGCCTACTTCGCTGTAGTCGTCAGAGGGTTTCATTTTTCCGCGGCCTTTGATTTGTACGACGTTTCCGTATTTACTGGCGACTCCTGCCAGCGGAGAAGACAAATTACTTGTGAGTAAACCCATAGTGAATTTGTTGCTTTTCTTTTCATCTATATATTTGGCTAGATCCTGTGCCATCACTAGAGGTTCATCTGAGTAACCGCTACCTGAATTCATAAGCAAAAGGGTTTTTTTGTATCGACGATCCAAGTCATGTGCGGCGTCGTACATGTTTTTGCCTGGAAAACCTGGGTCGTCAGGGGTTAAGACAACTTTATTTCGCCATCCAACTTGGGCTAGTGCAATTTGACTCATGGCTGCGTTAAGAGAGTGAAGAGAGCGCCCTGCGCCGCTGCATATTACGCAGTCGGCTGCTTTGAGCTCCTCGTAGAGTGGAGCAAGACTACTTTTTTTGACGCTGAGAACGTTGTCTCGGATTTTGTTACAGAAACCTATGTTGCTAATTTTACTTTTTATGGAAACGGCACCCTATGTTCAGAGATGATTTGGGTTTTGATATATTATTGTTGTGTTTGTTTGCGTGTAATGTTTATATGGTTGGCGGTTACTTGGAATTGAAACGGTTGGTTGATGCCTTGTCTGCTCAAGATGAACGTTCAAAGTTCGATTTCCTGCGTAAACGTGCATTGGAATTAGGTGCTTCTGACGCAAAAGTCATATTTGCCAGCGACGTGGTAATTGAGGACCGTGTGGTTTTGAAGTGTAAAGTGGGTTGTAACAATTATGGAAAGACATTGATGTGCCCGCCTCACACGCCTACCGCTGAGGAATTCCGCAAAATTGTAAGCGAATATCGTTACGCTTTGTTTATGAAGTTTACGTCTCGTGCTGAAGCAGATTTGGAACTACAGAAGGTCCTTTCAAAGGCGGCTACGGATCCGACGGTTTCTGTAGCTGTTAAAGAGAAGGCAGCGAAGTTCTGGGCGCAGTGGAAAGAAGATAAGGATCAAATGTTAAGAGCTGTGGTCGCGCTTGAACGTGAGGCTATGCGTGCGGGTTATTCGTTGGCTGTGGGTTTTGTTTCTGGGGCTTGTCAACTTTGCGAGAAATGTAGTGGCGTTGAAACGGGGCTTTGTGTACATCAGGAATTGGCCCGCATTTCAGAGGATGCGGTAGGCGTTAACGTGAAAAAAACCGCTGCGAAAGCAAACATTTCCGTGATTTTTCCGTTTCCGAAGAACCCCGAGTCCTTTGCGCTGCTGCTGATTGACTAAAGTTTTATTTACTTTTGACTGTAACTATGGGTTTGGATGCGCGGTTAGGCATGGATGTGTTTGAGGCTATCCAGAAGCGCAAGTCAGTGCGTTCCTACGAGCCAAGGGCAGTTCCCAGAGAGACTTTGGAAAAGTTGCTGGAGGCTGCGCGTTTATCGCCTTCTGCTAAGAATTTGCAGCCGTGGCATTTCGTCGTCGTAACAGACCCTCAACGGCGTAAGGCTTTGTCCCGTGGGGTGTTTGCGCGATTTTTGAGTAAAGTGCCTGTGGTTATTGTAGCTTGTGGAGATCAAAAGATGTCGCCTGATTGGTATGTGGTTGATGTGGCGTTAGCAGGAGAAAACATGGTCTTGGCGGCGACGGCGGAAGGCTTAAGCACGTGCTGGGTTGGCAGTTTTGACGAGGCTAAAGTCAAAGAACAGTTGAAGATACCTGAGCATTTGCGTGTAGTAGCGCTTTTGGCTGTTGGTTACGGCAAAGAAAAGATAGGTGTGGGGCGCAGAATTATCAATTTGGTGCGGCGCCGCAAGACACTTGATGAGATAGTTAGTTGGGAAGAGTACGGGCGCAACACGTGAGGGGTTGGCTTGCGTCTCCTTTTAGATGAAATGTTCGCAGGTTTAAAAGAACATTTTGAAACGTTGGGTTATGAGGTTTTGACGGCACAGGAAGCAGGATTGAAGTCTGCAAGAGACCGCGAGGTGGTTGATTATGCTGCACGTCACGGTTTGGTCTTGATAACTCAGGATCAGAAGCCTGCCGAGTTAGCTGAGTTGTTGGGTGTACGGTGTGTTTTAATTTCTGGTGCCATGATTGCAAAGGTAGCGGACTCGTGGATAAGAGAGCGCTTTGGAGCACCTTAGAGTTGGCGTAAAATATATTATTTCTAACGGCAGATGTCCTGTCGGTGTTGCCTTGCAGGATACTAACGGTGAACTTAACGTTACAACTTTTGACATATATTTGCATCTAGTTAAAGTTGGGGCCGCCGTTGGTCCTCGGGATGTTATGCGTGCTTTAGGAGTTTCGAGCCCGGCAGTAGTACACAGGCACCTGCAGAAGTTAGTGGATTTAGGGTGGGTGGACAAGGATGTTTACGGACGGTACTTCGTTAGACGCAAAGTGGGTTTTAAGGGGTATATGTGGGTTGGGCGTCGTTTAGTTGCACGGTCAGTTTTGTTTTCAGCTGTTTTTGCCGTCTTGCTATCTGTGTTTTTGGCAATTTTGCTGATTCATATTGCCTTGGGTTCACCTATTGACTCATCCTATGCCCTGTTAACGTTAGTTACAATTATTGCGACAGGGTTCTTTTTTGTTGAGGTGTGGCGTCCTAGAAAGCGGACTCCGCGGGAATCAATTTAGTTTTTTCTGTTTTTCAGTAAAAAACAAGAGGACTTTTGCAACAAGGTGCTGTTGAGCAGAAGTTGTGGAATAAAAATTATGAAAAAGAAATTAATGATTTTGGGTTTCAGTAAATTTTTCCGTAGTCATACTTTGGGCGGGGTACAGGGTTCATAACTACAGCAGTTTGTTTTCCAACTTCGGCTACAGGCAGTACTTGTTTGAGTTCGCGGAAGTACTTTAGCACGTTGATGCCTTGTTGCGTAATTACGAAAACTACGTGGTGATTGTCGTCTTTGCGTTCTTCTACAAGACCTTGTTCTATGAGGAAGTCAAGTTGGTCGTTTAAGGCTTTATGGTTGATGTTGGCCTTGCGCATGATGTAGGTCACTTTTAATGGTCCTCTATGCGCAACTACTTTGAGAATATCCATGCAGACTTCAAATTTTGACCTTTTCATCCTCTCATTCCACCTTCTCCGACGCATTAGCTGCGTGGCAGTTTTTTAGCAGAAATTGGTTTTTGGATTGTTAAAGTTGTTGTAACCGCTGCGCAGAACGGTCGGTGACAGAGAATTTAATGTGTGTTTGATGGTTGGTGTGGATTTTGCTATTTGCGGTAATCCTTTATTGGGGATAGTGGGATTGTAGAAGTTTCAACGACGCCTTCGATTAAGCGGATGTTGTCGCCGACGAAGTGTAGGGCGTCTGCGTTGTTGTCTGCTTGGAATAGAATGGCAAAGTCCCATTGGCCAAAAACTTGGTAGGCTTCTTCAAGTGTTACACCTTTTATGGGATTTTGGGTGAACTGCATCAGTGGTTCGTAAATTTTTGCAGCCATATTTGGGCTTAGTTTGATTAGTAAGAGGTACTTCTGGACAGGTTTTTCCATAGGTAACACCTGAAAACAAGTTGGATTAACGTTATTCTTGCTAAAAAATGTGTTGGAGCTAGCTGATGGATAGTTTGTTTTAAATTGTAATATGATTCTAACGGATAAGTTAAAATGTGTTAGGAGCTTAAAACTTAAAACTAAGTAGGCAGGCTAGGAAATAGACATGAAAGTTATTGCTGGTCCGGCATCCACCGAGTTGGGCGAGAAGGTTGCACAGTTAACTGGTTTTCAAAAAGTCAACGTTGCTTCACGCGTCTTTCCTGATGGCGAGTCCTATGTTCGTTTAGAAGGCGAAGTTAGGAATGAGCATGTTGTAATTGTACAAACGACTTGTGCTCCACAGGATAGTCGATTGATGCAACTTGCGTTTCTGGTGAACGCTGCCAAGCGTCACGGTGCAAGGAAGGTAACTGCTGTAGTGCCATACCTAGCTTATGCGCGGCAGGATAAAATTTTCCTTTCAGGCGAAACTGTAAGCATTGAAGTTGTGGCATCTATGCTGCATGCAGCGGGACTTGATCAGCTTATCACAATTAATGTGCACGCTGAATCCGTGTTAAATAAATTTCCGTTTCCAACTAAAAACTTGAGCGCGATACCTTATTTGGCTCAGTATTTCGTTCAAATGGGTCACAGAAAGGCTTTCGCGTTGGCGCCTGATAAAGGGGCGATGTACATTGCTGATCAAGCTAAAATGGTGTTTGGCGGTGAAAGTGGGTATTTAGAGAAGCAACGTGACCGCTACACAGGTCAGACTACACAGACAGGTGGGCATCTTAACGTTAAAAACCAAACGGTAGTCATACTTGATGACATCATAAGCACAGGCGGCACAATTGTGGGTGCAGCGAAAATTCTGCGTGAACAAGGCGCATCCCATGTTTATACTGCTTGTGTTCACGGTTTACTAATTGGTGACGCGGAAAAGCGCATTTTAGATGCAGGTGTTGAAGAAATTGTTGCCACAGACAGCATACCTTCCAAAGCTAGCAAAGTCACGTTGGCACCTCTGATCAGTAAAGAACTTCAGGCGCAGGCAAGTGGCTAAACTTTTTTTTCTGTTAAGTGGGGAATTTGAGTCTCTTTCTTTTGCTGAGTTAAAGGCGATTCTGGAAGCTGAAGGTTTTGCATACTCTATAGTGGAGAAGCTAGATCAAACCGTTCGCGTAGAGGCAGATGCCTTGTGTATAGAGAAGGTTTATCGCAGAAGCAGCTACACACGAGTTTGTGGGCTTGAACTGTTTACATGTGATGCCACAGATGCAGCTATAGCTGAAGCTGTAGGTAAAACTGACTTCAAAACGGTTCTATCTGAAGGCGAAACGTTTGAAGTCCGCGTGCGTCGCGTTAAAGAATACACCACAAAGGAGGCACATATGTATTATGAGCGATTGTTAGGTAAACTTGTACTCCAAGCTATGCCGGCTGCCAGAGTTGACCTCAAAAAGCCCAGCAAAACGTTCTACGGTGTGCTGACGAACAACAAGTTCATATTCGGCTTAAAACTCGCTGAAATTATACCAAAACCTTTTGTGGAGCGCAGAGCTCGAAAGAAACCTTTCTTTCACCCCTCAGCCATGAATGCTAAGTTAGCACGTTGCATGGTTAACTTGGCTCACGCCCGTCAAGGTGACTACGTGTTGGATCCTTTCTGTGGCACAGGTAGCACCGTCATCGAAGCAACCTTCATTGGTGCACGAGCCATCGCTGTTGATGTTCAGCGTCGTATGGCAGATGGAGCGAAACGGAACATGAAGCATTTTGGTTTAACGGCGGAAGCCATTGTTGTGGCGGATGCAAGAAAGTTGCCTTTTGCGAAAGTTGATTGTGTGGTTACTGATCCGCCCTACGGCAGAAGCACAACTACCCTCAAAAGTGACACTAAAGTCATTGTTGAAGGCGTATTAGCTTCAGTGTATCCACTTTTAAGTGTGGGGCAACGAATTTGTATTGCTTCGCCTAAAACATTAGGCATTAAACAGTTGGGCAAAAAGCTGGGTTACCGACATGTGGAATCCTATTTTGCCTATGTACATCGTACGTTAACACGGGAAGTTGCCGTGTTTGTAAAGGAGTAGCAGTTAACATGAGCATGAAAGTAATTTTCCTTGGCACTTCAGGGGCCATTCCTACTTCGCAGCGGGGTTTACCAGCAGTGGTTTTGCAGCGGGGAAACGAGCAGATCATGTTTGACTGCGGGGAAGGAGTACAAAGACAGATGCTTCGGGCAAAAGTTGGGTTTCATAGAAAACTCAAAATCTTTATCACGCATTTACATGGGGACCACGTGTTGGGGTTGCCTGGGCTTTTGCAGACGATGGCTTTAATGGACAGAAAAAAAGCTGTGGAGATTTATGGACCTGTTGGGGTTTTGTATTTTTTGGAGTGTTTGCAGAAGACGCTGCAGTTTGGTTTAACCTATTCTGTTAAGGTTCATGAGTTCACGGACTCGGGAGTTGTTTGCGATGAAAAAGAGTACATGGTGTTTGCGGAGCGTTCAAATCACGTCGTCCCGAGTTTTGCGTACGCTTTTGTAGAGAAGTGGCGCCCAGGAAAATTTTACCCTGAAAAAGCTCGAGCGTTAGGCGTCCCTGAGGGACAGGCGTGGAGTCATCTGCAGCATGGTCAAAAAGTTGCTTTGCCTGATGGAATAGTAGTTAAGCCTGAGGATGTGTCTGGTCCAAAACGGCCTGGGCGCAAAATAGTTTACACAGGTGACACGCGGCCTTTTCCCGCCTTTGCTGAGTTTGCGTCAGAGGCAGATCTGGTTATACATGAAGCAACGTTTGATGACGAGTTGACGGAAAAAGCCGAGTTGGACGGTCATTCCACGCCAAGTCAGGCTGCTCAAGCAGCGAGAAATGCAAAGGCGAAAAAACTTGTGTTGACGCATATTAGCGCTAGATATTCAGAGCCCACAGTGCTTTTGGATCAGGCAAAGAAGTTTTTTGTGAACACTCAAGTTGCTGAAGACTTCTTGGAGTTAGAGTTGCCGTTAACTGAATAAGTGCCGTAGTTTCTGCACACTTTCTTCCACGTGCTCCACAGCCTCAGTCATAATGATACCGTTGAAGCCGTTTTGCTTCAGCACTGAGACTATGTGCTGCCAGTTTATTGAGCCGTAGCCGACGCCGAGGTGTTGGTCAAATTCGCCTAGGTTGTCGCTGGCATGCAGGTGAATTAGTTGGTTTGGTGTTTCTTTGAGGAAGGAGTCAATTTGGTTTTCTAAATTAGCATGCCCCAAATCTAATGTGATGCCTGTAGTCAGGTTAGTGTCGTTGTAGAGTCGCTGAAAAGATGTCGGGCTATTCATAAGGTAACCATATTTTTCAGGTAGGTTTTCGATGGTGAGTTTAACTCCGTAATCGTCTGCGATGGCGTGGAGAGTTTTTAGGCTTTGAACGTTTTGTTTCCAGTCTGCTTGGGGATAAAACATGCTGATGCCTGTTTTGCTTCCGGGATGGATAACTAGCAGTTCAGCGTTTATGGTGTTGGCGTGGCGAATAGATTGAGTGAGACGTTTAATGGATGCTTTAAGCAGAGGTTTACTTGGTGATGCGATGTTGATGTCTGCGAATGGGGCGTGTAGTGTAAATTTTACGCGTGTGCTTTTTGCAACTTCAGATAGTTGGGCGGCGCGTTTTGTGTTTAAAGTGTGTAATCCATCGTCAACTATCTCAATATAGTTTGTTGGCACGCTGTGTAAGCGTTTGATCATTTTTGTAAATGGTTCTCCCAGAGTGTACAGCATAGAGAGGCCAATTTTTGCTTGTGACATTAGACAGCTTCCTCGTTAGATAACAGTTCGTTATTGTCGTTGGTGCGGTTAATAACTTAATCTGTGCATATAATTCGATTTTGTAGGTTTGTAATGGTGATTGATGACGTTTTTATGGGAAGACTTTTATGATGAGGGTTGTTATTGGTGTTAGGATTTATGCAGATGAATGGTGAATTGAATGGTTGAAACTCTGGAAAAAAAGGTTCAAGCAGTTCTTGACGAAATCAGACCTCAAATTCAAGCTGACGGCGGCGATGTAGAGCTTGTAGCGGTTGATGGAAAAGTAGTTAAAGTTCGATTAGTGGGACACTGTGCTGGTTGTCCTATGGCTACCATGACGCTCAAGCAGGGCATCGAAGCCTATGTTAAGAAGCGTATTCCTGAGATAGCTAAAGTTGAGTCAGTTCAGTAGCGAGTTTTTAATGTTTTATTTTTTTCTTGTGTTTTAGGTCTCATATTTTAGCCATCGTTTGCGCCAAAGCCACAGCAGCGGTAAAATGATAGACAGAGTTATTGTTGTGAATATCACGAGGTTGTCAGTGTTGCCAAATTGGCTTATGCCGAAAAAGGTGGCAACCGTGTTGGGAAAAGAAGTCAGCGTCGTTATAATGGTTAAGTAAAAGATGACGACGGTGAGGCTTTTTATAGAGAAATTGATTTTGTTGGAAGTTGCGGACAAGTGAACGTTGATGGCATCTGAGAGTATTTCTCGGTAGGTTTCAACGATGTCGATTTGCCTAGTCAAATCTTCGTGGGTTGTGTCAAATAGTGCACGTGTTTTTGGTGCCATGTATGTGTCGCCGCATTTTTTGAGGTTGAAAATGAGACTTCGTTCGTACCAGAGGGTTTTGTTTAGGGCAATAAGATTTGATTTTAGGGTAAATATTTCTTTAAGAGTTTCCTGCGAGGTTTTTTCAAGCACTTCTTCTTCTAAGGTGCTGGTTAGTTCTTCAATTTTTTCAAGTTGAATAAAATGATTTGAGACTATCTCGTCAATGATGAAGTAGATCACTTGTGCGGGTGGGTCAATTTTAGTTTTGTTCATTCTTTTTTTAGCTAAATCAATAATGTGCTGGTCGGTTTTTTTCGTGACCGTAACGAGAAAATCTTTGCAGAAAATCATAACGATAGGGTGCACTTCTTTGGATGTTATTATGTCTTGGATTATAACGAAGTTTACTATGGTGAAGTCGTCTTCTAAACGCAGGTTGACTAAGCCATCAGTTTCAGGTAAATCTAGAAAATTCTGGGATACACCGATTTTATCGGAGATGTATGCTACTTCTTCTTTTGATGGTTCCACCAGTTCCAGCCAGATGTTTTTCAAGTTCAAAGTTTTAAGTGTGCTGGGGGTTATTTCTGTCTGGTTGTTGGTGTCAAGGTTCACCGTGCGGATCATGGCATCTTAGATGAGGGTAAGTCGTGATATAGATTTTGCGTCTCCGTTTGGCAGGGCATAAAAAATGAGAGGGAGAAAACACCACCAATGACGCGAAAGCTTGTTCATAAAAAAGTCTCGACTGATAGATAACTGTTTGTGGTGGGTGTAAATGAGTGAGATGTTGACCTTGTTTTAAAGTTATCTACGCTTAATTTTCTTTGAACTATATGTGTTGGTTACCACCTTAAACTAACATTTTAAGTTCACTTAACAAGAGCGCCTTCTCTTTCGCGTTAAAAGCTTCAACATCAACAGGCACAAGAAGCACCGCGCCACTTTCCAGAAAGTCAAACCGTTTTTCTTGTATAAGTCTGAAGACGGCGTCAAACCCAAATACGCTGATAAGATACTCTAAACCGTCCAAAAGGACCACGCCGTCACCGCGCAGTCGGAGAAACTCTGAAAGGGCAAGGGACACGGACTGTAAATCAGGTAGGGCTACAATGCCTTTCACGCACTTTGATGCAAGTAGGCGCACATCTTCTGGTTTTACACCGTAATTTTTGATTACTCTGGCTGGATCTTCGCGCATGATACATAAACCTGGCACGCCGTAGAATGTCAAGTCTGCATACGCTTTAAATGCTCGCTCATGTACCCCGCAAAGGTAACTCTCTCCGGCTGTTAAACCGTTTAACCTGTAACTTAGATCACGTAACTGTGTTTGCAATGCTTTACGTTCAGAAAGATCCTTAGCCACCATAACAATAATTGCTTCTCCGTTTAACAGTATTTTTTTCAGAGACAGATCCACTGGCAAGGTTTTTTGGTCTTTGCGCTTTTGGATAGTTTCAAAAACTAAAGGGTGTCCTGTTGAAAGATTGCTCAAAGCGGCAGTCAATTGTTCTTTTGTTGAGTCGGCAAAGAGGTCTGTTATATTCAACTTGAGTAGTTCGTCTTGTGTGTATTGAAGGCTTTTGCATGCTTGCTGGTTTACATCCAACAGTTTGCCTGTTGAGTCGAGAACAAAAATTGCGTCGACTGCTTGGTCTATAATTGCGTGATAACATTTGCGGCTTTTTTCTAAAGCTAATTTTGTATTCTTTTTTTCCACAACCAACCGTATCAAATTGGACAGTTCAGTATAGACTGTTTCTGTGGAACCATGCTTAGACACGTAGCCATCAACGCCAAAATTAAGTGCTTTAACCGCGACTTCTTCGTTACCTTTCCCTGTGAAGAAAATAACAGGAAGATTTGGTTCTGTTGCCTTCAAAGTTTTTAGGAGGTCTAATCCGCTTTTTGCTCCCAATTTATAATCTGAAACAACTACATCAAAAGCGCTTTTTGTCAGTTTCTTTAGAGCTTCATCAACAGAGGATGCTGTCTCAACTTTAAAACTGCCTTTTATTTCCAAAAGTTCTTTTGCTACTCTTAAGAAATCGCTCTCGTCGTCTACGAGGAGCACACATAGATGGTTCTTCTGCGTCTCGACACAACCACCAAAAAAGGAACACAACTCTTCCACGCATCCAAACTTTGATTTCGATCAAACATCTTACAAAACGCACGATATACTATATAAAAATACTAGTTTCAAATGAATCATGCTGTGTTTTTCATTCATATGTCAACTAACGATTATGGTAATTTTCTCAGAAGGTCAATTTGGAGTCTTTTTGGTTGAGATTTGGGTGTAATTTGGGGTAATCCTAAAAAACTTTAATAGTAAAATCCACTTCAAATTTAAAAGCACAAAGAGAGTGAGTGAACTTAATGAAGAAATTGATGTCAGTTTTCATAATTACGTTGTTTTTGTCAGGACTATGCATGTCTGTTTCAAGCGTCAGCGCCGCCAAAGAAGACATACAGATTCTGAGTTACTCGTGGTATGTACCTCAAAATTATGGCTACTACGCTATGCCAGGTAACCTTGTTGTGGTGGGAGAAATACAGAATGTAGGTTCAAGCGTTATAGATTTTGTGCGTTTAGAAGGGATAGCCTACACCACCGACGGGGAACCTCAGGCTGCTGCCTACAGCATTGCGTTTGTCAACAACCTTTTGCCTCAGCAGAAGGCGCCTTTCTACATGCTCTTTAATGAAATGAGCACCCTTTCAGGCAATCTTACTTGGATACCGCTATTGGATCACGTGAGTTTTCGAGTGATTTTAGCTGATGAAACCGATGTGCGCCAGTATGACGGATTAAAAATTGTGGCTAACACTTCTTACGTTGACAACAACGGTTACTATAACGTAGTGGGTTATCTTCAGAATGTTGGTAGCCAACAAAGTGGCAAAGTTTGGGTGACAGGCACATTTTACAATGCGACCGGCGCGGTTATTGGGACAGGATTCACTAATTACTTAGCTAACTACACTGCACCTAATGAGTCGATACAGTTTTCGCTTAAGCCTTTAGATGTGACACCTGAGATGTCTGCTCAAATTGCCAGCTACTCCCTTTTGATTCAAAGCAGAGAACCCGAACCGACACCTTCGCCAACGCCTGCGGCGACAGGGACACCAAGCGGCTCCACCAATGAGTCGCCTTCTGCAACTCCACAGCCCACTCAGTCAACAGGATCAGCAACGTCGTCTTCAACTTTAGTTACGGCTGTTGTGGCAATTGCGGTTGTGGTTGTTGTAGTAGTCATTGCGGTGGTGGTTGTTAAAAGAAAAGCCAAACATCAGTGATTACCGTTTAATTTTTTAGTTCAAGAAGCAAACTAGGTTAAATTATTGGAAGGTGTAGGTTAGATGTTCCTGAAGATAGTTTCTTGTGGGTAAACTACGATGCCTTGGTCGGTGAAGTCGTAGAGGCAGAGTTTGTTGATTATTTTTGTGCCTCTCATTTTTCTCACTTCTACGGCGCGGATTATGAAGTCTCGTATACGGTAAATGTGCAGGTATATTATACCCTGAGCTAAAAATTCTACGGCACTAAATTTTTTCCGGTCTGTGGATTCTTCAAATTCTTCTGTAAGAAGAAGAGTGGTAAGGTTCATTTCCATTAATCCACGTATTAGTTTTAAGCTCTGTTGCCGCGCTTCGAAGTCTTCGCTGTATTTAAGTGACAAGGCCGTGAGGGAGTCGATGACGCAGCGTTTGGCGTTTATTTTTCGTTTTGCTTCGGCGATTAGACCTAAAAGTCCGTCGACGTTGAATTCTTCGGTTACCATTTCACCTTTAAGAGTGTAGTTAGTTTGGTCAGGTTCTTTTATGGGGGTGGCGTTTATGAGGGCTAATTTTCCTCTGTTTTCTAGTTCGTAGAAGTTCCAGCCAAAACGCATCATGTTATTGGCGATTGAGTAAGGTGGTTCCTCGAGTGTAACATATAAGCCGTTTTCGTTGTATTTGGTTATGCCGTTGTATATGAATTGTGAACCAAAGATTGTTTTGCCTGCGCCTGGTCCTCCCACTAGGGCGTAGCAGAAATTTTTTGGGAAACCGCCTTCAATAAGTTCGTCTAAGCCTTGTATACCTGATTTGGTTCGTTCTATCATCAATTGCACCTGTTTTTAGTCTAGCTTTTCATTTTGGAATTATTTGAATTTATAGTGTGTTTGTGTGATCAAAAACTTTGTGTGGATTTACGCAGTGACCTTACTAGATAAAGCACGATTACGGCACAGATTACTAATGTTAATATTGCGCCGATTAAAGACAAGTCACCGCCACCTTTGTTCTCAATTGTTCCCATGGATGGGTTTGATATGGTTATTGTTTGAAGTTTGTTTGGATATGTGATGTAAACTGAGTCTGTTGCGTTGCCAGGGATTATTTGGGGTGTTATTTCGATTCCGTCTAAGAAAACTTTGATTGTTGCCGCGTCGAGGTTTGGGTGTTTGGGTATGG
>JAOAIX010000014.1 GCA_026414485.1 Candidatus Bathyarchaeota archaeon
GTGTGGATCCTGCTAAGAGTGATCACGGTAAAGCTGTGAACGTTAGCCGACTTATGGATCAGATTGCTATATCTGAAGAAAAAGGTACACCTGCAACAGCAGAGTATGTAAAGAAGCAGTTAGGGGAAGTGGCAGGTCAATTAACGCCGTTTTTGGTGGAGCAGCTTAAACAGCATTTAATGAAGGGCAAATTCACCCAGAAAGCTGTAGACAAGGCAATCAGTGAAACAGTAAATCGATATAAACGTGCTCTGATGGAGCCTGGTGAGGCGGTGGGTATAGTTGCTGCCCAGTCAATTGGAGAGCCTGGTACACAGATGACGCTGAGAACTTTCCACTATGCAGGTGTCAAAGAACAAAACGTCACGTTAGGTCTGCCTAGGCTTATTGAAATTGTAGATGCCCGTAGGATTCCCTCAACTCCGATCATGACAATTTATCTGACAGGTGAGTACAAAAAGAGCAAAGAAGGCGCTGTAGAGATTGCACGAAACATTATTTACACCTCATTGGAGAACATTGCCTCAAAGATTTATGAGGATCCAATTCGTGAAGAAATTGTGGTTGAACTCAACGAGAGCATGATGGCAGATCGTTCTATTACCATAGATGAGTTAGAGAAGATTGTGCAGTTCCAAAACGCAACAACCAAAGCGGAGAACAATGCGCTGTACATAAAACCCAAAAAGGCAGAGCAGTTGAAGCGGTTGTTAGATAAAGTTGCGGCTTTCCATGTGAAAGGTGTTCCTGACATTAAACGTGTTTTGGTCACGGAAGAAAGCGGAGAATGGGTCATTCGGACCGACGGTTCAAATTTGGCTAAGGTGCTCGAGATTCCTGGGGTTGATACATCACGGACGACTACAAACAATGTGCATGAGATAGCAAAGACTTTGGGCATTGAGGCTGCACGTAACGCTTTGGTAAACGAAGCAAAAGGTGTTTTGGAGGATCAGGGCTTAGACGTCGATGTACGGCACGTTATGTTGGTTGCGGACATGATGACTTCTACGGGTGAAGTGCAGCAGATTGGTCGACATGGAATCAGCGGTAAAAAAGCCAGTGTGCTTGCAAGGGCAGCTTTTGAGATTACAGTACCAAACATTGTGGATGCTGCGATTAAAGGTGCAAGTGACCCGTTAGCCGGCGTGACCGAAAACGTTATAGTTGGTCAATCTATACCGATTGGTACAGGTTTAGTTGAATTGTATATGTCAACGTTTGAGAAGCAAGAAAAATCTGGAGGAAAAACTGAGAAATGATAGATATAGATAAGGCGATAGCTTCTGCCGTAAAGACTGGAAAGGTTTCTTTCGGAGCTAATTCGGCGTTGCTGAATGCTAAGGCAGGGAAGGCTAAATTGATTGTTTTAGCTTCGAACTGTCCAAAAAAGATAAAAGATGAAATTGAATACTATGGTAAACTCTCAAAAGTTCCCGTCTTAAATTATAAGGGTGCTTCGATGGATCTAGCGAACGTGTGTGGTAAAATGTTCATTATTTCTGCGTTAAGCATCCGCGAGCCGGGTGATTCAGAGATCTTAAAGGCTGTTGAGATGGAGTATTTTGAGAGTGACACAAAAGTTGGAGGCACAGAGTAGACGAGTGGCATAAAAATCACCGCGGAAGAGATGCGGTATATTGCTTTGTTCGAGAACGTCAGCGGCGCTAGTGTGAAGGACTGCATAATTGACGAGGAGGGCGGGCGTGTAATTTTCATTGTGAATCAAGGACAAGTAGGTGTTGCAATCGGTAAAGGTGGACGTAACATACACACTTTGGAGCGAATGACAGGCAAAAAGCAGGAAATCATTGAGTACAGCGATGATCCAGTACAGTTCATAAAAAACGCGCTTAAACCTGCAGTTGTGCGTGAAGTTCGTGTAACCGAGCGCACAGATGGTAAGAAAATGGCAGTTGTGACTATTAACCCTAAGGATAAGGGTGTTGCAATAGGCAAAAATGGCAAGAACGCTGAGCGTTTAAGGTTTTTGGCGAAGCGATATTTCGACATCCAGAATGTGAGCATCTCTTAGTTTCGCTATTTTGTTTGAGACTAAGTGATCCGTCACATCGCTTAGTTTAACCTCTAAATTAATTTATTTGTTTTGAGAGAAAACAGAAAAGTAAGTGAGCCTTATAGTTGACTGTACTTTCGGTGGTTACCTTTGGGTTTGCAGTGCTTTGTTTCAAAGAAGGAAATCATTATAGATGCTGCAGGGTGGAGTGACCTTTTGCTTGGTGTGGTTGTTGGGGCGATAAAACCTCCGAACCCGATGCTTATGGAGCGCAGGATTCCTACGTCTTCTTTTCAATCGCCGAATTTTGAAGCAAAAAAGTATCTGTCGGATGCTGTACGGATTGCTGATGAAATTATAGACGTTATGAAGCCAGACCATGAGACCTGTTTTAAAGTGAGTGGCAGCTATGTGTTATCTGGATTACGTATGCACCTGCAAAACAGTGGTTACAATGTGCTCAAGGTTGAAGATACAGGTGAGTTGAAAGGCATGGTGGAGCGGGGATACTTACGCTGGTGTGCCAAAGAGGGTGTGCCCCAGCAAGTTTTAGGTGAAAAGAACCGTTTTTGGGCTTTTCTGGACTGGGTTGCGGAGCGCCCACAATTACGAGAGGGGCTAGTTAAAACTGGATGGGCGAGTTGGCAACGAAAATGGAAAGAGGAAATATACAAAAAATCAAGATTAGCAAAAAATTCTGCTGCTTAAAACAGCTGAGAATAAATTTGTATAGCATTTACCGCAGTGAATCAGTTACTTGTACTTGACGTTTATGTTTTTTGCCAGTTGTTGCAGTTCTTTTTCACTTAACCATTCTGTCTCAAGATATTGGCAAATCCGTGAATCTGACCAACCTAGCTTTCGTGCTTCATTTACCGTGTAGGCATATGCCTCAATTTCTGTCGGTCTGTTTACATACTCGAAGTGTGGATCAAAGAGGTTTTTCCCTTCTAGCCACTGCCGTACATGAACTAACTCGTGGATCACGTCTAAATAGATATCTTCTTTGTTCCCCTTGTTTAGGTAGCGTCTGTTAACTATAAGCTGCCCATCTACATCGTCTACGCCCATGTAGCCAAAAAGAACGAATTTTACCTTCAGATTACGTAATACTTCTTCAGTTTTTTCTCCGAAAATACCTTTAACAGCATCCGTTTTCTCAAATCCAACAAAATAATCATTAAAATTCCATGTCGTCCAAATAAAACGTAGCAATCCTTGTATGTGTAATTTTCTAAATAATCGAAAAAGTTTCCATACCAAAAATTCCAAGTCCACAGGCGGCGTCCCACCATGACAATTTGTGTATCATTCGAATCCGGATAAATGCTCGATTTTCATGCCCATACAAGTCAAATCTAATGGTTTCTCTACACAGCCGACGCTTGCGTCTATGTTGTGGTGAATGGGGTGAACCCACATGGCATTTGGTACCAAATTTAACTGCAGTGGAACCTTACTTCGTATACTAAACCTATGTATCACATTGTCAAATAATCCTTGTCTACATTTATTCCTTATCTGTGCACAGCTTTGTAGCAATTTTGGTGAAGCAAAGGCGCCTACACCATGCCACAGAGCAGCATCTTCAGGTGAGCCTAGTGAGTACAAGAGAAATTGTGGTGAAGACGGTGTTTCCGCATAGTTGTACGTCGAAAACTTGTTGGCTTCTACTTTAAAAGTATCTGAACATTTGGCAACGGCTACGTCCTCGGTATCTATATCGTTGGGGTAAAGCAGAGTGTCTTGGTAAGTTACCGAGATGTTCACAAGTTGAGAATCCTCAAAATGGATTCGTCCACGGGCAGCACGTTTACTTCCAAATCCCTTTTTTGAATGTGGTACGGTTAAAAGAGTTGTTCTTTTGTTCATGCTGCGTCCCATGCAACCATACACTTGGGCAATAGTTTCATAATCTCTATGGGTTTCCCTGATTAAATAATGCAGCAAGCCGTCTGAAGGCTCATTATGCAAAATTTCCAACGGCATTCGCAATGCCGGCAAACATAAATTCATGCCAAAAACCTCCGAAAGCGTCGTTAATTGGTCAAACTTTACTGAATCCACAAAATCCAAATAAGAACCACCTGAACATTCAAGGTGACGATAAATAAGTTCAATCTCTGCTTTAGAAATGAGTTTTCCCTCATATTTTTTTACAAATTGCTCGTCCACTTTCAATTCGCCAGTTTTTACCTTGGCTGCCGGAAACGCGCTTTGTCCGCTGTTTACTATTGATGCCCGTAGTGGATTCATGCTGTACCTGTCAGCTTCAACATCGTCTGTGTTCAGTAGAAATCCTACGATGCGTCCTTCAGATGGTTTTTTTAGCAGCTCACAAATTTGGGCGATATCATGCTGGTTTGGTTCACGCAAGCCATAATTAGCGAAGTAGTTGCCGCAACTCTCCAAGAGTTTTGTGCCGATGATTCCTTGTAGTTCCTCTACAGTCAACTGTGGATTGGAATATTCCACAGAACCTCTTAGAAAAAAGTTTTTTCCGTCAAAACTATGATTAATTCTTGTGGTTTCTTTGAACGTGAAAAGGGATACGGCTCTCCTGTTTTCTTCATTAAACTCTATAGCTCTTTCGACTAGAGCTTTAACTGAGTTCCACGAATCTTTCAGGAAGCCCTCTACGAGTAATCTGCACAAATCAGTGGTCATCACGTTAACCTCTTTCCAGAGACTCAGCTAAATACCAACAATCTTCACCGATATGCGAACCTAAAAACATTCTTAATAGGCGGAACTCTTCCTGAAAGCCCGCTGAAGCGGCTGTTTCTATTAGTGCCTCTTGTGTGGCTGGTAGATACATGATGCCTTCGGCGCCGTTAAGTTTTGAAAGAACAGCTTTGAGCAGTATAGCTGCCTCTTCAGGACGTTTTTTAATACACACTAGTGGTCCCACTTCAGCGGTGCTGTTGGCAATTTTTGCTGCAGCGTAGCCAATAATCTTGTTATTTTCTTGGGTGACACATAAAAAATTCTGATTGCGCAGAAAAATCTGTTCTAGTACCTTCCTTCTGGCAGCCCCAAAATATTGGCGGTCAAATTCAACTATTTTCTGCAAGTCCTCTGCGTCTGCTTGGTTTAGACGCGTGTTTTCCTTGATGAAGATAGTTTTGGCTTTTAAAACCACAAATTCCTTGTCAGGTTTGAAGCCCATTTTTTCATAGAAGTGCTGCAAGTGTGGGTAGGCATAGAGTCCAATGAGTGTGGCGCCTTTGTTTTGTAGGTAACTTATGGCATGATTTAGCAGAAATGTTCCAGCTCCCATTTTCTTATATTTTTGAGAGACAACTAGGTTGCCAAACCAGCCAGCTGACCCATAGTTTATGCAGGTAGCGATGCCTACGCGATTTTGTCCATCAAACAATACCCAACATCCTTCAGGTTCAAGCCTCATGTTGAAGTCGAAATCTTCCATTGTTGTGCCCCACTTCATTGTGTTGGCAAGTTTTACAGCAAATGGTAAATCTGCAAGTTGCATTTTCTCCACGTGAAACATAACCTTTAAACTCTTTAACTTCGACATAAGGCTATCCAACGTCAGTGTGTAAACGTTTAAAGGTAATGCCGCAATTTTCATAGTCTTTAAACGTTAACTGATTCAAATAGTACTAAAGAGGTAAACATAGCTTTGAATGGAAAACCACTTGTCTCGATAGTTTCCGCTGGGCTTTCCAAGTTTGGAAAACACGAAGGTCTCTACGCTAGGGAAATCTTTGCGTTGGCATTAAAAGAAGCCTTAGACCGATGCCCAAAACTAGAGCCCAAGCGGCACATAAAAGCGGTGTTTGTTGGTCATATGGGTGAATCCTATGAGCATCAAGGGCATATGGGTTCAACCGCGGCAGACTGGGGCGGTCTAATCGGAATCCCTGCAACTCGAACTGAAGCTGCCTGTGCTTCGTCAGGTGTTGCGTTACGTTCAGGTATATATGCGGTGCTTTCAGGTTTAGCTGATGTAGTATTGGTTGGGGGTGTAGAGAAGATGACTCACCGAACTACGGCAGAAGTGACTGAGTATCTTGCAATGGCTTCTGATTACCCGTTTGAGCAGTTTCACGGCGTAACTTTTCCAGGGTTGTTTGCTATGATGGCAACTGCACACATGAATGCCTACGGCACCACCGAGGAGCAGATGGCAAGGGTCGCCGTGAAAAATCACCGTCATGCTTTATTGAATCCGAAGGCACATATGCAAAAGGAACTCACTGTTGAAACCGTTTTAGCGTCTAAGTTGGTCTCGTGGCCCCTCAAAATTTATGATTGCTCTCTCATAACGGATGGTGCAAGCTGCATAATATTAACCAAGCCTGATTTAGCGTCGAAATTCACTGATACACCTGTGCATATTGTGGGTTCTGGGCAAGCTAGCGACACTATAGGGTTGTATGAACGTCAAAGTTTAACAAGCTTGAACTCTGCTAGATTAGCTGCAAAAATAGCTTATGAAATGGCTGATATTAGACCTGAGAATGTAGATGTGGCGGAGGTGCATGACTGTTTCACTTTTGCGGAAATCATGGCTTACGAGGATCTTGGTTTTTGCAAGGTGGGTGAAGGCGGTAAACTGGTGGAGAAAAATGAGACCGCGCTTGGCGGGAGAATCCCTGTGAACACAAGTGGTGGTTTGAAGGCAAAGGGGCATCCTGTGGGTGCAACGGGTGTAGCTCAAGCCTACGAGATATTCCTCCAGCTTACGGGTCAGGCGGAGCAACGTCAAGTAAAAGGTGCTCATGTTGGTTTGACGCATAACGTGGGTGGTTCGGGAGCCACGGCGGTAGTTCATATTTATAGGAGTGACTAAGATATGAGTACCACTTCAGCTTTTACTATAGAGCAATTTTATCGTTTTCTTGAACAAAGAAAACTCATGGCGGGTAAATGTCTTACCTGTGGTAAAATTCATTTGCCCCCAAGACCTTTATGTGATAGTTGTTATGGGCAAATTTTTGAGTGGGTTGAGCTTTCGGGGAAAGGTAAACTCTTAACTTATACCATTATTCATGTGGCTCCATCACAATTCCAAACGATGGCACCTTATACTGTGGGTATTGTGCAGTTAGAGAAGGGGCTAAAACTTCTAGGGTTGATTTCAGATGTGCCTCTGGAGCAGCTTAAAGTAGGCATGGATTTGACAATAGATTTCGTAGCTTGCAGATTGGATAAAACGTGGCCTCAGTGGCAAAGGTACTGCTTTAAAGCCGTCTGAAGTTACTGTCTAACAACCCTCTCTTAAAACAAAAGATGAGAAGAGGATGTTGTGTTTTTAGCCAAATATGAAGCTTAAAACTAAGCCGATTATGAAGCCTAAGCCAAGAGGCAAAATTCCGAATAGTAAGATTCCGTATTGGTACACCATGGGTGTATAGGTTACAGCCAAGTTTTTCAAGCCATCAAGAGTTAAGCCGAAGAAGCCGAAGTAAGCAATTACGGCAACTATGACGGCTGCGATGATTGCCCACTTGAGTACTTTTTTGACGAGGAAACCTACAATCAAGCCAACAATAAATGGAATCGCCATCACCACGATTGTTGGTATGCCTGCTAAGGTTCCGCCTGTGATGAAACCGAGTAGATCCCCCAGCATATCCATAGGTAAAACCATTTTCTCCATTTCACCCCCTTTATAATTAACCTAAAATCCAGTTTATTATTGTGGTTAGTACTTATGTTTTACCATAAATAGGTTAAAAGCTGAGAGAAAACAGGAAATATCAACTGAAAAATTCATGTAAAAGAGGTAAAGGTATGGTGCAGGTTGACGTCGGTTGGGATTTATCTGAGTTGTTTCCATCAATAGACGACATTTCAGTTGGGAAAGCCGTTTTTGAGCTGTCAGAGTTGTCTGAGGGGTTCAAGCAGAAATATAAAGGAAAAATTTATGCTTTTACTCCTCAAAATTTGCTTTGTTGCCTCGAAGAGTTAGAAGCGTTTAAAGCTAAACTTCAAACTCTTTCTCTTTATGCGTCGCTGTCTTTCTCAGCTGATATGACTTCGTTTAAGACTCAAGAGTTGTATGACAAAGTCAAAAAATTTGAAGCTCATTTGGGCAAGCAGTTGGCTTTTTTTCAGTTAGAACTTGCTGATTTAATCAAGAAGCATCCGCAGTTTATTGTTGACCCACTTTTAGTTAATTATAGGCATTGGTTGGAGCGTGTCCACCGTAGGGCAGCATATTTGTTATCTGAGGTTGAGGAACAGCTTGTCATTGAAAAAGACCAGTTTGGCGTAAACGCGTGGGAGGATCTGCAGCGCAAATGGCTCAATACGCGTATTTTTGAAGTTAATGTTTTGGGCGAAAAGAAGTTGCTCAGTTATGGTGAAGCAAACGGTTTGTTGTCGCATCCTGATCGTGCTACACGCGAGTCTGCTAACAGAGTTATTTATGGGGTGCTGGGTAGAGATGGTGAAATTTTTGCTGCTGCATTACGCAATATTTGCAATGATTGGATGTGTATTTCTGAGCGGCGGGGTTATGCTTCGCCTATGGAGGCGAGTCTTTTAAGTAATGATGTTACTCAGTCGATAGTGGATAATTTACTGCATACAGTTGAAGAGAACGTGCAGCTGTATAGGCGTTATTTGAAGATTAAAGCAGAGTTGATGGGGTTGCCAATTTTGGGTAATCACGACATAATTGCGCCTCTACCAAACACATCAATTTTTAGGTTTACTTTTGAAGATGCTCAACGTCTTGTCATGCGTGCTTACAGCAAGTTTGACGACGAATATTCAGCTGCAGTTAAGCAGGTTTTCACAAAAAGGCATATTGATGTCTTCCCACGTTTTGGAAAGAGGAATGGCGCGTTTTGTGCAAGCTGGTACAGCGGTAAATCCTCGTTCATACTTAGCAACTTTACTGGTTCTTTGAATGATGTTTTCACCCTTGCCCATGAGCTTGGGCATGCTGTGCATAACTATTACGCTCAGCGCAGCCAAACAATTCTGAATTTGAGTATGCCTTCGGTTGTGGCGGAAACTGCTTCAATTTTTGGCGAACTTTTACTAGCAGATTTACTTTTGGCAGAATCAAATTCAGATGAAGAACGTAAAGCTTTGCTGTGTTTAGTTTTAGATGAAGCAGGAATGGTTATTTTCCAAGTTACTGCTAGAGTTTGGTTTGAGCAAGCTCTGTACAGTAGCATACACAAGGGTGAATATTTGGATTACCAGGTCATCTGTAGTCACTGGGTGTCTGCGCGGACCCGTATCTACGGTGACGTGGTGGAGTGGTTTCCTGAGATGGAAGCAGAGTGGACCATTAAACCTCACTATTATATGGCAAACTACCGCTTCTACAACTATCCTTATGTTTACGCTCAGTTGTTTGTTTATGCACTTTACGAGCGTTATTTGGCAGAAGGAAAATTGTTTGTTTCAAAGTTGGAGAACGCTCTGTCAGCAGGCAGCAGTCTATCGCCTGAACAAATTGGTAACTTACTGGGCTTAGACGTTACCAAACGTGACTTCTGGAAGGTGGGCATGAAGCGGTTTGAGCACTTTCTGATTGGACTAGAGGCAATGGTTGGCAAATGATTAATAAGAAAGAAAACCGAAAATCTTTCACTTGCACAAACTGTGCTGCGGTAACCAAGCCAGGTCAAAGGTGAAAGAATACAAATAAATGTATTCCACTAAGGACTCAAGATCAACTTGGCCTGATTGGCCCACCGATGGGAAATCCTTTCCCGTAGGGGTTCGCAGGTTCAAATCCTGCCCGCAGCACCAATTCTTTAATTGTATTTCTAGAGCAAACTTTTAACGGCGGGTGACGTTGTCGGTTGTGAATGCAGTATAGCTGGCCTTTTAATTTTTATAGTAAAGACGCCATATCATAAATCATGGAAACTGTGCTCACATTTGACACTTTTCTTAGTTTGGTGGTTGCTGTTGTTCTTGGCGGCGTTGTGGGGATAGAACGTGAACTTGCACATCGGCCTGCGGGGCTTAGAACTCACATGATGGTTTCTCTTGGTTCCTGTCTTTTTACTATAGTTTCTTTAGGCTTCAGTACAGACCCTGCTCGTATAGCTGCTGGCATAGTTGCTGGGATAGGTTTCATTGGGGCGGGAACTATATGGGCGGAAAAAGACAAAGTTAGAGGGATAACAACTGCTGCTAGTTTGTGGGCAACTGCCGCTATTGGGTTAACTTCGGGTGTTGGTGATTATCCTTTAGCTGCTGTAGTTACGTTGCTTGTGTGCGTAATACTTCTTTCAAAATATGTCTTTCGGAAGTTAGGTGTTGAACAGTAAACCTCAACCTACAGTACTTTTTTAGCTGTGGCTTAGTCAGAATCAGTAGTGTGGTTGCGCTGTAGTCCGAGTTGTTTTAGTTTGACCCCTATTTGAGAGCGAACCGTCGCAGTTTTCTATTTTTCTGCGGTACCTGCGTGAATTGTTCTGTTGTGGGGAAAAACAGGTTTCTTTTAGCAGTTTTAATAAAGTAAAATGTGAATGTCACCCTTTTAGCTTATGTATTGCATTCCAACATAAAATTAAAATAACTTACGAATCAACAATACACAAACCCAAAACTTGGTAACTTCATCCAGAAGCTTTAAGTTCAATAACCCCATTGGGAACTTCAACCCTCAAACTAAGACATAGAAAGTTGGGGCCGTCGTCTAGCCTGGACTAGGATACATGCCTGGGGCGCATGCGATCTTGGGTTCAAATCCCAGCGGCCCCACCACGATAATCTAGGCCCCTTTTAAATAGGGTCTACTTGCGTTTTCTGAAGTGCTCGGCTTCTACAAGATCTTACTTGTATTCAAATTGTCAATTAATGCACCTTTGCTTTACAACTTCCAGAAGCTGCCCTTCCGCAACTTCTTTGCTTCATCTGGTGAAAACCTTTCTATTTCTTCAATTATTACTGACTTGATCAGTTCTGTAGAAATCGGGCCATCAATCTTTAATAGTCGCTTTTCAACTTTGGAAACAGTGTTTTTTGCTGTTTCGTCGTTAATGCCTTTTTCTCTAAGATAGTTATAAATTTTTTCAGCTGTAAACGCTTCAATAGTCCCTGATTTACGCCTGACGCTTACTTTCTTTTGTTTTTGGTTAATAAATGGCAAAGCCACCAAAAATTCTGCCTTCTTGCCCACAATTTTGTCCATTAAATCAAAGTTTGCAGCTATGGTGACCACGTTTTGGCTACTATTGACACCTAGCACTTCGGCTTTTTCAACAACTTCACCAGTGCCCAGAATGATGCGGACAACATCGCCTGCAACCAGACCAAAGGGAATGAGTTTACACTCAAGAGGTAAAGCTACTTTGTCTTTAGGTAAAACTGAACTGAGCCCTTCATCTTTGGCTGCCACAGCAAGGTGGATCACTTTGCCCTCTTTATCCACTTCTATTGCTGCGTCACCTACCCCCCAATCTGTGACTAAACGCTGTTTTAGCCATTGAGGAATTTTTTCAGCAGGTACACTTGACGGTACTATGAATTCTCGCTCTGACAACTCCGCTTTCACTGAATCAGAAATTCTTTTTCTCCCCGGCATATCAAGAATAAAATCTGAAGTGGGTAACTTAACATTGAAAATTTTATTCCCTCCTCCCAGACTAATTAGCGTGTTGCCAGACCGCTTTGGAATTTTTTCAGCTATTTTATCTCCAATATTAGCACCCCACACTGTAAAAATTACCACAACTAAAATCTCCAGTGCTCCACCAAATGTTGGCTGATCAAGAATTGCAAGTAAACCGCCTGAGAAGCCGAGAAAACCTAAACCGAAAACTATACCAATAAACGAGGACAGTTTCTCCAAAGTGAAATATCTGTATATAAACGCTAAAGCCATAACAATAAAGAACCCTACAGTTCCAGACATTAACCCTCTTATTATGCCGGATAAAACCTATGTTGCCGCTTCAAGCAATATTTTTCCCTCACATAATCAAATTATTGGTGCTCAGATAATAAAAGACTGCTCTCTATTTCATCTTCAGTTGTCTTCTTTTTTCAATGCGCAACTCTGCCCTCTTTTTAACATTTATAGCATCTCGTAAAAAAGAGCTGAGAAAGAAAAGTGATGTAATAGGGATGCTCAATGAGCGACTTTATTTACCGCTGAATTGTGCCTGATTAAACTGGAAAAACTTTTTATAAACCAATCTGTCTTTTACAGAGCTAAAATTTTAAGAAATAGCAAAAAATTTTTATTTCAAATAAAAGAACTAGTGATTTATTGTATTGCTCTAAACACACTTTGAATAAACGTAGCCTTTGAGCTAGAGATGGAAATATGCCAACTTTAGACGAAGTATTGAATGATTTTTTTAATCCACCAAATGCTTACCAAGCACTAAACATCGAACGGGTCCTATTAAGCCTCAGCGTGACTTTCGCCGTAACTTTATTCATATTCTTTATGTATCGTAAAACTTTCAAAGGGGTTCTCTACACGCGAAATTTCAATGTTGGACTGGTATTAACAGGTCTGGTCGTCACACTTGTTGTTCTACCCATAAGCTCCAACATCGCCCTCTCTTTAGGTATGGTGGGCGCCCTCAGCATTGTGCGATTTCGCACAGCCATCAAAGACCCTGCCGATATTGTGTTCACGTTTTGGGCTATAGCAGTAGGAATTATCAGCGGAGCAGGACTGTACATGGTAGCTATAGTGGGCTCCCCCGTCATTGGACTTTTTCTATTTGTTCTGAGTCGAGCCAACTTCCGCAGTAACGACCCATATCTGCTAGTAATTAAATATAGTGCAGAAGCGGATGCAGCAGTGCAAAAAGCTCTACCTAAACACAAACTGCGCTCTCGAACTGTAACGCCAACAGGCGTAGAGCTGATGGTGGAAGTTAGGCTGAAGGCAAATGAGACAGCTCACGTGGATGACTTGTTGAAGATCCGAGGAGTAAGTCACGCGGCGTTAGTCAGCTATAACGCTGACGTATCATCCTGAACGGTAAACTCTTCAGGAATGTGAACTCTAAGCCATGAAAAAATTGACCAACGTCAACCTTTTGAAGAGCAAAGTGTTAGCCTTATTTACAGTCGAAAAGGCAGTAATTGCACGCTTCCATAAGAGAAACAAGATGTCCTGTGTAGTATGTATCCTTTCTGCTTTGTTGTTAACTTCTACTCTGTGGGGGGTAGTTCAAAGTAAAGACTTAACTGTCGAATCTGTTGAAGACCCATGGCGTAGAGGCAAACTGGGCGATGCTGCAGACGTCTTTTTTGATGACACCTACGTACATGAAATCCGTCTATACTTTGATGATCCTAACTGGTACAACACCCTATACAACGCTCACGATAAAGACCCTGCAGACCCATATTTTCCTGCAAAATTCGTTTCACATGGGATAACACTAAACCCTGTAGGTGTGAGGTTCAAAGGTCTCTCATCCTTTGGGGGCAGCACCTTTCAAGGAGCTGGAAACCAAGGAATCAAAAAACCTTTCAGAATAGACTTCAACGCATACAACAACAGCGGCAGCGAAGAAACAACCTTTTTTGGTCTTAAAAAGCTGAGCCTCAGCAATGGTTTTGCAGACCCCACTTTGATGCGCGAAAAACTATTCATGGACTTCGCAAGTAAATATGTTCCCACCCCACGTTCGGTTCACACACGCTTGTACATTAACGACAACTACTACGGCATTTACTTGGCAATGGAATACATCGACAACACTTTTGTAGAAAGCCGATTCGGAAAAGATGAAACCGGCAACATCTACAAGGCCGAGCGCGGCGCCACCCTCTCCTACCTCGGCTCAGACTGGAGAAAATACAACGGGTCATACGAACTTAAGAACAACGAAGACGTAAACAACTGGTCCGATCTAATCGAGCTTACGGATATTCTTACCAACACCCCTATATCAGAACTACCTGCAAAACTGGAACCCATTTTTGACGTTGAAACAGGCATACACTCCCTTGCGCTTCTTAGCCTATTTTCTAGCCTAGACTCATACATTGGAAACGCACGCAACTACTATCTTTATCATCGAACAGATACCGGTCAATTTACGTATCTGCTCTGGGACGCAAACTTGGCATTTGGCAATTTCAGGCTAATACTGCAGCCCGGCGAAAACGTAACAACCCTTGATCCTTTTCCACCATCAACAATGAGGCGTACAGGTCCTCAACCTCCCGCTGGGAACACAGGCAACTTGACCCTCATACAAAACTTCCTTGCCGTAGACTCTTACAATCGCACCTACCTTAGAGCAATTTCCAAAATGATCCGTGAAGGTTTTAATGCTACATCCGTAAATAAACGAATCCAAGAATTGGCAAACATAATTAGAAATGATGTCTACAGCGATCCTAACTTCCTTTCTTCAAAATCAGCATTTGAAGCCGGCTTAACTGAAACCACTAGCTTTGTTCAGAAACGATCTGCCTATCTTTCTTTAAGACTTAATGATTTTGCAAAAAAGACCGACCTCAAACTAAACGATTTAATGACTCTAAATCAGAACACCCTCCTTGACGATAATGGCGACGCTGATCCATGGGTAGAAATATGCAATCTCGGACCAGGATTAGTCACAACAGAAAATCTGTTCTTGACAGATAGCATCTCAATCCCAAACAAGTGGAGGCTCCCTTCTTTGAGTCTAAAAGCTGGAGACTACCTGCTGTTGTGGCTTGACGGTGAACCCAGCGAGGGTATATCCCATGCGTCCTTCCGTCTCAACTCCACAGGTGGAGAATTACACCTTTACTGGTATAGTAACTCACGTTATGAACTCGTTGACACCCTAACTTACCCAGCCCTCAACCCTGATGTTTCATATGGTAGATTTCCCAACGGTGAAGGTTCGTGGCTAGTACTAAACGAAGTTGTAACGCCTGGAACCGCTAACAATGTGGGCGGAATTCCTACAAATTTGTTTATCAACGAATTTATGGCAAACAACGATGAAGCAATCCCAGGTCCAAACAACGATTACCCTGACTGGATTGAGATATACAATGCAGCCAACAAAACAATTAATGTCGGCGGCATGTACCTCACAGACGATTTAGCAAATCCAACCAGTTGGCGCATCCCCGAAGGCACCTCAATTGGTGCAGGTGGCTATTTAGTCGTGTGGGCGGATAACTCTTCCATACCAGGCTCGTTGCATGCCAGTTTCAGTTTGAACGCGAACGGAGAAAAAATAGGTCTTTTCGCAGCCGACGGCAAGACACTTGTAGACTACGTCGTGTTTAACCAGCAGATAGATGATGTTTCTTATGGACGCTTGCCCGACGGTAGCACAAACTGGACTTATTTAACGCCTACACCTGGTTCATCAAATGTTCTAGGTAAACTTGTGACCTTAGGTGTCAAGCCTACTGCTGGTCAGCAACCCCACATTTTCATCAACGAGGTTATGGCTAACAACGACGCCGCAGTGCCTGGTCCAGACAATAATTACCCTGACTGGGTTGAGTTATACAACGGTGATACTAAATCAATCGATATAAGTGGAATGTATCTTTCAGATAACCTTACAAATCCAAAATGGAAATTCCCTGAAGGCACAATTATGGAACCTGGAACTTACTTAATTGTTTGGGTGGACAACTCACTCTATCCAAGACCCATGCATGCAGACTTTGGCCTCAACGCCTCAGGCGAAGCGGTTGGCCTATTTGCCGCCGACGGCAAAACACTGATTGACTCCGTCACATTTGGAGTGCAAGACGACGACATTTCCTTTGGTCGTTTTCCTGATGGCGCCCCAAATTGGGAAACTCTAACACCAACTCCAGGCTCCTCAAACAAACCATATCAACCTTCGTTGGCTGCTAACTCTACACAAACAATTGAGATTCCTGTAGGTTTGTTCATAAATGAGTTTATGGCCAACAACAAAGCCGCAGTTTTAGGTCCAAATAACGACCATCCCGACTGGATCGAACTCTACAACGCAGCCAACGCTTCTATCAACGTTGGTGGTATGTACCTGTCTGACGACCTCACCAACCCTGACATCTGGCAGTTTCCACCAAACACAATAATTGAACCAAAAAGTTTCCTAATCATTTGGGCAGACAACTCTTCAACCGGAGCGGGCTTGCACGCAACTTTTCGTCTCAACGCGACGGGAGAAGCAATATGCCTCTTTGCAGCTGATAAAGAGACTTTGATTGATTCAATAGTGTTTGGCACACAGAATCCTGATGTTTCCTATGGGCGTCTTCCCGACGGCAATTCAAACTGGAGCTATCTGACACCCACGCCTGGCATGGCAAACAAAGCGGGCGAGGTTGTTGCTACACTTGTGTCCACGAACAATACTGTTGTAGTTCCTTCAGGCCTGTTTATTAATGAATTTATGGCGGATAATCAAATCACAATCGCCGGTCCTGATGAAACCTACCCAGACTGGATTGAGCTATTTAATGCGAGCAATGAAACAATTAACCTTGGTGGTATGTACCTGACTGATAGCTCAACTAACCCTACCAAATGGCGTTTTCCCGACGGCACTACAATAACACCAAAGGGCTATCTGCTCATCTGGGCTGATAATTCCTCTGAACCGAGCTCGCTGCACGCGGGTTTTGCTCTCAATGCCAACGGAGAAGAAATTTACCTTTTTGCAAGCGACGGCGAGTCACTCATTGACTCTGTTAGATTTGACAAGCAGCTTAGCGATGTTTCTTACGGGCGTTTCCCTGACGGGAGCCCACATTGGGAACACTTTTTAAAAGCAACGCCAGGCTGGGGAAATAACAAGCCCCCTGCTAATTCTGAGCCTTCATTTGATTTAATTCTGTTGTTAATTGGTGTTATTCTTACTATGAGCGTTTTTGTTGTAGGCTTAAGTAAGGTAAATTCAAGGCTCAGAAAATGATTGCTGAACAAAAAACTCCGCGCCCTCGGCACGAACTGAAATATCAGCTAGATAACCTACAATACCAAATTCTTCGAAAAAAACTGGCGATTGTGTTAACCTCTGACCCCCATGCCGGTCCTGCTGGCTACTATCATGTAAGAAGCCTGTATTTTGATGATTTCAAAAACAGTGCACTATATGAAAAAATTTCAGGTGTGGTGCCAAGAAAAAAATATCGTCTTCGAATCTATAATTACAGCGATGAATACATCAAGTTCGAACGGAAAATTAAGATAAACCAGTATGTTTTCAAGGAAAGCGTGCGACTCACACGCAAAGAAGCTGACCACATCATAGCCGGCAACATCAAATTTTTAGAAAACTCCAAAAATTCTCTTCTCCGCTCCTTCTATTTGGAGAGTTATCGTGACCTCCTGCACCCAGTAATTATGGTTGACTATCAGCGAGAGGCCTACGTTCATCCACTGGGTAACATCCGAATTACGTTTGACACCAATTTACACACTAACCAGGGATCAGCGAATTTTTTTGATCCCAACGCATTCACAATTAGGGTTCCAGAAGTCAAAGATGTGATTTTAGAAGTGAAGTATGATTTTGCCCTGCCTCATCATATTCAAGGTTTATTTCCCAAAACTATTCAACCAGCCTTGGCAATAGGTAAGTTTGCGGTTTGCAGAACCTCAAAGCCTCTTCCAGATAATTTTAGTTAATCAAGTAAACAAGCTTCTGCCATCTTAAATTAGTCTACACATCTAAAGAGGTAACAGGATGCAAAATTTAACGAAGTATAAAACTCTCATCGTTAGAATCATCTCTAGATATGTTTTAAGAATTTGAAAAATTGGTGTTGGTTTTTATTTTTGAAGTTTAATAATCCCTTATCTAAATGTTAGAAAGGCTTAAAAATCGAGAGCCTCTCCCTTTTATATATGCTAGTTCAATTTTAAAATGAACAAGGCAGAAAAATTTGAATTGAGGAAAAAAAATGAACAAACCAAGATTTACTCTTCAAGTTCCACCACCGCCACCGCCGCAATACTATCAACAAAAAGGTCACTCAAAAGCCATAATAATCGCTGTTGTCCTTATCGCTCTGCTACTTATTCCAACTTTGCTGTACTTCTCAGGCGCGTTAAATTCGCTTTTCGGAGGTAACCCTCAAATAACGCCAACCCCCTCTGTAACTCGTACCCCTTCATATACTTCTGGTCCGACAGGCACACCTTCTGTACAACCCACTGTAAATTTTGTTACAAGTAACCCTGTTTCAGCCGCTTCAAAACAGATAGGTGTAACCGGTGGAACAGTGGAGGTTACAGACAGCTCAAGCCCCATTTACAAGACAAAAATTGTAGTGCCCGAAGCAGCCGCAAGTGAGCCTATCCAATTTGACGTCAGCTACTCTGACATTAACAGCGTAAACGGTTTGCCATCAAATGCTGCAGTAGCGAGCAAGATGATCCACATTAAAACCTCGGGATCTGCAACTTGGAACCAATATAAAATTTTTGACAAACCCGTCGAGGTTACTTTGCCATATGACTCAGCAGCCACAAACAATGATGACGCTCCAGTAAGATTCTACTGGTACGACTCACAAACTGGTAAGTTAGATGCTGCAGGCTTCTTCAAAGAAGACAAAGCCGCTCATACAATAACTTTCTTAACTGCAGCTTTCTCGGACTTTGTTGCTATAAGCATAGCCATGGATTTCTCTGAACTTTTAGGGTTGAACTACTCTGTTGACACAGGCTTCAGGCCAGCAACTGACGGCTGGTTCATACCTAACTATGGTTCATACCTTGAATCTGGCGGCAACTGCAACGGCATGGTCACCTTCGCAAAATGGTACTTCTCCTACATAAAAGGTCAAACAGGAATCACCTTGTATAACAAGTACATAGAAGGTAACCCCACAGAATGGCGAGACGATGCCACCGCAATTCAACTTGCAACGCGAGCGCAAATGGGCACCTCTGGTATATGGAGTTCACTCACGTCAGAGGAACGTAACTGGGCAGTCGCAAATGCACGTGAAGTAGGGATAAGCTGGATTCACGGCATGATCGTAACCAATGAACCTCAACTTATTGGTCTTAAAACTCGCTACAACGACGGCACGTGGGCTCAAGGTGGGCATGCAGTTCTGACATACGCATACACTGGCGGTATGTTCCAAATTTACGATCCGAACTTCCCAGGCTCCTCAATGGGCGACAGAATGCGAACGATACCATTCACTTATTCCACTGGCTTTAGCGAAACTTATGTTTCCGGTCTCACTAGGAATGATAACTTAGTGTTCAACATATTTTACCATGCAGGTTCTAAACTTTCCGTCACGCCCGACGCCTATTCAGGCATCTATCAAGCAGCAGAAAAGAAATTCAGAGATGATACTTTATTCCCCACTGTCACTTTAACTGACATAAATACTACGCCTTCAGGAACAACTCCTGTGGATACTGACGGCGATGGCATACGTGATACAACTGAAAGTAAGGTAACAATCTCAGGTACGATTACAGGTGGGCGAAGACCAATTACTTCTACGTTGATATTCGTCAGCAACCAGAAATACACAACAAGAGTTGAAGACGGAGTTTTCTCGCAGGAAGTTCCGCTTTACGCCGGTGACAACGACGTGGTCATTTTAGCCACTGACGAAAATACGTTCACTAACTGGGCTGGTTTCCTCAGAGCCACTATCAGATGTAATGCAAGTGTATCGTCTTTAACTATCACTCTCACGTGGGGTCAGGACAACAGCGACGTTGACCTTCACGTTCTGGAACCTGGACCTGAAGGACGACACATCTACTACAGCAACATGGGTGGAGGCGGCAACAATCCATATCTGGACATTGATAACACACACGGCTTTGGTCCAGAGCATTACTATGCAACTGAGGGTATGGTAATCCCTGGCTCCACCAACCTCTATGGTACATACAAAATCCGCGTTAACTATTACGCTGACCACGACGACAACACAGACCAAACCCAAACTATAACCTGGCGTCTACATGTGAAGTACTTGGCTTTCAAGCATCCTACTACAGGGCAAGAATTCTGGAAGGAAGAATCACGTAGCGGTAGCCTATCCGTCGCAGACAGCAGCAATACAAGCGACTTTTACCACGGCGGCGCCGGCTGGTCTGAAATATGGACAATAGAGTACAAGGCACCTAACATGGCAGACTACAATATTCCACCGCCACCTCAAAACGTCTTCCAATAATAGAAATCCCAAGACGGAGGAGTTAACCTCCTCTCCACTTTTTTGTTGTTTCAATTGCCTTTTTGAGAACGTAATTGTCAATCTGAAATAACTGCTGTGATGTAGGGATGAACTTGTTTGAGTCGACTCCTTTTAATAAGCAAGTAGCTCACCGAGGAATGTATGTTTTTGGTGCGGTAAGTTAAATAAATTTTATAAAAAGCCACTTTCTGTAAAAGAGTGGTTAAATAAAAGTTTATTGGGTTTTCCAGACGCAAGCGATTGCGCCTTGTTTACAGGCTAGTACACAGGGGGTTTTGTTTGTTTCAGGTTTGCATGGCGAACAAGTGTATTTTATTTTTTTGCGGTGCTGTTCTGAAACTGCAACGACGTTTTTGTCTTCTAAATCTATGAACTCTGTAATCATTTCCAAAGCATTTTGGGGGCATTTTTTCACGCATTTCCCACAGCTGTTACATTTGTCTGAGTCGATAACTACAAAGTATTCGCCTGATCCGTCGCAGTAGCCGTAATGTGTTATGATGTCGCTTCACCTATTTGCCTTGTTTTTCGTATAATGCTTTGGCTAATGCAGCGGCGCCTATTGCTCCTGCGACCATGGGGTCTAAGCCGCCTTCTCGCCAGTTTGGTGCAGGGAGTGCTTTTACGCCGAGTATGTTTTCGACTCTTGAAACTATGCCCATGTTTTTGGATTGTCCGCCTGTGACTACAAATTCTCTCTCTAGCCCTACGCGGTTGACTAGGTTAGCCATGCGTATTGCCATGGCTCGTGTATAAGCTGCTAGGACTTTCTCTTTTGTCCAGCCTTTTCTGAGTAATCCGACGGCTTCGGTTTTTGCGAAGGCTACACAAGTGCAGCTTACAGGTGGTGGTTCTTCGTCTATGCTGAGGGACACTTGACCTATTTCTTCAATGGGGATTTTGAGGAGATCTGCAAATACTTCCATGCCTCTGCCTGTGCCGGCGGCGCATTTGTCATTCATCAAAAATGATGTGACGCGTCCTGTTTCGTCGCAGTGTATGGCTTTGATGTCTTGTCCTCCTACGTCTAGGATTGTTCGGACCTTTGATCCCCAGATGTAGTTTGCGCCTTTGGCGTGGCATGCAATTTCGGTAATTGCTTTGTTTGCCATGGGCACATTTACTCTGCCATAGCCTGTTCCCACGGTGTATTTGATGTCGCTTTGTTTAAGTCCTGTGCCGTCCAGCACCATGTCCATGACTTTTTTGGCGCTGTCAGGGCTGTTGGATCCTGTTCGTGTAATCGCCCACGCGTATACTTCTCCGTCAATCATGATGGCGGCTTTGGAGCCAACGGAACCTACGTCTACACCTGCGGTTATTACATCTTTGGATTTCCAACTTTTGTTGGGTACAACATAGTGGTATTCTTGCCATCGCCAGTATTCTTTTGTGTCTGCTACTTTTTCCTTCATTTTTGTGCCCCCTTTACTCGGTTTGTTGCAAGAAGCGCTGCTCCTAGTGCACCTGTGTATTCGGGATTTTCAGGTATCAAGATGTTAATTCCCAGTTTTCGTTTCAGTGAAGCAACAAACCCTACATCTTTAGCTACGCCGCCGACCAAGACAACGTCGGGGTTTATGCCAAGTCGGTGCACCATGGATGAGACTCTGTCTGCCATGGCGTCGAAGACTGCCCGTGCTATCTCGGGTTTTGACTCTTGACGGTGGATAAGTGTGACCACGTCGGATTCACCAAATATGACGCAGCTGGCGTTTATGGGACTGGCCCGTTCTGCTTTCAGTGATAGAGGTCCCATATCTTCCATTTTTACTTCCAGGGCTCTTGCCATAGCTTCGATGAATGTGCCTGCGCCGGCGGCGCATCTCTCGTTTACTACAAAGTCTGCCATGACGCCTCGTTCGTCGCATTTTACTGCGCGTGCTTCCTCTGCGCCTACATCGATTATTGTTCTTGCTGAAGGAATGAGGTAAACTCCGGCTTTTGCGTCGGCGCTCATCATGCTAATTGTGCCGTTAGCGTACGGTGCCATATCCATACCTGCACCTGTAGCTAAAATCTGTGTGATATCGGACTTTGAAATTTTAGCTGTTTTTAGTGCTTCTTCAAATGCTTGTTCTGCTGCTTTGGTTGGTTCGAATCCTGAAAAAGTTTTGCTTCTTGCAATTACGGCGCCGTCTTTGAGGATTACAACTTTGACAGTTTGTATGCCCATGTCTATTCCTGCAGTTATCATGTTAGTCGCCTCTAGAAGTCTACTCTGGCGGTTAGCATTTCTAAGAATGCTTCTACTCTTGTTTTCATTTGTCCAACGTCTTCTCTTGTGTATTCGGTGTCTAAGTAGTAGACAGGTATGTTCATCTTGTCTAGTGCTTTTTTTATGCGTGCATATTCCATGGCGTATAACATGCAGCCTCTGACTACGTAGTAAATTACGCCGTTAACGTTGAACTCTTTAATTTTGTTTTTGAGCCAGTTGATGCGGTCTTCGTTTCCATCTGTGGATGTGAAGCAGGGGCATGTGGAAGCCATCAGGTATCTTTCAGATATAGCGTTAAGCATGTCGTCCATTGTCCACTCGTCTACCCCCACAGGGTCGTAGAGGAGTCTGTCGCTTGAGCATAGTTCATCTGCTACAAGTACCCCTTGTGGTGTGGCTTCCTCAATCAACGTGGGTAGCTTCCAGTTGTCAGGCCAATACATTGGCGTCCCCGTTACCAAAACTCTCGGGGTGTCAGGTGGACACGCCCACATCTTTTGCTGCACTCGTTTTTCTAGTTCATTGCAGAGTTCTTCGGTTTTTTCTGTCCAGCGCTTTATGTTATCCCATGTGGCGGTTTGATTAACTAGCATTGCGTCTCTGCCCATTATGACGGGGTTGCCTTTTCTTAAGTCTTGTAGTCGGCGGAAGGCTTTGGTTGCTTTCTGCATTGTTTCTATGGCTTCGCGCAGTTTTTTGTTGGTGATCTTGTTACCTGTTAGTTCTTCGATTTGTGTTTTAACTGATTTAATCTCCTCTTTCCACAGGTGCAGTGACTGAGGAGAATCTTTCACTCTAGGCGGCGACATAGTAATTACCTGGGTGTAGTCGCTCATGATTTCGCTGAGTTTAGTTTGACCATCGCATGTTAAGGTGCTGATTAACGCGTCGCTTAGTTCGAGATATGGAGAGAGGCTGATCATTTTTGCCCCTATAGTGGAGCGGATAACCGGGCAGACTTCTACAGGCACTATTCGATCCCCGAGTTTGGAGGTGTCATACCATCCTGAGTTAACCCTGACGGGTATGGCATCTGCCGCCAAAATGAGTTCAATGGGGGCAAACATGCAGAAGTAGCCGATGACTTTTTTGCCTTTAGCTTTTTCTTCTTGGATTTCTTTTTGTCTTCGCCCAAAAAAGTCTGCTATCTCGTCATAGTACTGCATTAATGCGGGTCGTTGGGGGTTTGTTTTCTTCATTCTCTCTATGTTTTCTGCTATCACTTTTGCAGACATCGCTTTTGCAGCGTTTCTCAGTTCTTCGCTTTCTTTTTGGGGTAATTCAGGGACATATTTTCTTTCCTGAGTCTGTTTTGTCAAATTTCTTCACTCATTTTTGCATTTATTATTTTGTTTGTAACTATGAGGCTGTGGCGGCATTGACAAATGCGTTTATGCCTAGTCCAATAAGTGTTAAGCCGCCTGCGATGGATATCCATTTGCGGAATAACGGTGCTTTGTTTAGTAGCCACCCTGTTACTCCACCAATCAGGAGTAAAGGTGATACCGCTGTTCCTACTCCGAACAGCGTGGCTAAAAAGAAGCTGTCAGTTGGAGCTATTGTTGTAGCAGAGTACACCAGTACAGGTGTTATGAGAGGACAAACAATTAAGCCTCGGGTTAAACCTAGTAGAAATACTTGTGGGTCAAATATTCTGCCTGACTGGGTGCTGGCTGTGGCAACGGCAGAGGTAGGGCAGCTTACGCAACTTGCGTGTTTCTTGCTTTTGTAAATCATGTTCAACCCGATTGTTGTGGATACTGCCCCTAAAGCAGCCAGTGCATAATTTTGGTATGAGGAAAAGAAAGCCTCTCCTATTGATAATTTGGTTATGCTTATTGCTAGTCCAATTGAGGCATACGCCGTTATTCGTCCACCGTTGTAAGTGGCGGTTATGAGAACGCTTTTACGGAAACCTGATCCGATGCCTGCTATGTACCCTGTGATATAAGGCAGACACGCTGATGTACAGAAAACCAACCCTGAAAACAAACCGAGAGCAAAAGAAGCGATAAAAGGGTTGGAAATTTCGGTCATCAACGACATGTGGTGTGTCACGGTAAGTTTTGATATACCAAATGGCAAATTTGAGCATTTAAAGCTTACACATTTTTAACCCTCCTATAGGGTTGGGAGTTAAAAAAAGCCGATTTAACAAAAGAAAAAGGGGCAGCGCCTTTTTGTTTAGGCGTGTTAGTCAAGGCAATATGCTTCTTCGCCGTGTTCACTGAGGTCTAACCCTGCGTCTTCCGCTTCAGGGCTTACTCTCAACGGAGAGAACACGTTGACCAGCTTCATTAACACGTAGGTTCCTGCTATTGCGAATGGTACGACAACTGCGACAGCTACGAGTTGGGCAACAAGTTGCGCTGGGTTACCCGAGAGGAGGCCGTTGACGCCGTTGATTGTGGCTGTTGCGAATATGCCTGTGGCAATCGAACCCCAGAGTCCACCCATGCCGTGACAGGCAAAGACATCAAGTGTGTCGTCGATTCTAGATCTGCCCATTCTCCAACTAGCAACGATGTTGCTGATTATTCCTGCGAGTAGACCAATTATTAGAGCTGATGTTACGGTTACGTAGCCTGCTGCTGGCGTTATAGCAACAAGGCCGACAACTGCGCCTATGGATACGCCTACTGCTGAAGGTTTACCTTTGTTGAGCCAGTCCATGAGCATCCAGCTGACAGCTGCGGCGGCTGCAGCTAGGTTTGTGGTTACTAAAGCTGAGACCGCTAGTTCGTTAGCTGAAAGTGCGCTGCCTGCGTTAAATCCGAACCAGCCAAACCAAAGTAGTGCCGCACCAAGTATTACGTAGGGTATGTTTGTTGGTTTTTCTTGTGTTTTGTCAAGAGTTTTCATGTGCTCTTTCCATGGTGTACTGCATCCTTTTCTTCTGCCTATTACTAAAGCAGCGGCGAGAGCAGAGAACCCTGCTGCGATGTGGACGACTATGCCGCCTGCAAAGTCTATGGCTCCTATTGCTCTTAGCCAGCCGTCAGGGTTCCAAACCCAGTGGGCTATGGGAACGTAAATGAATGTTACCCAGACAACGCTGAAGATCAGAAGTGAACGGAACTTTATTCGTTCTGCGAATGCTCCAATCATAAGTGCGGGGGTTATGGCGGCGAATTGTAGTTGGAAGGCAAAGAAGAGTAGTTCAGGTATGCCTGCGGCGAGTGCGGGGTTAACTGTTGTTATTGATAAACTGTTGAGTCCAAACAGTGATAGATCTCCGATAAAGCCGTTTATGCTTGGACCGAAGACCATGCTGTACCCCCATAATGCCCATACGACTGCGATAATTGCGTATATGACGACGCATTGGACTATGGTGGATACGAGGTTTTTTTTCCTGACGAGCCCGCCGTAGAAGAAGCCTAACGCTGGCGTCATGAGCATGACGAGGGCGGTTGCAACTATGACCCATGATATGTCTCCTGCACTCATTTTCTTTTCTACCTCTTTTACATTCGTTTAGTTATATTCTTCTTTTTTTGATCATTTATTGAATTATAGTATATAAAACTATCTGTTTGGCCGTGTATTTTCTATATTTTTGAATGTTTGTTCGAAAAACTGTTTTTTTGTTGCTGTTTTATTTAATTCTTGCCAATAAGAGTGGTTGTAACTTGAAATTTGTCCAATTAAGCTAATCGTCTCACAGCTTTTTTGTTTTGTAGAAATCGCGCTTTTTTATGAAAGTTGCCTTAACTTTCTGAAAGGTGAGACTTTTGGCTATTTCTAGGTTACTTGAAAAGTTTTTATTTACAGTTAAGCAATTTAGGTTGATGTCTGGCAGAGACTTTTTTATTAATCGTTATTTGCAGTTAGGTTGGGAATTCAGAGGAATTAAAGCTCGTCAAGCAATCAGAATAAACCAGACTAACGCAAAAGGCAAAAGTATCCTTGAACGGTTGCTTTCGGTCGGCGTTAAACTGGAAAAAATTCCTTTTTTGGATTCAGGTTACTGGGTTAGTGGATCCAAGGTGTCGGTTGGTGCTACTGCAGAGTATCTTTTGGGTTTATATTCAGTGCAGGAGGCAGCCGCCCAAATTCCTCCTGCTCTGTTTAGTGATCTTAAGGGGAAGACGGTCTTAGACGCCTGCGCTGCGCCTGGAGGAAAAACTGTGGAAGTTTCAGACTTGATGGGTAACACGGGTGTGGTGGTGGCGTTGGATGTCAGCAAAAAGCGTTTGGCTGCTTTGGCTAATCATCTTGAGCGTTGTCATTTTAGTAACGCTGTGGTTTACAATATGGATGCTCGTAGTGCGTCAAAGCTTAACTTGAAGTTTGATAAGATTCTTTTAGATGCACCTTGTTCGGGTAACTTTGCTTCTGATCCATTTTGGTTTAAACGGCGAACTCTTAAAGATGTGGAGCGTAATTCAGCGTTGCAAAAAGAGCTTTTGTGTGAAGCAGAGAAGTGCTTAGTCCCAGGCGGCGAGTTGATTTATTCTACTTGCTCTTTGGAGCCTGAAGAGAATGAATTAAACATGGATTGGGCAGTAAAAAACCTAAATTTGCAAATCAAAGAAATAAATTGCTACGGTGAAAAGGGGCTAACTGATGTTTTTGGGCAAACCCTTGATCCTTCAGTAGCTTATTGTAGAAGAATGTGGCCAGGGTTGACTCAGGGTTTTTTTGTTTGTAAATTAACTAAACGGGGTGGTTGAATGTGAAGCAGCTGTTGCTTTTTTCGTCTCAGTTTGGGGCTAAAATTGTTCTAAATCCTGAGCTTGTTTTAGAGCGTTCCAAACGTTATTACTTAGTTAGTGAGAGGTTGAAAAAACTGGCCCGAGGCAACTTTTACGCTGCTGGTCTTTATTTGGGTAAAATAAAAAATGGTGTTTTTTTCCCAAGTTTTAATTTGTTGAACATGCTTGTTGATGTGGCGGAAAACAAGGTGATTCTTGATAAAAAAGCGGCGTGGCTTTTCATTTGTGGGCGGGATGTTTTCAGAACTGGTATAATGCGAGTTTATGGTGCTAGAGGCAAAGGCGCTTTCACATTAGTTTTAAATGATTTTGGTGAGTGTTTGGGCTTTGGTAGAATAATTCATAGTTTGGATGATGAAGACGCCAGAGTGGTTATTCAAAACGTTTTAGATGTGGGGGATTTTTTGCGTAGAGAGAAATGATTTGTGTTGTTTGCGGGGTTTTAGCTTTATAAATGGTCTTTTGCGGTGTTTTTCTCATGTCCAAAATTGTTGCTTTTTGAGAACATAATTGTGATTTTTTTGTTTTTTATTAAACATTTGTTTATTAAAAAAAGAGATAAGCTTAAATATGTTTACGGTAGATGTGTTTTCCATAACATGTGAAAACCAAAGATTAACACTCTAAGTGAAGGTGAAAAATTTGAAAAATTTCAAAGATGCAGTCTGGAAAAAGAACGTAACTAACGTTGTTAAACAAATTCAGGACCTAGACATAAAATTTGTTCGGCTTCAGTTTACTGACATAAACGGCATGATCAAAAATCTTGCGGTGGCGTCTAAGAACATCGAAACCATCTTTGAAAACGGGCAATCTTTTGATGGTTCATCCATTACGGGTTACCGGCCAATTGAAGAGTCTGACATGGTTCTTTACCCTGATCCCACGACTTTCGCGGTTTTGCCTTGGCGTCCAAAAGAAAAATCCTCATGCAGATTAATCTGTGATGTATATACGCCGCAGAACAAACGTTTTGATGGTGATCCAAGATACATACTTGAGAGGGCAATTGACAAAGCTGCAAAGGCAGGTTTCACGTATATTTGTGCTCCTGAACTTGAATTCTTTATCGTGAAGGAAAGCGAAAACGGCGGTTTACCTACACCGATTGACATGGCAGGCTACTTTGATTTCCACCCGGGTGATCTTACTGATGACCTCAGACGGGACATAGCTGATACAGCCGAAGCGTTTGGTATAGAGATTGAAATTTCCCACCATGAAGTTGCTTTAGGACAGAACGAAATTGACTTCAAATACGGCGAAGCCTTGGTGACTGCTGACCGTGCAGTTACTATGAAAATGCTTACAAAGGTTGTGGCGGCGCTCAATGGTTACATAGCTACGCATATGCCAAAGCCTTTTGCAGGCATCAATGGTTCCGGTATGCATACTCACCAAAGCCTCTGGAACAAAGATGCTACGGAGAACCTTTTCTATGCGGACGATCCAAAAAACGGTTTCCTCTCCGATATTGCTCGCAACTTCATCGGCGGTCAACTTGCGCATGGACGCAAAATGGCTGCTATACTCAACTCGTGGCCAAACAGCTACAAGCGGTTGGTACCTGGTTACGAGGCGCCAGTTTATCTTGCGTGGGCGCATAAAAACCGTTCGCCGCTAATACGTGTACCTAACTTTGGGGGCAGAAAGAGCGCTGCGCGATGTGAGATACGTTGTCCTGACGGTGCAGGGAACCCCTATCTGCAGTTTGCTGTTCTTCTCGCAACTGGTCTTGACGGCATTAAAAACAAGATTGACCCTGGAGAACCTGTGGAGTTGAACGTTTACCACATGAGCTATGAGGAACGTAAAGCTAAAGGAATCATATCTCTGCCTGAATCGCTTAAAGAGGCCCTTGATGAGATGGAAACAAGCGACCTTATGCGTGAAACGTTGGGTCAAACTGCATTCGAAAACTTCCTCAAAGAGAAACGTAAAGAGTGGGATCTGTACCGAGCTCAAGTTACTGAATGGGAAGTCAACCGCTACATCAAGCGACTGTAAAATTGGTCGCCTCTTCTGCGTTGACTCTCAAAATCTTTTTTTAATTTTTATGCTTTAATTTTGGTTGCTAGCTCTGTTAATGCCACTTCTGTTTGTTGTCTTTGCTTGAAATCTTTGAGGACGACTTTGCCCACTTTTAGCTCTCGTTCGCCTACAATAACCGCGTAGTCTACTTGGTGTTTGTCTGCGAACTCTAGTGCCTTTGCCGTTTTTCTTCCCATGACTTCAAACTCCACCGCAATGCCTGCTTCGCGGAGCATCTGCGCAATCTTCAGTGCTTCACTTTTCTGTTCATCTTTTATGGTTAGCACCGCCACTCTTTTAATTTCTTCTTTGTGTAGGGTAATTTTTTGTGTCTGAATCGCCAGCGCCATACGATCTAAACCGTATGCCACCCCTACAGCAGGGGTGGGTTCGCCGCCGAAGACTTCTATGAGTTTGTCGTATCTGCCTCCGCCGCCGAGGGCTATGTCTAGTTGGGGGATGTAAACTTCGAAAATCATGCCGGTATAGTATTCTAAACCTCGTGCAAATGCTGGGTCAACAGTTTTTATTTCGCAACCGCAGTCAGTAACAATTTTTAAGATTGTTGCAAGGTTCTCGACGGCTGCTGTGGCTTTTTCGTAATCTTTAACGTGTGCTTTCATTTGTTCTACTGTGTCAAAGGGGTTGTTGCTTTTGAGTTCTATAAGTTCTTGGAGTTTGTTTCGACATTTTTCTGAGCTGACAAGGGCTAATGCTGCGTTGTAGTCTTTTTTGTCCATACGTTGAAGTACGGCGTTTTGTGTCTTGTCGTCGACGCCTTCTTGTGTAAGTATGCCCTTTAATGTGCCTACGTGCCCGAGTTTTATGGCATAGTTTGTTAGTCCTGTTTTTTTCATCATGCTATTTGTTAGTAAAATAATTTCGGCGTCGGCTTCCGGCTTGGCTGAGCCGATGAGTTCAAAATTTGCTTGCCAAAACTCGCGGTATCGCCCTTTTTGGGGTTCGTCGTAGCGGTAAACGCTACCTACGCTAAAAAGCCGTAGTGGTTTAGGCTCATTTTTTAGGGTAGTAGTGACTAATCTTGCTATTGAGGCGGTGAATTCTGGGCGTAGAGCTACTGTGCGGTCGCCTAAATCTTTGAATGTAAACATGCGTTGTCGTATTTCTTCGCCTGATTTTGCGCTTAGGAGTTCGTATGGTTCCACAACTGGGGTGATGACTTCTTTGAAGCCGTAGAGTTGAGCGTTTTTTGTTGCTTGGGTTATTAGATAGCGAAATATTTCTGTTTCGTCAGGAAGCAAGTCTCGCATGCCGCGTACGGGTTGAAATGTGGACATGAGTTATCCCCTTGTTGTTATTTGAAAGTTAGTGGTGCGACTGAGTAGTAAACTATTTCTCCTCTGCGGTTCATTACGGCTACGACGAGTTCTTTTTTGAGGCTTTGGCTTTGACTTAAAGCTTCTGTTAGGTCTTTCATCGGGTGGGGTTTGCCTTCTTGTGTGCTGATGACGAGGTATTGTGCGCTGTCTTTGCCGTAGGCACCTCGCTCATAAATGCGGAAGTCTACAGCTTTGCCAAAGCCTTCACGCACGACGTAGCCGCGGCTGCGTAGGTCTCGGTAGACTAGGTAGTGCGCCCAGGCATTTTCATCTTTTTTTTCGTAAATCGAGAGAATATTTTGGAATGTAACGTTTTCGTTTTTTTCGTTTTTGACTTCCAGCATCAGTTTATCTGTAAGATATAGTGCTTCATAAAATGCCAGTGTGAATTCTTCGTTTTCTTTTGTGCCGTAGCCACGTTGGCTTAGGGCATCTATGCTGCTTTTATCTGAGACTTTAACGCCTTTTTCTGTAAGTGTGCCTTTAACTTTTAACTCAGAGGGCGTGGTTAGATTGTCTTTGTTGCTCATTTGTTTTTCCACGTGTGACTTTATTTCTGATCAGTTGGCTAATTAACGTTTGTTGCAGGTTTATGTTGTCTTTGAACTAACTATTAGGTTTGTTTTTTTATTAAGGTCGGGGTTGGTGTTTGTGTTTTCCGTGTATCTAAATTTGACTATGTGGTCAAATTTGCTGCGTTTGGTAATTCTTGAACTTGGCGAAGTCTTCTTTGTAGTAGATGCCGTCTTCGTGTATTATGCCTGAAATATACTCCAAGGGTGTGGCGTCAAAAGCAGGGTTCAGCACCTTGATGCCGCTGGGCGCTATCTGTTTGCTGCCTATATGTGTGACTTCTTCTGGATTGCGTTCTTCTATGGTGACTTCATTAGATTTGTGTGATAAATCAAATGTGGATTTTGGGGCAGCAACATAGAAGGGGATGTTGTGTTCTTTAGCTAAGACGGCTACGCCGTAAGTTCCAATTTTGTTAAACACTGCGTCTTGGACAATGCGGTCTGCGCCCACTATGACTATGTTTACAAGTCCTTTTTTCATCACGTGGGCTGCCATGTTGTCTGTGATTAGCGTTACTGGAATGCCGTCGCGTTTCAGCTCGTAAGCCGTAAGTCTTGCTCCCTGTAGGAGGGGGCGCGTTTCGTCTGCGATTACTTTGATTTTTTTGCCTTCTTCCCATGCTGCCCGTATAACTGCTAGTGCTGTGCCATATTCGACGGTTGCAAGTTCTCCTGCGTTGCAATGCGTCAAAATGGTGTCGCCGTCCTTTATGAGACGAGCACCATTTTTGCCAATTTGGCGGTTTTGTTGTGCGTCTTCGTCAGCGATTTTCTGTGCTTCGTCTATTATGAGAGATTTGAGGTTGCTGATGTTTGAGGTTTCCTCTTTTTTCGCTTTTCTGAGTATGCGGTCGGCTGCCCAAAAAAGGTTTACTGCTGTGGGTCGAGTGCTTTTAATTTTCGTTGCGGCTTCTTCAATTTCTGAAAGAAACTGCTGTTTAGTTTCAGCTTTGGAGTTGTGTGCGGCTATGGCTATGCCGAATGCTGCCGCTGCGCCTAGGAGTGGTGCTCCTCGAATGCGCATGTTTTTAATTGCTTCTGTCATCTGGTCAATTGTCTTTATTTCTAGGAAGGTTTCCTCTGAGGGTAGTTTAGTTTGATCCAGAGTTACAACGGTGCCGTTTTGCCATTTTATTGTGCGCATTATCTAAAACCTTGGAAGATTTGATAGCTGGTTCTGTTTGAGGTTTCTCCAAAAGCGCTGTTTTAATGGCAGGTTATGTGGAAGTTGTTTCCCCTGGAGGCTTTATGTATGTGACAACTTCAACAGGGGATTCGTTTGTGACTTTTAGGTGTTTTTTCCAGTTTTCGCCGACGGCTATGAGAGAGAATATGCCTGAGATTTCTGCTTTGGATTTTTTGACTAGGTTGACGAGGGCTTCTTGTGTTTCGCCGCTTTTTATCATGTCGTCTACAATCAGTACGCTGTCACGTTTTTTGATAATGTCTTTTGGAATGTATAGTGTGACTGTTACGCCGGAGTCTTTTCCAAGTATGAATGTCTCCTCTAAGAAGGCTTTGACGCCTACTTCTTTGTTGCGTTTTGCTACGATGAGGTTGACGCCTAGGGCGTTTGCGACCATGGTTGCCAGTGGGATACCGTCGGTGGCGGCGGTTAGAACTTTTGTGACTCTTTTTCCTGCGAATGTGGCAAGTGCGTGGTTTGCGGCTTGTTGGAGTATGTTGTAGTCTCCGATTATTTCGGTGTTGTCAAAGTAGCCTGTTTCATCAAATTTTATGCGGTTGCGTAATTCGCTTTCCAAGCCGACCACTTTAGTTAGAACTTTCCATAACTGTTTGGCGCGTGAGGTGTTAGGTAAAACGTGTCCTTTAGCGTATCTGCTGAGAACTGTTACGGGTAAACCTGTTTTGGAGGCTAACTCGCGGTAGGTTATGTTGTGTTTATATTTTGCTGTTCTGAGCAGCTCGATTGTCATTAATCGCAGTTTTAGGTCCTCTGCGTGTGTGCTCGTGCTCATTCATCCCCCATTTATACATTTATAAGTTAAATACTATAACACATACAAGCTAATGATTATTGTCAATTTATATTTTCCGTTAAAACTATTTTCAATACCCATTTATGTTTAAAAAAAACAAAAGTGAAGCCCTTTTTCTTTTTTGGTTATTCTTCGTATGCGGTGGGGTCAAGAACTTTTGCTTCTTGGAAAGCTTGTTTACGGTTTACGCATGATTCACATTTTCCACAGTGTTTTACATTGTTAAAGTAGCAGGACCATGTAAGTTCAAAGGGGACGTTTAGTTTTTTGCCTATTTTTATAATTTCAGTTTTGGGTTTGCCGCTGAATGGCGCGTCGATGGTGATTTGTTTGTCTGTGCCGAGGCGCGCTGCTTTTTCTAGAGCCTTGTAGAATTCTTTTCGGCAGTCAGGGTAGAAGGTTTCGTCGGAGCCGTGGGCGCCGTAAAAGATTTTGTCAGCCCCGATTGAAGTTGCATAGGACACGGCGATGGATAGGAAGATGGCGTTGCGGAATGGCACAATTATGTGGTCGCTGAAGGTGGAGGTCATGGGGATGTTTGGGTTGCAGAGTGAGGTGACTTCTCCGAACACTTCTTTTAAAGGTGAAATATCCACTACTTTAATGTGGACGTTGAGGTTTTGGGCGATTTTCTGTGCAGCTTGGGTTTCTCTGCTGGCTATTTGTCCATAATTGAACGTTATAGCGTAGATGTCGTATCCTTGTTTTTTTGCCCAGTAGGTTACTGTTGCGGAGTCGACGCCGCCGCTGAGGACAACAACGCATTTTTCCTTCATGTTTGCCACCACTTGAAGCGTTTTTCAATAAGTGTGAAAACTGTGGCGCCGACTAGACAGATGATTTGTTCGCTTATGAACAGGTAAGGTAAAGTTGCAAGGATGGGTAACCCAAGAATTTGGTTAAGCATCCAACTCACGCTCAGTGGGATTATGGTTGCGATGACTGCCCCTGTGGCGAAATAGTTGTTTTTAAGCGGTTTAGCTGCTAAGTAGCCTGCAAATCCTGCAGCGAGGCTCATGGTCGGCATAAAGAGCAGGTCGTAAGCTCCAAATGGGCTGAAAAAGTTGCCGACGGCCACGCCGATCGCATATCCAATAGACAGTATCCATTTCCGTGCGATGGCAGGTCTTAGGATGCCTGCAACTCGAAATTGCAGTGCCAAGAAAGATATGGGTGTGAATACATATACTAGCGCTGCGTAGAGTGCAGCGAAAACTGCTGTTATGGCTAAGTCTTTTGTGTTTATTTTCAAGTTTGTTTTGCCTCCCTACTCCGGGTTTTATTTTTGGCGGAACGGGTGGGAGACGCCACTCACCCGCCAATTATTGCAGAAAGAATTAAAGCTCAGATTTAAAAGCTTTCTTGAAGAAGCTGCAAAAAGAGCTTGTTTTACTGCTGAGGTGTTGCTGGTTTTTGGCGTTTGATTTGGGGTGTTGTAACTCTTGAAAAATTTGGGTGGTAACACAACTTTTATGTTTTTTCTTTTTGACTTTCCAAAAGAGAGAAAGAGAAGGTTAAGCGAGGACAAAGTGTTGAGGCAGTCTAGGCTGGAGCACTATCTAGAAGTAATACAATTTTTAGGTCAGCAAAATTTTACAAAGCTGGTTGTGCTTGCAGAGAAAATCGGTGTTGATCAGGTTCTTCTTGAGCAGCGTCTTAGGTTCTTGGCTGAGCAGGGGTTGGTTGAGCAAAAGATTCTTGGAAATAATGTGGTTTTGTGTTTAACTGAGGATGGTAAAAAGGTGTTTAATTATTTTGTGAAAAGTCAAAGGCGGATAGCCGCTAGTGCTCCGATTAATATTTTGTTGATTCTTGCTGAGCAGGGTCCTTCTAAACTGCTGTGGCTTATGTATAAAACAAGTCTCAGCCGTGACTCTCTGAAAAGTTTTCTTGATGTTATGGTTAAGCAAGGTTTGGTTGAAGAGAAACGTTTAGGGAAACAAATGCTGTGTTACGCTATTACACACTCTGGGTTGAGTGTTCTTAAATCTTTTAAAGATGCTGCTGAGGTGTTGCCTCCTTTTAATTTGTGGGGTGGCGAGTCGTATTCTAACTTTTTTCCGAAGTAAACGGGTGTTTTCCTAGTTTCAGGTGGAAAACTCAGTGGCTTTGATGGGGTTGTATTCTTAAGTTTTTTATAATAGTTATTTCTCTATTATTTTTGATGATGCCTGTTTTGGTGAGCGACGTGTCTTATCACGCTACTGCATGTAACTCGCTGGTGACGGGCGTGTATCTTCTGTTTATTTATGTTTTTGTAAGTGGCAGTTGGGCGTTGTGGGGGTCCATTTTTGATACGTGAACTCAGTAAGGTTCATCCTGATAGGGAGCGCGGTAAAGTTGCGTCCGCCAAGATCTTAGTGATTGAAGATGATGCTGGCATGCGTGAAGTTTTAACCGAGATACTTGCACAAGAAGGTTACCAAGTAAAAACTGCGTCTGATGGAAAAGTTGCAATAAGCCTTTGCCAGCATGAACTATTTGATGTTGTCCTTATAGACATAAAATTGCCTGATATGGAAGGCACTAAACTTCTTGAGGTAATCAAGAAGCTTTCGCCTGGCGCTGTTAAAATAATGGTTACTGGTCACCCCTCGCTTGAAAGTGCTGTTGAATGCCTCAACTTGGGTGCTGACGGCTACATAGTTAAGCCTTTCAAACCTGTCAAATTTTTGGAGCAAATCAAGCAGCATCTTGAGCGGCGGCAGAGAATTAAATGGGCAGAATTGCTTATGAAAACAGGTTTATCTGAGTATGAAAGCCGTGTCTATCTGGCTTTGGCGTTAGAGGGTTGTTCTGAAGCCCGCAAATTAAGCATGTCTTCGGGGGTGCCTCGAACTAAAACTTATGCGGCGTTGAAAAAGCTGGCTCAGAGGGGTTTGGTTGTTCAGGTTCCAGGTGAAAAGCAGAGTTTTTCAATAACTGCTCCCTCTGGAGCTTTTAATGCGCTGTTGCAAACTTGGAAAAAAGAACTCTCCGAGCAGGCTGCGTCCTTGGTGGAAACTGAGCGTGTGATATCTGTTTTGGATTCTCTTCATAAGAGCAAACAAGTGTCTGAGCCTGTGAAAATCAAAAAAGAGGAGACTTGGTCCATCAAGGGTCGTAGCGCTATTTATAGGCGAATTTCTGAGATGCTTTCCAGAGCAAAAAACGTGGTTACAGTGGCTACAACCGGGGAGGAATTCATGTATTTCTATAAGAGGTTTAATCGCTTGCTGGACGATCTGTCAGGGAAAGGTGTACAAGTCAAGGTTCAAGTTCCCACGGCGTCCTTAGGTGGAAATTTAGTGAGCGAGTTGAAAGTTACTTATTCAGTGGAGAATGTTCAGGTAAGTCTCCCAGTCTTATTTATCGATGTGGATAATTCTGAACTTTTGGTGAGCACTCTGGCGACGCAGGGTGCGGCTGTGAAGTCTGAGGAAGAGCGTGGTTTATTCTTTGAAGACAGTTCTGCCCGCTTTTTCTTTTCTGAGCTGTTAGGGCTCAACAAACAAAATTGAAAAGACTGACTTCAGAAGACTAGTTGTCGGAAGAAAATTGGTGATGTTTTTGCTTGGGCTGGTAGTTGGTTTGCTGGTTTTATAACTGTTAGGTTTTAGATTTTGCTTGTTTATTCGTTGTGAAGTGTTGCTCTGTAATTTTCTGAAACTTATTATTTTTGGGTATTTAGTTTGAGTTTTTTAGTTTTATGAATTTTGATTCTTCAATCAATTCAGTAAGATTTGGTGTTGTTTGTTGCGCGTAATCTAAGATTTTTTTGTATAGTTGGATATAGGTTTGTCTATCTACTGGTGTTATGCCGTGAGCTAGAATTGACGTGTTTCTTTTAATTAGTAGATTTTTGAGTTCGTTGTCTTTTGTGAATTTTTTCCCTATCATGTCGTTTTTTGCTTCGAGTAGTCGATATGCTTTTTCTAATCCGATTTTGATTGGGGGTGTTAGCTGGTTGATTTGCCATTCTTGTTTTAGTTCTTCTGGTAGTTGAGTTGTGTCAACTTTTATTGTTTGGATGCCATATTTGTTTTTGAGTCGGTGTTGCGCTATGAGTTCTACGGTTCTGTAGAGTCTGGCGGTTGCGTCGTCATATTTTTGTTCTTCTATGCCTCTTCTTTTTGCGTTGTTTATTAGGTCTGCTATGTAGAATGGTTCAGGTTGTTCGGATTTTAATAGTTGGCCTAGGAATTTTTTGTTTAGCCTCAGTTCTGGCATGTTTATTTTTCTTAGTATGTTGAATGCTGTTTGGTGTTTAAATTTGTCCCATTCTGCGTATGCGCTTGCGAGTTTTTTTAGTTGTTGGGTTTTGCTTATTACTGTTGTATCACTTGTTGTTTTCTCTATTTGATTGATTATTGTTATCGTTGCGTTAAACTGGTTTTTGTTGAAAAGTTGAATTGCTGTTTGTCGCTTTTTTTCTGCCGTTACGAAGTATGGTCGGATTATTTTTGGTTGTTCCGTTCCGGCTTTTATTGTGCCGTTTTCTCTTTTTCCTGTGAGATAGCTTAGGGTGTTTGCTTCGTATAATGTGCCCAGAATGGCGACGGCTGCACTCATAGGTTTTGTTCCTGAAGTGTAGTCTACTGTAACTTGTTGGTAGCTTTGGGTTACTTGTTTAAATTTTGGTTCTAGTGTTTCGTAGATATTTTGTATGTCGTCGGGGTTTTCTATAGTGATTATTTCGTATTGCTGGACGCCGCTTTTTTTTATAACGCGCTCTGCAGTTTGTTTGCTTTCCGCGCTGGTTACGAAAAATGTTGCGTCTGGGTTGTGTTGGGTTATACTGAAGGCTAAAGCTTTTGAAAGACTTTCGTTAGTTATTTTACCTTTTCCAACGCCTGTGCCCACAGTCATTATTAGTGCTTTCATTTGAATCCACAACACACAATTTGAAATCTATGTTTAAATCAAATTTAAATTTTTGTTATATTTAGAAAATTGAGTTTTAATAACACAGCGTCAGAAATTTGGTGAGAGAAATCTGCCTTTAGAGTCATTTAGACTTCAAATTTTACTCCGATTTTTTCTTCGTTATTTACTTTATGGTGCATCTTTCCAACCCTGTCCAACTTAGCCTTGACGGTTGCTGTCTTCTCTTCTTTTTCAGAGTCATTGAAACCGACAACAAAAAACCGTTTTTTTCAATTTATCGCCTTTTTTCTGCCCCCTCTACAAGAGCCTCTTCGATTATCGGTTAATTGTAGCAGTGCTTATAAAGATAATCGAAAATCCATACCAGACATCCTGTCAGTGAAAGCGTTGTCCTCGACCGACCCGCCAACAAGTCATATTCGAGGCACCGAAAGCCTGTTGGCCCAAAACAAGCTTGCTATTAGCCTTCTTATTCACGCTCCCTTTTTTGGACTGTTCTATTGGTATTTTTCTATCTTAACTTGACCACAACCATGCGGTTTATAATTGCCTATAGCCAGAAACTCTAAAGCTGCTAAAGACAGCGCCAAAACATCATCGTTTGTATCGCTCTCAAAATGGAAAACTGACCCAGCTGAAACAGCAGGCTCCAAAGATCGCCTCTTTTGCATCTTCAGAGACCAACCACAAAATATTTCAGAATCAACCCTTGTAGCCTTCAACTTCACCTCAGACAATTTCGGTTTACCCTCATGAAACAGAAAACTGTACGACCGTCTACACCCCTCAAGCAAACTTTTATCGTTTAAAATTTGTCCCTCTAACAGCATGGGCGAAACAAGTCTTACAACAAAACTCCGTGTGTCTATATCCTCAGCAGCCTTCTTAACTACGTCTTCAGTTACCTCTTCTATCTTAATGCTTTCAATGCTAACTTTGCCTAACCCCCTTGATTTTCCGCCACCTACCCCCTCATCAGCCAACCCATGTAACATAACAGACTCCAACTCGTCAATGTAGCTTCCAACCTTACCTGAAACTACAATTTCAAACGAAAACCGAGAGCCCTTAGCAATAGTCTCAGTTGTATGCAAAGTGCCCACCTCATTGCCGTCAACGTGCACAGTCGCAACTGAACTTGACCAACGCTCAACCGCAGTAGAAGTAAAACGCGAAAAAACTATTGGACTTTTATAAACCTCCCCACAGCAACTACATTGAAAACCTGAATACAACTTCAACTCATCACCGCAAACGCACTTAGCAGGCGGATAGAAACTCCTGTAAAGTCGCTTGCATTGCGGATTCTTGCACTCATACAGGTTCATAGGCGCAGGTAAATAAGTGCCCCCGCATTTGACATGCGTAGGGTAGCAGTAACGAAATAATATGTGAGACGCTTTACCGAATTCTTCACCAAACAACGTTGCATAAACGCACTCGTTAAAATAGCGGCATTCTTCATGATTCAGTAGCGGACGATCAAGCCTGCAAACAATCTTAATTATACTTGTTCCAACTGCACCCCGCAAAGCAGAGCCTGGAATGTACGCCTTTGTTTTCTTGATTGTCCCTGTTCTTAACCCTGAACCTATATGTAACGGCGCTTCAGCCTTTAAAATGCCACTTAACTTATAGCATAACACAGACATCTAAACGCATCCTTTCTCTGCAAACCACTTCTTTAAGTCTTCACCGCTGTATACTTTCTCGTTTTCCTTCCCAAGATAATACTTCGCACTCCGCTCAACAGCAGTATCAATATTGATTTTCACTTTTCCAAAGCCCCGCGAAGATGCACCGCCAATTGCCGAATGCTCAACAGACCTCAAAGCAGCACACAGAATACGCAACTCATCATCAGTCAAATTTTCAGCCACCACCTCAAAACTAAAAGCCACACCTGCAGGCACAGCCTCAACAGAATACAACGCTCTACTACTAACAGCACCAGTTTGCCTGTCAATAGCTATGCCACTACGCTGAATCAACTGCTCAACCTTACCCACAGGATAGGCATCTCTAAACTTTACCTTGCTTGCAACAGATACTCTTCCAGCAGTACCAAAAATCCTACAAGCCAAACAGAACTTGCTAGGATCTGACACTAAAGAGCCACACATCGACTTAACATCAGGAGGATTGCAAACAGAATAACCCTCCTTTCTCAGAATCCTCTCAGCCTCAAAGCGCGCTTTTCCCTTCAAACTAGAACCAGGAATATACGGCTTATCTTGGTCATCTTTGATTACAGGCATATCCGCTTCCTCAATGTCAAGCTCCGACTTACCAGATCCAATATGCAACGGCGTTACAGTCTCAATTGTACCCTTCAGAATCAAACGTTTCTCAAGCTTCTCAAACACGCTGCATCACCTCCTATCAATTGGTTGAATCCAAATTTTCTCAGAAAAATTAGGTGCCTTATTCATTATTTCCCGCGTAATTTCCATTGCCAACTGCGAAAGATCACCAACGTAACCAATTACTCGAATAATATACTTCTTCTGATGTCCATCACCAGACGTTTCCACACCTCTATATCTACAGTTTCTCTGCGCACAAACCTTGGCTGCTGCGTCACCAACGATAGCATCAAACCGACCTGAAGTCTGTTTGTCATAATACGAATAAAGCATGTTTGCATACCACAAAATTTTCAAGAACGACGCCTTGTCGTTAGCAAACAGAGAAAGCAACTCAAGAACAGATTCAAAAGCCACCCTCCCAGAAACCCGTGTGATCTGACGCTTGATATGCACCTCAACCATAGGCAACGGCTTAGTTTTAGTAATCTTGTAGAGATCACGCAACTGCTTTGAACCAAGACCATGTTCAACTGCGAGCTTCGCCAGCTCTTCACCTTTAGTCTTCAAACTTAACTCGTCCAAAACGTCTACACCACCTAGCCTTTGAATGCATTGTAAACCATGAACGCATCCAAAAGGATGCCTGAATCCAAATTATCCAGCAACTTCAATCCGTCACCCCAACTTAACCCTTTATTTTGTTCACTCTTACCCATCAACCTCTTAACTAGCACCTCAGATTCCAAAGGAGACTTAACATATACTTCCGCAATCTTGTGAAGTTGTGTAGCCGCAACATTTCCCTCTAACATAAAACTAGCCAACTTCAGTATCTCTGAAAGTTCACTCCACTTTCTCGGTTGACGTCTTCCCTTTCTTTCAGTTAATCCTCCACTGCTTATGAAGGTAAACGCTATGGAATCCTTCCCTCGATTTTCCTTTGCCTCCTTCAGAAGACTACTTACAGCGTCAAGCCCAATATAAATTGGTAATTTATAATGAAAAATAGCTACACCACAAGACACTGTAGCTCCATCAGCCATCGCCCTTCTAAATTCAGACGATATATTAGCCGTCACTTCCAAAGCTTTTTCTCCTGGCACAAGCGCCATTAAATCATCGCCACCAGCCACCAGACACTTTCCGCCAGCTTTCTCCACAACCTGTCTCATAGTATCCTCGCATGTCTCGTTAATTAGTCTGCTTATCACAGACAACCTCGAAGGCGTAGCTGCCTTATTAAGCGCCTCCAATCTTTCGCCACCCAAAAGTTTACCAACATTATCCCCATCCATCTTTATCAACGCAACCCAATTGCCTCTATCTTTCAACTCATCTATTATAGCTCCTTTACCCATAGAACGCAACCCCCAACACGCATCGCACAGTTGCTCTTTTCTAACAGACAAGTCGTATACCAACTCCCTTTCATAATCCACATTTGAAGCTAGACGCTTATGACAGACATCACAAATAGGGTCATCAGAACTTAAAGTGGGAAACGTCTCCTCAACCCTTTCAAGCTTCTTCAAACGCATTTGCCGCTGCGCCTCTTTCCAAACGCTCCCAAAACTCTTCTGAATTTCAGAGCCACGACTAACTAGAAAATTAACCGTGAACTTAACTAAACCTTGAGTTTCCGCTTCAAAAGCAAGCCGCGCTGTCTCAGCCACTTCTGCAGCTTTACAAATAGGCGCTAAAGCCAACAATCCTCCACCGCCAGCAAAAAGTACACACTCGGGACCAAGCGCGTTAACAACGGCGTCTTTTGCATTCTCCGTAGCCTTTTTAATCACCTTACTGCGCGCATTAAGATCAGGCAGCCTCACAGAGGTGTTAACAAACCTAGAGATTTTATCTGCGTCACCACATACCAAAGCAAATTCGTACCTGTCCAAATTATTTCCCCTATATCCACCATCCAACCACATGCAAGTTGCAAAAGCCGCTGTAAGCTTTAAATGGTCAAAAAGCGAAACATCGTTAATTGGACTCCGAGTATCAGCCGGAATCCGAACAAAAGATGAACCACTGATAACTCTAAAAACTTCAAGAAAACCTTCTCGTGAACCAAAGGAAAAACGAGACTTAACTTTTTCTAAAGCGGCAACAACTTCGCGAACAGCGTAACTTAAGTTTGCAGCATCCAAACTACTAACAACTCTACCAGAAGACAGCACATGAGTAAAATTAATCGGAGGCGAAGGCAACGGTGAACCGTGAACTGGTTCTTCACGCCTATCCGCCCCAGAAGACAAGTTATCAGCCAAACAAATTATCCATTCTACATCATTGTGAGGGTGATACTCAGGTGAATAAGCCAGACCTGTATGGTGCCTCATTGCTGACATCGCATATTCTTCACCAAAAACGGTTTTCAAAAGTTTAAACGTGTAATGTATATGCTCAGACCAACCCCTTCGATTAGCCCAACACTCGGGCTTGCCAATGTCGTGAAGAAGCGCGCAGGTTCGAAGAAAATCCAATGTCTCCACCAAACGCACCGAGCCTCTTCTTACTATTTACATTCGTTACATATAAAATTTTAAACAATAAACCTCTATATCGACTTGAATGAAAACTTTTTGCTCATAATTTGCCCAATCAAAACTAAAATCTCTCAAGCTTTTTGAGGTTATCTCAGACAATAGAAGACCCTAAAACAAATTTATCCACTTTGTTCTCCACCTAATTAGATTTGCTGAATTATCTGCATCAAAACCATAGTCTTAAAACAGAGTACTTGCAAAGGTGGGCTTAAACTCAGTATGTTAACAGCAAAACTATGTTTTAGTAAACGCAATGGCGGGTCCGCTGGGATTTGAACCCAGGACATTCAGCTATCTCCGCACCCCTGTGGGTGAATAGAAGGCTGACGC
>JAOAIX010000015.1 GCA_026414485.1 Candidatus Bathyarchaeota archaeon
GCTGGATACTCAAGCGTTCCCTTAAGGCAGATAAAAGCTACGGGGTTCAAGTCGCCAGCCACAACAGGCAAACCCAACCGCATAGCCTCAAAAGGAATGCTGCCCCCGCCAGCCATGGGGTCAACAACCAAAGGACGCTCAACACCCCAAAACTCCTTCAACAAGCAATGAAACCTACTCAATTCCCGCTCAGACGGAACATGCTCATAAGCTCTCTTCCAAAAAAACGGATTCTCCTGAAGCTTAACCTTCGCAGCCTTAGCCTGAGCAAGCCTCTCCTGAGCCCTCTGCAAGTCAACATCCACAGGAATACCCAACAACCCAAGAAAATCCTCTCTCTTGACAAATGCAGGCAAAAGACTACCTAAAACAGCAGCGCGACTGGCAGCCAAAGGGCGCCTAGCAAACCAAACATGCAAAAAATACAAAGGCGGCAAAGCACTACTCGCACTACGTTCTCTTACGCTTTCTACGCTGACTTCAGTTATCGGAAACCACTTACTTATCAACAGACCTTTCCCTTTACCCTCAACCATGCACCAAACTTCCTCAATCTTTAGTCACTATTTAAGTAAGCTTAAAACCTGATATCATATATAAAATGATACTTAATTACTGAATGCAAGTGAGGCAGCCATGCAACCAAAACAATCCCTGCTTCCCGTCTGGCATACCCAAGCCTGTGTGCCTAAACAGGATATTCTTGAAGGAACCTATCTCCAAGCTGAACTTGCCCTTGACTTACACACAATTGCCGAGGGCACAGCCAAACCACCCTACAACACAGTTGAATCTTTCTTTCAAGCAACACACCCCACAACCACATTAAAACAACTTCTAATAGACACATTAAGCCATCTTTCAAACAAAAAAACCATGAACCCAGTTTTGCTTTTTGACGCAGGCTTCGGCGGCGGCAAAACCCACACCATGGCAGCAATCTACTACGCCGCAAAAAACCCGACAAACCCAGAAGTACAAAAACTCACAGGACTCGCTCCTCAAATCAAGAACAGCAAAATCATAGTCATCGACGGAAGCTCCTACGGAGGAAAAGGAGTCAAAAGAGACCAATACCAATTCAAAACGCTATGGGCAGACTTCCTCTACCAGCTAGGAGAAACCATCACCGCAAAAGAATCAGACAACACCCAAGGACTACCAGAAAGAAAAGTCCTCTCAGAACTCCTCCAAAAACAACCCACACTCATACTAATCGACGAAATCCCAAAATACCTAGACCTAGTCAAAGACCAACCAGACCTACTAAACAAGGTTAAACACTTCATCCATGCACTCACACTCGCAGTCTGCGAAACACAAAACAGCCTACTAATCTTAAGCGTAGCAGGAGACGCATACATCGACGCAGCAGACGCAGTCCGCAGAGAACTAGCCGAAGCCATGAGCATCCTTAACCGCAAAATGCAATCAATCGAACCAGTAAAATCAGAAGACGCCCCCTTCATCCTCAAAAAACGCCTCTTCAACAAAATAGACCCCACAACAGCAGAAGCCACCGCAAAAGCATACACCCAACTCTACGAAACCATCAAAGCTCCAGACCGATACAGAACAACAGAATACCAGAAACGCATAATCGAAACCTACCCCTTCCACCCAGAACTCATAGACCTACTCTACGAAAGACTATCCACCCTCCCAAAATTCCAAAGAACCCGCGGAGCACTACGCCTACTCGCCAACACCATAAACCACGTCTGGAAAATAAAAGAAAACGACGCCTACCTCATCCACCCACACCACATAGACCTCTCAGTCCCAGAAATAGTCCAAGAACTCACCACCCGCATAGACGAAGAAAAATACTCCAACGCCATAGCTTCAGACGTTTACGCACACGGCGGAAGAAAAGCCAAAGCACAACAAAAAGACGAAGACTACAAAAGCCACTTCCAAGCCCCACTCTTCCGCAGAACCTGCAACACAATATACCTCTACAGCCTAACAGGCGCCAAAGAAGAAGCAAAAGGCATAGACACAGACAACCTCATAGCCATATTAGCCACACCAACCCACGAAGAACACACCCAATACTACAAAGACCAAATCCTACCCGCCATAGCCAACAACTTCTGGTACATCGAACCCATAGGCAACCGCTACGTCTTCAAAAAAGAACCAACAGAAAACCGCATCATCGACCAAGAAAGCCAAAACGTAACCAACGCAAAAATAACCAAAACTATCCAAACCAAACTCCAAGAACTCTTCACCCAAAAAGGAAAAACCCACTTCTACATCGAAATCTTCCCAAACGACCCATCAGCAATAACAGACGACACAACCCTCAAAATAGCCATACTCAACCCACTACTCGGACACACAATACCCTCAGAAGAACACGCACCAGAAAACATAGCACAATTCATACTAAACCGAGACGCAAGAGGCAACCTGAGAGCATTCAGAAACAACACGTTCCTCCTAGCAGCCAAAGAAGGCTCCTGGGAAACCCTAAGAGACGCAACAGCCCGATACGAAGTCGCAAAATCCCTCGTAGAAGACCCCGAAAAATACGGCATCTCACACGACAAGAAAAAGAACCTCACCCAAAAACAAATAACATACGAAGGCGCGGTAAACGAAGCCATAAGAGCCTCATTCACCTACATAGTCTACGCCACAAGAGGCGGCAAAATAGAAGCCAAATCATTCCGCCCAAGCGGCTACGGAACAGCCCAACCAGGACAAGAAATCCTCTGGCACGTACTCGCCAACGTGCTCCACCGAGTAACAGACGAACCACTAGACCCCGACTACGTCAAAGTAGAAGCATGGCCAGCCCAAGCCCAAGAAACAACAACACGAGCCCTCTTCGAGGGCATCCACAAAAAAACCGGCACAGTACTTCCAGAAAACCAATCACTCTTTGAGAAAACAATCCTCGAAGGAATAAAAAGAGCAGAGTGGATACTAATCCAGCAAGGCAAGCCCTACACCCAAGAAAACCCGCCAAACCACGTCACCATAAGCTCAGACTCACGACTATTACTACCAGAAGAAGCAGGAAAACAAAACTTCACAGATCCAAAAGGGCACCTATGTCCAAACTGCACTAACTGGCCTTGCCAATGCAGAAAAGAACCAAAAACAACAACTCCTTTGACCAAATCACCCTGGACAACAACCCTACCAAAATCAGACTGGGAAACATTCGAGCCAGCACCCGTAAACATCCAAATAGACGATTTCGAGAAATGGATCAGACGAGAAAACATTGACACATTAAACGAAACTCACATAAAAATAACAGGCACAACCGACGCAGCAACACAGTTCAGAAACCTGCTGCGCCTAGCCAAAGCAGGAAAAAAAGTAACCACAACCGTCGAAGTAAAAGCACAAAACAGACAAACAAACCTAAACATAGACATAAACTTCAAAGCAGACGACACAGGACTGGAAACACCAGCCGCAAAAATCCTCGACGACATAGCCAGATGGCAACTACCAGAATTCGAAGCAAACATAACCCTAAAAGCAGACATACCAACAAACGAACTACGCGACCTTATAAGGACCACACTTAAGTCAGACGACCCAAACATAAAACTCGCACTAACCCTAAAGCCGAAACGTGAAAAATAATGCCATTCAACTACCTCATCAAATGGAGCCGCACAAACCCAGAAAAAGTAACAGTAGAAGCCTACCACAAATACCCCCAAACAATAGAAGAAAAACGCAAACCACTCTTCACAATAGGCAAAGCAAAAGGCGGCGGACTTTTAGCAATCCGACATCTACTCGAAAAAGCAACACAAAAAAACCCCACCAAAAAGCAAGGCAACGTAACAAAGATTTTCCTCTCTGAAACAGACCCCCAAGCCTACGAAACAGTCTACCGCATCGGCCTAGCAGTCGCAATGATAAACAAAGCAAAAACAAAAGAAGAAATCGAAAAAGCAACAAGATACATCCTAAACGCAATGCCAGAAGAAATCTGGTTCTGGACAAGCAAACTCCTAGACGACGAAATCAACTCCAAATCACTAGACGCCCTAGCAATCATAAGCGGAGCAAAAACCCTAAAAACCCACAAACAAAAACACCATCCGACTAAACCAACCACTGGAGAATTCTGGCCAAAAGTTAGAGAACAAATGAAAACAAAAGCCACCCAACTATACCGCCTAGACCACCCAGAAACCGAAGAAGAACCCACCTTAAAAGAACTCAAAAAAGCAGGCTACATGAAAATAGCCAAAAAAGAAGCACTCAAAGAATTACAAGCTGAAAAGAAAACAAAAAAATCACACAGCCCCTACACATCTTCCGCCACTGCAAAGCAACAATAAAACACACCAAAAACCAAACATTCTGCCACATCACACAAACATCAAGAACACCCCCCTAAACCCTACACACAACTAACAACAACAGAAAAACAAACAGCACACCTACAAAGCCGCACAAACCCCAAAAAAGAAAACCCAGAACTAACAGAGCATAGCTTCGAACACGCAACTAACCAAGATCTTCAGCAAACAAAAATAGACCCCACATAAACTGCCTCAGATCTACCCCAAAACAAAGTTGGAGTGCCGAGGGCAGGGTTTGAACCTGCGACAACTCGGTCTTCAGCCGAGCGCTCTCCCAGGCTGAGCTACCTCGGCAGCTTGGCGGGAGTGAACACAACCAACAATGAAGTGATGCGTTTTAAAGTTTTCTGAGAGAGACAACTAAACAGGCGTATTATACTGACGCATCAAAAACGCAACCAACAGCCACCCAACATCTTTGTTTGCCAAAAGCATACCAGATAACCCGTTTTTGAACAGGTAGAGCATGGGAAAGGTTTTATGAAAGGAAAATACGTAGTTTGCATCCAGAGACGAATGTAGGGCCGGTAGTCTAGCGGCTAGGACGTCGCCCTCACGCGGCGAAGATCACTGGTTCAAATCCGGTCCGGCCCACCACCCACCTCACTTGGAGTTCATGGCTACGGTTTTAGGGCTTTACTTAGCTTTTCGGTTTCAGCAAACATGACACAGTGACCTTCACCGGGGAAAAGTTCTAGCTGAGCCGCAGGTATGGCTTGCGCAAGTCTGTAGGCGTTGACAGGCAGGACAGTTTTGTCTTGCATACCCTGCCAAAGGACAAGTTTATTGGGCGGTATGCTTCCTATCGGCTCGCTCCAAGGGTTCATGAAGAGTTTATGCTCTTGAAAGATAGTTTTGAGGCTGCTGTTGCCTTGCCGGAAAGCTTCGGCAGTTGAAGCATACATCAGCTTGAGCCAGGAGGGGTTTGCAAAAAATTTGAGGTCAGGTTCAGACCATGCAGCAAGCATCTTTTCACCGTCCTTAGAAGCCAAGTAAGCCTCGATGTTAAGCTGAGCCTTCAAAACTGTTCTCTTAAAAGACTTCAAAGCCCACAGGGCGATATGCTGGTTTTTCATGGCAAATTGAGCCAACGGGTTATTACCGTGAGCAAAAGCTACATTGAAAGGCAAAGCAGGCGAACAGACAATGACAGCGCGGCTTACACGTTCAGAAAAATGGGCAAGGTAAGTTAAAGCGAAAGGCCCACCTCCTGACCAGCTAAGCAAAGCAAACTGATCCACGTGCAGACAGTCAGCTATCCTGTTTACATCCTCAGCAAAGTCGTGAAAGTTACGTCTAGGAGTGAAAGTTGAGAGACCGTAGCCAGGGCGGTCTACACCTACAAGTTTGAAGTGGTATTGCTGGGCGAACTGCTTAAGCAGAAAAATTTCCAAGCGACTACTGGCCGTACCATGAAAATACATAACTGGCGAGCCTTCGCCCACCGTGGCATAGCCAAGTTGCCTGCCGCCCTGCAAACCTAAAGTTAGGCTACTCACCAATAACCGACAACCCGTAACCGCTTATTATTTTTCAAATTACCATTTAGTTAAGTAAATTTTGCTGCCTTCTTTGAAGGCACGAACCAACTCACAGTGTCTTAAAACCGCAAATTGACTCTCCAACTCTGCAGACGACAGTTTAAGCGTGGCGGCAAGCTCTTCTTTTGAAATTTTCCCTTTTTCCTCAATTAAGCGGTAAATTTTGCTCTGCAACTCAGTTAACCCATCAACACCTGACTGCCCAAGTTTCTTTCTAACTGAAAGAGCAGAAGCCACAGCACCAGGGTCACAGACCCGCGGCGGATCGATTATGCACATGTAGCAGTCTTCACACAACAGCTTACCATGAAATTCGTATCCTTCCCCACCGCTGAGGGCTAAGCCGCACCGATCACACTGCATAAGAGCCACCCCTCTACAAAGATAGCTTAACTGGTTATTTCAACTATTCTCAAAAGCCAAACCCACTGATACACACGGGGTCTGTCAACATCTATTTCGTCATCTTTCCCATTCAGACTGGGACGGCGACATCATCCCCCATGATTTTACATCATCCCCACTATTTTAAGGGTAATGCCTCAAAAACCACTGACACCCTACCTCAACTTAGGTAACAGCGCAGTCAAAAACCAAACAACAAATAACCGCAAGCCAAAACCACGCCGCTTCCATCGCTATAAAAAAGCAAATTTTCTTTCACCTCAACCAAGAGCCACGAAGCTGAAGTTTAGCTTCAAAATAAGGCGCACAGCCAATAAAGAATAGTGGCCATAACCCGTGACAAGCACTAAAAGTTAAACGAGAAAAAGCACCGCAAAAAAGAGCAACATACCACTATAAGCATTTGTACATTTATTACAAAAAACTGTATTCATATGAATAGTATTTAGTAAAAAATACAAACATTCATAGATAATATTTATATTTAACTAGACGATTATTTTGGAAAGCATGACGAGTTGAACAATAATGTTAGAAGTTGAAGAATCAATAAAACAAGGCTCAGCAGGCCTACTTTGCCGTTGTATCCGCTGCCACAGCATCTTCAAACTGTTCAGCTACTACCCCAAAAAGGACGCAATTTACTCCGAATTTGAATGCAACTGCGGGCGAGTGATAAAAATTAAAGAAACAAAAGACCTGCCTCCAAAACAAAGCAGCTAATCAAAACTCAATACGCCCTATCTGTCCAAGGAGAAACACATAACATGATTGAACTGCTGCTCGGATTCATCGGAGCCTCGTCTTTGTTCTTCTCATTCATCCACTACAAAATCAAAAGAACAAAGGAAGACAAGAAGCAAAACGAAACATAACTCCCGCCAAAGGTATAAGGCAACACCAAAGGCTAACCCTCATTGTGTAGACGAAAACGTAATAGAAGCGGAATCAAGGATAAAAAAAGGAACGTGAAAAACGCAAACAAAGCACGCCTTTAAGGCGCAGTTTGAATTGAGTTGGGCTGCTCACTTAAAAGAGAATGCTGGCGATTGTGATTTTGCAAAAGTAAATTTGCGTTACGCCATTGCTGTCTAGCTAACGACAGGTTACCGCCTGGACCACCATGTAAAGAGTAGAAAATGTAGCACAGATATGTACATTGAGTGCATTCATGGTAAAGCCTGCGCAGTTCATCAAATTTTTTGGTTTTCCACAGCTTGGGCAAGTCAAAAACTGAACCTGCAAAGTTGTGGCTGTGGCAACCGCCTATTCTGCCCAAGTGGTCAATAATTAAGAAGTTCTGTAGGGCACGGCATTTCCAGATTCGTTTGTCTTCAGCGTAGAGGCTTCTTAGCGCCTTCAACAGTTGGTTAGTCATAAGTATGTTTTTGTTCTTTTTCTTTAGCTCCAAAAGAGAATCACATAAATCAACCATGGCCTGTTTATCAGTTATCAAAAACTCGTCATTCGCTTTGCCAATTCTGAACAGCTGATTCACATCTGTTGACACATCAAAAGAATACAAGCAGTACCAAACAGGGATACCCTGCGCTGTGAAGTATTTTGTCATGTCAAGAATTTCATAGAGATTTTTCTGAGAAATCGTCGGAGTCACAGCAACATTTATGCCTTCTTTCCGCAAAACTTCAACAGAGTTTAGAGCTTTCTCCAGTGAACCTTTGACGCCTTTTATGGCATCCATCTTTGCAGCATCTAGGCTGTCTATAGAGATGGCTACAAAGTCGACTGTGCGTAAGGCATCAACTTTTTTTGCTGCCATGCTGCCGTTGTCGTAGACAGTGGTCACAAAATATTTGGAAGCATACTCAATTATTTCGCCGGCGTCTTCCCGTAGCAGCGGGTCTCCTCCTGAAAACACAATTTCAACCACGCCGAGCTCTTTGAGTAAGTCTAGACCTTTTTTGATTTCGCCTGCGGAAAGCTCGTTTTTATCTTGTTCACCCCAAACATTGCAGCCTACACAGCGGTAGTTACATTTACGTGTTATAAGCCACTGGGCATGATGAGGTTTATTAGGCATAAGAGAACGAACTGCAACGCTTGCGGCTTTTCCGAGATCCAAACAGAGTCACTTTACGCTAGTTAACATCCAACTATTTAGGTCTGAACTATAAAACCGTTGTTCAACTTTAACATCGCACCCACCAACAATTTCTTATGGCGCCAGCTGCCTCGGAGACAACAAATCCTCAAAATCCGCGTTCAACTTGCCATGGCGATTCTGAATTGTTCTACCAATTTTAAGCCAGTCCTCAAACACAGTTGACCACATGTCGCTTTCCACCACCCGTTTCTTTACGTATTCTTTCATGGAACTCTCCCGTTTAACAACGTGCCTGTGCCAGTCCACAGTAACCAAACCACCGCGGCGCAGGTGCTGCAGGTTTTGTAGAACTTGGTCTGAGTCAACGGGGTGACTAACGCTCCCCTGGAGGTCTTCGATCAGAGACTCCACAGAGATTTCTGGCTCAGGCCGAAGACAAACCACCGCTACTATGTCTTGCACTAACCGAGCATTGCGACTCAAATAAAGAGCGCGACGTTTGGGAATCAAAACTTGTTCAATACGGTAAAGGTTACGTTTATAGAACCAACGTTTAACACCTTCCGCCAGCATCAAATACGCAGCTATAAGCACCGCCAAAACAACAAGGAAAGCAAAAGGCGGCGGCACAAAACCAAAGTACTGCTCGCCCACAAACGTAAACGGAATTATCAACGCTACACTAATTATTGCAAAACTACTCAGAAGCAACAGTTTGCCAGGTTTACTCTTCCAGAAGGGAGATTTTCTGGTACGTATTACAAATATAACCATAGTCTGTGTGCACAGGGACTCAAGGAACCAAGCGGTTTGGAACAGGGCAATCTGGCTGGGGCTGGTGTCCACGAGGGGAACACTAAACACCGTTAACATGATAAAGAATGTTAAGAAGTCAAAAATGGAACTAACAGGCCCCATGGAAACCATAAATCTTCTTATGAAGCCAATATCCCACCGTTTTGGCTTCTCGACATATTCAGGATCAACGTTATCGGTGGTTATGACAGACTGAGAAAAATCATAAAGCAAGTTGTTTAAGAGGATCTGGATGGGCAACATAGGCAAGAAAGGCAGAAACAGCGAAGCTATAGCCACGCTGAACATGTTACCAAAGTTGGAGCTAACCCCCATCATGACGTATTTCATGGTGTTCCCGAAGGTTTTTCGGCCCTCCAGTACACCCTCCGCCAGCACAGTCAAATCGTTTTTCAACAAGATGATGTCTGCAGACTCTTTTGCCACATCCACAGCATTGTCAACTGAGATTCCCACGTCTGAAGTCCTCAAAGAGGGCGCATCATTTATGCCATCACCCATAAAGCCGACAACGTGACCATTATCTTTCAGAAGATTGATTATGCGGTCTTTTTGAACAGGCGTAACACGGGCAAAAACGTTTGCTTCCTCCACCACTTGAGCTAACGCATCATTATTCATTTGGGCAATTTCGCTTCCAACTACCACACCTTTAATTTCAAAGCCAAGTTGCTCACAGGTTTTTCTTGTAACAAGCTCGTTGTCGCCGGTGAGAATTTTAAGCTCAATGCCTGCCTTACTCAAAAGCTTCAGAGATTCCTTGGCAGTTTCTTTGGGAGGGTCAAGAAAAGCCACAAACCCCAAGAAAACCATGTCGCTTTCATCATTCACAGAGTAAACAGCGCGTTCTTCTTTGAGCTTTTTATAAGCCACACCTAAAACTCTGAAACCTTCAGAACTCAAGTCAAAATATTTTTGCTCAGCCTTTTTCCGAAGCTCCTCAGTTAAATCTAAGACTAACTCGTCAATTTCGCAGTAAGAGGAAACTTTGAGGATTTCTTCAGGGGCACCCTTAACGATGAAAAAGCGCTGCCGATCCTTTTCGACCACAACGCTAACACGGCGACGAACAAAATCAAAGGGTACCTCGTCAATTTTTTGGAAACCACTAACATCTTGAGCTTCATGAACTAGTATAGCCTCATCCAAAGGACTCTTCAAACCCGTCTGATAGTAGCTGTTCAAGTAGGAATAAAGAAGCACCTTAGAATCGTCTTTACCTTCAACATCCACGTGAAGCACAAGGGTGATGCGGTTTTCTGTAAGCGTCCCCGTCTTATCAGTGCAAAGAACATTCATGCTGCCAAAATTTTCTATAGACGCCAACCGCTTTACGATTACACCTTTCTTAGACATGGCAATTGCACCCTTGGAAAGGTTCACCGTGATAATCATAGGCAACAACTCAGGAGTCAAACCAACCGCCAGCGCCACCGAGAAAAGCAACGCATTCAAAATGCCGTTAGTGTCAGGAGTCCGCAGAGCATTTATAAAGAAAACAAAAAGCACCAGCAGAAGGGTCACTTGCATTATGAGAAAACCAAAACTCTTGATGCCCCGCGCAAACTCAGTCTCAGGAGGCCGCTCCACCAGCTTCTTAGCAATCCGACCATACTCCGTGGAGCCTCCGGTGCGAACAACAACTGCAGTGGCAGTTCCACTTACAACCGACGTCCCCATAAAAAGGTAATTGGTCCACTCAGTTATTGAGGCAGATTTTGATTTAAGCGGCGCAGGAGTTTTCTCAACAGGAAAAGACTCACCAGTTAAAGAAGACTGATTCATAAAGAGGTCTTTAGCCGCGATTAGCCGCGCATCTGCAGGCGCAATATCTCCAGCTGAAAGATAGATTATATCACCTGGAACAATTTCTGGAAGCTTCACTTCTTTCTTGGCGCCATCTCTTACAACAGTCGCTGTAGTTGTAACTTTTTCCTTCAATTTTTCCGCGGCTTTTTCCGCTTTAGCTTCCTGGTAATAGTCAAGAACGACGCTTAAGAGAACAATTACAAAAATTATAATCATGTTAGGTAATTCGCCAAGTATGCCTGATATAGAACCCGCAAACAGCAGAATAATAATCAGGGGACTATTAAAGTGGGCAAGAAACTCAAACAGGGCAGAACGTTTCTTTTTTCTGGCAAGTTCATTGCGCCCATAAACTTCAAGGCGCTTGGCAGCCTCTTCAGAGGAAAGCCCAGAGGAGGGGGAAGTACCCAAACGCGGAAAAAGCTCATCCAACGGCAAATTCAAAATTTCAGCTGAAGTTAGCATCAGCTGCTGTTTTCTTGCGTCAGCTTCACCTGCAGCTCCATGGTTACTGGTTGCCGTGAGACAGCCCCCCTTCTGCGCCTTATGTCACTACAAATCTGATAGACCATACGTGTCGTATCGTTCTTAAACAGTTTCTGGTCACCTAAACTAAAAAGCGTTAAAAAGCAGCAGCAAAATATCTTTCGAGTAAAACAGGAAGGAAGCACAATAAACATGGAAAAAACGTTTGTCATGCTAAAACCCTCTGCTGTGACCCGCGGAATCATAGGCAACATATTAACAAGAGTGGAAAACAGGGGACTCAAAATAGTCGCCGTAAAAATGATCCAACTCACCGCAGAGACAGCGGGAAAACTCTACGCAGTCCATCATGGAAAACCCTTCTACAAAAACTTGATTGAACACGTCACTTCTGCACCCGTTGTGGCTCTGGTTGTAGAAGGAGAAGACGCAGTGAAAATTATGCGGAAACTAGTAGGCAACACAAACCCCAAAGAAGCAGAACCAGGCACAGTCAGAGGCGACTTAGCCATGACCACAACAAAAAACGTCATCCACGCATCCGACTCAGTAGAAAACGCCCAAACCGAAATTAACATATTCTTTAAACCCCAAGAAATCATGACCTACAAACGCGCAGACGAAAACTGGATCTACTAAACCTACATTTTTACCCTCAAACAAGAATGGTGCTCCGGCCGGGATTTGAACCCGGGTCCGTGACTCGAGAGGCCACTATACTTGACCGGACTATACTACCGGAGCGGTTGGCTAGACTATTTCCTCAAATGCATTTGCGGTATATAGCCGCTTCGTCTTTTACAACCACAGTTACATATTCAAAGCCAGCTTGATTGACCCACTTCTTCCATGTTTTAGCTGTAACGACACACAACTTTGTAGACCACCTAAATAACAAAACAGCTAAATCAAAAGACCAGACTCTAAGAAGCCACTCTAGGCAACTTTTGATCAGCGAATTATTCTTTAAATACAGAGGACACCCAGAGTTATTAAGGTAGAAAAAACAAGCATAAACCGGATGGAAAAAATCTCTTGAAAAAACCACAAGAGAGACATTTAGAGTGGGTTAGCGAACAGTTTTCTTTTGAGTACTCAGGGATACAAAATGCTTGATGATAAAATATTTTTGAACATAATGCTGCTTGCCGCGTGCTACGCTTATGTTATAGCTGTAATAGTTGCTTCAAGCAGAATGACCAAACTTTTTAGGTTTTCAAGCAAACACTCCAGAAAATTCTTGCACATAATGATTGGAAATTTGCCTTTCATAATTCCCTTCTTCACATTAAATTCACTCCCGCTAAACTTTCCCTTCTTTGTTGCAGCACCCTTCATACTAGTAACGTTTCTAGCCACGCCCTACTCACCCACACGCACTTTAGGAGAACGACTTAAAGGTCTAACAGGCATAACTGAAAAAGGACACCACTTGGGACTGGTTTACTATGCTGTATCATACACTCTTTTAGCGCTCTTCTTTGCCTCTAAACCATACATAATAGCAGCAGGCGTGTTACCGATGGCGTACGGCGACGCCTCAGCCGCGATAATAGGCGAAAAATACGGCAAAACACAGTATCGCGTTTTTACTAAGAAAAGCCTAGAGGGTTCCGCCGCTATGTTTCTCGCTAGCTTCCTAAGCATAGAAGCCAGCCTGCTGCTCTTTTCCACACTTTATGTCTTACCGCTATTCACCCTCACCACAGCAGCATTAGCAGTCGCCATCGTCGCCACCATAGCCGAAGCACTTTCTCCGCTAGGCGTCGACAACATTACAGTCCCACTGCTTGGCGCATCAGTCTTTCTGATTTTCAGCGGAGGAATATAAGATCCCACTTGTAGTCATAGACGGCTTAGACGCGTCGGGAAAAACAACCCAAGCCCTCCGTTTGACCAGTTTTTTACAAAGCCAAGGCAAAACATTTTGCCTCCGAGTTCACCCCGCAAAAGACAATTTCTTCGGATCTCACGCCCAAAAGTTTCTCCAAGCCAACGGAAAAAGCGCTCACTTTGCCTCAGCACTGTTCTACATGTTCGACGTGCTATATTCTGTTCTTAAATACAGTTGGCGCAACTACGACTACGTTATTTTTGTGCGCTATCTGTTGGGAACAGCATATTTGCCTTCGCCACTATACAAAATTGCATATCACTTCTTCGCCACCATCGTGCCCAAACCTGAAAAGCTCTTTTTCATAGATGTAAAACCTGAGGTAGCTTACGAAAGAATCACAAAAAGAACAGAAGCAACAGTTGAAATGTTTGAAAAGCCAAAAGCACTTCAAAAAATTAGAAGAAGAGGACTAGAAATAGCAACAATTGGCAAGTGGTTAATTGTAGACGGCGAAAAACCTGAAGACGATGTCGAACTGACCATCAGACATTCACTTGGACTCCACTGAACACCGCTCAAAACTCATATTTAAAGCACAAGGTAAGCGGACAAAAATTAGTAATTGAGTCAAACTTTTAAGTGAAATCCACCTCATTCATTGTTATGCGTTGGGCTAGGCTAATCATTGGAGAATTAACGCTACTATTTGCTTCAATACTAGTTTTCAGAAGCACGTGGACGCTACTTGATGAATACCTTGGTAAAGCTCACCTGTGGCTTATGCTCGCGTTAGGAATTATCTTGACCATTGGCGCTCTAGTTTTGCTTAATTATGAAGTGCAATGCGAACTAGATAAGAAGCGGCAGAATTAGCTCCTAAAATTTTACGGTAGCGCCATGGTTAGAGGACGGTTACACAGGGATTTTATATATTTGAAACTAAGAATAAAAAAAGTGGGGGAGAATGACACGGCTAACTTTACTAAATTTCTAAGATGGATGAACATTTTGGCCTTTATTATAATGGTCACAGTTAATGGTTTAGCGGGCAGCACCACTTTTATCGGCGGCAGGAACACAGCGCAGATCTCAGATGCTAACCCAACCTTGATAACGCCTGCTGGATACGTGTTTTCAATTTGGGGCGTCATTTACCTTTTACTGGGAATTTTCGTAGTTTTTCAAGCATTGCCTAGCCAACAAGGAAAAGACTTTCAGAAGAAAATCAGCTGGTTCTTTGTGATAAGCAGCACTCTAAATATTTGTTGGCTCTTCCTATGGCAGTTCCAGCAGTTAAGCTTCTCTGTGGTGCTTATGTTTCTGCTCTTAGCAAGTTTAATCATGATTTATCTGCGCTTGGGGATAAACAAATCAAAAGCGGCTTTGAATGAAAAACTAGCAGTTCATTTGCCATTCAGCATATACTTAGGTTGGATAACTATAGCCTCAATCGCCAATGTAGCAGTGGCTGCGGTGTCAGTAAACTGGGATGGATTTGGAATAGCAGCTGAAACATGGGCCACTCTTGTGATAGCAACGGCACTGCTAATTACGCTTCTTGTTGTATTCACAAGAAAAGACGTGATATACGGATTAGTAATCATCTGGGCTCTAATAGGCATAAGCGTAAAGCAAAGCGGAAACGCCATGATAGTCACACTGACACAAAGCTGCGCGGTTGCCGTGGCAATATCTGTGGCAGCCACCCTCCTCGTGATGCTCAAACGCAGATGACGAGTTTTTTAACGAAGGCGAATTTACTTGGGCAACCAAAAAATTCTCAAAACTGAAATTGCTGGAACAATATTCATAATCCTTTTGGGTATCGCACTCCATTTTACTTACTCCCTGTCAAACAGCAACCCCCTAGTAGGCCTTTTCTCAGCTGTTAATGAATCAGTTTGGGAGCACCTAAAACTTGCTTATTGGCCAGCCATGTTTTGGACGCTAATAACAACAATTTTCTCGAGGAAAAAAGTGAACAATTTTTTAGCTGCCAGAGCTATAGGAGCTTTAATAATGGTGACTTTTATACCGGCGGTCTTTTACAGCTACACTACCTTCACAGGTGAAAGCATCCTCGCCATAGACATCACCAGTTTCTTTGCTGCCGTAATAGTAGGTCAATTGGTAAGTTACAGACTTTTCAGATTCAGGAAACTGCCACTCATCATCACAGTAACCACTAGTGCCGCGTTGGTTATGTTGGCAACAAGTTTTATTGTGTTTACTTTTTATCCGCCTCATTTACCTATCTTCCAAGATACTACAACAGGCAACTACGGAGTTTAACACAATCTAAGTGAATATTGACACAATCAAAAAAAAGAGAACGACGATCTAACTGGGGTTGAAGTTGAAAGACATTGTTGAGAAAGTTCCTGAGCAACGCGTGAAAATCCTAAATGATCTAACTGTAAAGAATAAACGGTACGTCCTCTATTGGATGCAATCGTCACACAGGGCAGATTACAACTTTGCACTTTCATACGCAATTTTAAAAGCGAATAAACTCGACGTGCCACTTATCGCCTTTTTCGGATTAACACCTGAATTTCCTGAGGCAAACCTACGCCACTACCATTTCATGCTGGAGGGACTTAAAAAAACAAGCGAAGCACTGCAAGAAATGGGAATAAAAATGGTAGTTCTCACCAAGTCACCCAATATAGGTGTGGTTGAACTTGCCGACCAAGCCAGCTTGGTGGTTGTTGACAGAGGATACCTCAAAACACTCAAGGGATGGTACGAATTTGCCTCTAAAAGCCTAAAGTGCCCTTTAGTTCAAGTTGAAGACAACGTCATCGTACCAGTTGAAGTGGCATCTGAAAAAGAAGAGTACTCCGCCGCAACCTTAAGACCGAAAATCATCGCCAAGCAAAACCAGTTCATAGTGAAAATGGACAAAATTAAGCCGCATCGAAGTTCAACATATATGAAACTTGATTCTGTCAACTTAGACGACATTGACAAATTAACCTCATCACTCGGCATAGATAAATCCGTGAAAAAAAGCCGTTACTTCAAAGGCGGCAGCGACGAAGCAACCAAGCGTCTTGAAAACTTCATAGAACAAAAATTATCAAAATACTTAGAACTGAGAAATGACCCAGCGGTTGACTACCAATCAAATTTGAGCCCATATCTTCATTTTGGACAAATCTCCCCCCTCTACGTTGCACTACAAATATCTGAATCAAAAACTTCCGCTGAAGCTAAAAAGGCATATCTTGAAGAGTTAATTGTAAGACGAGAATTAGCGGTAAACTACGTTAACTACCAACCTAACTATGACGCGCTTGCTGCGTTGCCAGAGTGGGCAAAACGCACCCTCATAGCTCATAAGAATGACGACAGGAATTACTTATATGAAGTGGAAGAACTGGAAAATGCAAAAACGCATGACCCCTACTGGAATGCAGCACAAAACGAAATGAGAACCACGGGAAAAATGCATGGATATATGCGCATGTATTGGGGAAAGAAACTCATTGAATGGAGTAAAACTCCTGAAGCGGCATTTAAAACCGCCATTTACTTAAACAACAAGTACGAACTTGACGGCAGAGACCCCAACAGCTACGCTGGAATAGCGTGGTGCTTTGGAAAACATGACCGACCTTGGAAAGAGAGACCCATCTTTGGCAAAGTAAGGTACATGAACCAAAACGGCTTGCGCAGAAAATTTGACGTAGAAAAATACGTGGAAAGAGTGAAACACCTCTAGAACAAAACAGAAATGATATTTTGAGGCTAGAGTTTTAGTTAAATCTGCCTGGTTTACTACTTTTTGGAGTTTGAGAGGAAACCACAGCTAAATGATGACACCTATGGCTATCAAAGCAACAGTGGCTATGACGAGTGCAAACCAAGCAACCTTATTCCATTCAAGGATCTTCTGTCCATCCCACACAAAGCCTCCTGCAGCCTTTACTGGCAGAAGATTGAAGACGACCATTATGATGTTAATGTTGTAGCCTACTCTTGCTAGCGCCAACACCAAACCGTTGCTTGTTGAAACAGAAAAAACCCAAAAAGCTAAAGCAAAAATAAAGCTGACAAGTGGCCCCATAAAGAAAAAGAAGCCAGTTTTGTCTTTCCTCGGGTTATAACGCCAGTCAAGCTGCTTTATGTAGGTTGAGCCGTACGCTGGAAAAAACAAGCCTACTAGGGCTAGAAGCCAACTGAAAAGTATCCCTGAACCCCAAGCTTTAAAGGTAGTCAGTAAACCAAGCCTACTGGCAACAAGCTTCTGTGAAAACTCATGTGCTAAGAGGCTTATAGCAACTACACCGACAACTAATGGAAGAAGCATCAAAGGTCCCTGACTTCGCAACACTTGAATCCACCAGATCGCAGACACACCAAACAAAGCAGCCAACCAGTGCCAAACTGCAGCCGTTTCAGAGGGTTGTTGAGAACCACCACGTTTGAGAAAGAAAGTCCCGAAACCTACTAAGTAAAACTCTACAAGCCATAAACGTAGAAAACTAATACGGTAATCTCTAAGCTGCCGCGGAACCTCATAAAGGCGGAAGCCTCGGTGAATAAAAATGTTCCATGAAGGTGAGTTGTACCTGTCAGCTGTAGCATAAATAACCTCGCAACCACGTTGCTCCAGCCACGAAACTGCGCCATCCACAAGCGCTTTGCCGACGCCTCTACCTCTAAGCAGCTTATCTGCAACTAACGCGTCAACGAAGCCTGTTTGCTTACCTTTAATTGTCTGCACACGCGTCGAGACAGCTCCAACTAATTTACCATCACACTCCGCAACCAACGTACCCCCTTGCTGCTTCTGCGCACTTTTCTGTGCTTCCTCAAAAGAAAGCTTAAAGACCAAACGGTCAATGACGCCAAGGCTTCTGGCGAAGAGACTCTCAACAGCGCTTTCTTCGCTAGGCTGCATCTCCCGTACAGCAATTTGCACGATTCCACCCTTAACACATCATTATAGCTAAAAAAATTTATATTAATAACTGATGGAAACAAGCTCTGCTTTACCAAAATAAGACGAGAAACTAATTTTAACAGATAAAGATGAGAGGTTAAAAAAATAAAGAGGGGTTGTTTAGTCTTCGCCTTCAGGACCGCCTGGTGCTCCGCCGCCTGGACCGCCTGGGCCACCTTTTGGCTTTGAGCTAGCGATGACGTCGTCGATGCGTAGAATCATGGCTGCGGACTCAGCTGCAGATTTTAGAGCTTGCTCTTTGACGACTGCAGGTTCGATGACGCCGTTGTCGAGGCTGTTTTGGATTTTCCCTGTGAAGACGTTTACACCGCTGTTTTTGCCGTCTTCTTTTTCGTGTGCAGCTCGTAAGTTTACGAGTATGTCTATGGGTTCGAGACCTGCGTTTTCTGCTAGTGTTCTTGGGATGACCTCCACTGCGTCGGCGAATGCTTCGATTGCTAGTTGTTCTCTGCCGCCGACTTTTGTGGCGTATTTACGAAGTTCCTTGGCGACTTCGATTTCAACTGCGCCGCCGCCTGGAACGATCCGGTTGTTTTCCACGACGTCCGAGACAACTGATAATGCGTCGGTCATTGCGCGTTCAGCTTCGTCGACGAGACGTTCTAGACCCGCACGGATGAGTATAGCTACGCTGTGGGGGTCTTTGCATTTTTCGACGAAGATCATTTTGTCATCGCCAATTTTGCGTTCTTCAACGAGGCCTGCCTTGCCTAAGTCGGTTGCTTTGAGGTCATCTAGGTCAGAGACGATTCGGGCGCCGGTTGCTTTAGAGAGTTTTTCCATGTCTGATTCTTTAACACGTCTTGCTGCCATGATGCCTTCTTTTGCGAGGAAGTGTTGTACCATGTCGTCGATGCCTTTCTGGCAGAAGACAACTTCTGCACCTGCTTTCTTGAGTTTTTGCGCCATCTCCTGCATCATAGTGTTTTCTTGGTCTAGGAAAGCTTGCATCTGTGCTGGATCGCGGATGCGGATTTCGGCGCTAATTTCGGTTTTTTCGATCTCAAGCGGGCAGTCAAGTAGGGCGATTTTGGCGTTTTCTTTTTTGCGTGGCATACCCGGGTTGACGACTTCTTTGTCGACGATTATACCCTGCACCAGCTGCGTCTCTAGCAGGCTTTTGCCTGTTTTCTTGATAATTTGTATATTGTCTATGTCGGCGAGTTTTTTGTCTCCTCGATCTTCGGCGATTTGTGATACTGCGTCAATGGCAATTTCTGCTAGGTGCTCACGGGCGGTGCCGACTGCTTTGCTGCTCATGGTTGTTAGAGCTACTTTCAAGAGGGTTTTGCGGTCTTTGATGTCCACGGGAGTGGAAATTTTGCCGACCACTTCTATAGCTTTCTGAGCTGCTTTGCGGTAGCCACTCACGAGTATAATTGGGTGAATATTTTGGTCAAGAAGCTCTTCGGCTTTTTTGAGCAGTTCACTTGCGAGAACTACGGCAGTGGTGGTTCCGTCGCCAACCATGTCGTCTTGGGTTTTAGCGATTTCAACCATCATTTTTGCCGCTGGGTGCTCAACTTCGATTTCGTTGAGTATGGCTGCACCGTCGTTGGTGATTGTTATGTCACCGAGGTTGTCGATGAGCATTTTGTCCATGCCTCTTGGACCAAGGGTGGTTTTGAGAACTTCACCGATTACTCGGGCGGCCATAATGTTATTTCTTTGGGCTTCTTTGCCTCTGCTTCTTGATGTACCTTCTTTTAAGATGAGGACAGGTTGTCCTGAACCTGTTGTTGTTAAATACGCCATATCATCAACCTCGTTTTTTGGGGTAGAATACTATCTTGTCGGGGATATGCAAAAACCAAACGGCAATATAAACTTTAAGTTGCAGTTTTGAAAGCGAACATGTCGCATTTTTGAGTTGTAAAAGGAACAGTTTATGTTAGGCTCATTTTACCTATTGATGTGGAGCGTAGTGTCATGCAGGTTTCAGTTCGGTTCTTTACGATCCTAAGAGAAATCACAGGTAAACGGGAGGAAGTCTTGCAGTTTGCCCCTCAAGAGAAGGTAACGGTAAGTTTAGTTCTCAGAAAGCTCGCACAAACGTACGGTAAAGATTTTTGCGACTACGTATTTACCAAAGCTACAGGTGAGGTTAAAGGGTTTTTACAGTTTTTAGTCAATGGTAAAAGCGTTGCTGCTTTAGGGGGGTTAGAAACTCAGTTGGAGGATGGAGACGTTTTAGCGATTGTTCCACCGGTGGGTGGCGGTTGACAAACTCGAAGTTAGTTGTTGGGTAAAACAAGTTTTATAGACTTTATGATTAGATAAGTCTGGAAGAGAGGGATTATTTGTCCTTAATAAGTCAAGGAAATCTGAGGCGTGATTCACTGAAAGATGATGTCGCGGTGGTTACAGGAGCTGGACGCGGCATAGGATATGAAACTGCACGAGCTCTCATGTGGTTGGGAGCCAAAGTTGTAATTGCCGACGTAGACGGCAAAAGCGGCAGAGCTGCAGCGGAAAATTTGAACAAAGAGTTCGGCTCTGAAAAGGCGCTTTTTGTAAAAACCGATGTGGGCAACGAGAAAGAAGTGGAAGCACTCGCTGGGCAGGTGGTTGCGAAATGGAAAAAAGTAGACATAGTAATAAACAACGCCACAGCCTTCCCTGTAGGTGCAGTTAAAGATGCTCCTATAGATGTGTGGGATCTTAGTTATCGCGTGCACCTACGAGGTTCTGTACTTTTGGCAAAGACACTACTTCCTGACATGATTAAACGAAAGCACGGCGTGTTTGTGTTTGTTTCTTCAAGTTTAGCATTCCCATTTATGGGAGCTCACAGTGTCTTGAAGACAGCGCAAGTGGAGCTTGCAAAAACCATAGCTGCAGAGGTTGAAGACACCGGTGTTTATGTGTTATCCATAGATCCTGGCGTGGTTAAGACGCCGGGTTTCTTGGAGAGCAACAAACAAGTTGCAGCTTTGACAAGGCTGACGCTAAAGCAGTTGCTGGCAATGAATAAGCAAGTGGAGATTTCAGCTGAAGCTGCAGGGGTGGGGATTGCAGGTGCAGTTACTTTAGCTTCAAGGTACCATGGTCAAGAAACAACTTCGCTTCAGGTTCTCCAAGCAGTGGGGATACAAATCGGAGTGGAATCAGAAAAGCCAAAGACTAAAGTAACTAATGTTGAACCTGCACTTGCTGTTTTTCAGTCAGTTCTGAAAACGTATAGTAAGCAGGTTGAGGGGTGGAGAAGTTGTAATTTGTTTCGGAGGCAGTGGCTGGCTAGGGAGTTTAAGAGAAGCACAGGGTTGTCCATGGACGAAATGTACAACACGCTTGTAACTTTGGGGAAATGTTTAGAAATGAAGACTTCAGTAAACGAATTTGTTGAACCCTTAAAGAAGTTAGCTGAATACTACAAGTATCAACAGGAGCTGCTGAGGGGGTTAGCAAAATTCTCCAAGAAAACTGCTGAGGATCTACAAATGATAGAGGGGTGGCTCCTTGAGGTGAACAGCCTCTTGAAGGCGATAAGCACATAGTTGTCAGTTTTAGGTTATGTTTAAGGCACTGGAGATCTCTTGGTAGGCTTCTAAGGCTGATTTTTCGTCTTTTACATTTTTGATGAGCATGCGTCCTCCATTGAAGAGGCTAACTTCTAGGTCTTTATAGTCAAACATAAGTGCAACATGAGATTTCACGCGAACGCGCAAACCACGCTGTTGAACTAACTCGCAAAGCTTGTTGAGATCTAGCTTTTGGGGTTTTTCTGGGTTGATGTTAGCGGTGTTTCTGCCGCATAACCAGACCAGTCGCTCCTCAACTTTAGCGGGCGAGGTGCCTCTACAGGCGGGGCAATTTGCTCGTTTTGCTATGTCTATGGTGGTGAAGGACATGTCGCTGAAGTCGCAAATCATCAATTTGCCTTTCAGCGGAGTGCCCATGCCTGATAGGACTTTGATGGCTTCAGTGGCTTGCATTGTTCCGATGATGCCAGGGGTAACACCGAGCACGCCGCGGGTGTCACATTTGAGTAAGTCGTTGTCTGAAAGGTTTGGCAACACACATTCGAGACATGGGGTTTCTGGAGGCGAAAACACGGACAGGTTACCTTCTAGGCCTATGGCTGCACCTAAAACATAGGGGACTTTCAGCTTGGCGCAGGCGCGGTTAATAACGTAGCGGGTTGACATGTTGTCTAAGCCGTCCACAACGAGGTCTACACCTGAAACTAACCGTTCAACGTTGCCGCCGTGAACGTTTTCGGAAACTGCTTCCACTTTCACTAATGGGTTAAGTTTCTCCAATTTTGCGGCGGCTACCTCTGCCTTGGGGTAATCTAAGTCCTTAGTGGTGTAGAGAATTTGCCTGTGCAGATTACGCATTTCCACAATGTCTTGGTCAATCAACCGCAGATACCCAACCCCAGCCAGTGCAAGGTACATAGAAGAGACTGTGCCTAATCCACCTACGCCAACAACAGCAACTTTTGCCTCCTGTAGCTTCTGTTGACCACTTTGGCCCAGTTCTTTTAGTATGACTTGGCGACTGTAGAATTCTTTAGCGAACATTTCATTGTCTCTTACGCTCATGACGGGGTGCCTCACTGAGAGTATTGTTAACTTGTTTTATATCTGCCTTTTTCGCAAAATTCTACTCATAAACTATCCGGAGACATGCAGCGGAAACTTTTACTCTTGAATTCTTATTTTTCCCCTCCAAGCAGATTTTTACTCAACCGTCTATATTTTCAAAAAGACCAAGGCTCAAGTAAAAAACTGCAAATAACACAAAAAACCGCGTAGATAAAGAGAGAAAGCCCCTTAGAAGGCGCTTTCAAGTTTGGCTTTAACTTCTTTGATTTTTTTGTCTAGAGCTTCTACTTCGGCGGTGTTGCCGAGAGCTTTTTGGCAGTCTTTTGCGTAGTCTAACGCACTGACGCCAAATCTGTCAAAACCTTTTGCAAAACAGATTTCGGCGGATTTGGTGAAGTACTCAACTGCTTTTTCGTATTCTTTTAGGGCAAACGCGGACTCGCCTGCCTTGTAGTACATAGTAGCCGAGTCAAAGTAGTTTTGTCCTTTGTAGTAGAGCTCACCTGTCTTAGCAAAGAGATCTTTTGCTTCAGCATATTTACCTGCTTCCATCAGAGAGTTAGCGTCTTTATGCATTTTAACCGGGTCTTCTTTAACTTTATGTTCACTCATACAATGTTCACTTGCAGTTTGTACTTTATGGGTTTGCGGGAATTAAGATTTTCCTTTCAAGTTAAACGTTAAGGAAACACAGCCAGCTAAGAAGGAGAAGTAAACATGCTCAAAAAAGAGATGAAAGGTTTAGCTAAAGTTTAGCTTTAGCCTTTTTGCTTCGCCACTCAAGGAAGCTACCACTGTAGAATCCCCAGTTGCGCATTTTTGGGGTTAATGTACGCAGCAAGATGGGGCAAACGGCAATTTCGATGATTATGTTGAGAGTGAAGGTTGGCCACAGAATAAGTTGAGCTAGTTCAGGTGGAAGTAAACCGAAAGTTGTGAACTGCCACAGGATATAAGTGGTGCCGGCAAGAAGCGTAACCGCGTAGACACCCGCAAGAAGAAGCAAGTTTTTTGGACTCCGTATTTCTCCAGCATTCCTTGGGATAAGCAGCCAGACTAAGACATAGATTATGAGAGTGGTTACTGATTCTATCCAAGAAAAGAAGCCTAAGCCTTCCACGAAGGCTCCTCCTATGAACGCGCCGATCATGCTGCCGACAAGGCCGTTTAATCCGAACCAAAGGGGGAAGACGCCGAGCAGAATAATTGGAAGGTAGAGGAGGGTAAACTGGGGCACTGCTATCAAGCCTGATATAAAGAAGAAAGTGGCGTAGAGGGTAGCTGTTATCGCCATTACAGCGACTTTTTTGGAGTTACTTAGGTTTTTTGTAGACATAAATTTTCACTGTTTAAGTTTTTACATTTTTGATTAGTTTTCACAGTGTTGGATGGATAAACCATTAAAAGCGTTTCTGTAAGTATTACATTTGTAACACAAAGTGCTTTAACTCAGCTAAAATTAAGATAAAGAGTAAAAAAACAAAACTAAAACAACAAAACCCAAATCAATCAAGCAAACATTTTGGAATAAGCTATTTCTGGAAAACAATGGGTAAGCGTCCATTCACTGTAAACCACTTGCTAGAGCATTAAAAAAGATGCACCTCACAGAAGGACAGCCATAACTGTAATCAAAACGCTTTTTTGATGACCACCAAGCATGCTAAGCTATGAAGATCTTGTCTCATAGTTTTTGAGATTTTTCCACAAACGCCTAGGTTCATTTCTTTTTAAGCCTATTTTAGGAACCTAAGGCTTCTTCTTCAGGCATTCGTACGCGCCTAAAATAATACCAAAACAGTACAATTGAGATTACGTACAATAAACTTGCAATCAAAAAAGGCTCAGCTAATAATCCAATACCCATCAACCATGCACCAACAAACGTGCTTAAAGCGTTCGGTAACCGCCACAATGCCCCGCTTATGCCTGAAACTGCGCCACGTTCATCTTCAGCAACCAAACCCATTATCATAGACTGTGACAGGGGACTTGCCATGTTCATAAGCAACGCTCGTATGCCATAGACAAAACCTGCTAAAACATAGTTAGGTGAGAAAGGAACAAGGAACATGAAAAATGTTGATGCCAACTGCGTTATCACAATAGCTTTTACGAGGCCGAATTTTTTGGCAATTAATGGCGCCACAAGAGTGGCAAAACCTATGAGTACACTTGAAGCTGCCAAGATAGTTGCACTTATTTTATCTGAAATCCCATATTGTAAATTAAACCACAGTGTCATAAGAGGAACCACCATACCTGCTCCAAAAGCAAGTATGGCACCCGTTAAAACGTATTTAAGCAAAACATCTTTAGATTTTTTCGGCAGGAAGTCTATTCTGTCCGCGCTCAGTTTCTTTAGTTTTACTGATTCGCTTACTTTGAGCATCAGAAGTGTAGAGACTGCACTCAGAATGGCGATTATAAGATAAAGTACTATGTGACCGCTTTTATCAGATAATCCGATAAGTTCAAAGAATATTACGAAGGAGACGGCAAAACTGCCTATGGCAAAGGCAAGATTTTGGATGAAACCATATAACGAGAAGAGGCTGGTTCTTTTTTCGCTTCCTACTTTATCTGCAAGTAAGGCGCTACTTGAAGCGGTGACGGCTGCCTCGGAGATGCCTTCGCCGATGGCGGCAACCAATAGCACTACAGGATCTGTGGCAAAAGCAAAGACTGCAAGCATTACGCTTGCCAGCAAGTTGCCTACAATAAGCATTCTTTTTCTTCCATAAATGTCTGAGGCAATGCCAAGAAAAATACTTGCAACAAAGGTTGAGATACCCATGGCGGATATTACGAGACCCGTGAAGTCGGCAGATACACCTTGAATGATCGTTAGAAAATATGATATGTCTGTGAATATCAGTCCATAAGCAACTGCTGGAAGTATAGAAGCATAAATGAGATATTTGGACTCGTTGGGCATACCTGAATAGTTGCTGAATATTTTTCTGAGGCGCATGTGGTTGATACGTCTGTGGTGTGTGTATAATTAATTTTTCATAGTTAAACTAGAAAACATTCTGGGTAAAGTTACACAGTTAAAAATAGCCTCTTAAAAATAACCAGAAACAGCGAAGGCAGCAAAAGCCTATTCTATAATGCCCCATTTTACTATATTCCAGATTCTTTCATGAAAATAATACAAAATCGCCGTTACAGCGTTATAGACGCCGCCGATGGCAACTGCAACATCCCATTTACCTGTTAGAACAAATGAAGTAAGTATGCTCACTACTATGCATATTATACGCCAAACAATCGACTTAGCTACAGATCTCTTTCTTGTTTCGCGCATGACTGTGAAGTAGTTTTCATATGTATATTAAGTTTCTAAACGGGTGTTTTTTCAACTAAGGTAGGGAAAAAATTCAAGCCGATACAGAGAAAAGCTTTTTCGGCGACAACAAATCTCTCTAATAGGGCAAGTTAAGCCTTCAAAAGATGAATGAAGACCAGAACGCGATGAATACGAAGATAAAAGTGTTAGAGTGGCTTGCTAGAAGCATGCTTTATTCCTTAATAGTTATTCTGATAGATTTTTTGTTGCTTTTTACTTTTCAAGGAAGGGTAAATCAAATGACTCTTGCTATGTCGCTCCTTATTTTGTTAGAGGGAGGAATATGCCTCACGGCAGGTGGGGCCGTCGCGTTTTATTCGCCTGTGAGCGCTAAAATAAGTGAAGTTCTGTTTCATTCTAGACCGTGGACGGTGCAACGTCAAAAAGAAGTAGAGAAAAGCGCCAGAACATGGATTGCGACTGGTATAATTTTGGTGCTTGTCTCCTTTGTTATATCAGCGTGCTAAAACTTTTGAAAACGTTGGTTGATGTAATTACGCATAAGATGCTTGTTGTTAGAAGTGAAAAAAGTAAAAAAAAGGAAAAGGTTGGTTTTTTACCGTTTCTTTTTAAGTATCAAAACTGCGACCACTATAATTACTACTACAACAACTGCGACAGCTATGTAAAGACCATACTGTTGCAGGAAATCGCCACCAGCGGGGGCAACTCCTGTGTCGTAGCCAGCTGCAGCTAATAGCGATTTTGCCAGCTCAACGTTATATTCGTAGGGCTCTAGTGTCGAGTCATATCCAGCGGTTAGGGTTGTGATAGGTGTGGTTACACCTAGTGCTCCATAGCCGTTAAGAATAGTGTCTATTATCTGCTGCCTGGGTATGAGGTGGCTTATTGCCTGTCTAACATAACGGGCGGCCTCAGCAGCTCTTGATGGGTCTCTTTTGCCTAGTGGTGTGTCAACGCCTGTTCCGAAAACTGGATGTCGCATGTTAAAACCAAGTTCCTGAACCCCAAACGCGTCGTAAACAGCATAGTCACCCCAAGGGCTCTCGATACTTGCAAGCTTTGTTTCTAAGTGATATTGGGAATCTAATACGTCAACTTCGCCTGACTTGAGCGCAGAGATTGCCGCGTCAGAAGATTCTATGCATTGCACATAGAGTTTTTCTATTTGGAAGGTTCCAGCTGCTTCTAACGTGGCTTTGTTCCAGTAATTCGGATTTTTCGTCATTATGTTAGCCGTAGTTGTTGGGTTATATTCTTTGTAAACATAAGGTCCAGTTCCTATTGGCCCGTAAGCGGTGTAAGAGCCAACCGTGTAGCTCTCTGATGCTGTGTTGAAGGGGTGAGAAGCCCACTCTGATGGTGGAACGTTTTCGAGTACATGTTTTGGAATTATGTAAGAGCTTAAAATGGTTTCAACGAAATATGCGTAAGGCTTTGGAAGTTTAAACACGACAGTATAGGGATCAACGATTTCAATGTTATCGGCGCTACCTAAGATTTCTTCTACGAAGGCGCCTGTGGGCGAGGCGATTTCGGGATCCATGGCTGAGGCAAACGTGAATTTAACGTCGTCAGCTGTAAATTCAACACCGTCATGCCATTTAACGCCTTGTCTAAGATGAACAGTCCATGTTTTTTGGTCAGATGCCACTTCCCAGCTTGTTGCAAGCGCAGGAACCATTTCTTTGTTGATTAGGTCCCATCTTTCCGCGAGGCTGTCAAAAATATTGTCATAGACTGTTAAGTCATAGTATGAAGTAGTTAACAGTGGGTTCAGACCTTCTTCTGGTGCGGGTCCTGTTTGGGCAACAACTATGGTGGTTTGAGGGCTGCCACTGGCTAATTTCCAGTTCTTTGCTCTAGGCCACGCCGGATAGTGATATGCCAAGAAGGGATCTTTCTGCAGGGCTGTTGGATCAAATGCTACGACTTCTTTTGTGTATATTATAGTTGCAGATGGTTGTTCGTCATATGCTAGTCTTTGCCACTCCTTCACGTATTGGAGTCTTGAGTTTTCGTCAACTGTCTCTTTGATTAGTCTGCATAGCCTATCGTTCTCAGCGTTATTCCAGAGGTAGTAGTTTTGTCCTGAGGGTGGAAATTGACTGCTGTCGTAAAGTCCGAAGGGGTCCGGATCTATGCCCATTGCATAGCCGATAAACAGCGCGTCGAAGCCGCCTTCATCATAAGTCTTGCCTACGACGTCTTCGGGGGGCGTGAGGGCTCTGTCATAAGTTGTTCCCCAATCTAGCTCAACCCTAACGGCGTCTATTCCTACTGCGTCAAGGTTATTTTCCACTATTTGTGCCCATGCTTTTCTTGCAGGGTTTGGACCTGGGACGATCAGCGTTATTTTGAAATAGGGTTGTTGTTGACTTTGAGCAACTGCGATGCAGGGTAACGCAAAACTTAGTAATAACAGCGCGCACAACATAATGGTTTTTGTTTTAGAGAGCAATTCTAGTAACATCCTCCGAGAAATGATTTATATTTTAGTTTGCTTTATAACATTTGTCATAAATTCATTAAATGATAACTATAAATTTAATTTATAATTTAATCGATTCTTGTAAGAGAAATCGCTGGTTCTTTCAAAAAACTTTTATTAAGTTACGAACAAAACATCGAAGGGGAGAAGCTTGCCCACCAAGAGAGAGGGTTTTAAAGCCATTCGCTTCAAAGTTCACAACATAGCTAAAAATTCTATGACAAAATACGTTCTTAGGCGACTTTTGTATTTGATACCGATTTTTTTTGGGATTCTGATTATAGTGTTTGTTGCTACTCGAATGGCAGGCGACCCTGTTAAACTGATGACGGGACTTAACCCACGAATTACATTCGAAGCCAGAGAACGCTTAACACAATACTACGGACTTGACCAGCCATTATACTATCAATTCTTAAAATTTGTATGGGAAATGCTGCAGGGCAACCTTGGAAATTCATATGCGATAAGAGGTGGAACAGCTGTGACTACACTAGTCGGCAATTACGCGTGGGAAACATTCAAACTTCAACTTGCAGCGCTTTTCTTTTCGCTTGTGATTGCGATTCCTATTGGAATACTTTCAGCGCGTAAGCAATATTCAAAATTGGATATGACGGTCACCACAACTTCGTTGGTGGGGACGTGTATACCAATTTTCTACATGGGAATAGTTGCCATACTAATTTTTTCTTACTTTCTGGGCTGGTTTCCCTATGGTGCAGCACACTCATTAGATCCAACACGTTACCCATTTGGCAGCTATTTACTAGACGAGTTATGGCACATGTTTCTGCCCGTTGCAGCCTTAACTTTCGCAGAACTTGCGCCTGTTGTGCTGCTAGTACGGTCAAGCATGCTTGAAGTTTTAAGACAAGATTATATCCTTGCAGCGAGAGCTAGCGGCTTAAGCGAACGCACGGTGATATACAAGCATGCACTGCGCAACGCGTTGATCCCAGTTGTTACTTATGTAGGGCTTTATTTTGGAGGCATGCTTGCGGGTGCACCTATCACTGAAAAAGTATTTAATTGGCCTGGGGTTGGCCGATTATATGTTGAAGCTATAAGCAAGCTTGATTTTCCCGTAATAACGGGAATCACGGTGTTTGTGACCCTAATGGTTTTGGTTGCCAATTTAATAACGGACATAGCTTACGCTTACATCGACCCTAGAATTAGAATTGAGTAAAAATTAAAGCTTGGAGAAAAGAGAAATGTCAAACGTAATTAGAGGAAAACGGCTTGAAACACTAGTAAAAAGGAAGCCCGCAGGAGTAAGCCAATGGAGTATCGCATGGAGACGTTTTAAGAAAAACAAAGCTGCCCTCGCAGGTCTCGTTATCGTTGGAGCCATTATAGTCATAGCTGTGTTCAGCCCGATAATTGCGCGTTATCCGTTGAACTATCTTGCAAGTTTCAATGAAGAAGGCAGGATAAGAATGCCGCCGTCTTCCAAATACTGGTTTGGCACAGACTATATTGGTCGTGATGTGTTCAGCCAACTTGTCTATGGCGCAGGCAACGTGTTGTATGTAGGATTCGGCGCTGCTGCAATTGCTATGTCTTTAGCAATCGCAATAGGCATCGCTTCAGGGTACCTTGGCGGTCTTGTTGATAACGTCTTAATGCGGATAACAGAAATCTTCTTGGTTATACCGTTTCTTCTAATTCTGCTGGTTTTTTTAAGAGTTGCTATGGCTATAGCACCTTCTGGCGTCGGCAGTCTTACAATGGTGACCCTTATGATTGGGTTGTTTTCATGGGCTTCAAACGCGCGGATAATCCGTGGGGAAGTACTGCGGGTGAAGCAAAATGAGTATATTGAAGCTGCGATAGCTTTGGGAGCTAGCAAATGGCGAATAATGTTCCGTCATGTTCTTCCTAATGTTTTACACGTCATAATCGTCTTGACTACGCTTCAGATAGCAACGGCAATTTTGGTTGAGGCAGGAGTCAGCTTCCTTGGATTTGGTGATCCGAACAGTGTTACTTGGGGGCAGCAGCTTCAAGGAGCTAGCGAAGCCGTAAAAGAAGCTTGGTGGGAGGGGATCTTTCCAGGATTGTTCATTACCTTACTGGTTCTTGGCTTCAATCTGCTTGGAAACGGTTTACGAGATGCGTTAGATCCGCGTCTTAGGGAATAGCAACGGGGGAGCAAAGGAGTTAATGGCGTCAAAAGAAATATTGAAAATTGAAAATCTGACAACTTACTTTTACACTTGGGCAGGAGTAGTCAAGGCGGTTGACGGCGTAAGTTTGGATGTTAGAGAGGGCGAAACTTTAGGGTTAGTGGGTGAGTCAGGTTCTGGAAAATCTGTGACGGCATTATCCATTCTTAGGATAGTGCCTAGGCCCGGTAAAATAATTGGTGGAAAAATAATATACAAAGGAGAAAATTTGCTGGAGAAAACTGAAGGTGAAATGCAGCAGATTAGAGGAAAAGAGATTGCTTATATTTCGCAGGAGCCTGGGACTTCGCTTAATCCTGTTTTTAGCATTGCTGACCAGTTGACAGAGGTTATAAGGCGACATCAAAATGTCACTAAAGAAGAAGCGCTGAAGAGAGCTATAGAATTGTTCAGGATTGTTGAGATAGCTGATCCTGAAATAAAGGTTTGGAATTATCCGCATCAGCTGAGCGGGGGCATGAAACAGCGCATCGCTATTGCCAAGGCTTTATCGTGTCAGCCGAGCCTGCTTTTGGCGGATGAGCCTACAACGAATTTGGATGTCACAATTCAAGCGCAGATTCTTGAGTTGATGAAAAATCTGAAGGAAAAGTTGGGTATGTCTATGATTCTGGTGACGCATGATATGGGTGTCGTCGCTGGGGTTGCTGATAGAATAAACGTTATGTATGCTGGAAGAATCTGTGAAGTGGCGAGCACTAAGACTATCTTTCGTAATCCTCTGCATCCGTACACCAGAGCGCTTTTAGAGGCGGTTCCGAATGTGGCCCTGAGGAAAGATAAACTGAAAATTATACCAGGTACAATTCCAAACTTGATTTCGCCTCCGTCAGGCTGCAGGTTTCACCCTCGCTGTGACTTCGCATTGGCTGAGTGTGCTTCTACTGTGCCACCTTTAGTTGAAATTGAGTCGGAACATTATGTGGCATGCATCCGCGCCAAAGAATTCACAGAAAAAACGGTTAGAGGTGTGAAACGTTGAGTACAGAAATGATTTTGGAAGTAAAGAACCTCGTGAAACAATACCCAATAACAAGCAAGGGTATCTTCTTGAAAAAAGAAGTAGGTGCAGTGCACGCAGTTGACGGTGTAAGTTTTTCGGTTAAAAAAGGGGAAACCTTTGGTTTAGTTGGAGAAAGTGGTTGTGGTAAGTCATCGACTGCGAGAGCGATACTTTATTTGGATCCGCCTACTTCAGGTGAAATCTATTTTGAGGGGCAGGAAATTGGGGAGATTTTTAAGTCGAAGGATCATCAGGAGATCTTGAAGTTAAGACGTAAGATGCAGTATGTTTTTCAGAATCCCTACGCGTCACTTGACCCAAGAATGACTGTTGCGGACATAATAATGGAACCTTTTGTTATTCACAGGCACGTGCCTAAGGAAAAGTGGCAGGATAGACTTTACGAATTGTTAAAGTTGGTGGGTCTAGAAGACTATCATGCAGAGAGGTACCCGCATGAATTCAGTGGCGGACAGAGGCAGAGAATCTGCATTGCCCGTGCTTTGGCAGTAGAACCCAGATTACTTATTGCAGATGAACCTGTGGCGTCTTTAGATGTTTCAGTGAGAGCACAAATTTTGAATTTGTTACAGGAGTTACAACAGAAATTTGGGATAACTTATCTGTACATTTCTCATGACCTCAGCACGGTTAGACATATCTGCCACAGAGTTGCTGTTATGTACCTTGGTAAGTTTGTGGAAATAGCCGAAACAAACGCTCTTTTCAGTTCTCCGTTGCATCCATACACTCGGGCGTTGTTATCGGCAATTCCTGTTCCAGATCCTGAAAATAAGAGGTCTCGGATAGTGCTCCCTGGAGAAGTTCCCAGTCCAACGAATCCGCCTTCGGGATGTCGCTTTCACCCGAGATGCGTATATACAAAGGAGTATAAGTGCATTGAAAACGCGCCAAAACTTGTTGACGTAGGCAACGGTCACTTGGTAGCCTGCAATAAGGCCAGCGATTAGAATAAGGCCACACTATTATTTTTTGGAAAATGCAAATTGTGAACGTGGATAAAAGACTGCTTGAAGGGCGGCCTTTCAATTCCCGTTACTTGGGATTTTCTCTTGCAACAGAACTACGTTGTTCTCAATCATTTCATTATTACAGTATCTTTCAATTCCCGTTACTTGGGATTTTCTCTTGCAACTATCCAAGGTGAATAGGGTTGGTCGATGCCGTGTCTGCTGGCTTTCAATTCCCGTTACTTGGGATTTTCTCTTGCAACAAATTTCCATGCGTCTGCTTATTGAAGCGCTCCAACTTGCTTTCAATTCCCGTTACTTGGGATTTTCTCTTGCAACTTTCATACCAAAGG
>JAOAIX010000016.1 GCA_026414485.1 Candidatus Bathyarchaeota archaeon
ACGTTGTAAGCTTCCTGTTTCCTAGAAGCAAATTCACTAACTTTCAATTCCCGTTACTTGGGATTTTCTCTTGCAACTCTTAATTATGGATTTGATAAAGCTTACCAAAAGTATTTTCTTTCAATTCCCGTTACTTGGGATTTTCTCTTGCAACCCCTTTGGTATGAGGCGGAGATTTACGAGTCCGAAGTCGCCTTTCAATTCCCGTTACTTGGGATTTTCTCTTGCAACCGAAGGTTTTTTTGCTTCTTTTGCCAATCCGAGACTCCTTTAGAGCGATTCTAAATATGTAGTCTCGATTATTATTAAAATGTAAAACAGTTTATAAAGATAATCGAAAAACAAGTTTGTCCCCTTCTCTAAGAGGACATTTAGTTCTCCAGTTAAGACCTGTCTTTTCAATTAAATAATTATTGTTGCTTTTTTAGTCCGCGTCACAATGGCAAAATCTATTTGGCGTTGTTCATTTGTGGCACCAATACGATGTTTTTGTAGTTGCACACAAAATTTGAATTTCTGACGGAGCAGCAGTTGCTCTGTAGATTAATTACCAATTCAATGACGAAGTCCCTCCAGTCTTCTTTTGGTTCACTGCTCGATTCTGTTACTGCAAAACTTGGTTACTCTAATGTAGTAGGTGCTTTCCCCAATTTCAAGTTGCTCTTCCGTACGGTCCTTTTTGAAATGGTGATTTCTCCAGTCTTCAGTGTTTTTGGCAAGCGTTTACGTATTTCTTCAAAAAAATGTCCCACTTGCCGTGGACTGTTCAGCTGCCAACACATGTTCGCTTGATTTAGAATCAATTCCTTTAGGCAAACAGACTCCTCTGCACTTAAGTTGCCGTTTGGTTTATTGGGGCAAATACCCATAAACCGTCTTTAGTAATTTTTAATCCTGTAGGTTGATTAAGTGTAATCTGTGTTCCCGGCACATAGCATATCTGTGCAGGAGTTATGTATCGCCCCGCCCCTTTTTCTCTGCACCAGTCCCGGCCGACTAGCGGTTCAAGGTCTCCGCTTACATTTTTAACAAGATCAGTAGTTTTCTCGGTTAAGACGTGAGCGTAGGCATAGAATGGGTTTTTAGGTTTCAGCACTGGTTCGTGGTCTAACTCTAAGCTAAAATGTTCAAACAATTCTTTTGCTTCAATCATTTCCTTTATTTTGACTTTTCCAAAACCATAAGTTCTTTCTCCGCCGACTTGAATATCTAAACCTGTTAATTGTTCTACATCCAAATTTTTGGAGCCAATTTGGATTTGTTTGTTGTCAAAAAAGAGATACCCCTCAAACAACACAGGCTTACTCAGTGTGATAGTTTTTATGAATTCTATTTCGTGGAGTGAGCCGTCTTCTGCGCTTTTCTGTTTTTTCTCCATCGATGTGGAACCAAAAGACGATATGAACCTTTGCTCAAATTCTTCAACTCTCAAATCGCCAATTTTTAGCCCTTCAGAACCGACATATTTTGGAGCATACAGCTTATCGTTGTGTTTTATGTAGAAGTACGAAAAGCAGGCATGCGCCTTCAAAGCATCTCCTACAGTCTTGTAGTTTTCGCCGTGTTTTTGGGCTAATACGTTTGTCAAGGCAGCCCACACGTGTTTGGCGAGAATGTAATACCTTGTTTTAGCTACTGTGCCCAGTTTTGCACCGTACCCTACATGAATTGGCGATTTTGCCTCGAGCGTTACTCTGTAACAGTTCCAGCCCATTTGATTTCACGTCATTCAAGTGATTTGGCTCGATACAACGCGTACGTCAGCATTCTTTCCAGCATCTGCTTCACAAAAAACATTCGGTAAACGTCAGCTAAGACGCCGTCATTTTTTGTTAGTTCTTGTCGCAAGTTTTCTCTTTGTTTGTTCCATTCTGAATCAGAGTTTTCTCCTTTTATACCGTTGAATATCTTTTCTAATACATCATTTTGTTCACATGCAATAGATGTCGGTAGGATTTGCTTTAGTAGTGAAATTGATTTGAGTATTATCCATCTGCTGCATTTTTCGTCTTCACTAAGTTTGGAAAGTGCTTGTCGTTTTTCATTCCACGTGATTTGGCCTGCTTTTGACTCTGCCCAGATTACATAAGCGAAAATGCCGTCGCTTGAAAGAACACCTAATGCTTTTCTGATTACGTTTTCTTGTTTTGATTTATCCATGTTTTCTTGGGGAATGCCAAAGCCGACTTCAGCACAAATTTTATCGATGTTTACACCTGTCATTTTTTCTCACTTATGCTTTTATAGATTTCAGAGATTTTGGCGTGTTCTTCCGCGCTTTCTTTTATCAGTTGTAGTTTCTTTGCTTTCTCTTGCTGTAATTTGGCATGTTCTACTAGCGGTGCCGTTTTTAGTTTCTCATCTATTTCTTTGATTTGCTCTCGTAAATTGTTGGCTCTTATCTGTGCCATCGTTATAGGATCATATTTTTTGTCTAATCCAACCACTTTGAGTTTGCCGAAGCCTCTGGTTCCCATTCCGCCTACGCCTAAGAATTCAAATAGCTCAAAGCTTGATTCAACCGTGGATATGACTTTGTTTAGGTCTGTGCTTTCGATGTCGAAGCATTTTGGGTTTTGGTAGGTCATGGTGAAGTATAGTATGGTTCCTCGTGGGATTGCTTCGTAGGTGAATAATGCGCCTTCTTCTGCTGCTCCTGTTTCTGGGTTTATGGAAACTGATGTTCTGACTTCAAGGTTTGAGTTGACTATTTGGTGGAGGACTGCATCGCTGACTATCACCAGTCTATCAAAGATTTCCTGTTTGTCGAAGCCTCGCTGTTTGAAAGATATTCCTCCCTCGAGAGTTTTGTCGGCGGATAAGTTATGAGGGGTTGATTCTACTTGGAGTAGGAGCCATCCGAAGTTTATGTAGCCTGTTTTTTCCAGTTTCTGTTTTAAGTGAGTGGAGAGTATTGCTTTTTCGCTTTCTAAGTTTTGTCCTGTCGCTTCTTGGGGTATGTTTAGTTCTTTTAGTTTGTTTGGGCTTGTTACCCACACTGGGCCTACTAAGGAAGCCACGGGGAAGAGCAGTATCTTAGCGTCTGAGAAGATTGCCATGCCCTGTTTGCTGTGGTCATCGGTGGCGTAGCCAAAGGAAATGCACAGTGAGCAGTTGCCGCAGGGTTGGGTTTCTTTTGTTTTTTTGCCTTTGGCGCACGCTTGATTTTTCCCTGCGCCTTGGAAGTAGGCGTATGTTCGGGCGGTTCCTTCGATGCTGGTGCCGGGGATTTTTGGAATTCCGTCGAAGTCTCGGAGTATGGGGTTGTCTACGCGCCCCAATGTGTAGCCCCCTGTTCCTACGTGGATGGGGTCCACTGCCATGCCGAAGTACGTTTTTCTTTCAAATATTCCGTTCATTTATTCCACCTCTTTATTGTATGACTTTAAAGTTAGGAATAACTCTACCACATCAAAAAACATCCCTGAGAGAACAGCTTCCGATAACTTTTTTCTTTCATCAGGGGTTAATCTGCTCTTACAGATGTTGTTAATTGAATATTCAACAAATGCTCTGTATGTTTCGTCTGTTGCAGGGTTTGTTGTTAGGTTTTGTCCTGCACGGAACCATTCTTCAATTTTTGTTATGCATGCATATTCGAGCTTCTTTATTTGTGAGTTTGTGAGTTTTCTTTTTTCTGGGCTTATTATTTTCCAGAGTTCATTCATTTTCTCAATGTCCTTTAACAAGTAAGGTCTCATGCCGAAGGCTCCAAGTATCGGGTGCTGCCTTTTTCTGTTATCTGAGAAGAGATGGAATCTTTCGCCTGTGGCTCCTAAGAAATGAAAGTCAAACAAGCTTGGATATGTCTGCAAAGACATGCCCTCTTCAATATCTTTGACGTTTAATGTTGCTCCGAGGTTGCCTAATTCAAAGTAAGTCTCTTTTTTCTTAACATCAGGATTGTCTGTTGCAACAATGAAATTGGGGTAATACAGGTCTTTACTGCCGTCGCCTAATTTATCATCGATTTCCCATTCGTATTCCATTAACCAATTGTCTTCTTTGGTGCAGAGCTTCTGTTTGTCTTCGTTGTCTTCTTCCAAAACCAATTTGTTAGCCTCACGCTTTTTAACTTTGAAGATGCGGCGTTCAGATGATAAAGACAGTAGGTTGTCCGCAAGGTTTGCCATAACGTCCATTGCTATGTACAATGGGAATCTTCTTTTGAAAAATAATATGCCCATGTTAAGCGGTAATCTGTCAGCTACCTTGCCAAAACACTCCTGATACTTTGGTACGTATTGTTTCTGTATGATGTTGAGTGCGAGTTCTGCTGGTACAAGGGTGACAAACAAGTTAGGAGACGTCAATATTGTTCTAACTGGAATGTATTTCTCAAAAATGTACGACTCTATAGCTAATGCGATTTTCTCTCGTTTGTTCCTTTTATCCTTAATAGTCACAAATGGTTTGCTTGAAGCCGCAACGTTTTCGATAATCTGCTTGATGTGTTCTTGTTTTTCTTTTATTAATGCCTCTTTTGCTTTTTCCTTTGTAACTCTGATTGGCGCATAATGCTCAAGCCTTATTGTTGTGTAAGCGTATTCTCCATCCCAGTAGAGATCACTTTTTGGAAGCTTTATTTCTGAATCAAACTTATCAACCTCAAGAATGGGGGATTTTATGGATTTCAGAAGCTGTTCATCTTCTTTATTAAAAAATTTTGGTTTAAATCTTAATCTATAACAATAATCCCCTATTTCGGAACGAACAGACGCTTGTGTTATGGTAGCAAACCCTTGGAAGAACTTTTGGGTTTCATTCCAGATTTTTCTAATACGTGAAGGCGAAGGTGGCTTTGTCATCGTAACTTCAAGAACTCCTGCTGGCGTTTGAGGTTCCGCCTTAGAGTAGAGCCCCGTATATGTGTCCTGCAAAAGCTTTTCTGTTCGTGGTCTGAATTTTGGGTCAAGGAATGGTTGCAGTAATTTAGCTGCATCTTCTAAACAATGGTTTTCCAAAAGCTCTTCAAATTTTTGAAATGCTTCAATAAGTTTATCATAGTCTCCAAAAAATTCCTGAATTTCCTTCCCACTTGCCAATTTTTCCATAAGTTCTTTCTGATTCACATTTCTGATATCCTGTAGTGTCTTAATACTAAGTGACCTGAGCAAAGTTCCATCGAGCCATTTTCCAAGAGGCAACAAACCATAAACTAAAGCAACATTTCCATTTTTGTCAGTAATCTCGTCTATCCAAACAGTCTCATTGTAAACAGAAGGTGTAACTATTGCTTTCTTTGCGTTATTAGCTGCTCCTTCTCTAATTAGTTCTATGCAAAACTCGCAGAGTTCTTCGCCTCTCCTTATAGGTCGTTTTTCACACTGTGTACAAATTTCAGAGGAAGCAATTGTACTCCATCGATTTACCCATGTAGGCATAAAACTTTCTTGAATCGGTGTGGCATTCTTTTCTTTTAGTTTTTCTATCGTTTTTGTGACAACTTTGTTTGGGTACGGGCTAGGCTCACTCAATTCAAATGCTGGAATTAATGCACCATCCGTGAGAGAGTCTACATTTTTTATTATTTGCTCCTTTAGCTCGTTAAAGATTACAATATTTTCAGGAACCAGAAAGCAAATTGTATTTTGATCCTTATAGATGACGTTTCCAATCGGGATATGGTATTCCAAAAAACTTTCAAGGTATTGTCTAACTCTCTCTACCAGAAGTTCTCTTCCTGCAATTCCTGAGAGCGATTGCGTTTCGGCAAACAATTTTTTTGTATTCCATCCGATGCCAAGAATTCTCAACTTTACCTTCCAATGTCTGTACGTTGGAAGTAAACTCAAAGGTTTTGAAAAATTTTCTAGAACATCCCCACAAAGTAACGCCTTCATAATTGCCGCTGTCGCATAAGCATGATCTACTAGCGAAACATCATTCGCAGCTCTTCTTGTCTCAGCCAGGGCGTTTTTTAGTTTACCAAATGCATCATAAACGTCTCTTCTCAGATTTTGCACATCTTTTTTTGTTTTGTAGGTTTTCCAGGTGCTAGATAACTCCTTGTAGAAATTCTCTCTCGCTTTGTCCAATTCTTCGGCTCTTTTTTCTTTTCCAAAGATTGATGAAATGTATGTTTCCTTATCTTGCTTTAAGAGAGGCATATTCCTATCGTCAGTCGCATCTTTTTTGTCGGCGATTTGTATAAAAGCAATTAACTTTGTTTCAGGTTCAGCTCCTTCATGCTTCTCTATGAAATCTTTAATAGAAATTTGATTCAAATCCCATCCATTAGGTAAACTGTTTGATTGGGTGGAGTCCAAAAAAGTCGGTACTAAAGGTTTTTCGAAAAAATCTCTTAAATCATTCTCTTCTATTGTCGATTTATCAATTTCAAGAACATTCATATGGTTGTACTTCTCAGTTTTTGGTGATCCGAGCATATATTGAGTGAAGCTGGAAGCGCATTTACCCAAGTCATGTAATAAACAAGCAAGTTCCACAGAAATTATGGCATCTCTGCAGTCCTGCAATGCTTTAACTAATTGATTGTTTGTCATCAATTTCACCCCTTTTCTTTATTAAAAAAGCCATCTGCTCTTTGAATTCACTAAAGCAATGCCCTTTTTTTTCGTCAGAATCAATGGAAAATTCTATCTTGTCCTCTACAACGCTGTATCCACTTGTTTTCTTGGCTGCGAATCCGTAGGTCAGAAGCATCGCTGGAATGGCTTCCTTTAAAACCTCTAAATCCTCTTTCATCTCCTCTATGGCTTTTGCCTTGACAGAGCTGTCTGTGCTTCTTAGTGCTGGAAGAAGGTCAAAAGGAAAATACAAAAGCGAAAAAGTCCCCTGCGCACCCGCCGGCACTATTTCGAATAGAATTGGCCCTCTCCGAGGAGTTCGAGTATCCCGTTTTAGCGGTGTGATAACATCCAGAGAAACTTGATTAAGGAAGGTAGAATAGAAAAATAATCTGCCCTGTTTTGCTTTCTGTTTTTCTTTTTGATTTCCAAAGAGCCTTTCTACTACTGGTTCGGTTTTACGTAAAGCATACTTTGAAACCCATCTTAGTGAGCCTTTCCAACTACTCGATCTAACCAACGGTATCTTGAACACTTGATCTTTCGTTATTGGGTTATCTATTACATAGAAGGCTTTGTCATCATGGCTAGTATAGGGTTTTCTTAAGGTAAATTTGATCTTTATTATGTGCGAGTTTTCAGGCAATTTACTGGGTTCTAAAATGGGTTCATTCATTGCTAACTTGCTGAGTTCTTCTAAGTTATTTTTTAGCTCTCCTGGAATTTTCCCTGTTTTAATGAGTTCTTGGAGTTTTTCCTTTGCATAATTCTTGTTTTTTGCGAGGAAAAGCCCCATTAAATCTGCTTTAGCTATTGCACTCTTTACTGAGTCATCGATTACATCAGAATGGATGGAATCCCAAAATTTAGCATAGAAATCGTGACTCAAAGTAGTTGCCATCCAAATTTTGGTCCAATTTCTTTAACACTGACTTTAAAAGGTATATTGTAATCAAAGAGATAGGCGGGAAGCTTCTGCTTAAGAGCCCCCCTTAAACTGTTAATCTCATAATCTTTCAGCGAATATCCGAATATCCTTATTTCAACAGTTGATGCGTCTATTTTATACCCATGTGAAACAAAGACCTTTGACCCTCTTTCTCTTTCACCAAATATTTCGTGCCTTCTATATCTGTCGGCGATAGTGGATCTAATCGCATCTCTTACATGAAAAGCGATGGGAAGAAAATTGTGTCTTTCCCAATAGTCACGCCAGATATTTGTAGTTCCTTCCATTCCCCAAAAGGACTGTCCATTTATGATTTCTTGGATTGGCTTATCAAAAATGAGCTGGAACTTGAAGAAGAAGAAATCTGACAAAACTGAAGCGTTATTTTTTGCGAATTTGCTCCTTAACGGTAACTCTTTCGTTTTTATAGGTTCTAAACCTTCTATTTGTACAACACCGTTACCTTGAGCGGTTTTGGCGCCCAATGCTGCATATTCATTAATTATCTGTAGCGCCCTCCAAAAACAGGTCTCCTCATTAATTTTCATGGTTCTGAGCGTAATTATTTTTATACTAAATTCTCCCGATAGCCCAGAAACATATAGATTTAGAAAGCGACGTTGCCCCCTCATTGTTCTCATTCTCAATTGTTGCAAAGACTTTAGTTTGGCATCGGAGAAAATTTCTAGCCTAAACTTCCTACTCCACCCAGTACATCCAAAAAGTTCACAAGCATTACAATGTTTTTCAGCATTACACAGTGAGTCGGTTGGGTCACAGGCATCTTTTCCATAAGCCCTCAAAAGGGTCTCATACCACCATCTTAATGAACCTATTATTCCAACCTCTCTCAGGCTTAGGCTTTTGCGGTCTACGTTGCCTGTCCAGAGGGGCGTAAGAGTTCTAAGTTTGACTTCTATCAAACACCGAACTACCCAATTCTATATTTATGATTTAAATTTAAATATTTGCACATAATCGATTGTTTTCTTGAGATTCTCTCATGCAATTAAATAAAACCCAAAAAACATAAAATCACAAACAACCAAAAACCACAATAGACCATAAATGTCAACGAGAAAAAAGCACCTCTGCGAAGTGCGGCGAAGAAACCACCTAAATAATACCCTTGGCTACGAAGGCGTATGCTAGTATTCTGCTACAACTATCTAACCGACGAATCAGAGACCTCGTTAAAGAACTAATGAGCATTCAGCTTTGAGTTTCATGAACAGTGGTGTAGAACAACAAATATTTTTCAATGTTTGTTCTTTCGTTTTTACTGCTATGTGAGCAAGGTTACTGCTGCGCTCTTTGAATTCAAGAGTGCTTAAAAGAAGAAAAAATTGCTGTTCCTCTAGAAATTGTTGTTTTTTCTTCTTCTAACCCTTGGAGAAACAGGCTTTTAACGTGGCGTTGTCTGCGTTGAAAGAGGGGAGTTGATGGAGCTGCTATGGCTTGTTTTTGAATTCTAAGCTGCCTTTCTTTTCGTCTATGATTATAACTGCGTTTTTATCGACTTTTTCTTGCAGAATTATCTTTGAGAGCTCGTTGAGTATGCTCTTTTGTATCACCCGTTTTATTGGTCTTGCGCCGAACTGGGGGTCAAAGCCTACTTTGGCGATGTGCTCTATAGCCTTTTTTGTGACTTCTATTTTGATGTTGCTTTTTTCCAGCATTTTCTGTATGTTTCTAATTTGGTTTTCAACGATTTTCTTTACTTCTTCTTCGTTTAGAGGTCGGAACATGATTATTTCGTCGATGCGATTGAGGAATTCTGGTTTGATGGTTTTCTTCAGTAAATCAAAAATCTGCTCTTTTGTTTGGTTCCAAACTGCTTCCCTGTTGCTTGCGGTGGCTTTTGACAGATTTTCTTGGATTATATGGGAGCCAATGTTAGACGTCATGATGATTATTGTGTTTTTGAAGTCTGCTGTTCTACCTTTATTGTCGGTTAATCTGCCATCGTCTAAAACTTGCAGAAGTATGTTAAACACGTCTGGGTGTGCCTTTTCAATTTCATCAAGCAAGACAACCGAGTAGGGTTTTCTGCGCACTGCTTCAGTCAACTGCCCGCTTTCCTCGTAACCAACGTAACCCGGCGGCGCCCCCACCAACCTTGAAACAGTGTGCCGCTCTTGGTATTCTGACATGTCAATTCTGATCATGCTGTTTTCGTTATTGAACAGAAACTCCGCCAGAGCTTTGGCAAGCTCTGTTTTACCCACGCCTGTAGTTCCTAAGAATATAAATGAACCAATGGGCCGTTTAGGATCCTGCAACCCTGCGCGGCTCCGCCGTATGGCATCTGAAACCGCTTGAATCGCCTCGTCTTGACCAACCACTCGCTGGTGAAGCGCGGCTTCGATGTTTAACAGTTTTTCCTTTTCGCTTTGCAGCATACGGCTAACAGGGATGCCTGTCCAGTGGGAAACCACTTCAGCGATTTCTTCTGCGCCAACTTCCTCTTTAACCAGCGGCGTGTCTTTTTGTATCTCAGAGAGTTTCCGCTTTAGCGTCTCAATGGTTTTCTGCGCTTCAGGAAGCTTGCCATATCTTATTTCAGCAACTTTCCCCAAGTCGCCTCGGCGGTTGGCGTCTTCTTCTTCAAATTTTAACTGCTCAATTTCTTTCTTCTTCTTCTGAATCTGATCCACAATGTCTTTTTCGGCTTGCCACTTCGCTCTAAGCTTGTTTCTCTCTTCGCTGAGGTTCGCTATTTCCTGATTCAAAACTTTGAGTTTCGCCTCGTCTTTCTCTCTCTTTATGGCTTCACGCTCAATTTCCAACTGCCGAATTTTCCGCTCTATCTTCTCTAACTCTTCAGGCGCCGAATTGATCTCCAACTTAAGTTTCGAAGCAGCCTCATCTATCAAGTCAATTGCCTTGTCAGGAAGAAACCTATCCGTGATGTAACGCTGAGACAACTCCACAGCAGCTATAATGGCTTCATCTTTGATTCTAACCTGATGAAACACCTCATAGCGCTCCTTCAAACCACGCAAAATAGAAATCGCAGCAGCAGCGTCAGGCTCATCAACCATCACAGGCTGAAAGCGCCTCTCAAGCGCTTTGTCTTTTTCAAAATACTTCTGATACTCCTTAAGCGTCGTCGCACCAATCGCCCGCAACTCGCCTCTAGCCAACGCAGGCTTAAGTATGTTCGCCGCATCCATGGCGCCTTCGCCTCCACCAGCACCCACCAACGTATGTATCTCATCGATGAAAAGAACAATTTCCCCTTCAGAGGAAACAACCTCTTTTACCACGCTCTTTAACCGCTCTTCAAATTCGCCCTTATACTTCGCACCAGCAAGCAACGCTCCCATGTCCAACGAATAAATCTGTTTAGACTTAAGATTCTCAGGCACATCCCCATTCACTATACGATGAGCCAACCCCTCCGCAATCGCAGTTTTACCCACACCAGGCTCACCTATAAGAATCGGGTTGTTTTTGGTTCGCCTCGACAAAATCTGCAAAACCCGACGAATCTCTTCTTCCCTGCCAATAACCGGATCCAACTTCCCAGTACGAGCTCTCTCATTAAGGTTTACTGCAAACCGATTCAAAGCATTATAAGTTTCATCCGTCGTCTGAGAATCCACCTTCGTCCCCTTCCTCAACTGCTTTATGGCCTCTTTAAGCTCTTTCTCTGAAACCCCACTGCTCTGCAGCAACCGCGACACTGAATCATTCAAAGACAAAAGCGCCAAAAACAACTGCTCCACAGAAACAAACTTATCCTGACTCTCCGAAGCCAACTCCTGAGCCCTACGAAGAACCCTATTAGCATTACCCGACAAATACGGCTCACCACCAGCCACCTTCGGCAAAGCATCAATTAGCTTATCCAAAGCCTCTGCCAAACGAGCCGAATCCACATTTAACCGCTTCAAAAGAAACGGAACAACATTTTCGTCAACCAGCAACATCGCCTTCAAAATATGCGCCGGCTCAATAGCCTGATTCTGACTAGACGCAGCTACATCCACAGCTTTCTGAATAACCTCTTGAGCTTTAACAGTGAAATTATTAAGACCCATAAACTCAACCCCACAAAACACTCAAACTTTCTACAAACTAAACAAAAAAAAGGGTTAACCTAAACCTATAACAGTTTCGGTAGAAAAACCACAAAAACCAAATACAAATCACCCTATAACTGAAAGAAGAACAAAAACCACAAAAAAAGCAGTTGTTCTTCTCACAATTTAGCCATCTTGTTGATAACTTCATTGTTTATCTTTTAAAGGATGATCAGATTAGAAGTTGTTGTTCACTCCAAAATCAGAACGAACAACAACTACCAAAACAAATTTACTTTCAATTCTTAGAAAAAAGTTGTAAAATCCGTTTCTTATCTGTTAAGTAAACAACCCAAGTTTTCTTTTAAGAAAACACAAAAAACAGTTAATAAACCTGATTTATATGCTGGCAGTAAAACCTTAATCTATATATGGATGTTGTTGAGAATTGCTAACTAATTAACCACATATCTGGTGAATGTATGACTAAACCAATGAGCGTTGGAGAATTACGTGTCGGCGGCTACATGATGATCGACGGCGAACCCTGCCGCATAATGGACGTCACAAAATCTAAACCTGGCAAGCACGGTGCTGCCAAAGCCAGAATCGTTGCCATAGGCGTGTTTGATGGACAGAAACGCCAGTTTGTGAAACCTGTTGATGCCAATGCAGAAGTTCCCATAATCGACAAGAGACCTGGTCAAGTTTTCGCTGTAAACCCCAGTGGCGTGCAAATTATGGACCTAGAAACCTACGAATATCTGGATGCACCTTTCCCCGAAGAAGAGGACCTTAAAGCAAAACTTGCCGCAGGCGTAGAAGTCGAATACTGGAAGATACTGGGAAAAGTCAAAATAGTCCGCACAAAGTAACCCCCGAGAGGACGTACTTCTCTTTTACCCTCTACTTTCGGTTACTAGACGTTTTGTTAAGCAGAGGATTTATTCCACCATTGCCAATTCAGTTTTCTGAAACTTAGGTAGAGCACTAGAAGAATGACGCCCCAGCTTAAAGCGACACTTGCAATCCTGAGGGCCAGTTCGTTTTGGACGTAATGATAACTCACCCACCAGCTTAAGGCATATAACCCTACAAGTAACAAGACAAACATGGCAGCGTGAATAGCACGTTCAGCACCCATCTGATTTTTCACCTTGTGTCTGAGTAAGAGGGTCTTGCTGATAAGGATTTTCCATGAGCAAGTTTATTTCTTCTGAAGCAATGAATATCTGCAGAGCCAATGATGCATGAAGAGCCGTCCGATTGGTGACGAAAACTCAATTTATGGGGAACTGAGGCTTCAATGTTTTACGCTTTAGCTGTGCTCATCGCCACGTTTGCTCGCTGCATCCACGTTCACCTGTAAAACACCCGAACCTTTACAATATATATTTAAAGCCTACCAAGGACTTCATAAATTGGCGACTTCGATGTCTATAGACCGCTTAGGCTCCTCCTTATACGATGCCATAAAAAAAGTCTTCAGGTCATCCGTGGTAGATGAAGCTACGGTGAGGGAACTTGTACGCGACATCCAAAGAGCGCTTCTACAGGCAGACGTTAACGTCCAACTAGTTTTAGACATCTCCAAACGCATCGAAGAACGCGCAATAAAAGAAAAAGTCCCACAGGGCATCTCAAGACGCGAACACGTCATCAAAGTGGTCTACGAAGAACTCACACGGTTTTTAGGCGAAAAAAACGTCCCCCTAAAAGTTGAACCAGGCAAAAAATTCATACTCATGCTAGTCGGCATTCAAGGCTCAGGAAAAACCACCCAAGCCGCCAAACTCGCCCGCTACCTGCAAAAACGCGGCCTTAAACCTGCCTTAATCTGCGCTGACACATTCAGACCTGGCGCCTACGCTCAACTTCAACAGTTAGCAGCCCGCATAAACGTCCCCATATACGGCGACCCGAAAGCCAAAGACCCAGTAAAAGTGGTCTCTGAAGGCATAAAACAGTTTCCAGACAAAGACATAATAATCGTAGACACTTCAGGTCGCCACAAAGAAGAACACGAACTCATCAAAGAAATGAAAGACCTCGAACAAAGAATCAAACCCAACGAGGTCATGATGGTCATCGATGGCACTATCGGCCAGCAAGCTCTAATTCAAGCAAAAACCTTCCACGAAGCCACCCCCATAGGCTCCATCATAGTAACCAAACTCGACGGCTCAGCAAGAGGCGGCGGCGCCCTCTCCGCAGTGGCAGCCACAGGTGCACCAATCAAATTCATAGGCACAGGAGAAAAAGTCGAAGACATCGAACAGTTTGTTCCCTCCCGCTTCGTAGGACGCCTCTTAGGAATGGGCGACCTAGAAACACTACTTGAAAAAGTCCACGACGCCGAAATTAAAGTTCCTGAAAAGAAAGCTAAAGCCATACTCAGCGGCAACTTCACTCTAACCGACATGTACGAGCAGTTTGAAGCCGTCAAAGGCATGGGTCCATTTAAAAAAGTTCTCCAAATGCTACCCGGCATGAACCGCAGCATACCCGACGATATGCTGAACATGGCTGAAGACCGCCTTGAAAAATGGCGCGTCATAATTCAATCCATGCGTCCAGAAGAGAAAGAAAACCCCAAAATCATAAATGCCTCACGTGCTAGACGCGTGGCACGCGGTTCAGGCACCAGCGAAAAAGACGTTAAAGAACTGCTAAAACAGTACGTTATGATGCGCCGCATGTTAAAGATGATGAAACGCAAAAAAGGCAAATTGCCCTTCATGGGCGGCGGCTTGGGCAGACAAGGGTTCCCCACAGACTTCAAGTAGGCGCAGGCGATGGACGTTTTAGAGAAAGCATACACTCTACTTGAAAAGTATCCTCTATGCGATAATTGTCTTGGAAGACAGTTTGCACTACTTGGTTACGGTATAGAAAACAGAACCCGTGGATACGCCCTCAAACTTGCCTTAACCCTGCAGTGTAGCTCAGCTGCACAAGACAAAAACTCTGAAAGCACACAAAAACTCAAAATCCTCGCAACAAACGGCTTTTCCAGAGAAGCCCAAGACACACTAAGGCACCTAAAAAAACGTGTTCCTAAACACTCAGCAACTTGCTTCCTCTGCGGAGGCGCCTTCGCAAACTTGGAGCCTCTAACCCAAAAAATTCTGAGAAAACTTGCCCCCTACGAATACGAAACCTTCTTAGTAGGCATAGAGCTCCCCGTAAACATTGTGGAGCGGGAAGACGAGTTCAAAGCAAACTTTGACTTAAGCTACAGCGAAAGTGTAAAACACGAATTCGGCCGATTAATAGGCAAGACTTTGGAAGCGCAAACAGGCAAAACTGTTGAGTTCAGAAAACCAGACATCATGGTCATAGCTAACCCTTTTACTGAACAAATCAAACTGCAAGTGAACCCCCTGTTTGTGGCGGGAAGATACCAAAAACTTGTCAGGGACATCCCACAGTCTAAATGGTTCTGCTCAGACTGCCATGGCCGTGGATGCCAAAAATGTAACGGCACAGGCAAACTTTACCCTGAATCTGTAGAGGAACTCATCTCTCAACCGTTCTTAGAAGCGGCAGAAGGCGAAAAAACCTCCTTTCACGCGTCAGGCAGAGAAGACATAGACGCACGCATGCTCGGCACAGGTCGACCCTTCGTTGTGGAAATTTCAAAACCCAAAAAAAGACGCTTAAACCTCAAAGAACTCGAGAAAACCATAAACCATGCAGCAGCAGGCAAAGTCCAAATTTCACGTTTACGATTCAGTAACCGCGATGTGGTACGGAAAATCAAAAAATCTGAGTCTGCACAAAAAGAATACCGCGTATTGATTGAGTTCGAAAAAGAAATCTCTGAGCACGACCTGCTCCTCCTCGAAGAAAAACTCAGCGGCACCCTGATTAAACAGCAAACGCCCCTACGCGTTGTACATCGCCGAGCCGATTTAGTTCGGGAAAGGTACATATATAAGGTCAAAGTTAAGAAGGTGTCACCTAAAGAGGCTGAAATGCAAGTACTTTGCCAAGGGGGCCTCTACGTCAAAGAGCTGGTATCTGGTGATGAAGGAAGAACAACACCCAGTGTTTCCGAGTTACTCAAAAACCCAGCAAAGACTCTCAAACTTGACGTTCTAAATATTATTATGGAAGACCCTGTTAGGTGATGAATGAATGAAACCCTCAAAAGGATATTGCGCTGGAACACGCAGTCTGATGAAAAAAGCGCCCCGTGCTAAGGGCAAACCTAAACTGACAAAGTTCTTAACTGAGCACGCAGTAGGCTCAAGCGTCATAATAAAAATTGACTCAAGCCAACAGAAGGCGCTACCTCACAGGCGCTACCACGGCAAAATCGGCGAAGTAGTCGAGAAACGAGGACGCGGTTATGTGGTGCGTGTGGCTCAGGGCAACGCCTACCGTGAAGTTATTGTAAGACCAGAACACTTAGAACCATACAAAGGTAATTAAAAATGAGTGAGAGAGAAGTAAGCGAAAGCAAACTATCCTTGCCACAAGTCAAAAAAATCCTAGAAGCCATAGGCGAAGAAAATATGGACCAGTTGCAGAGGCGCACTTTTGACTACGTGGCCAAGTTTGCCAAAGCCGACGCTGCAGACGCTGAAACTCTCTTAACAAAACTCGTCAACGACTACGGTTTAGACGAAAACGAAGCAATTCAAATAATAAACTGTATGCCCGAAAGCGTTGAGGAACTGAGAGTTTTTCTTGCAGCTGGCAAAAAAATTATTGACTCCGCCAAACTAACGGCGATAGTTGAGCTTTTAAACGAAAAACGAATCTTGAAATAGACAAATTATCCAAGTCTTTTTAAGCTGTAACAACGATAAAATAAGGAGGGTTGCTGCTAATGGAGAAACAATACGAAGAGTACGCCTACGTACTCGATTTCCTAGAACACGGCCGACCAGGATCCAGACCAACTGGCCGCGCCGGTTACCGAGCAGGTGCACTGATACAATGTATAGGCGAAGAATTCTTCACCCTTCTAGAAGCGTTAGTTAAGGAAGGTTTAACGCTTAAGCCTGCAGACCGGGTTTACGTGGGCAAAGATGCACGGGAAGAAGTGACCTACATAATCGGCAGGATAGGCTTTGAAGAGTTAACAGCAACAGCCAAAGCTGAACTTACCTCAACAATAAGCAAAATTGTGGCTAACCGTGAACAATGGTTTGTAAATTTTTTTAACACCTCACGCGCAATAACCCCACGTATGCACGCTTTAGAGTTAATTCCGGGCATCGGAAAAAAATACATGTGGCAAGTTCTCAACGAACGAGACCGGAAACCCTTCATAAGTTACGAAGACATAATGAAGCGAACAGAACTGCCCAGCCCCGTAAAACTGATCACCAAACGGGTTCTGGAAGAACTTGAAGGCGACAGTAAATATCGCCTCTTCACACGTTCACATTAACCCCACCTTTTCCCGAGGGTTCCCTAATTCTACAAGAAACCAAGTTTCTCCTACACAAACACCGTATAGTCCCCAACAAGCTACTGGGGCAAAATTTTATGGTGGACTCTTCGGTCTACCCAAAATTAGCAGCTTACGCTTCGTTAAATGCAACAGACGTAGTGCTTGACGCTGGCGCGGGCTTTGGCTTTTTAACCCTTTTTCTTGCACCTAAATGTAAACAAGTCATAGCCGTCGAAAAAGACCCCCAAATAGCAGGCGTTCTGCGAGAACAAACACAAACTCTGAGCAACGTTGCCCTGATTGAAGGAGACGTGCTCAAAGTGGCTGTTCCCGCCTTCAACAAAGCAATATCTATTCCTCCCTACTATCTTTCCTCAGACTTTGTCCTCTGGCTGCTTAACCGAGCGCCTGAATGTGCCGTTTTAATACTTCAAAAAGAATTCGCCCTCCGACTTAGTGCCAACGTTGGAGACGAAAGCTATAGTTGGCTCAGCGTGGTCTTACGCTACAGGGCAAACATTGAACTTTTAGACAACGTTCCAAACTGGATGTTTTACCCTCAACCGGAGGTTGACTCGGTGATAGTACGTTTAAAACCTTGGTCTACTTTACCCTTCAAAGTTAACGACGAAGTCTTCTTCAGGCGCCTAGTGCGGTGGCTGTTTACCCAGCGAAACAAGAAACTCAGCAATGCTTTGACGCCTTTCCTTAGAAACGAACACAAACTCGACAAAGCCACAGTAGCACAAATCACTTCCTCTTTGCCCTTACGTGAAAAACGTGTGCGAGATTTGTCTCCTGAAAACTTTGGAGAAATAGCCAATGCCCTCACAAAGCAAACGCCTAATCTTTAATAACTGCGTGTTAGAAGTGTGCGCGGAAGTGTATGAGCCTGCAGAGGACTCTTTTCTCTTCGCAGAAAACCTCCCCAAACAAAAAACTGCCTGTGTATTAGATATGGGTACCGGCTGCGGCATACTTGGCATAATCACCGCGAAGAGAGCACACTACGTTTTAGCCGTTGACATCAACCCCCACGCAATACGATGCGCCAAACAAAACGCCAACATCAACAAAGTAAGCGGCAAGATGGCCTTCATACAGGGCGATTTGTTTTCCGCCTTGAAGCCGAACAAAAAATTCGATCTCATCCTTTTTAACGCCCCTTATTTACCCAGCGAAGAAACAGAAAATACCTTTTGGCTTGGACGCGCTTGGGCAGGTGGCACCACAGGAAGGCAAGTTATAGACCAATTTATTTTGCAAGCGCCTCATTACTTGAAGCGAAACGGAAAAATTTTGCTTATGCAGTCTTCCCTCTCAAACGTGGAGGAAACCTGTCGACTTTTCTCTGCGCAGTCGCTATCAACAAACATAGTGGCTGTGCAATCTTTTCCTTTCTTTGAGACTCTTGTTCTGATTGAAGCCCAAGCTTCTACGTAATACACGCTTTGTTTTTCTTGAAAAATAAAAAAAGGGTGTTGGTTTTATTTTACTATTTTTTTCTCAGAATCAGCGTTGCAAGGGCAATTGCTATCAGGATAACAATTGTTGCGACTATTATGTAGACGTCCAAGGCTGCTCCTGTAGTTCCAGTTGTAGTTGCCGCCGTTACTACGATTGCAGTTGTTGCGTATGAGCTGCCGTAGGATTCTGTGCCTTCAAACGTGGCTGTTATCAAGTATTCGCCTTCCGCGGGGGGTGTCCATGTTTTCTTGAACAAGCCACTACCGTCGCTTGTGACTGTGCCTATGTCAATCTTTGAGCCATCTGGACCTACAGCCGTCAACTTCACAGGCACTCCTGTGACTGACGCGGGGCACTCCTTCTGCATGTAGAGGTACTCCATCCACTTCTCTTGGTCAGCATCTGAAACGGCAGGTGTACCCTTAGCTCCAGGTGACTGATCAGTTACTGTCCCTGTTATCAGCACTGGAGTACATACTGGTACTGCTGTCTGTGGCGCAGAGACAGTAGTCGCGCTTGGACCTTTACCAAAGCAGTAGATCCGGTTGTCGTAGCCGTTGAGCGATACCAGTTTGCCATCTGCAACCGCTGGGTGCTGGAACCATCCGCTTATCTTCCACAAGCTTGCCCCGTCACTGGCGCGCACTACATGCATCTTCTCGCCTCGCCACATAGGTGTGCCAGGGGAGTGCTCACTTGTGTGCCCAAAGATTTTACCGTCAGCATAGACAAAACCGCCGTAGAATGGATAAGTGCCATATGGTGTTTCAGAACCAGCGTTTCCACTGTAGTAATCCCACAGCTTAGCGCCTGTTCTAACATCAAAGGCATGGATGTAACCGTCATAGCCAGCGTGGATAAGCATACCATCTGCGATCATCTGACCAGTATAAGTTCCGTAAACTGCCCAATCATCCTCATAGGGCTCAGTTGTCCAAAGATGCTGCCCTGTTCTTATATCGTAGCCGTTCCACTGCTTCGTCTGTCGTGTATATTCTGTGTAGACTCCTTCTCCAATAGGACCACTACTTGAACCGACAACGCTTGCAGGTCGCTGAATTGTGGACGTCCAAAGTAATGCACCTGTGTTAGCGTCGAAAGCAGCCCACTTATCATTCCCGAACGGTGCTAAGAATCCTCCGCCTGCACCAGCGTAGATCACATCTCCAGGACCGATTTGGGCAATCGACAAACCAGGTATGTTTGCAGCCGCAATGGACACGTTCCAATCGTAGCCTTTAGATCCGTCAACAACGCCTTTGGTGTAGGGTCTCCACTGCCAAGCCTCTGACCCCGCAGGCAAGTAGGGACCAATGGCTTTGTACGAGTTCCACCGCGCAAGCGTATTAGATACAGGGTCAAGCACGTAGATCCAAAGTTCGCCAACAGGACTCATCTTCATAAAGGAACCAAACATGCCGCCTGCAGCAGGCATATTGATCACCTTCAATATGGCTTCGCCAGTGAACGCATCCATCATTGTTCCTGTGGTGCCATTTATCATCCACAGGTAGGCCAACGCACCGTGCTGGTTGGGCGACTCGTAGTCGTAGATTTGTCCAAAGTCTATCCATGCTTCCATGTTGCGATAAACTTCTTCCCCTGTTGCAAGGTCTACACACACAAAGCCTGGGCGTTCAAACGGTGAATAACCATAAGTGCTTTTGTGCAGGTTGTAATAGAGGTAGCCGTTTATGATCACTGGCGGCTTGAACAACTGCTCGTATGAGAGTCCTGTGTAGTAGGTGACGCTGGGCATTTCATTGCCAACTAAGCCTCCAAAAGTTATCGGTTTAGTCCACAGAATATGCGCGGTGTTTGGAGCTTTGTTGTAGGGAGCATACGCTGATCCCCAGTCGAAGGCACGTGCCATACCTGCGCCTCCTGCAATGGAGGCTGGGGCAAACGCAGGCATAAGCCAATTGCTTCCAAGCGAAGCTAACTCTCTGTTCTCGCCGTACAGTGGTCGCTGCCAATAACTTGGAACTGGCACTTCAGGCCATTTTGGCGAGGGCGATGCTGTCACTACTAGTTCGACAACTCGACTGTCTGCCGGTAGATAGTTATTGTCGATGGGTGTACCTGGACCTCCAAATAAGCTTGGGATTTCACCTACGATGCGCTGCCCTGGAAAGTGGAACTGGAACTTGTACGTCCCTACCATTGTTGGTGTGTACGAGAAACCTGCACCTGACACTGCATCAGAAGTGTAAGGTCCTTTTTCTTCAACGGATCCGTCGGGTTTCGTTATGGTTACCTTATATCCCTGCCACCTGTCGCCTTGGGCTCCTGCAGCAGTTGGCGGTGGATCGCTAAGGAACATGGAAACATAAACTTGCTCGTTGACGCCCACTGGGTTAGGTAAAACAGTCAGAAAAGCAAACGACGGTATGTCAACAGCACTTACGGGTGTTATGCTTGCTAACGTCGCTAAGCTCAATAGTAGAACCAGAATGGTTGCTGTTAGAACTTGTTTTTTGAAGATTTTCATTTTTTCTTTCTCTCCTAAAATTGTGGGTAATTGCTTGATTGTATCATTTGCTATATAAAATTTAGCAAAACCCGCTAAAAACTGCTATACTTTGTCGTTTTTCTATGGTCAACGGTTGAATAAACGCAACCTAAACAATTTAAAACAAACATGACTCCCTCTCTAACGCGGACAGTTAGTCATTGCTATTCCTGAAAAATAAGACTCTGCGCAATCAACTCACAAAGCAAGAAGATCTCTGTCAGAGGTAAACTCGTGTATCAGGCT
>JAOAIX010000017.1 GCA_026414485.1 Candidatus Bathyarchaeota archaeon
GCCTGTAAGCGCGAATTTCAGTTATTTTTCCGATATAATTCATTACCTTGTCTATCTGCTGTGCTTCCACACTTATGAGTAGTGTTGCAAGAGCGTCATAGCCAAAACTGGTGAAATTAATTTGAACTGTTGAGCCTGTGATTATGCCCTTTTTCTCAAGTATCCTGTACCGTTTCCAAATCTTGTTTTTTGTCACCTGCAAAGTTTTTGCCATCTCTACAAAGCTCGTACGTCCATCTGCTAGGAGGTGCTTCAAAATTTTCGCGTCAAGTTCATTCAATAAAGCCATTCTTTTACTCGCCTTTTTATTACTCAAGATTCATCGTTCTTTTTTTGGTGTTGATATTTTCTTATATTATAGCCAATAATTAGTTAAAAATGGCTACAAATTTAAGTATTTTTACGCATTTTACAAAAATCTTAAAAAGCTACAACGGTAAAACAGATTTGGAAAGAAAAGGAGAACCCAAAATATTTGTCTATTTAAACAGACAAGTTTTGGTGTTAGCGGGGCTGAATGAGCTCCTGGCGGTTCCCTCCAAAGTATGATTTCGGGTTTTCCGTTTTCTTCTCCGAGTATTCTCTTCGCCAGGGCTCCGGCAAACCTGTTTTGTTTTTAGAAGGTTGATATGTATTGTCTTGGCGTAGGCCACTTGTCTATTGCTCTTGCTATTTCCAAATCTATTTTTGTTATTCCGCTGATTTTGGAAATTTCTTCTTGAATACTCAACAAGTGGTCTATGTCTTTTATCATGGCATATACTTGTAAATCGTAATCGCCGCTTGTTTTCATTATGCTTATCACGTCAGGTATACAACTTATTTTTTCGATTATAGAAAATGAGTTCTCCTGCGCTGTGACTGTGATGAAAAAGATTGCCATTGCGTGGTATCCTATTTTGGTTAGGTCAATTTGAATCGTAACTTTCAGGATCCCACTTTTGATAAGTTTTGTGTAGTGTCTTTTCACAGTGTGTGTAGTTGTTCCAATTTCTTGGGCAATTTTGTTTAGTGGGGCGCGTCCGTTTTCAGCTAATTTTTCTACGAGTTTAAGATCCAATTCTTCAATTTTTGTGTTCTTTTTTGGAGCTACTGTTGACTGTATTTTTGAAGTTACTTCTTCTTGTTGGCTCTTGGATTCAACAGGCAAGAGCGCCAGGTTTTTGTGCATTTCCTTTACATCTGTCCAAAGCGAGGTCTTTAAATCTGAAATTAAAAATTTCCCTTTTATTTCGTCTTTGACCTCTTCGAGTTTTTGAAGAGTCTTTAGTGCTGTTACAACTCGTACATTACATTTTGGGCCGTTGCTGTAGGCAGCGTAAATATCTGGTATTTTTTTGAAATGAGCTATCAGTTGATCCGCTTGTCTAGGGTCTACAGTAATCAGTAAGTGCCCTACTGCTTTGTAGCCGAAACTTTTGTAGTTGATGTGGATGGTGGCACCTTTTATGATCCCAACCCTTTTCATTTCTTGGTATTTTTTGTGCACTTCTTCCTTGGAGATGCCAATTTCCTTTGCGATTTCTGCAGCGTTTTTCCTGCCGTCAACTAGCAGAACCTTTAGGATTTTCGCTTGAAGTGGGTCAATCTGATTAATTGTCTATTCTCCTTTTACGATAACGCGTACCCTTTTATATTTAAGTGTCTCTGGCGTGTTTAAATACTGATTTATTAGTTCTCTTCAAGCAGCGGATATCTCACCTTACCTGTAGTGCACCCATAGACTTTCCATCTTTAAACCATAAAGTTTAAGGGTTAAAGGGTTGTTAAGTCTCGCGTATTCTAACTTTGGGGTTTGTAGTGTGAGCAATAAAGTGCAAACAGTAGAAGAACGCAAAGCAGAAGTTCTCATAAAACTTCGGAAATACAAGCTCATAACAAAAGAAGAATTTGACGGTGCTTTCGGTTACATCGTTGAGATTCCTGAAACTAAAGAAAAAGCCCTGATATGGTGTATTTTGGGTGAAGCCACTGTTGGCATAGTGGCTATGAATCAACTCTATAAAGTGATGAAAGAAAAAGAGATTGAACGCGCCATAGTGGTCACCGAAGGTCGTTACACTCACGCGGTGAAGCAAGGCGCCAAGAAAAAAAACGTTGAGCTTCTCCTCAAATCTTTCCCCGTGTTTGATATATTTGAGCATTCCCTTGTTCCTAGACATGAAATTTTAACTGCTGAAGAACGCGACCAACTTCTAGCTCACTACAAAGTTAAGCCCTATCAGATTCCTCAAATAACCTCAACTGACCCTGCTGTCAAAGCCATAGGCGCTAAACCGGGCGATATTCTTCGTATAATTCGGAAAAGCAGCACTGCAGGTGAACACGTAACTTATCGTTACGTCATAGAGTAAACTGCGAAATTATTTTTCAATTTCTACTTCTGTATATCTGATGATTATTTTTACTTCATTGCCGATTTTGAGGTTCATTTTCTCAATTTTTTCCTCTGGCACAAATGTGGTGACGGTTGTTTGATCGTTCACTTTGATTGTAACCTTTGCGACGTTGTTTTCTTTTTCTATTGTGGCAAGTTTTCCTTTTAGTGTTGTTGTCTCCCTATGGTTGGGTGTCAATAGAGCTTTTTTCATGTAGTTTTCCAATTGGGTGTATTCTGCAAGTAAACTTCTTCCCAAATCTGTAAGTTTTGCGCCTCCACCTCCTGCTTTGCCGCCTTTGTATGTTTCTACTACGGGTTCCCCTATCGTGTTTTCTATTTTTTGGATGTAGTTCCAAACGTAGCGATAAGACATGTTAAGTGCGACGGCGGCTCTAGAGATGGAGTTGTTTTTTTCGATGCTTGTTAGAATTTCAGCTCCGCCTTTTCCTATCAACGTGTTCCCTTTGTGTTCCAGCCAGACTTTCGCGGATAAGGTGCGGTTTTTTTGGGTGGGCATTTTCTTTTGAATATGTGGTTTCGGAAAGTTTATAAACATTATCGATATGAATGGTTGAGAATATCGTGGTTTGGAATGCAGACATGGCAAAAACTACTCTTAGTGGCAGTCCTATCAACTATACTTTTTGTCTCAAGCGCCCTAGTTTACTTTCATCACTTCGTAAAACGTAGACTTATAATATCAACAACTACCAGTCTCTATGACACAGGTTTATTAGACATCATAGAAAAAAACTATGAAGCCTCTCACAACGTGGACGTCAACATAATCTCCGTCGGTACAGGCATGGCCATACAGCACGCGCAGAACGGCGACGCAGATGTGATATTAGTACATTCCCCCTCAATGGAACAAACCTTTTTGGAGCAAGGCTATGGTGAAAACAGAAAAATCTTTGCCTACAATTTCTTCACCATAGTGGGGCCAACAGCTGACCCTGCAGGCATATCGGGGAGACCTGTCAAGGAGGCACTCCACTGCATCGTAAACTATGGAAGAAACCTAACAGATCAGTCAGGACAAACTAAAATTTGGGTTTCTCGTAGTGATAATTCGGGCACACACTTAAAAGAGCAAGCTCTCTGGCAAGCAGCAGGCTACAACTACACCTCAGTATCAACAGAGCCTTGGTTTGCCTGTGTAGGTTCAGGCATGGGTGACACTTTAAATGTAGCTAACCAGAAATCAGCTTATACGCTTTCAGATTTAGGGAGCTACTTGACATTCCGCAGAGGTAACGCGGCATCTTTGTCTGCGCTGATAACGGAGGAACAAGAGTTACTTAATGTATATAGTGTTATGGCTGTGAGATCCTCAGTTTCAGGCAACCAGTCTGTTCATGAACAAGTTAACTACGAGGACGCGATGAGCTTCATTAAATATTTGGTTTCACCTGAGACGCAGCAGATGATAACCGACTATGGCAAAGAGACCTGTGGGCAAAGTCTCTTTTTTGGTGCCGTGCAACCCTTGACTACAAATTCGCCTCACCCTGTCGTGGACTGGATAAAATCTTATGCCTTCTTTGATGGTTCAGAGTGTCCACCGCAATACAGAAATGGCTACCCTGAACTTTATCCTTAGAGGCGTCTTCCGTTGGTTGACATCCTTGGCGGTATAGTGCAGGCATTTCAGCTGATCTTCGCAGGCGATGTGACGCTTTACGGCATTGTCTGCCGTACTCTTCTTTTTTCAGGTGTCGCTGTTCTGTTGGCTGCGCTTTGGGGAACGCCTATCGCCATGGTGCTTGCCCTGAAGCACTTTCGCGGCAAAGCCATAGTTAAAACTTTCTTTAACTCTCTCATAGGCATACCTACTGTTGTTTTGGGCTTAATTTTGTACCTTGTCTTCTCCAAAAGTGGTCCCTTGGGTTTTCTTGGTTTACTCTATACTCCAGCAGCCATTATTTTAGGTGAAGCCATACTGGTTACTCCTATCCTAATAAGCATCACCATAACCGCTATAGAGGCAGTTGATCCTGAAGTTCTGCTGCTGGCCAAAACGTTGGGTGCCTCTGATTCTCAGGCTTCAATGGCTGTTTTGAAAGAAGCACTGAACGGTTTTCTCTTAGGTAACATCGCCAGTTTTAACCGTGCAATAGCCGAGTTAGGTGTTGCTCTATTAGTGGGTGGTAACATTGTGGGATTAACTGATGTTTTAACAACCGCGATTTCTCGTTATACTCAGCGTGGCGAGCTGGATTTTGCTATTGCTCTGGGGATCTTGCTACTTGTCATAGTTTTTGCCATAAACCTTTTGATAATTGCTGCGCGGAAAGTGAAGATAATTTTTGAGTTATGGAGGTCTCCGCAGTGACTTTGATTGCAGAGTTGAAAGATGTGACCAAAGTTTTAGGAGCCACAAAAGTGCTAGACAATGTTAATCTGCAAATTAATAAGGGTGAAATTTTGGCGTTGCTTGGACCTAATGGCTCAGGAAAAACTACTCTCCTCAAAATTTTAGCGTTTCTTGAAACCCCAACTTTTGGCGAAGTGAAATTTCAAGGCGGAACAGTACATGCCAAAAACGCCGAGTTGTTTCGTATGCGAAGCACTATGGTTTTCCAGAAAGCAACTTTTTTTGACGCCTCCGTTTACAAAAACATAGCTTACGGTTTAAAACTGCGACGTTTGGCAGAAAATGAAATACGTGGCCGCGTAAAAGAAGCCTTAATGTTAGTTAAGCTGGAGGGTTTTGAGCGACGTTCTGCACGCAAACTTTCAGGGGGCGAACAACAGCGTGTCGCTATCGCTCGAGCCATTGTATTGAACACGCCTTTATTACTATTGGATGAGCCAACTGCTAATTTAGACCCGAAAAATGTAGCCATAGTTGAAGAAGTAATTGCCGCCATTAACCGTGGCCGAGGAATCACCATAGTTTTGGCAACTCATAATATGTTTCAGGCGGAAAAGTTGCCTCAGCGGGTCGCCCTCATAAATAATGGGCAAATAAAAGAGGTAGGCGAAACAAGCGATGTTTTTGGTAAGTTGTCTAGAAATTTGGCAAGTTTTGCGGCGATAGACAACACATTCAAGGGAATCGCCTCTGACACGGGGTCGGGCACGACGGTTGTAGATGTAGGCAACAACGTCAAGGTTGAAGTTACTACTCAGCAGCGTGGGGAGATCTCTTTTTTTGTAAGCCCACAAGATATTATTCTTTCTAAAAGTGCAATTGCCTCCAGTGCCAGAAACGTTTTCAAAGGCAAGATTGTGGCTATATCTGATTCAGGTTCACTGGTGAAACTTACTGTTGATGTGGGTCAACCCTTCGTTGTTCAGATAACTAAACGGTCCTTTGTGGAGATGGGGCTTAACTTGAACGCAGAAGTTTACTTGGCGTTTAAAGCTTCCAGCGTGCAAGTGCTTTAATTTTGACTTGGTTTTTCCGTTGATAATTCATCCAGAATAACCAGTGCTTCTCCAAGAGGTACATTCAGCCTTACGGCTAATTCCTCTGGTTTGATGTCAGGTTTTTCTTTTAGTAGGGTGTCCCGCGTATAAGCTTTATGTGTGGGGTACATAACATTTGCGTGAACTGTCTCAAGTAGCATCTGCCAAAGTTTTTCTTTTGTGTACTGCTCCAACTGCATAGGTATCAGAAAACTGAATTGCGTGCACAGAGTTAATATTTTACTATGCCTTTGCAAGTGAACTTTTCAATTAGGCGCTTCTTCAGTCAAACCTTGAATGTTGAGCTGTTGACATTTAAGTAGCAACTGAAGTTTTAAGTCTCTTACGACTTTTTGTAGATTTATTTTTAGTTAGTGCGACGTAAACCTCTTCAACTCACGGTTGAATCGCTAGTGATTTGCATGTAAAAAAGTGTTATCGGTTTGCTAATAGCAACAATGTTAATAGAGAAATTTAAAATACTCAATACCCTTTAATACTGCAGAACAATAAAGCAAGGATTGGGTAAATATGAGTGCAACTGAAACTCTCTGGATTAAAATTGCCGAAAAATCATTCGGCTTACTTCTCCTAGGCTTAAGTCTTTTGATGATTTATTTCACAGTAACAAGCACAAATGTTCTGAATGCTTACAGCGGCTTCTTTGCCTTCCTGAGCGTTATTCCTCTGATAGCAGGTGTCCTGCTCATTATAGCAAAACCTCCCGAGTAAAGCCACTGTTTATCTTAAACACATTAATTTTTTAGTAATCTCTGTTAACTCTCCAAGGAACCGCAATGTTTGCAATTGGGCACTTCGCGTTGGCGTATCTAAGCGGCAAGTCTTTTGCTGCTATTCTCAAAACGCGCCTGAATCTTCCATTGCTTTTCATGCTTTCTATTTTACCTGATGTAGACTTGATCTTGCAGTTCCTTGACCCAGCACTTTTTATGCATAGAGGAGCAGCACATTCCATATTCACTTTTACAGCGTTTTTCATACCTTTTTTAGTATTTTACCGTAAAAAAGCAGTGCCCTACTACGTTGCTTTGCTTTCACACTCAATGCTTGGCGATCTCTTCACAGGAGGCTTTGAAATGCTTTGGCCCCTATCTGAAAACTGGTTTAGTTTTATGAGTGTAGATGGCATGAGTTTTACTGCAGTTGCAGTCGAACTCTCCTTGTTTACAGTTGCACTTCCGTTGATGTTTAAAACGAATGATATTCGCACGCTGCTGAAAGTCAAAAATCACAACCTTGCTCTCATAATTCCTTTTGGTGCTGTTCTAGGACCAATGTTGCAGTTGGGTCAAGGCACAGATATGTCTTTACCTGTCTTGCTTGTAGCCCCAAGTTTATTCTGCCTTTGCGTTTTTGCTTACTCGATGATGCTGGAAGTAAACTTCAGACTAAACAAGCTTCCTGCTTAACACAAACCTTGACGGATGAGGTTTATTAACCCACAAATCGTTATTCTGAACACCTAAACTCGCTTTGCAAGAGAAGGGTTACAACTATGCCCATTCGCCAACCCATTGTATGTGTGTTAGGACATGTTGACAGTGGCAAAACTTTGCTTCTTGACAAAATCCGTAAAACCAGTGTGCAAGCACGCGAAGCTGGGGGGATCACCCAGCATATAGGGGCAAGTTTCTTTCCTGTTGAAACTCTCCAGCAAATTATAGGTGCCTCTAGCCTAAAAGTGGACATTCAAATTCCGGGTTTACTTGTCGTTGACACACCCGGTCATGAAGCCTTCACCAATCTGCGACGCAGAGGCGGGAGCGTTGCGGATATAGCTATTCTCGTCGTTGATGTGCTTCGCGGTTTTGAAGCTCAAACTTATGAGTGTATAGAAATTCTGAGGGCGCGTCGAACTCCATTTATTGTAGCGGTTAACAAAATTGATCGTATAGCCGGTTGGAAAGTTTATGCTGATATGCCCTTCATAAAGAGTTATGCTCAGCAGGACAGCTACGTCAAAGTGGATTTGGACAATAAACTCTACGAGATTATGGGTACTTTTTCTCGGTTAAAAATTAACTCTGACCGTTTTGATCGTGTCCGCGACTTCACAACGACGGTTGCTCTTGTTCCGGTTTCAGCTAAAACAGGTGAGGGTATAACTGAGCTTTTGATGGTGCTTGTTGGTTTAACACAGCAGTACCTCAAAAAGCGGTTGCAAACTACTGAAGGCGCGGCAAAAGGGTCTGTTTTAGAAGTCAAAGAGGAGCCTGGTTTAGGTTTAACTCTTAATGCTATAATTTTTGATGGCACCCTAAGGAAAGATGATCTCGTCGTGGTTGGTGGCAAAGAAAAGCCCATCGTTACCCGTGTACGTGCTATCTTGGTTCCTAAACCGTTGGATGAGATGCGTGATCCCCGTGACCGTTTCAGTTCGGTTGATGAAGTTTTCGCGGCGGCAGGGGTGAAAATTGTGGCTTCCAACTTGGAGGGTGTTCTTGCAGGTGCGCCGTTGTATGCTGTGGCTGAGGGAGAGGTGCCTGAAAAGTACTGCCAACTCATCGAGGATGAAATTAAAAAGATCCGTATTGCCACACAAGTCGATGGCATAATCCTTAAAGCTGATACCTTAGGCTCGTTGGAGGCTATAGCTGAGATTCTGAAGCAAAACAACGTTAGTGTTCGTGTGGCAGATGTGGGTGATGTTTCTAAACGCGACGTGATCGAAGCTTCTGCTGTGAAGGCGCACGACCCGTTGAGGGGTGTAATTTTGGCTTTTGGCGTTAAAGTTTTGCCTGACGCTGAAGAAGAAGCTGTTGCGAGGGGTGTTCAGATCTTTAAAGAGGAAATTGTGTACCATTTGATAGAAAACTATGTTGAATGGGTTAAATCGCGCACCCAAGCTAAACTTGAGCAGGAACTTGAAAGAATGGTTAAGCCCTGCAAGATCCAAGTGTTGCCTGGCTTTGTTTTTCGCAGAGCTAAACCCGCCATATTCGGGGTCGAAGTTTTAGCTGGAACCTTAAAGCCTAAGGTTTCTCTGATCCGTGCTGTTGACGGCGAAGACATAGGCGAGTTGCAGCAGATCCAAGACAAAGGCAAGTCTGTATCCCAAGCTAGCCGCGGTATGCAAGTTGCCGTTTCCATGGATAAGCCCACTGTGGGCAGGCATGTGTTCGAAAAAGATGTCCTCTACGTGAAGGTACCTGAAGTAGACGTGCGGAATTTCCAGACTGCTTTTGCCGACAAATTGACCGAGGAAGAGCAGGAGACCCTCAAAGAATACATCACGGCTATGCGTAAAAAATCGCCTTTCTTTGCCTTCTAGCCAACTGTTTACTGGTGGATGTAGCGACTTTTTACCTGTCCAAGTTACACTAACGTGATAAAGGTAAAATCATGACCGTAATGACTGCATTCAAAATTTAATGGTTAGTCAGTAATCTCTTATTTTGAGTGGAGGAATAGTGGATAGCTTTTTTTAGCCAATAACATTTTTATTAGTCCCAGCGTAGATTTTCCTTGAGTTATGCGCTGGGGTGGCCGAATCGCTCAGGCGACAGCCTGCAGAGCTGTTATATATGGGTTCAATTCCCATCCCCAGCTTTTCAAGAGCAGTCCCCAGCTTCTGGCGATATCGCCAATTGTTGTGCTAACATTGTATCCTTACATTTTAAATTGCATCTTCCATAAATTTTAATTTGCCACGCTTTAAACTTCTGAAACTGCATAGCCAACTTTCATGACAGTATTAACAATTCCTGCAATTACATTTAGTCAGCACTTTTTTTGGTTCTTAAGCCTTACTGTTTGAAATAGGCGACCTGGAAAATGCCGCTACAAAAGTTGCCGTCACCGTAAAAACAGCTAACACATAGATGTAACCCGTGCTAGTGTCGAGAACCGGAAAAGTAAACATAGCCAAGTTAAAGGTTGTGTGCAAAAGTAGCATTGCAAGCAAACTGCCGTGTGTGTTGTTATAAACCCAGGTGAAAATAACGGTGGCGGCTATAACAGTGGGAATAAACGTCAAAATGGGCGTCTTATAGAACATGCCGTTTCCAGGTATGAGAAACTGTGGAATATGCCAAATCGCCCAGAAAAACCCCAAAATTAAGCTTGAAACTAGCGCGCTAAATCTTGCTTGTAAACGAGGCAAAGCATAGCCACGCCACCCAAATTCTTCTTCGAAAGGACCACTAAGAAAAAGCACCGAGAAAAATGCAGGAAACAAAAATAAGGGGTCAGCAAAAACCTGCGAAAAAGGAACAACACCATCAGTCAAAACACCCATAAAGAAGGCTGCAATAACCAGCAGCGGAAAAAGAAAAAAGACAACAATCCACCAGCGTTTACTGAACCGATAGTCAACAGCGCTTTTCAGCAAATGGACAATTCCCTTTTTGCCTTCATAAACTGCAGTTAATATCAGTGCCGAAACTAGCGGACCAAACGCACCTATAAACCCAAGCTCGGTGAGTAGCGAACTTGGTATTAAGCCGTTTTTCGCCAGTGCGTCAGGCAACCAAAAAAACCATGTGAACAAAAAAGCAATAATAAAAAAGGTAACAAGCCTTTTAAACTCAAAAATCGGCGGTTTTAACGATGAGTGGGTTGTCATCTTCCCTTGCATACTTGAAATGATACCTTGTAAACAAATAAAACTTTCTCGGCAACTTTATAAGAGCTTGCTTTAATATACACAATTTCGAGAAACATTTAACACAAGTAGAAATAGCAAACAAAAGTGGGTATAAAAAAGGGAAAGTGACTGCGTAGAAGCGGAATTGGCGATTTCGACAATTTTTCGTGGATTCCATTCTCATCCTCGACTCCACAATTGAACCCCTATAGTGTATAGCCAGTTTTCTTTATGCGCTTTTTCGAAGACTCACAAAAATAAGTTGAGTTTCAAAGGTAGGCTTCGTCATGATGTTTGTACTTCAGAAGTCTCACGGTATTGGTTTGTTTGCACACTTCGTATATCAGAACAAAGGAGCCAATATGAACCCTCCAAAGTCCCTCTAAAGGATGCCTCAGAGGCTTAAATTGGAATGGATCACTGAGAATTTGGTCAACCTTCTTGTTTATTGCCTCTATTTGTTTCGCATCTTTTCTTCTAAGCTTCTTGAATGCCTTAAGGACTTCTTCCTCAATTTCCAAGCTGTACAAGCAATCACTCAGTCTTGAACTCTTCCGAGAAATTCTTTATCTTCACAAATTTTCCGCGTTCTCTGGCTTCTTGAATTTCTTTGACAAATTCGGGTCTAAGTTGAGGCTCAAGCTCGCATTCTTCGTAGCGCCTCAATATTAGGCTTAGCGCCTGGCTTTTGTCTTTTAAGCCATACTTGGCCTTTACCATGTTAACTATCCTGCTTTCTCTCTCGCTCAAATTGATTATACTCTTTACCAAATTATAACCCTCTTCAGATTATACCATATAATGTAATATAATTAGGAATTAATTAAAGTTAGCCTGAGCTAAAGGGCTTTCCATCATTAGGCTGCAGCTTGCTTTTAGTCATAAAAAAGAGCGAGGTCACAGGAAATGTTGCCACTGAAAGATAGGAGCAAAGTCAAGCAAAATCAAAAAAAAAAACAATTACTCCTAAAGCCTATAGAGGCTAAAAAGGAGAGAGTGGCTGCGTAGAAACTGCAGAATTGGCGATGTCGACAACTTGATCGGGGTTCAATTCCCATCCCCAGCTTTTTGGCATACATCCAAATACTCACTTGCGTTTTCTGAAGAGCTTAATGTTATCCACGTCGCAGACGTACTGGTAACACGCTTCAATGAGCCCTTAGCCTCTTTAACCGTAGCTGCAGCCCTGCATACGTATTCATCGTCCTGGAAGGTCACGAGCTGAGTGTAAACAAGCGTGTTCTTGATGTTCTTGTGGCCTAGCAATTGCATAACACGCAGGATATCTTTGGTTTTGTGGTACTCCATGGTGGCTTTCCAGTGGCGGAAAGTATGGAAAGTTATCTGATTCTTGGGTTTCCAAGCTTGTTAGCTGCTCTTTTTCTTTGTCGGACGAATGAGCTTCGGTAGCCGCGCAGGTTGTAGGTGTCAAAGTTTTTGTCTGATTTTCTTGGGAGTGTCGACAGCATTGTTAGAAGCTTTCCTGATATCTTGAACATACGAGCGTGGCTGCCTTTTCCAGGCGTTACTCTGTTGGTGGAATTTACAAAGTCTTATGTTTGTTTCGTCAGAATTTGTGCGACTTTTTGCCTGTCTATCTTAATGTCTAAAGGAGTTTTGATTCTTTCCTTAGGAAAGATCGGTTTTTTCAGTGGGCGTTTAGTTGTAACGGGCTATTCTGGATTGTTGCGTTGAATATTTCCTTAACTAATTAGTAGATAAACATTGTGCGTTTGCTCTTTAAAAATAAGGAGTATGAACAGTTGAAAGCAGTTTGAGAAATTACTTTGGTGAATAAGCAGGATAGTGCGCTGTATTTCTAAATCTGTGAAAGAATGTATAATGAACGTGTAACGCTGTTGCTTGAAAAACTCTGAGGTTTCATATTTCTTGTCGTTTTTAGCTGTTAGCTGGTTTTTCTGTGTTACATCCAAAGAAGAATCTCAAGAAGCAGTGTTAAACAGGCGGCAATAAATGTTAATGGCATAATCAGTAGCCCGTATTTTGAGAATTGTCTGAATGAAATTTTTAGTCCCTTATCCCTGAGGAGTTTGCTCCACATTAATCCTGCTAAAGAGCCGATTAACGTTAGGTTTGCAGCGAAGTTGCTTCCCAATATTAGAGCAAGCATGCTTGTTTTCTCCGCTTCAACAGAAACAGCAAATGACGGGTTCTGTAGCATTTGAGTGAAAAGTATTGTCATTGGCTGGTTACTCATCAGATTTGCTGCTGTGGAGGAAACAATGGTTGTTCCAAAACTTGCAGAAACTGCGTTACAATTTATACTGCTGAAGTTTGAAGCGAAAAACCGGATGTATCCTGCAGCTGAGAGGCTTTCAACCATGATGAACATGCCTATGACGAAAGGCATTATTTTCCATGGCATTTTGCGCAGAGTTTGAATTAAGGCTAAAGAACCTGCTGCCGTTACAGTTTTATTTTCTTGAACGAAGTTTTTGCTTAACAGGGCGTCCCTTGCGGCGACAACTAATGCGAATGCCAGAGTTACCTGCCATATTGATACATTTAGCCATGAAGCCAAATTTAAGCACGTTATACAAGCGGCAAGGCAAATTGTGCCAAAGATCGCTCCTCTCTTGTCTTTAAGTGCTGAGTAAGGATCAACTTGGGGGACAACAATACTTGGTGGTATTTGTTTTCTAAAAACTATGTAGAGCATTGCAAGGCATGTGATTCCAGAGATTATCGCTGGAAGAAGCATCCATTTTGAGTATTCTATAAATGACAATTCATAAGCTTGGGCGACAATTATGTTTGTTGGGTTTCCAGTATATAGAGCTATACTCCAAATATTAGCGGCAAAAAACTGCCCCATAAGGAAGGGAACAGGATCTATTTTTGTGGTTTTTGCAAAGTAATAGATTATCGGTGTTAGGGTAAGGATGACTATGTCATTTGAAGTAAACGTGGTGAGGAAGCTACTTAAAGCGAAGAAGTATACGAACAGCTTTTTGCCTGAATTTCCAGAGGCTTTGGTTGCACGTAATGCTAAATATGCGAATAAGCCTGTTGCATCCAGTGAGAGGCAGATGTATGCTAATGACATAAAAAGAATCAAAATTGCGTACGGTTGTATTGTTGAGTTACCCACTATGCCTTTGAGAATTGATTCTGTATTGATTGAGAACGTTGCAAGAAGAAATAGTATCCCCAGCAAGGGCGCTATTCCATAGTCAATTTTAATATGTTTAGTTGTAAAAGGTATCTTAACAGTTGGTTCTTTGAATATAAGTAAAGTTACAACCGCAAACGTTACGATTGAGTAAAGTGCAATTGTCACATGTTCTTCTCCACAGGGATGTGTTTTATGCTCAGTTATTGCGGGCGTTTGTCGTTCTTAAAGAAGCTTTTGGGACAAAGACGCCGAATTGTTAGGTGTCTTAACGTGAAAAACAGCCTCAAGTCTCGTTGGGTATTAAAAGTGGCTATGTGAGTGTAAATTTACGAAGTACACAAAACAGCTTTTTTTAGAAACTTAATTCTGGTAAAAGTTATGGGCGTTTTACCTCCTTTTAGTTCTATATGGTCTTTAGCAGATTTTTGGTCTTATCATTCCCGTTAATAAAAAATACGCCTACTATTGCGGACAATAGCGACTGTAACTACTACTTGAAGACATCTGAGATGTGCTTTCTTTATGTCCAAGCAAGCTTGCTTGATTTACTGTTTTTTGAATTTAAAATACAAAATTTGCACTTGCTTGTCAACTAAGGATGTTTGTATACAGTTGTAGATTTAGAGTTGCACAATTGAAAAACTTTTGGAATAACTTACATCTTTAAATATGTTCAGCTTGTACATTACTTAAAATGACAAAAGATACAGCAGTGCTACATCTTCGAATTGTCGTTGACTCTTTTTCCTTTTCTAGGCTAAAAGAGGCTTCATCTACACCGCGTTTGGTATCAACTTTGACAGAGGCTAACTTCAAAACTAAAGGCTACTGCTGGTTATTCACGAATCACCAAGGCATGTTAAAGTTACGCTGTTTTAAACCTAAAACGATTTTTATATGAGGTTGATTAAAGTTGCCCGACAATGAACGCTGTGAAGTTATGCTGTATACGGTAAACAAACCTTGTGAGGAGCTCCGATTTCTTGGGGGAGAAATGAAGAAAACGATAAACTATTATACGGTTCACGGCGCTTCGAGTTTTCTCGTTCGTTTCATTTGGAAACGTTGGCTGTACAATTCTTTACCAATCTCCTCTAACTTACGCTTGCAATCATATGAGTTTTTAACTTCAGCTTTAAACTATTTATGTCCTGTTTGTCCAGCAGAGTCTGCTGTGAGGTCTGTTGAAGACGCCCCTGTAAAAGGACAGGTTTTACATATTACTCCAATCTGGCTTTTAAATAGAGGAAAAATAAATCTTAGAGGTTCGTATTATGGGTGTGAGGAGGATTTTGGCTGTGGACACTGACGTTGATAACCTAGTGATGTGGCGCAAGGTGTTCTTTACCCTCGCTAAAGACATTAGTGAATATGAGCGGGATATTGTCCCAACAGAGGAATTTTTGGAAAAGCTAAGACATAGGGGCATCGACATATTTACTTTTATAGAGCGGAAATGGTGCTCAGAAATTCCAAATCCGCCTGTTTGGTGGGTTAAAGTCGAAGATAACGTGGGACTTCTTAGGGTTTTTTCGTATGAGAAATGGCTTAAAGATATAGTAAAACGTACGCGTCATAATATGGTTCGTAAAGCAGAAAAAAATGGGATAACAACAATTGTTGTTGAGCCTGACGAGGCTTTCATTGAAGCTGTTTGGAAAATTTATAATGAGACCCCAATTAGGCAGAATCGTGCTTTTCCGCATTACGGGATTTCATTGGAGGCGGTGAGGCAACGGGTTTGTTCGGCTCGTAATTCAGTTTTTATAGGTTCTTATCTTCAAGGAGACTTAGTTGGGTTTGTGCAGTTGGTTCACGGCGATAATATTGCCTTTTTGTCTCAGTTGCTTTCGCTGCAGAAGCATTTTGATAAAGCTGTGAACCATGCTTTGGTGGCAAAAGCTGTTGAAGTCTGCGAAAAAAGAGGTATAAATTGGCTTATGTATGGACGGCTGGAAACCGCGCATCCCTCGCTTGATCGTTTTAAGAAAAATAATGGCTTCTCTAGGTTTTCAATAACAAGGTTTTATATTCCTCTAACAAGAAAGGGAAAGATCGCTGTAAAGTTGAGGTTGCATAGGGATTTGAAGGATGTGCTTCCAAAATCGATAAGATATGCGCTTTTGCCTTTATACTGTTTAGTAAGCAGAACTAAAATACGAATTAAATTAATGTTAAAGAGGAATAGAGCGCTGTGAGTTTGCTAGAAGAGACCTATTGGGAGAAGATGAATAGAATCACTACTATGGGTACCTACATAACAGATCTTGAAATGCACTTTATCTTCAGTTCTAATCATTTAAAGGCAGGTGGTTTAGTTGTAGATGTTGGGGCTAACGCTGGACGTTTTTCTATTCCTGCTGCAGAAGTTGCCCGTGTAGTTGCTATAGACTTAGATTTACATGCGCTCAAGAGGTTACGACTTCAAAATCAAGATGTTGACGTTGTAGTTGCAGATGCACGATTTATTCCAATAAGAGATTATGTAGCAGATAATGTTGTAATGATTGAATTGCTAGATTGCGTTATTGGGTCAGAGGAGCCTATCTCTGAATGTTCCCGTGTTCTTAAGAAGGACGGAGTATTTTTTCTTTCGTTTGGAAATAAATCGAGTTTAAAAGGTAAACTTAAAAGTTTCCTTGGAAAGCCTTACCTTCATTCTTATAAAGAAATTTTGGCTGTCCTGAAAGCTGAAAAATTTAAGAGCGTCCGCAAGCTGGGTTTCAACTGGTTGCCTTTCGACCGTATATCCAACAGTCCGTTAGTTCCGTTGCTTGCAAAAGGTGAAAGATTTTTAGGACTGCGGCGTATTGTAAGATTTAGTCCATGGGTTATAATTCAAGCAGTTAAAGTCGGTGGATAAAAAATTCTTGTTTCTGTTGATGAATATTTCTGTTTCTGAAAGTGCCTGATTGTCGGTTAATTTTTGGTTTGTCGTGTCGAATCTATTAAGGCGATACCTAGACCTAGGAGAGGTATGGTCCAAATATCGACTAATGGCGCCAGATTTAACGAATTTGTAGCGTAAGAGTATGCAATATAGATAATATAGTGTAGTCCCATCATTGCTAGTGATGTGCCAAACCACTTTATCATTGACTTTGTACGCAGTTTTGTGGCGTAATAGAGACCTAAAACAGCGAAAGCTATTGCTGATGGCAGAAGAATAACTGCGTTCAAAAAGCCCACTGCTCGGTTGCCTTCAAGTAGAAATGCCACGTTGTCCACGGAAATCATTCCTGCCCATCGCGAGAGCCCGTTTGCAGCTAACGCTGAAATGTATCCCGCAAAGGTGGCGGCTGCAAAAACCCAAAGGCGTGGTGTGTCGTCAGTTGAGGAGTGATTCTTCAGTTTAATGGCTAATGTTGACAAGAGGGGTGCTGTGAACAAAATTTGCAAGACGTATCCTATTCCTAAAGAAGGTGAATAAATGAAGGTGTCTGGTCTAAGAAGCCACAGAGCTGATGGAAGCAAACCTATAAAGTTGATGCTTTCTAAAAATAGCGCCGAAATTACTAGTGGCTTGATTTTTGAAAATGGTTTCTGCTTTATCCAAAGAAGGTACAGTGCTGTCAGTCCGATGAGTACTGCGGTGATTCTGGCAGTGAGCCCGATGTGGCCGGCCCAAAACACTCCATCTAAGGTGGTGACATACAGATAATGTTCAGGTACCTTGAAAATAAATCCGAGTAGTCGCTCGTAGCTCTTTATCGTCCAGTAGGCAGTGTAGATAAATAATGAAAACAAACTTGCTGCTAGCCAAACTTTTACGTTTTTATTTGAAAGCAGTGTGTTTAGCACGGTTTTTTGGGCTCCTTCTGCAGGGGGGAGATTTGTGTCTTTATTAACTTTTGGTTTTTGGTTGCTGTGTTGAATAGCTGCGTGTTGCTTTCAGATTTGTTTTCGGCGTTTGGAGCATGAACTGGTGCTCTGGGGCGTGTTAAACCATTTTATAGGCTTGTTAATTATTTTCTGTGGAATGTTTTTTTGAATGGGCTATGGATTGTTGCAAGGGTTGGCAGTTGAGGTGCTGTCAAAGGAGGAGTTGCATCATAGTTTGTCGTGATTTCGGTTTGTTGCCTATGTTAGTTGTGGTGGAGTGTTAATGGATTTGGGTGTTGAATCTCTGTGTCAGCTTTTATTGTTGTAGGATATGTTTTTGCGGAGTTGTTGAACAGCAAACTTCGTATTTTTACGTGGAAAATTTTGCCTATGCTTGTAAATTTGTGCAGGCGTGGACAGTGAACAAAAGTTTGGCGTTGTTTTTGATGGGCGCTGTCGTTTTTTGAATGGCCAGTGCATGATTACGGGTTGCTAACATTGTTGGTAATTCTGGTAGAAACTGCGTTAGGGTTGAATTTGCCGTGTTTTTTGGAAAGTTTTAACTTCTTTCTTTGCTATATTGTGGAGTGTTTCGTCTTTGGTTGAGGGAATCCCGTTTGTGGGAGTTGATGTTGGTTGCCTGTTGAAGTCAGTTTGGAGATGTATGCTGAGAAGTCTTTGTTGTTGCCGTTTTTTACTGGTCATGTGGCTCGTGGTTTGTTGCTGCATTTTATTCGGCAGGTGGATCCTGCGGCGTCTGGTTTGCTGCATGAATTGAATGTTTCTAAGCCTTACAGTGTGACGCCTTTGCGGTTTAAGAGTAAGAGTCGTACTGTGGAGGGTTATGTTTTGGATCCGCAGTACCCGTGTGGTGTGAGTTTTAGGTTTCTGCGGGATGAGTATTCGGCGTATTTGCTGAGTTTTTTTCAGCGGCAAAACAGCGCTTTGATTTTTGATACGCCGTTCCAGATTGCTTCGATGAATATAAGTTGTAGAAGCTATGGTGACTTGGAGAGAGAAGCGCAGGCGGTGGGTGGGTTGACGCTTGATTTTAAGACGCCAACGTATCTGCCTAATCTTAACAGTTGTTACCGCTGGATGTTTCCTGATCCTGTGAAGGTGTTCTGTAGTTTGATGCGGTGCTGGAACCAGTTCAGTGACGAAAGGCACTTCAGCAAAGAAGAGTATGTTGCTTACAAGGATTGGCTGGGCAAAAACGTGGGTGTTAGCCGCTATGAGTTGCGGACGCGGCTGGCTGTGATGCGGAGCAAGAAAGCTACAGGCTTTGTGGGCCATGTTGGGTACGAGGTTGGTGATAAAGAAAACTCTTGGAGCAAGGTGACGTCTATGCTGGCACGTTTTGCAGAGTTTTCCAATATAGGTGGAAACAAAACCGGTGGTTATGGACAAATAAAAGTTGTTGAGATCTAGGC
>JAOAIX010000018.1 GCA_026414485.1 Candidatus Bathyarchaeota archaeon
GTACAATATAGCGGATCTGGTAGCACAGCGCCACTAACAACATGGGGTTTCACAGCTTTCAAGGCATCGCCAACAATAGTAAGCTACTCTTTAGCCAACACATTCGACAGTATAACTATGTCCAAAAATACCGGTAGCGTAAACTCCACTGTCACAGCGTTTGTTCCAATAGTTGTAGCTTTCGCAATGCTCGGCATGTTGCTTGCCATAATCAAAAAATTCTAAATCCCTCTTTTTCTCTATATTTTGGTGAATTTAGAAATGAGCAAAAAGGCAATAGCATCATGTGTATGCGCTGTGCTCTGTTTAGTTATATTGTTAAACTCTGCTTTTGCATCTACCGATTACGAGATTTATGTTTTGTTTCATGAAGGCACAAGCATGAACAACATTACGTACATGCTTAATGATCTTGGACATGTTGATGGCGTTTGTGTAATGGTGAATCTCTATGATAACACAACTGAAGCAATGGATGAAGCAATTAACCGTTTAGAAAGCTATCTTTCACATCTGGGAAGTTATAAGGTTGTAGTTCAAGCGATTTATTGTTTCCCTTACGGTCATATGTCGCATCATTGGCAATTTGAACTAAGCTCGTTCTCAGAAGAATTCTATACTGAATGGTATGGCAAACTTAACGCTTGCCTTACTAACCACAGTAATGTTATGTTGTTTGTTGGCTTCAATGAAGCATATTTCCATTTTAGTAAGGATAATGCTAAAACAATAATGCAAAGAGAATATACGGTTTGGAAAAGCATAAGCGAGATTCCTTTTAGTTGCGAAATAACATTCCCTTTCTACTTATGGCATAATTACTTTAACGTAACAGATCCAAACTTTGAAGCTGAAGTTTTACCAGTTTGGCAAAATTACACAGATTATATAGGTCTTAACATTATTGCATATCGCTATTCTCCGCTTTACGGCATAGATCCAGACGGACATAACCAGACAAGAGAAGCAGTTTTAACAGCGCTATATTATGGAGAGCTTTATGATAAACCTGTGCATGTTGATGAGGTGCTATGTTGGTATCCTCAAGATTTCCAGTTTGTAGCGGATAACCTGATGAGGAACTCGCATATTACAGCAGTATACAAGCTATGGGATTGGAGTAACTCAACAGAAGCGATCTATGCCTTATATAATATTAATAATGATGGAGAAATATCAAGAGTATCTCCGACATGGGACGTTTTTCAGCAAATTCTCAACTCACCTACTACACCATCAACAGAATCTAACCCAAAATGGTACGAAAACACTACAACTTTTGGGATAGTTGTACTCTGTATTTTCCTTTCGATTTATTTTTTTATTAAACTTTCAAAGTAAATTTTCACTTTAACTTAACTCTCTCTGAGGAACCATGTGTATGTTTTGAGAGCATCTTTAAATTTTTGGGCAGTCTCTTCAAGCGAAGGTGAACTTCATGGTTGATGCATTATATATTCGTGGATGGGAAGATTGCTTAGAAGCACTTTCAAACATAACTAAGCAAACTAAGAATTATGAGGATGTGAAAAGAAAGATCGAGAGATTGAGGGATTTGGTGCATGAACAAAAATTTGAAAGGATGCGTATGGAACTTGGGGTTTATGACGTTTTCTAAATCTTCCCTTCTTTCTTGAGTTCTTCATACCGTAGCGTAACAAGCAACCTTACCAAATCCGCATTTTTTTCTAAACCATAATATCGCTTTACCGCCTCAAAGCGTTTCCGCATTTCTCCCTCGAAAACTACCCTTACTTGTGGCGCTTCTTTTTCATCATTCAAATGTAACACCAAGTAATTTCTAATTACTCATATACATATAAAACTTGTGTATTTACGCCAAACTCCAACATAGTTTAAGCACATACCTGTAAAAAACATTTATATTGTAATCCAGAGTAATTCAGAAGCACGAGGGATTACATGACTGAAAAAGACAATGTGCAAGTAAGAGTTCGCCTTGATGGCGAACTACTGCAAAAAGCAAACACCTTAAAAAAATACTATGGAATTGAATGTTACTCTGAACTTGTCAGAATTCTACTAAACGATCAATACAGAAACATAGAGGCACCAAAATATGACGCCTAAGTTCTGTCCATTCATAAATAGAGATTGCCTAACTGAAAAATGCGCATGCTACACAAAAACATTCAAACCAGTTTATAGATCTCGGTCACAAGGCATTACAGATCCAAGATTCTACTACCGCTATATTGGATGCGGATTAGTCAAAGCTATTCCTTGGCAATTAATTGACTCGACAGACAGATCAGAAAATGAACTGGAGAACATAGAAAAATGATGACGCAAACACAAAAGAAACGCATACCTGAAGGCTTATTAGTTGCTGATATTCCGCTTGAAAGTTGCAAAGCATACCCAATGCAGATTTTTAAGGACACACCAGTAAAACCGAGAGTTGCATACTCTGACCATAGAAACGGAGAAACAACAAACTTATGCATAAAACTACTACCAAACGGCGCAAAAACGGCACCACATCCACAACTATGCTTCTTCATAAAAGGCAACTACCACATAGAAGAACTAAGCTATTGCCAAAGCAACGTATGGAACTGGAGAACATGGATTGAATTTGTAGCAAACGCCTACGAAATTGACCACATCATAAACTCACTGGCAAAAACAAAGAAAATCATGGTGAACAAAAATGCTTGAGTTCATCTTAGGACTTCTATTTGGAATCTTGTCCATGCTCAAAGTTTTCCCAAACAACTCTAATTTTTGGAATTGGCTAAAATCGAAAATTTCAGTTTTTCTCAAATGAGGCGAATTTAGAAGTTATGTAGGGATGGGATGAATGTATGAATGTATGTAATTGTTATGTAAGTACGTACGTACGTCTGATGTGTCCTTACACTATACTATCTACTTTGTGGTGATCTAATGAAGGATAACGATCACATTATCAAAATTTGTGTTGCACCTGAACTTAGAAGCGCCTTGATCAAGTACATGGCAAAGCATGACTTGGATAAGCAGTTTGCTGTTCTACATTTGCTTACAAAAGCGCTTCATTCAGAACAATTGATCTCAAAGGAAGTTTACGAGGTTTATAGTTTCCGCTACAGTCGCAAACTTGTTAGCAACAGCATTGAAAGGATGATGACGCAAGAGCAACTTAAAGAAAAGCAACTCATTGAAGAAAAGACAAGGATCTTCAGCATGGTGTTAGATCAGTGGCATCTTCATGGTGAGGACTGGCGCAACAAGTGGATAAAACAAGCTGAAGAATGGAAAGACAAGGTTCCAAACGCTAAACTCATCTTAGATCTGGGGGGAAGACATTGCTAGTTAGAAAAGCCTTGATAGTTAAACCTCGAAACCGAGATGATGCAGATTTAGGTGATGTTATAGCACTTGCAAGAAGTGTAGGCAAACAAGTCCTAAAAACAAAAGAAAATGTGCGCATACTTTGGACTTGTGAAAGTCCTTACGGTTATGTTGTCATAGTTGAAGGTTGTAGCCAACCATCTGGTTGTAAGGTGGAGGAAAAAGACCATGAATGAGGAAAACTTTAGCGATTGGTACAATAGCACTGATTCTTTGCTCAATTTTCACAACGATGCCAAACGGACAATCTGCAACGTCCTACAGGGACGCCTATTCGGGATCTATCAACATAAACTGGTTAGAAGCACAAAGACAGCAGAATCCAAATTTCAACCCTTTCACCTTTGTTAGCTATGCCTTATCTCAGATAAACACAAAATACGGAATATCATTCAACTACCTTAAGCTTGACTTTGAACTATCATCAACAACAAATTTCACGCCATTACTTAACCAAATAGATTACTATGTTCCAACATTTGCACAGAGCTTTAGTCAAAGATTGATAATACAACTAAGTGGAATCAGAAGCACGCATCAAGTACTTACTCAACAACAAGCACAATCTTTGTATTCTCAAATTGCTTCAAGACTTAACACATACTCAAACAGGATCGTAGCTTTTTCAGGTGAAAACGAGCTTGAAGGAAATACCACTTGCCCAATTTGCGGTGCTGTTGGTGGACAAGAAGCATTTAATGGTAACTTGACGGCTATGATAGAATACGCAAAAATGCTATATAACTCATGGAAGCAGTACAGTTCCATCCCTTTTACACATAGCGCTGTAGCGCCTTGGCACGTAACTACAACTACAGTTTACGGTGGTTTCTGGTTTGATTCAATGACAAAAACACAGTACACATCTTATCTAAATCAATCTCAAGATATTCTCTGTTGGACAATCTGGTGGAATACGGATGGCGCACAATACTTAGGCACGTTAAGAAGCCAGTTAGCCAAACAAGTTATAGTAGCTGAACACAATTTCCATGATCCAAATCACGCAACAGGCATAATGAACAACTTTGGCATATCTAACGTCATAGCTTTTAGCTGGTATTGCTTAGTAGGCAACGATATTCAAGTGCTTTATGATTGGGGATGCGGCACTCATAACCTCTATAAACATAGTTGGTTCCCAATGGCAAAAGTTACAACAACTATAATACCAGAAGGCAATTATTTTGGAGTACTAAATACATGGCACGATCTTAGTCTGCAAGGCTATCAAAACGCTTGGAGTGCATACGTCTATACATACGTTTATGCGCAAAGAGGATTGTTGTTCCCAACAACAGGTTATGATGCGTTTGAATGCTTTGCAAACTTTGAAGCAGTAGCAACACAAGTAGGCGACATTGAATTCATGACTGTAGGAACATCAGACGGTTTATTCTACACCATAGGAGCGAGGATATACCCAGATAGAACATTTCAGATATTCTTCAAATACATACCAGCGGGAGGCGGATCTTTCACAGTCTATTACAGCACGAGAGATCTAACTTACATGAACACTTGGTGGAAATTACGGATGTACCATAATAGAGGCACGATTTGGTTCATAATCAACGATAATCTTTGGCTAGTGCAGGGTAATGGCGACATAAATAACAGAATATTCACAAGCATAACATTTGGCGATCGAAGCACTACAGTGGCATCCAAGATTTATCTAGACCACTTAAAGATATGGACAAGTTCAGACGGAAACAACTGGAATCTACAATTTGAAGAACGCTTCGAGAACAACCTTAACGGATGGAGTAGAATCTATTCTCCAACAGTACAACCAAGCTTCATTGATACAACAAATGGCTTCTACGTTGATTATTCAAGTTGCTACTCAGCACACAGAATTCAATAAAGCGATGAGCTGACCTCTTCACATTTCCCCATTTTTTTGATAACTTTTAAAGCCTTAAAGTTACATATAATTACACATACGGTTTTATACGTATGTGTGAGGCAAACAAGGGATGAAAGCCAAAGTGACGATCAACATAGACAAAGAAGTTTACCAAAAAGCACATGAATTAGGCATAAACGTGTCAAAAGCATGCGAAAACTACCTAAAACAGCTAATAGAGGCGATAGAGGGAATAAACCGCCAAAACAACCCAAACGAAACAAACGAAAATAAAGTGAAGCCTCGGGCGGGATTTGGACCCGCGACCATTACCTTACCAAGGTAACGCCCCAC
>JAOAIX010000019.1 GCA_026414485.1 Candidatus Bathyarchaeota archaeon
ATAATAGAGCCATGCATCTTATTACACTAGCTAGCTTACTTATGTACAAGTTTGATGAAGCAATAAAATAATTGTTTATGAATTGATACAAATAAATAGAGGTATTTGGGGCGCCGCCATCCTTGGCGGCTCTGGCGTTGCGGGGCGGGCGACTTCATATAACATCTAGCGTTGCCCGCAGTGTGGCGGAAAAAAAGCCCACAATTGGCAGTTGAGTTAAACCGCCACATTGCAGGCACGCATGTTGAACCATGGCGCTAAGCAGGGGTAGTTCCCTATGGATTTTCGATTTTCCTTTTTTCATACAAATGGATAGCATTAGCCACAAAATCCTAATAAAATTATGAAAAGCATCTTAAAAATGCTCAAATTAGGCATAGCAAAGCCAACCATCTTGGGCGTAGTTTTAAAAAAGATTCAGTTACACCAAGGTTAGCCTGTGTTTTGTTCTTCGGCATGAGTTTTTCTTAACGTGAGCAGATTCCCTCCGCAGTGACGGCATTGTAGCGGATTTCTACCAATGAGTTCATCTACCAGTTGAAGCACACTTTTCTTTGGCTGAAGGGGTTGTAAGCATCCCAGCAGGCTCTTTAACAGTAGCAGTTTTTTGTTCCGGTGAGTGTTGCTTAAGACCCCGTAGTGACGTATCCTTACAAAGCCTTTGGGTAAAACATGCATACAAAACCGCCGGAGAAATTCCATAACAGAGAGGGTCATTTCTTTTTGCTTCCCGTCCCTGTAATCCTTGTAGCGGAAAGATACGTTTCCGTTTTGCATGGAAATCAGCCTGGAATTTGAGATGGCTACCTTATGGGTGTAGTTTGACAAATACCTGAGCAGATAGTGAGTTGATGCGAAGGGTTTTTTAGCATAAACCACCCAGGTTTTCTGGAACAAACACTCAATAAGTGCTTGGAAGTTTGTTTTATCTTCATCAAAGTGAATATGTCCTTCCATATACAACTGTTTTAATCGAATAAGAAGTTTGGCTCTAAAAATTCTGGCCATGAGCTTGACCGGAAGGAAAAACTTCCTGGAAGCTCGGTTGCAATTTAAACCCGTCTTTGACAGACCTACCCCCGGGATCATCATATGAATATGGGGATGGAAAGATAGATTTTGGCCCCAGGTGTGAAGGGTAGAAATGATACCAACCTGTCCACCGAGGAATTTCTTGCTTTCTGCCAATTGCAGAACGGTTGCTGCGGACTGTGTAAAGAGCTCGTTTAGAAGTGTTTTAAGATTTCCCAGAAACAAACTGTGCAACTCCTGGGGAATGGTGAACACAACATGAAAATACGGAACAGGAAGCAAATCCTTTAATCGCTCATCGATCCACTGATGTCGTTTAATAGACTGGCACTTGTTACAGTGTCTGTTTCTACAGGAATTGTAGGAGATTTCATAACAACCGCAATCACTGCATACCTTAACATTACCGCCAAGTTTTTCAGTGCGACAGTTAGAAATAGACGCCAAAGCTTTTTCCTGTTGATGTATAAGGTTATGTGCCTTACGGAATTCTTCGCCGTAAGTTTGTACAATATCCTGAAGCTCAAGCATTGTTTTCACCTCATTCCCACAAGTCCATTGGATTTTGGAAGGTAACAAGGTGTGATCGGGTGAGGTGAATGTATTGAGCTGTAGTATTAATGTTGCCATGACCCATCAGAGATTGGATTTGACGGATATTTGCTCCGTTTTCCATGAGGTGGGTAGCAAACGAGTGACGAAGTGAATGAATAGAGACGTCTTTCACAATTCCGCACCTTTGGCAAGCCTCTAGAAAAGTAGTTTGAGCAGTGCGTGTTGAAAGAGGATTTTGGGGATTGGCTCCTGGAAAAAGCCATGTATTAGGTGTATAGGCTTTGTAATACTCCCGAAGCAATAGCAGATTTCTTTTGGATAATAGAGTTACCCGTGATTTAAAGCCTTTGCTCATTCTTACGTGAATGCACATGTTATGGTTGTCGATATCGGTAATTTTAAGATTGCAAACCTCGGATACGCGCAGTCCGGCAGAATAGGTTGTAGAAAGAATGGCACGATGTTTAAGGTTAAAGGTGGAGTCAATCAGTTGTCTAACTTCTTGAGGGGTTAAGATACAAGGGTTAAAAGGTCTTTTTTTAACCTTGGCATTTGATGCTTGTCCCAAGTACTTCGTAATGTTACCTCGAAAAAGAACTTGAGTGCACTATATGCGGAGTTAACATAGTTTTGGCTTAAACCGCGACTGAGTTGAGCATAAAGAAACTCTCTGACGTTATCACAATCATGTACTTCAGTGGTTTGGGGATAAAGTCCCAGAAAGTAGTTAACGTGTGCAAAGTAAGCTTTCTGAGTATTGACGGCATATCCCCTGAGTTCCATGTGTTTTTGGTACTGAATAAGCATTTCTTGAATCTTTTGCATGTGAATCTCTCCTTTTTAACTTGAATTTGATATAATTGTAAATGGAGAATACACAAGATGCAACAAGAGGTTTTAAAGCTACCGCACAGCGGTTTGGTTCAACATTTGTTGAGTGTGTGGTATAATTTAATTGCAAATAAACATAAGCGGGTTGTAATTTTATGACCTTGGAGGAAATGTTTATCAAAGAATTCGAGCAATTAACTGACGAAAAGAAAAAAGAAGTCATGAACTTTGTTGAGTTTATAAAAGAAAGAGTAAAAAGAACTTGAAAATCTCATGGACTCCGTAATAGCCGAAAACAGGGAGGCTCTTGAGGAGTTCATAAACTAAGAATCAGTGGAGGTATGATCAATGGAACTCAACGAAATTATGGACGAACTTCGGTCCCTTGGTAATGATCGTACGAAAAAAACTTACATGAGCAATGGTGCAAAAGAGCCTGTTTTTGGTGTAACCATAAGCGCAATGAAGCCGATGTTTAAACGATTAAAATACAACCAACCTTTAGCAGAACAACTTTATGCAACGGGAAATTATGATGCCATGTATTTAGCAGGCATGATAGCGGAGCCAAAGAAGATGACCGAAGAGGATTTTAATCGATGGATTGAAGGTGCCTATTTTTACATGATTTCAGACTTTATTGTGGCAGTGACTCTTGCGGAAACGGATATTGCCTTCACTGTGGCAGACCACTGGATAGATAGTGGAAAAGAATTAACCATGTCGGCTGGTTGGAGCTGCTACGAATGGTTGTTAGGAACGCGTAAAGACAGTGAGTTTGACAGGGACAAACTTTTAGCAATGCTTTATAGCGTACGTGACACGATACACAGCCAGCCAAACCGCACAAAATACGCGATGAATAATTTTATAATGGCGGTTGGTATATCATATTTACCGCTTTATGAAGAAGCAAAAAAAATTGCTCAAGCAGTAGGTCCGGTTGAGCTTTTGATGGGACAAACCCTCAGCCAACTAAACTCTGCGGTAGAATCGATTCAAAGAGCAGCGGATAAAGGAAAACTAGGCTTTAAAAGAAAGCATGTACGATGTTAACACAACTTGGATTTTCATAAGCATCCTATCTATTGAAAATTTTTGTAAGTCGATTTATAATCTGTCTCTTATACACATCT
>JAOAIX010000001.1 GCA_026414485.1 Candidatus Bathyarchaeota archaeon
AACCTAAACAATTTAAAACAAACATGACTCCCTCTCTAATGCGGACAGTTAGTCATTGCTATTCCTGAAAAATAAGACTCTACGCAATCAACTCACAAAGCAAGAAGATCTCTGTCAGAGGTAAACTCGTGTATCAGGCTGGTGCCGTAGCTTTTGCTCAAAGTTTTCTTCCTTCCAAAAAACAATGTAAAAATAGCAAATTAAACATCTAAGATAACGGCAACGTTTATAACTCTAATTTTCCATTGCTAAGCTTCGCGAAGCGGAAGTACAATGGGTCACAGAAAAACTCATGCTCCAAAACATGGTTCACTAGCTTATCTGCCTAGGAAACGCGCTAAACGACCAGTCGCTAGAATACGGTACTGGCCAAAAACCAAAGAATCTACTCCTAGACTGCTCGGTTTTCTGGGCTATAAGGCAGGCATGACCTACGTCTTCACAATAGAAGACAGGAAACGTTCACCTAACTTTGGTAAAGAAGTCATGCGTGCAGCTACAGTTATAGAGACTCCCCCGATTCTTGTGTGCGGCATACGAGCGTACACACGCACACCATACGGGCTGCAGCAACTCACGGAAGCTTGGATGAAGGATCCCGTGCCAGAATTAAAAAGGGCATTGGTTCTGCCAGAAAACTTTAACACGGAAGAGATGCTGCAAAAAATGAGCCAAACCTTGGAGCAGGCAACCAACATACGCGCTATAATTGCCACCCAACCCAAACTGTCTAACTTATCCAAGAAGAAACCAGAAATCACCGAAATCGAAATTGGCGGCGGAACCATAGCCCAACAGTTTGAGTACGCCAAAAGTCTACTTGGTAAAACCGTAACCCCTGAAGAAGTTTTCAAGACAGGGCAATACGTAGATGTTGCGGCTGTTACAACAGGGAAGGGCTGGCAAGGACCAGTTAAACGCTGGGGCGTAACTATACTTCAAGCTAAAGGTCGAAAAACCAAACGTGGCATCGCCACTCTAGGTCCATGGAATCCTCATCACCTCATGTACTCTATTCCCAGAGCAGGGCAAATGGGCTATCACCAACGAATAGAATTCAACAAACGTATACTCAAAATGGGCAAAGACGGCAAAGAGGTCACCGTAAAAGGCGGCTTTATACGATACGGTATTCTGAGAGGTCCCTACATCCTCATGGAAGGAAGCATAGCAGGAACAGAAAAACGCACAATAACCCTCCGCTATCCCGCTAGACCTCCCAAAGAAGTTTCTGAGGCACCCCCGCAAATTACCCATCTTTCGCTGGATTCACCTCAAGGGAAATAACGGTGAAAAACAATGCCAACTCAAAAAACTGTACAAATCTTTGACCTCCAAGGAAAACCCGCAGGCGAAACAACCCTGCCCGCGCTTTTTGAGACCCCCCTACGACCCGACGTCATAAAACGCGCGGTTCTTTCTATCCAGTCACATAGACTTCAACCGCAAGGAAGAGACCCAATGGCTGGGAAAAGAACCTCTGCTGAATCACGCGGGACAGGTATGGCTATCGCTAGGATTCCTCGCCAAAAAGGAGGCGGCGGAAAAGCAGCGTTTGCCCCAGGCACTGTAGGTGGACGGCAAGCACATCCGCCACGCGCCGAAGCAAAAATTGTGAAGGCAATTCCAAAGAAAGAAAAACGCCTTGCTTTGCTCTCTGCGATTGCGGCTACCGCCTCAAAGGAGCTTGTTGCTTCCCGCGGACACAAAGTTGAGTCTGTCCCTGCGATCCCACTAGTTGTTGTTGACTCCCTTGCAGAGTTAACTAAAGCCAAAGATGTCGAGGAAACTCTAACAAACCTCGGCTTGTCCTCAGACATTTCCCGCGTACGAGAAAGCCGCAAAATCCGCGCCGGGAAAGGCAAACGCCGTGGCCGAAAAATGAAGCAAGCCGTGGGGCCACTTATTGTTGTTGCTGAAAACAAAGGCGTAGTGAAGGCGGCAAGTAATCTTCCAGGCGTGGATGTTGTAACTGTCAAAAACCTTAACGCGGAGATTTTAGCGCCAGGAACACACCCTGGTAGACTAACTTTATGGACTAACAGTGCCATCGAACAACTGGCTAAACTTTACGAGAAAGGAGAAGAAGCATAATGGATCCCAACGAAGTAGTCCTCTATCCACTAATGACTGAATCTGCCAGTCTCATGGTAGAAAAAGACAACAAGTTAATCTTCATAGTCAACTTAAAGTCAAGCAAAAAAGACATTAAAGAAGCTGTGGAGAAACTCTACGAAGTCAAAGTTTTAAAAGTGACAACAATGATTACCCCTCAGGGCGAAAAAAAAGCCTTCGTAAAACTTGCTCCTGAGCACAAAGCTTCAGATGTCGCTATAAAACTTGGAATCTTGTAAAACATATAGGAGATTTGATTAATGGGAAAACGAATTCGTGTTCAAAGACGTGGGCGCGGTGGTTCAGTTTACCGTGCTTCAACCCATAAACGGGTAGGCGCTGCTCAATATCCAATAATTCCCCCCAAAGAAGCTTATGAAGCCTCTATAAACGGCACTGTAACTTCTCTTGTGCATGACCCTGGGCGGGGTGCACCTTTAGCCCTTATAAACTTCGAAAATGGTGACTCATGTTACATAGTTTCCCCAGAAGGTACTTATGAAGGACAACAGATCCAGCTTGGTGGAAACGCGCCATCCGAAGTGGGAAACATTCTCCCCTTGGGGAAAGTACCTGAAGGTACACTCATCTGCAATCTAGAACTGCGACCAGGCGATCGAGGAAAACTCGCTAAATCTTCAGGAGCATACGCTACCGTAGTAGCACACACACCTCAAGGCACAATGATTAGATTGCCTTCTGGTCGCACAAGATACCTCAATGACTACTGTATGGCAACAATAGGCGTAGTTGCCGCTTCAGGGCGAACAGAAAAGCCCTTCCTGAAAGCTGGCGAGAAGTTCCACTTGATGAAAGCTAAAGGTCACAAGTACCCCCGAACCCGCGGCAGAGCCATGGTTCCTGCAGTTCATCCCTATGGTAGCAGCAAGCGCAGTGCTCGTAGAACAACCACAGTTTCACATGGTGCACCACCAGGTCAAAAAGTTGGCTTAATCGCCGCCAGAGGGCCAGGTCAGAAAAAGAAACGTGCTATTCAATAGGATAAGTATTAAAACAAACAAGATGAGTTGAAGAAACATGCCGAAAGAATTCATGTATCGTGGGCATTCGCTCGAAAGTTTGCAAGCTATGTCTATGGACGAATTCATAACAATTCTCCCTTCCCGACAACGCCGAAGCCTCCAACGAGGGTTAACTCCAGAACAACGTATTCTTCTTGAAAAGATGCGGAAAGCTCAAGAAGCCGCAAAAAAGGGAAAGGAAATAGTCGTTAAAACACACGTACGCGACATGGTTATCCTCCCTGAAATGGTCGGCGCCAAAATTCATGTACACAGCGGCAAAGAATTCCAAGCAGTCACAATAAAACCCGAGATGATTGGACACTACCTAGGCGAATTTGCAATAACTAACAAACCCGTTAGGCATGGAACACCAGGTATCGGCGCTTCGCGTTCATCAATGTATGTGCCCTTAAAGTAAGACCACCTCGTCAAGTGAAAAATCATGGAAATCAAAATAGTTTCCCAAAAAGAAAATCCTTTGCTGAAACGTAAAGAAGTTCAGTTTCAAGTAAATCATGGTCCAAAAGGAAAAACTCCTGCAAGACTAGACGTGAAGCGGTCTTTAGCTGCAGCGTTGCAGGTCAGCGACCAGTTAGTTTTCATTAAACGTATGAAAACTCTCACGGGCACAAGCACCGCTATGGGCGTTGCAACTGCATACGAGACAGTAGAGCAAGCTAAGCTGATTGAACCTGCTTATATAATTAAACGGAATAGTCCACCAGAAAAACCAAAGGAAGAGGCGAAACAGTAAGATGTCAAAAAAACCAGCTAAACCGGAAGAAGCCCCAAAAGACACTGGAAAGAAAGACGTGTCTAAACCTCAAAAAAGCGGCGCAGCGCCTGCACCGAAGGGCGGCAAAAAGAAAAGTGGGACACGTGTTTCAGTTCTGTATAAAATAGAAGGCACAAAAGCAGCTCGGACGCGCCCAACCTGCGAAAGATGCGGACCAGGCTACTTCATGGCTGACCACAGCGATAGATTCACGTGTGGCCACTGTGGTTTCACACGCTATAAACGAGCCTAAAAACGGACATTTTAAATCTTGCATCTGCCGAATAATACTCTTTGATGGTGCAGATGATAAGAGTTAATGTTTCAATAAGCAGTATTTCCGCAGATCGTTTTTGGGACATCAGAAAACCTGTCCCTAACATACAAATAAGCACAAACATCAACGTCGTTAGTATTGAAAAGAAAACTGACGACCTGTTGGAAGTTCCTTTTGTTTTAACTATCACATATAATCCTTCAGTCGCCCAAATGAACTTGAAAGGTCACGCTTACGTGCAGGGCGACAAGGGTGAAATAGAGAAAATCCTGAAAGAATATGATCAGAAAAAGCCGCCTTCACAGATTATTTTGCAGTCCATATCAAACGTGGTTTTCATAGAATCCGTGTTGATTTCGCGGATTTTGAATATTCCGCCGCCCATCCCTTTGCCCATGATCCCAGAAGCTAAAGCGACGAGTTTAAAGCCGATGGAAAGAGACTACAGTGATTAAAATTTTATTTTACATTGCCAACTTTCATTTGTTTTAGTATTTCTCTGGTCTCTGTTTTCTTTTCAGCTGTAACTTTCACTACAACGATGCCCTCAGAGGGCTGGCCATAAACCACAAAGGAGTTTTCAGGCGCATAAAGAACCGCAACAAGTGTCAGCAGGTCTTCTTCACCATTAACAACTATGTGAACTTTGCAGTCCCTCTTTAATGCTTCACGGATGGCAAAGATTGCTTCTTTGGTAATGGTTCCCTGCGGATTTTCCACTCTAACAATCTCTTTTCCAGCAAATCTCGATGGTTTAATTTTTTTTCTCATTGTTTTGCTGTCGGTTATGGATAATTGTGGAATAATCTTGTGCTTGTGAAGATTTTTAGAAACCGTGTCTCCAACAGACACAATCTTTGTTGGTTGCTCTCTTTCCAGTAAATGTGCAAAAATTTTTATAGTTTCGTCGGATGACCCTTTAATTAACACACCAAAGGGCTCTTTGAGTTTTTCACGCATGGAAGATGTGATAACGTAGACGGCAGCCGTTTTCTGAACCCCTTAGCTGTCTTACGTAGAATTCTCTAATAACTGTTCACTAAAATTGGGGGCTTTTTGTGTCTATCTTACTTTTAATGCGTAGCGCCCTTTTTCTTTAATCTTCATAGCCTTTGCCACGGCAGAGTTTTCTACATCAAACATAACAACTATGCCGCCGAAATCCTCGCTGAGGTTTGTTGACTTGCATTTTGGGCAGACGTTTTCTTTGGTTATAAAATGACAATTATTACAGGCTTTTTCACTCATACATTTCACGCTTTTCCTGAACTTCCTTTTTCTTCAGCCTTCCCTTTTGATTCTGATGCGGGTTTGAGGTCCTCTTTAATCCACTCTAATTTACCCAAGAACGGTTGCCTTGCTGTTACACCAATCTTGCCCGAGCTTCCTGCTCTCCCCAGAGAAACCGCGGTTATTCTTACTCGAACCTGATCCCCTGTTGTGAGTTTCCGCTTTGTTTCTTTTCCAAGAAGAACTCCTTGTTTTTCATCGTAGGAGATGAAGTCATCCATTAACTGCGAAACATGAAGCAGGGCATCTACAGGGCCTATACGTACAAAGGCGCCAAAATCAGCGATTTCAGCGACGTCGCCTTCTATAACCTCCTGAATCATCGGATAGAAAGTTAACAATTGGAAAGATACTTTGTGGTAAGTGGCTCCATCTCCAGGAATGATTTTTCCAATCGGGCTGACTTCTACCTTGGTTACAGCTATGACGTAACCCAGTTCTTCATCGACAACCCCCTCGTATTTGGATTTAACTTGTTGCCGACCTACTGCCTCCAGTGGGTTGCCGAAGGTTTCAGGAGGAATACGTATAGTATCCTGCAGAGTAATGAGTTTAAACATCTACGATATCAACCCGTCGATTTCTAGACGCGATTTTTCTCTCATGTAAATCACTGGCACATTTATATCTCTTAGCCTCTTCCTGAGAAGTTTGTCATTGGTGAAAACAGGTGCTTTCCATTCGCCGGCAACTTTTAAGATGATGTCGTCAGTGGTTTTTTGGCTGGCTTCTGCCACCTCGACGTAGCTGCATTGCTCGCTAAATTTGAGAGCTAACGCAGCATTTTTCTGCATTTTAGGTGAACTCTTCGTCGCAAGTCTCTCCAGTTCACGTTTTACAGGTGAAATTAAAACGAGTTCAAAGTTTCTGTTCAGTAGCCGTTTTAATTCGCTGTGTATGTCAATTTTGAATTGAAGCGGCATGAACAAAACGTTTGAGTCTACAATCACTCTTAACGGTTGCTTTTGCTGCGCAGTCGGTGTCAAAGCTTTTTTCCGCCTACTTCTAATTGTCTTAGTTGGCCAATTAAACTTGCTTATTTCGGCTACCTGTGATGAACTGTCGGTTCAGTTTCAGAATTCCTTTTAAACGTCAAATCCTAAGCATACACGTGTTAGAGAATTGGTGATTGAATAATGCTGAATGAGAAATCTTGTGGGGCCGTAGTTTACTACAAAACTAATTCTGAAGTTAAGTTTCTCTTGCTTCAATATGAGGCTGGACATTGGGATTTCGTAAAGGGCAATGTTGAAGAGGGCGAAACTGAAAAAGACACGACTATCCGAGAATTGCGCGAAGAAACAGGTATTGTTGACATCCAATTTATTGACGGTTTTAAAGAAAAAATATCATATTTCTACAAACGTCAAGGTTTGACAATTTACAAGGAAGTGGTCTTCTTTCTTTTGGAGTCAAAAGTAACCAACGTGAAAATCTCTTTTGAACACATAGGTTTTACTTGGCTTCCATACGACCAAGCGCTGGCTCAACTTACCTTCAAAAACGCACGAGATGTCCTACAAAAGGCTTATGAATTCATGAAACTGAAGGGGATAATACCGAATTAGAGTTTGTTTCCAGTTTTTTCCACTATCAAACCGTATCCGATGAGTCTCCAGCGGGCTGCCATTTTTCTACTCATTGCAACCCTGGACCCTGGTAAAACACATACAGGCCTGCTAAGCTTAACTCTGATGAGGTTCCCTTTTACGGCGGTGACTTTTCCTGTGTTGACGGCTGCTCCAACATGAAGCAGTAATGTTTCGTCTATGTTAACTCTTTCAACTTTTAACAGTTCTTTAGTGCCTACTGCACGTTCCAAAATATGCGTTTCCAGTGTTAACTCAGTCAGAGTAGGTGGCAACATTCCTGTTTTTCCTGCTATGTTGCCTGTTAATCCGTCTGCCTTAGCGTAAGAGGGGTCTAAGCTGGTTCCTACACCCACAAGTCCCCCACAGGTTGCCTCTTTCACGTTTTGTTCTCCTGCCTGTAAACTTACGATTTCACTTATGAGGGGGTTGTATGTAGTTTTGCCTTCCCTTTCAACCATGACTCCTGGTCGGATTTCTATTTCGTCGCCAACTCTGAATTTGCCTTGAATAATTGTTCCTCCGACGATTCCGCCTTCCATTTCTTCTATAGGCGTCCCGGGTTTGTTCACGTCAAAAGAGCGAACAATGAACATAAATGGCGGTTTAGTCTCGTCTCTTTTTGGAGTCGGTATTATCTCTTCTATGGCGTTAAGTAGTACGTCGATGTTTATTTGGCGTTGTGCAGAAACTGGAATTATAGGCGCGTTTTCTGCGACTGTTCCCTTCACAAAATTTTTGATTTCTTGGTAGCTTTGGAGTGCTCTCTTTTCGTCGACAACGTCGATTTTGTTCTGCACGATGATTATGTTTTTTATGCCGATTACTTCAGCCGCTGCAAGGTGCTCTCGTGTTTGTGGTTGAGGGCATGGTTCGTCGGCCGCTATGACCAAAATTGCGCCATCCATTATGGCTGCGCCTGACAGCATAGTTGCCATTAACGCTTCATGTCCTGGGGCGTCTACGAAGCTTATGGCTCGGACAAAATTTGTTTTTGAAGCGCATTTTGGGCAGGTGGGTTTAGTGGAGTAGTTGGGGGTTTCACATTTTGGACATTTGTAGATCGGTAAGTCAGCATAGCCCAGTTTGATTGTGATGCCTCGCTTGAGTTCTTCGCTGTGTCGGGATGCCCAAACTCCAGTTAAAGATTGCACAAGTGTTGTTTTGCCGTGGTCTACGTGACCTATGGTGCCGATATTGACTTCTGGCTGCTTAGGCAGGGCTTTAGTTTCGCTACTCATATTTTCCACAAGTATTAACGTGAATTATGGAAGGAATTGATGGTTGGAGTTAATAAGTTTTGACTTCTCAAGCTGAGTTAGGGGCTGGCGCTTCTGCTTTAGGTTCTTGTCCTTTATTTTCAGATTTTGGCTTTTTGGGTTGACCAACAATTTTTACATTGATCTGGACGATTTCGTCGGTAATTACGTTGCCGCGGACAGTTTTTCTTTTTCTTTGGCCCGGTTTTGTTGGATTAAAGCCTACCCCACCGCTTAGAACAATGTTTCTTCGAACTCCACCGTGTACGTTGGGCCTCATAGGGACGCCGTCCTTGTCTGAGCCACCCATGATTTGGATTTTTTGGGCTGGTAAATCTACAACTGCACCATCCAATATTTCGCCGATTTTTCTTCCGATAAATGGAACCGCGCGTGCTTCTTCAAGTTCGACAACTTTGGAGGTTCCTGTTGCGGGATCCGAAACTATTACTTTGAACTTAGCCATTTAATGCATTCTCCAGCGCAGTATGAAGTTGACTCTCTCTCTATTAAGGATTTATGAAAAACCCTCCCTGTTTCTTTTCAGAAAAACTTGACTTTGTCGGGTAAATGTTTTAATTCCTCTCTGGTATGTGCTTTTGGCTATGTGGCGACTTGGGTTCTTCTTCCACGAAATCGCCTTTGGATTACTTTCAGTGTTTATCCCACTGTACGTAGTTGGGCCTTCGATAGGCGGCACTTTGGTCGACATTGGGATAATGACGTCGTTGGCTTTGTTTTTGACTATACCTGCCTCTTTCTTTTGGGGTTATATTTGTGACCGCACAAGACGTTACAAACTCTACATCTTGTTATCTTTCCTGTCCATAACTGTCTTGCTTTTTCTTTTCACATTTGCAACTAATGTTGGTATGTTTATTGTTCTTTACGTCGCAATGTCCATGTTGCATGTGGCGCATGAAGCCCCCAAAAACGTTCTTATTGCTGAACACTACCCCCGTGAGGAGTGGGAACGATCATATGCGCTTTATGAGGGCCTCACGGAGATAGGGTTCTTAATTGGGTTAGTTGTTGGTTTATTTGCTTCCACGTTGGGGTTCAACTCAAATTTTACATTGTTGCTGTGTAGTGGTCTTAATCTTTTAGCCTTTGTTTTGTCCGTGTTTTTAGTGGCTGACCCTCTTTTAATTTTTGAACGCCGTTTAGTGGGTATAGAAAAAAAAATTGACTTTACTTACCGTGGAGTCGACATCTTTTCAGACTTAACCGCGGGTCTTCCTTTACGTGAAAAATTTAGAGGCGACAGTTTTCTCGGCTTTGGTTTCGGTTTAGTGCTGTTCTCTTTGGCTTCAAGCATATTTTTCACTCCTTTACCAATATTTTTCTCTCAGAAATTAGCTTTGCCTGCGAGTTTGATTTTTCTCATTTATATTCTCAATTCAGGCGGAGCTATGGCTGGCTATTTTTTCATTAGTGCACGTGCACGCTACATTGATACCAGAAAGCAGTTGAGACGGATGGTTTTTCTGCGAGGTTTACTTGTCTTACTTCTGGTTGTCGCAGTTAACTTTGCTTTTTCTCCCACTGTTGTTTCAAGCGTTTTCCTTTTACTGCTGGGGTTCGCTTACGCTGTTTATTCCATACTTATAATTTCTCTTTCTATGGAAATTATTCCTGCTGGCAAGACAGGCCTTATTGATGTTCTCGTCGGCTTAGGCGCTGCACTTGGTTCTTTTTTGGGACCATACTTTGCTGAAACTTTTGGTTACCTGCCCCAATTCATAGTTGCAAGCGCCATCTTTTTCGTAGCTTATCTTTTTTTGAAAATTTTATCTTAATTTTACATAAGAAAAAAGTAGGGGTAAATTTTGTTCAGTTTATTCTACATGTACCCTGAACAAGTCTACGTCTTCACGCATGCTAGGCGTCAATTCTAGGAAGTCTCTTACTGCACGTTCAATGTCTTTTGATTGCGTCACGTATCTGCCTACAACGAGGATGTCTGCGCCTTTCTCTAAGGCTTCTTTGGCGGTTTCTGGAACTATGCCGCCTGCAACCGCGATCAGGAACTTTTTGTCGCTGAAAGCTTCCCGGATAAGCTTTATCCTTTCAAGTCCACTGGTTCTGCCTGTTTCTTGATCTATGCCGCGGTGGAGTATGACGACATCTGGGAAGTTTTTGAGTGCTTTGAGTTTTCCGAGTACGTCATCTACGTTGAGCATGTCTATTATGGCATATATGCCTAATCGTTTTGCTTCGTGAACAAAGGCGTCTAAGGTTTCTGGCGGGGCAAGTCCTGCGGCAACAACGGCGTCTGCGGTGTCTTCGTAGGCTATGTCTGCTTCAACTTTGCCTACGTCTAGGGTTTTGAGGTCTGCAACCATGAAAGCGTCTTTTGCTGCTTGACGTAGGTCATTTATAACTCTGGTTCCGTACCGTTTAATCAGAGGCGTGCCTACCTCGATTATTATTCTGTCACTGCCTGGGATTTGTGCGAGAACTTTCTTGGCGTTTTCTAGGGAGGGTGCGTCGAGTGAAATCTGCAGGTATGGAGGTCTCCATAAGCGCGGAACTTTGAAGCCCATTATTGGGTGTTTTGCGCGGTCTTTATCGTAATTAATTTTCTCTAAGGAGGGGTACTTCTTTAGGGCGCGTTGTATCGCCAATTTTGTTGCGCCGTAGTTGTACTGATAGATTCTGCGAAAATCAGAGGCTTGAGGGTGAATGAACACGCTACACACTATGACCCAGTCATCTACTTTGTCTTCAGGTATCACTCCTTCTTCCACGGCGTCTGCGACGGCTTTTGCAACTGCCGCCTGTGCTGGTCCAAAGATTTTCCCTGTGTCTTCCATGTTTTTGACGGTGACCTTGGGTACTAGGAGAGTATGAGGTTTAGGTGGCAAGTTAGGACGTATAACCGCCAGTAGCGGCGTGTGTCCTGCGGAAAGACTGGTCATGCCGTGGGCGAACGCCAACCCGACAGGGCCGTTTTTGTCGCCTATCATGAGGTCTATGTGGGCAACTTCATTTCCTTCTCCGACTAGTGCCTCGCCAATTAGGTAGGTGTTTCCACATTCTATGTTTTCAGTTTCTGCTGTATTTGTCGGTATCTTGTCTAGAATTTCTTTGAAGTCGACATTGAACTCTTTCATCCATGTGTATAAGGTGTCTCTATGTATATTTAGTGCTTTTGCTGTTGCTACAATTGTCGGTTTACCTTTAGAGATTGATTCTTTTTTGGCGGCTTCTATCAGCATTTTTACTAGTTCTTCACGTGTTTCAGGTTTTTTAACGTCAATACCCGACATTTATTGTTTTCTCCATGCTGGAGGGGATGCATATCTTGTATATAAGAGTGTCGGACGAGTATAGGCTTATTGCCGCTGCGTTTATTGTTTGTCGGATCAACGGACGGTTTTTGCCTGTTTTTTTGTGTATTTCTTGTGTTTTCCATCGGTAACTCTATATATCGTGATGAAGTTTAAAACTGGAAAGGATTTACAGGGGAAATGTGTTTGTCGCGGATTGAGTTGATCTGCTTGATTTCTGTCCTTTTAGGAGTGTTGTTCTTCTTAGTGGGTGCCAACTTTTACGTTAGCGTGGTTGGTTGGTTTGGCGTTTTTCTTTTTGTCGGCGGCGTTACTGTTTGGTTCATCTTTTACGTGTACTGCGTGTTGTTTAAAAAGAGTGGGCAACGTCAGAAGGCATAGAGTTTCTGGTATTTTTCTTCTAGGTAGCGTAGATACGGTTCTACGTTTGGTTTTTCGTCTGTTGCTTTTTTCAGTAGGTCGGCTGGGTCATAGAGGTTTCCGTGGTTGTAAATGTTGCTTGTTAACCATGTACGTATATGTTCTAGATTACCTATTGCTACTTCAGCGCTCCAAGTGGGGTTTTCTTGCTGGATTTTGTTGATAATTTGTCCGCTGTAGATGTTACCCAGAGCGTAAGTAGGGAAGTAACCGTACAAACCGCTTGCCCAATGTGTATCTTGCATTACTCCTTCCGAGTCGTTTTCGATGTTGACGCCAAGTGCTTGTTTGTATTTTTGGTTCCAAACCTCAGGTAGCTCAGCAATTGTGAGTTTGTCTCCGAAGAGGTCTTTTTCGATTTGAAAACGAATTATCACGTGCAGGTTGTAGGTGACTTCATCGGCTTCGATGCGTATTTTTGATGGAGCAACCACGTTTATGGCTCGGATAAATTCGTCCAATTCTGCCTTGACGCCTTTGATTTTAGGTATAATGTTGATCCAAAATTCCTTTGAGCGTCCAATTATGTTCTCGTAAAGTCGTGACTGTGATTCGTGGAATCCTAGACTGCATGGTGCACCAACGGGTTGATATTTCCATTCCTGTGGTAACCCTTGCTCGTAGAGGGCGTGTCCTGTTTCGTGGAGGACGCTAAATATGCTGCTTGTCCACTTGTCTGTGTGATAATGGGTTGTTATCCGTACGTCATCGTAGTAGCCTGTGCTGAAGGGATGCTCAGTTTCGTCGATTCTTCCTCCGGCGTTAGGCGAAGAAATATCGTAGTTAAGTATCTTCACCAGTAACTTGGCTATGTCGCGTTGTTTTTCCACAGGCACTTTTTGGCTAAGAATGCGTGTATTTGGTTGAATTGAGGTTTCAATTTTCTGCAGTAACTTTTCCAAGCCTTTCTGGAGGTCGCTGAAAATTTTAGCTATGCTTTCTGCATCCATTTTTGGCTCATAAATATCTATTAATGCATCATACGGTGTTTCGGTCTGCTTGGCTTCCATAAGAATCGCTGCTGCTTGCTTATTTAGGTCAACAAGTTTTTCCAGTTCAGGCTTAAACAGGTTAAAGTTTTGAGTAGCTTTGGCTTTTTTCCAAATGTTCACGGTTATGGCTTGTTGTTTGGCGATTTCAGCTACGAGTTTAGTTGGTAGCCTTGTTTGTTCATCATAGTTTTTCTTGATAAGTTGCACATTTCGTTTTTCTACTTCGCTTAGTGTGTCATAGGCGGGGTGTTTGAGGATCTCTCTGAGAAGTTTGCCGATGGCGGGGGCGGTGCTCATTTCATGGTGTATGCTACTGAGTAGCGCAAGTTGTTCGCTGCGTAAGCCAACCCCTCTGGGTGGCATCATGGTCTCCATGTCCCAGTGAAGTATTGCTTGTGCTGAACCTAGAACTATCAGGTCTTTGTTTTTGGCAAGTAATTTCTTGTAAGAGGAACGTAACTCTGTTGACATTATGCTTCATTGCTTTTTGTGTAACCGACTTTATTTATGGCTTGCTACAGTTACCCATTTCTCCTCCAAATTTGCGTAGTGTACCCAAACTATTATTGATGGATGCGTTTTATGAAGGCTAAGGGTTGTGTTTTGCTAAAGGATGCATATTTATTGTTTCGTCATTATGTAACTCTGCAATATGTTTAATTGATTCAGAGTGCTTCTGCTTTTTTATGCATGAATGGGCATTAGCCGAAGCAGTTGTTAAAACTGCGGTGCAAATAGCTGAAAAAGAAGGCTTAAAGCAAGTCACGGAGGTTACAGTGAAAATCGGTGAGTTACAGGATGTGGAACGACCAATTTTCCGTTTTGCTTTGTCTCAGCTTATACCCTCCAACTTTAAACTAGTCAAGTTTAGGTTGCTGCGTTCTAAAGCTAAGCTTAAATGTCGTGTTTGTAGTAACGTATGGGTCTTTAAAAAAACCAAGTTAAATAAGGATGCGGTGGAGGCCATTCATTTTGTTCCTGAAGTTGCTCACACTTATATTAAGTGCCCAAAGTGTGGTAGCCCTGATTTTGAGATTCTGGAAGGGCGTGGGATCTGGCTTGAAAGTATCAAGGGAGCAAAGTAGTGGATGGTTGATCCCCGCGTAAACATAATAGAACAAAGACTGAAGCGTATAACCAGAGTAATCGCGGTTTCAAGTGGAAAAGGCGGCGTTGGTAAAAGCATGGTGGCTACCACGTTGGCTTTGTCTCTGGTTAAACGTGGCTTCAAGGTTGGGCTTTTTGACTTGGACTTCACAAGCCCCTCTACTCACCTAATCTTGGGCATTGAAGGTGTGCAGCCAAAAGAGGAGAAAGGTTTGGTTCCACCGCTGGTTTATGGGTTAGAGTACATGTCATTGGTTTACTATTCGGGGAATCAGGCTGCACCTTTGCGGGGAACTGACACATCAAACGCGTTGATTGAACTGCTTGCTGTAACGTTGTGGAGCGAGTTAGATTATCTTGTGATTGATATGCCACCTGGCATTGGGGACGCAGTACTTGATTTGATTCGACTAGTTCCCCGTGTTGAGTTTTTGATTGTGACTACTTCTTCACTTTTGGCTTTTGAGACTGTTAAGAAGCTTAGCGGTCTACTTAGAGATTTAAACGTCCCAATTTTAGGTGTGTTGGAAAACATGAAGATGACTGACACAGCTGACATCAAGCGACAAACAGAGCTATTAGATTTGAAATTTATTATGGAAATACCTTATGACCCTGAAATTGAGGCGGCGATCGGATATCCGGAAAAACTTCTTGCCACTTCTTTTGCTCAAAAAGTTAACGCTGTAGCGCAAACAGTATAACTCTGTCTTTTTCATGTTACATTCAAGTGTGTTTAATGTTTCCCGTTAAAGCGGTTCTTTTAGACTACATTGGTACTCTAGTTGCTCCTCGCAATTATACTTTTGAAGCTTCTGTGTTGAAGCTTTACAATGCGCTGTATACTGTTGGTTTTGAAGCTGCCCAGCCAGATTTCTTGAGCGCTTACTCTAAAGCGCATGAAAAGTACCGTTTAGTACGTTATGGTGAACTTCGTGAAGTAACTAACGCAGTTTGGGTTTCAGAAGCACTTTGCAGCGTAGGCTACGATGTGAGCAGGGATGATCGCAGGATGCAAGAGGCTTTAGATTTGTTCTTTCAAGATTTTGTTGACTCCCTTGTTTTGAGACCGTACGCGGAAGAGCTATTGAAACATATTTCTGAAAACTTCAAAGTTGGGCTGATTTCAAATTTTACTTATGCGCCTGTGGTGCATACAAGTTTGCGGCAACTGGGTATCCGACCTTACTTTGACGTGGTTGTTGTCTCAGAAGAGAATGGTTGGCGAAAACCCCACAAAAAGATTTTTCATGATACCTTGGCTAAATTAGGCGTGAAAGCAGAGGCTGCTCTCTATATAGGTGACAGTCCCATCGAGGACATTAAAGGTGCTGCAGAGGCAGGTTTAAAGTCTGTCTTTGTGTCCTCGCAATTCTATTCTTTTCAGGACTTAGAAAAGAGTGGTCAAAAAGCCGATGTTGTCGTGGCTGATTTAGAAGAACTTTACCGGCGGTTGTCTGAGTTTGCAAGGGTTGTTCTTTGAGATTTTTTGATATGTGCTGTGCGTTCTGTCAATCAAAACAGATTAAAGAATGGATTTATACCTTCGTAGAGCGTGATGCCGTTACGGTTGGACTGCTGGGGCTGAGGGTGCTGAGGAATGGATGACTTAGAGGGTCTTTTGAAAGGGCAAAAAATAGCTTACTTCTCTATGGAAGTTGGTCTAGTCAATGAGATTCCAACTTACGCGGGTGGCTTAGGGATTCTTGCAGGTGACACAATACGCTCCAGCGCTGACTTGCGGATTCCTCTAGTTGCGGTTACGTTGGTTAGCAAAAAAGGTTTTTTTAGGCAGGAATTGACGCCTAAGGGCGAACAGATTGAGCACTCCCAGGATTGGGATCCATCAAAGTATATGCGTCTTCTTCCTCACGAAGTGTCGGTTCACATTCAGGGACGCGAAGTCAAGGTTAAAGCGTGGCTATATACACTAAAAAGTGTAACGGGCGGTGTTGTTCCTGTACTTTTTCTCGACACAGACGTTGAGGGAAACACTGCTGAAGACCGGGAAATAACCTTTTACCTTTATGGTGGAGACCAAAAATACAGGGTGAAGCAGGAAGTTGTTTTAGGCATTGGCGGCGTGAGACTACTTGATGCCTTAGGTTTTAAAATTCGAAAGTACCACATTAATGAAGGTCACGCCAGTTTTCTTGCTTTGGAGCTTTTGCACAAATACGCCATGGACGTTGAGAAAGTACGAGAGTTGTGTGTTTTTACTACGCATACTCCTGTGGAATCAGGTCACGACAAATTTAGCTATGAGCTAGTTCGGGAGATTCTTGATGGCACTACAGACATGAGTGCTCTTAAGCGGTTTGGCGGAGCAGATCATTTGAACATGACTTTGCTGGCGTTAAATTTGAGTAACTATGTTAACGGTGTTGCAGAGCGGCACCGTGAAGTCTCCAGCCGTATGTTTGCTGGCTACGAGATCCACGCTATAACAAATGGTATCCACTCTTACATGTGGACTGGAGAAAGCTACCGAAAACTATACGACAAATATTTGCCTGGGTGGGCAAATGAGCCTGAGCTGCTTGCCCGCGTAGCTGACGGCATCCCCAATGAAGAAATCTGGCAGGCACATAAAGAACAAAAAGTTCGTCTCATAGATTACGTTAACGAGTGGACAAAAGCGGGTTTGAGTTACGACGTTTTCACTTTAGGGTTTGCTCGGCGGGCAACGGAGTACAAGCGTGCGCGTTTGCTTTTTTCGGATATTGGGCGTTTAAAGAAGATTAACAAGAAGGGCAAGTTTCAACTTATTTTTGCGGGTAAAGCGCATCCCAGGGATTTGCAGGGCAAAAAATTAATCGAGGATCTTTTTGGCTACGCTAACCAGTTGAAGCCTGATATAAAAATGGTCTATTTAGAAAATTATGACATTGCAATGGCAACTAAATTGGTCAGCGGCGTGGACGTTTGGCTCAATACGCCTCTTAAACCGTTGGAGGCTTCAGGTACCAGCGGCATGAAAGCTGCTCATAACGGTGTGCTAAACTTTAGTGTGCTCGATGGCTGGTGGCTTGAGGGCTGGATAGAAGGCGTGACAGGCTGGTCGATTGGTCCACCTCCTGAGGAGGGGTTAGACAGTCAGGAAACTTATCAGAAAGAGCTTGAGGACCTCTACAATAAACTTGAGTATGTAATCATTCCTATGTTTTACAATAGACGCGATGACTGGGTACGCATGATGAAGAAGTCCATTGGGAAAGTTGCGTATTACTTCAATAGCCACCGCATGATGCGGCGGTACGTAACTGAAGCCTATCTGTAAAAACCTTTTTGATGTTTTGTGGGTGTATAATTCTGTTGGTGCTCCGGCCGGGATTCGGACCCGGGTCTTCGGCTCGAAAGGCCGGAATACTTGACCAGACTATACTACCGGAGCGCGTTTTTTGTGAAGCATCATGCAGAATGATTTTTCCCTCGAATAAACCTTCCCCTTCCGTGGGGGGTGCAGTGTTCATGCAGTTTCTTTTTTTTCTTTGAAGAGAAAGGCTGTTATCTGCTCGACTAGTTTGGCTGTAGTTTGTGTTTTTTCTTCGAGGGCTGCTACTCTTTTTTCTATGTCGTTGGATATGATTTTTCCTTCGATGCGGTTGGCGGAGCGGAACATGAGAAGTATCTTGAATACGTCGGTGATTGCTTTTTCCTGCTCTTGTGGAGTGGCAGGCTTGATTCCTGCGCATATGGAGAGCAAGTCGATGTAGTGTTCTTTGATTTTGAGTTCCTCTTTTACTGAGGGGTCTGTTGGGAAAGCTACTGCCAGAGGGTTTTTTTTGCTCAACTCAGCAGCTGTTGGGAACCGTATGGTTATGTCTCCTCTGATCCATGACGAAACGAACTCGGTGACAAAACGTTTGATGTCTGAGTGCGAAAACAGGGCTGCTGTTTTGTCGGTGTTTTCTTCTTTTTTCTTTCGAATCTTCACTTTGATGACTTTTTTGTCGTCACCACTTGTGTCTTTTTCCATTCTGTTGCATTCTCCGAAGGGCGTCTCTTCAGCTACAGTTTTCCATGTTTGCCTGAAATTAAACGTTTCCGCCTATTTTGGTTTGGGTGGTCAGTAAGAAATTTTCGCGGTTGAGGGGATTTTGCCGAGTACTTTGCTGGTGGCTTTTTCTACGCATTCACGGTTTTTTTCGTCAGTATAAACTCGCAGTATGTTGATGAAGCCTTTGAGTGTTTCAAATATTTTTGAGATTTCGCTGAGACGGTACAGAGATTTTTTTCCTGTTTGTGTTTTGCTGAAAACCGGAATTTCCATTTTTTCCATTAGAGCTGAATGGTGATAGGGAACTGAGGTCACAGTGGGGACATCTATAATGACGGTTTCAGCTGCTACGCCTGCTTCCTGTGCTATTTCTGCTTGAATTTGCTGGCGGTAGGCGTCACGGCTGAAGATGTTGGAGATCATGGTGTCTTTTTCGTAGAATGTCCTTTCGTAAGCGCATTTGAGCATGCGTCTTCGTTCTAGGTCTTCAATTATGGGCTTGGATTTTTCGCATTTCTTTGCGGCAGCCCAAACGGTGTAGTCATCCATAGCCAAGTATTCTTCTGGAGTTTTAAAGTTGGTTAAGCCAAGCTCTTCGTTTGCTTTCTCCATGGCTTTTGCCAGCATGATCTGTGCTGCTCTGCCTACACGGTGAAAATATATGCTTTTGAATGATTCGATGCGGGCAATTATGAAGGATTCAAGGGCTGACAGTGCACCCACTTCTACAGCCAAATTTTCACCCCACACGTCTAAGGCGTGTATGAGTCTGAACACGTCTATGAAACCGTATTCTGCGCCTGTGTGGTACGTGTCCCTGACAATAAAGTCTTGCTTGTCTACGTCTACAGCGCTGCTTATAACTTGGTCTAGAAAAGCTTTGTCAGGCTTGTGCAGTTTGCCTACGGCGAGTTTTGAGATTTCTTTGGAGTTGTAGCCCATTTTGCCAAGTTTGTCGCCTACTTCACTTTTTTCTACTAGCCAACTGGTGATGTCTTCATGTGTTTTATCTAGATCTCTTATCAGTAAATGCTCAAAAACATGCGAGAAGGGGCCATGTCCCACGTCATGCAGTAGCGCTGCAATCCGTGTCACTTCTGCTTCCTCGTCGGTTGCCAGCCGCGAGATGTTGGGGTTCTCTAAAGCTTTGCCTGCAAGATACATCACGCCTATGCTGTGCTCGAACCTTGTGTGGTTTGCTCCGGGGTAAACGTATTCAGAGCCTGCCAGTTGACGTAGCCGGCGTAGTCTCTGCAGAGGGTAGGTGTCAATTATTTGTTTTTCTGATTCGGTAATGTACACGTAGCCGTGCACGGGATCTTTTATTTCTCCCCAGTAAGCTTTTGGCATCTCGGTTTCCGCCCTGTTTAGTGCAAATATTATTTATGCGACTCCCATTAATGCTTAACCATGACGAGGGGTAGGCGGGGTTGAAGTGAACAAAAAGGGTGTGTTCATTGTAATAGAAGGTTTAGATGGTTCAGGAAAAACCACTCAAGCTAAGCTTCTCGTTGCCAAACTTCGTCGCTATAAGGCTGTGTATACTGCTGAACCCAGCAAAGGCAAAATCGGCAAATTTATACGACGTCGAGTTCTTTACGGCGCCAAACGCTTTCCCACGGCGGTAGAGGCGCTTCTTTTTGCGGCTGATCGGCTAGAGCACATCCAAAATGAAGTTCTGCCTGCTTTGGCTGAAGGTTGCGTGGTGGTTTCTGACCGTTACATATACTCTTCATTGGCTTATCAGGGAAGCGCTGGGCTTAGTTTGGAGTGGATTGAAGCCGTAAACAGGCATGCCCTCAAACCTGACTTTGCCCTTTTCATAGATGTTGACCCCAAAGATGTAGAGGCGCGTTTGAAGCGTCGGAAATCCGTCATGGAGAACATCGAAACGCAGCTGAAAGTTCGACAAATATATCAGAGTTTCATAGAAAAAGGTGAACTGGTAAAAGTTGATGGCAATAAGCCTAAAGAGTTGGTTGCAGAAGAAGTTTTAAAGCAAGTGTTGGCTTTTCTGAAGCGCCGGCTCTAAGGCGGCTCTGTGGGTTTTAGGATTTTCCGCGGCGTTGCAGCGTTGTTGATTTTATCTGCCAGAAACGTCACCAGTTCTTCAGGAGCTATGTAGCGTGGTCCCCGTTCATGGAAAACTTGAAATTCTGCATTTTTTTCTCTGTCAAAAACAAGGCGTAAAAGAAAGTAGTCAAACCGCAGTGGCGCCTTTTTTCCATTTTGGTTTTTGTAGTAGCGGATGGCGCATAGGACGTCCATAACGTGGAGTCCGTTTTTGCCTATTGTTTCTGTGACTTTTTTGGTTTCGGCTTCGTTTAGAAAATTAAATTTTCCTTCATCAGCGATGCCGAATGCAAAAATTACAGTACTGTTGGGCACGGCGGGGCTGCCGACGTCTTCAAAGGTGAACGTTGAGCGGTTGATTTCGTGAAGTAGGTTTGTAAGCTTCTGTTGAAACGTTCCACGTGAGGGTGTGTAGGTGAAGCTTTTGGAGTAGTGGAAGTTTTCAGGAAAATTCTCGTAGACGCCGATCATGCGGCATTTAGCTCTTTTTCATGCGTTTAATTTTTTCTAGGCTATCCAACAGCTCTGAGAGGGCAGCGGTGAGTTTTTGCAGTTCTTCCACGTTGTCGGTGCGTTGAATCTTGTCTTGTATGTCTTGCGTTTTAGACAGGAGCGTAGCTTCCAAAGTCTCCATCGCGGCGGTGTTGGCTGATTTAGGTTTCTCTTCGCCTTCTTTGACCACAATTACTTTTTTTTCGTCTTTGCCGCACCACAAACTCCCATCTTTAAGCTTAAAGAGGGGCGCAGCACACACAGGACAGGACAAATTCGTCAGGGTGGCGCCTTGGCGCAGCAGGTCTGCCATACGTTTAATTGAGTCGTCGTTAGTTTCGTTTTTTTCCTGCATCTGTGACCCCAAAGTAAATACGTATCAATGCTTATATAACTTAGTTCACTGCGAAATTATACAGCAGCAGGTGGTTTATCTATGGTGCGCAAGAAAAAAAGTGATGAATATGAAGAACGAATAAAGCACGCGTTGGTTGTGTTGGGGGAAGTTTCTGAGGACAGTACAACACCCCGAAACATAAGACGCGCGGCCAAAGACTCAATGAACGCGCTTCAGAGTGGCGAATTTACGCCTGCCGTACGTGCTTCTAACGTTATAAGTATTTTAGATGAAATTTTGCAGGACCCCAACATGCCAGCTTACACGCGGGTAAAACTGTGGAATGTCATGAGCCTCATCGAAGCCATAAAAGATTAACTGGGAGCATATAAGACTACTTTCGCTTCCTGAAGACCCTGGCTCCATCTATTTCTGCAATGTATTCAAAGCCTACTTCTATCAGTTTGCAGGCTTCGTATAGGTTGTGCGCGACTTTCACGTGGAATTCGTCGTCTGCATTCTTGATAATCTCGGGGTAGTATAGGGGGTACTCTTTGGGCCAGTTTATTTATAAAGCATCTGGAAGTGCATTGACAAGCTATTTATAAATAAACTGTCAATTGCGCGTCATTGACTTTTCTTCAAGGTAGACGAGCATTTGATTGACGCTTACTATCTTAATTCCCCTAAAAATTTTCAGTCCCAACAAATGGCTATCCCCAGAAACAACAAAGTCTGCTTTTCCATCAAAAGCCGTTTCAACAACCATATCATCAGTGGGATCCTCTTCAACCAAGGTGAATTTCGAGACTACCTCAACCACTTCTGCTGCTTGCATCAAAGCAAGAATAATTTTGTGAATTTCATCTTCGCCAGTTTTGAATTTTGGTCTCCGCAGAACGTTGCCCAACTCTCTTAGAATCAAGTTCGAGGTAACAATGCGGAATTCTTTTGAGATGCCTTTTCTCAAGAGTGCTCTTGCCTTGCCATCTGTAAGTATGGCGCTAATCAGAACGTTAGTGTCGAAGACAACTCGAAACATCAACTCATCTGCTTGCTTTTCGGGCTTCTTCTATTTCCTTCTGTATTTCTCGGTCTGAAAGCTTTAGCTCTTTTTTATCCATCAACTTGAATATGTCTTCCCATTCTTTCTTCAAGTCGGGGAGCTCAAATTTCTTCATTATGACAGTATCGCCTCTTCCGTAGACTAGAAACTTGGTTTTCGGTTTTATCCCAAGTTCCTTTCGTATGGATTGGGGGATTACAACTTGCCCTTTTTCGCTCATTGTGGTTATTTCAAGCTCTTCAGTCATGGCCATCAGTAAAAATATTTTACTTTCATACTATTAACCTTTCTCAATATTGAGAAAGGAAAAGCCATTTGCAGAGTGGAGAAAAACTAAAGGAAAACTGCTTACAAGATTTCAATTCATGAAAACCTGCATCCACCTTCTGCAATAATAGCGCTGTATTTTTCCATAACTCATATATCGAATTGCGTCTTTCCAAACTTTTTTGAAACCGCATCGATGACATTTTATAGCCGGTTCGTCTCAATGCTCCTTATTATGCCAAAACTCTTTTGGCAGTACTTTCCCGCAATGCAGACAATTTTTCACTTTCTGACTCACTTCATACAGCTCCTGCCAAATCTGCTCCAAGAGAAGAAAAAATGGGAGATAGCTGCGGAGAAACATGCCGTTGGCTTCATCCACAGCCCCTAAAGGACTCGATTGAAACCACGTCTCAGAGCGAAACGTCTGCGAAGAGAATTAGCAACAAAAGAAAAAGGGAGCATGCGGGAGATTTCGCCACTTAGTCCTCATTGAAGCCATAAAAGATTAACTGCAAGCGTATAGCTGCTTTCGTTTCCTCAAGATCTTACCTTCCATCTATTCTTTTAAGTATTGAAATATGTCTATTGTTTTGTTGTAAGAAAAGAAACAGCGTTTTCTCAAGTTGCTGTTGTTCTTCTTTCAGTGAAAAATCGTTTTTCCTATGAAAAAGGGCCGTTTTTCTTCTTTATGCCGGTCGAATTTGCGAAGCCATCCTAAGCAGTAGAAGAAACGCGCCTCTGGCAGCCTTTTCTTGTTGTTGTGGATTGAAAAAGATGCTTTGAACTTTTGACATTGACTGTAAATACCTCTGGGCTCTTGGAAGTTGCCCAAGTTTTGGAGAAGTTTAAAATAAGCATCAACACCCTTTTGACTTTTTTAAATTTCTACTTCACAAAAAAGAGGTTGTTTGAAATTTCTCCCTCGGCAAGTTAAGTTAAAGATTGGTTTTTCGCTAAAAATATATCCTAGTGGCTCTATCTAACTTTGGGTTCCAACGGAGATAACTTCCTTGAAATACGATGTCATAATCGTGGGTGCAGGTCCAGCAGGAATTTTCTCAGCGTTAGAGTTAACAAAAAAGAACAAACTTAACGTCCTGATTCTTGACCGCGGACCAGAAATCGACAACCGCAAATGCCCATCCAGCAGAGGCCTTGAATGTCACCACTGCGAACCATGCTCAGTGCTTTCAGGGTGGGGTGGAGCAGGGGCCTACAGTGACGGAAAACTTACCCTCTCAACTGAGGTCGGCGGCTGGCTAAATCAGTACGTTTCCCAAAAGGAACTGGAAGACCTTGTGAAGTACGTTGACGATATTTACCTGAAATTCGGCGCAAGCGAGCAAGTCTACGGCGGAGACGCCGACAAAGTAGATGAAATCGAACGACAAGCCGCCGCTGCGGGGCTACGCCTTATCCGCCAAATAGTTCGCCACATGGGCACCGAAAAATGCGCCGAAACCCTGCGCATGATGCGTAAGGAACTTGACGACAAAATAACCTTCATGCCCAAGTCCGACGTCAAAAGTCTCATAATAGAGAACCAAACCATCAAAGGCGTCGAAACCGAAAGCGGCGAAAAATACTGGGGAAAATACGTTATAGTTGCGCCTGGTAGAGGAGGCGCCGAGTGGCTGCAAACGGAAGCTCAACTACATGGCTTAAAAACTGTAAACAACCCAGTTGACGTTGGCGTCCGTGTGGAAGTTTCCTCCACCGCCATGGAAAAGCTCACCCAAACCCTCTACGAACCCAAACTAATCTACTACTCTAAACTCTTCGACGACATGGTTAGAACATTCTGTGTTTCTCCATACGGCGAAGTCACCACCGAATCCTACGACGGTGTGCTCACCGTTAACGGTCAAAGCTACGCTGAACGAAAAACTGACAACACAAACTTTGCCGTGCTCGTCAGCACCTCTTTCACTGAACCGTTCAGAGAACCAATAGCCTACGGCAAATACATCGCCCGACTATCAAACTTGCTCAGCGGCGGCGTTATGGTGCAGCGCCTCGGCGACTTGGTTGCTGGAAGACGATCCACACCTGAACGAATAGCCCGAAGCATAGTTAGGCCCTCACTCAAAAACGCGACGCCCGGCGATTTAAGCTTCGTTTTGCCCTACCGCTACCTCTCAGACATACGCGAGATGCTGCAAGCACTAGACACAATTGCACCTGGCGTTCACTCACGGGATACGCTACTCTACGGTGTTGAAGTAAAGTTTTACTCCTCCCACCTGCAACTGACTAACTCTCTGGAAAGCAAAATCCAAAACATGTTTACCATAGGCGACGGCGCCGGCGTTACCCGTGGACTCATCCAAGCATCCGCCTCAGGCGTCATAGTCGCACGAGAAATAATGAAGAGGGAAAAATTGAAGGCCTAAAAAGATGGCGGCCGTCGCCCAAAACATCAAGTGCAGCCACTGTGGCGCACCCGTCGACTTCAAACCTGGCGAAATCGTGGCCACCTGTAAGTACTGTGGTTTCACTACGGTTATACAAACCGGCGTTGCCTTCACTTTTGAACACTCAGTTTTACCCAACCGGTTTGACCTCATGCAAATTGAGGCGCCGATAAAAGCTTGGATGCAAAGTGGTTTTCTCAAACCCGGCGACCTAGCAAAAAAATCCAAAATCAAACAGAAGAACTTGGTGTATTTGCCGTTTTGGGTAGTTTCTGTTGAAGCCAAAACAGCCTACAAGGGTATATTCGAACGCATTACTCCTGTCGTAGTCAAGGAAGGCAAACTGGAAAAAGAGTACAACTGGCTCGTTCTGGCTAGGAAAGCCTCAGATTTTCCTACACGCGAATACCAAATCCCACTAGAAGGCAAAGTTCCCTACGACTTCAGGAAAATCGAGAGTTTCGCAAAAGTTCTAAACAGCGAAGTTGACCGTGATTCAGCCCTGGAGCTTGCCAGAACCCAAATCGAGACACACCACCGATTTCTGCTGCAACAAGACGTAGACAAAATCATAGATTTTCGCATGGAACTCAGCTTAAAGCAGATGGTTTACCTGCACACGCCAGTCTGGTTCATAAATTACGAGTACAAGGGACAAACCTTTCAACTTTTAATCGACGGTGCCACAGGCAACACAATCAAAGGAGACATACCCTCTCCCAAGTTTGGCTTGCTATAAAACAAACTTTAAAAGCGAGCCTCTATTTATCAACCGCTATAAAAAAGGCGGGAGAATAACAGATGAGCGAGAAAAAAGATGTATATTCAAAGGCTAAAAGCCAAATGCGCCTTTCAGAACGCATAGCTACATTCATCCCTGGCTTTAGAGGGTACAAAGAGAAAGAACTACGCCGAGAATCCGACAAATTAATCAGAAACCATCTGAATCTGAAGCTTTCAGCGGTTAAAAGCGACTTGCGAGCTATGGCGCAGCGCTTGTCTGACCGCCGCTACTTAGATGTTTTAACAGATATGGACAGGTTAATTGCGAAAATGGACGGTGTCGTTGAAAAGATAAATCACGCTTCTTACGGCTACACAGGCTTTTTTGACGTCGTGAAGGTTAACGAAGAAAACCTCGACAGAATGATAGCCTTCGACGCTGAACTGGTCGACAATGTGAACAGTTTAGCCACAGAAGTAGCCGCATTTAAGGTTGAATTAAATAGCGGCGAAACTAAAAACCTGAAAATAAAAATCCAAAACTTAACAGACAAACTAGCAGATTTCGAGGGAACTTTCGACAAAAGGGAAGAAGCGATTTTAGGAGTGACCTAAACATGCCACAAGTCATCGAATGGCAAAACCCAGCTCCAGACGCCATCGTTTGGAGGTACCCCAACGAAGAAATCACATGGGGCGCTCAACTTATCGTCCATGAATATGAGATGGCAGTTTTTTTCCGAGACGGCAAAGCCTACGACGTATTCAACGCTGGTCGTCACACCTTAACCACGTTGAATCTGCCTCTGCTCACAAGCTTACTAACCCGACTGGCCGGGTTTGGCGGGCAGAAACCCTTCAAAGCCACCGTCATATTCATCAGCACCAAAGTCTTCGCTGGAAAATATGGCACCCGTGCACAAACCACTGAACTTGCCCCCCTGCAGGTGTTTGGGCAGTTCTGGTTCAAAGTAGAAAACGCGTCCTTATTCGTGAACGAAGTCGTCGGTGGACAGAGAGCCTACACCACAGAAGACGTAAACAATTATCTCCGCGGTTTCCTCAACGAAAAAATAATTGATGAACTATCCCACTACGACCTCCTCACGGTGTTCACACGTCTCGACGAAACCTCGATTATCGTGAAAAATTCAGTTATGGACTACTTCAAACGGCTAGGAATCGAATTAACCGATCTACGTTTTGAAGGCGTAGATACAACCCCCGAATACCGCGAACGGCTCTTCTGGCTCAAAACAGGCAAAACTTCACCTGAAGAGGTTCTACGCATGGAAACTATGAAAAGCGCCGCTGAATCCCTTGGAAAATCAGGCGGTGGCGGCGCTGCCTTAGGAACAGGTATGGTGCTTATCCCGCAAATCATGACGCCCACAGGTCCAACGCAGGCTCCAGCAGCAGCCCTCGTTATCTGCCCAAAATGTAGCTCACGAATTCCAGCCACCTCCAAGTTCTGTCCTGAATGCGGCACTCGCCTCATGCCCCCGACGGCCGAAGCAATAAACTGCCCCAAATGCGGCAAATCTATCCCGTCCCACTCAAAGTTCTGCCCAGAATGCGGTTCCCCTCTCTCTTCCACCTAAGAGGTAGTGCTCAAAAATGGCAGAGAACAAACAAATGCTACTCACAATTGGAGCCTTCATTTTGATACTTGCAGTCTCCATAACACTTTACGCAGTAAACATAATAAACTGGAGCCAAATTGCCCCTCTAATACTTGCCCTCTCAGGCATCTGGCTGCTCTATACGGCGTGGGCGCAGAGGAAAACCCCCAAAAAATACCAGCGTAGCGCATTCAGCACCATGAGCTTAGGCTTACTGCTACTTGCAGTGGCAGGTGCTTGGTATCTACTTAGTTTCAGTTGGTTGTACTCGCTTTCTTTGCTACTGTTCACAATAGCTGCACTCATCATAGTTGCCGCGTTAAAACATAAGTAACAATGCTTTTCAGCTCTAAACCTTTTTNTATACCCCCTGTATAGTGACTGTTTCAGAGGCTCGCTGTTATGAGCGAAGAAATAATAGGACACGGCACATGGTATGACATGATGGCCCAGAAAGTCATCCAACGGGAAAAGAAACTGGGCAGAAATCTAAGTTTAATCAGGACTGAAATGGGGTTAGGCGCTTCAGGGTTCCCCCACATCGGCAGCCTCGGCGACGCAGCCCGCTCCTACGCAGTTACCCTAGCCCTCAGAAGTATGGGCTTCAACTCGGAGCTGGTAGCGTACTGCGACGACAAAGACGGTTTACGCAAGGTTCCCGCAGGCTTACCTAAATCGCTGGAGAAGTATCTGGGTTTTCCGGTTTCCAGTATACCTGACCCTTTTGGGTGCCACGAAAGCTTCGGCAAGCACATGAGCTCGCTTCTGCTGGACGCTTTAGACAAGTGTGGCATAGAGTACCGCTACATGTCCGCCAAAGAGGTTTACGATAAAGGCTTAATGCTCAACGAAATCCGCACAATCCTGCTCAACGCAAAGAAAGTGGGCGAAATAGTCAAAGAAGAAGTAGGCCAAGAGAGGTACACCGAGGTTTTACCATTTTTCCCTGTTTGCGAAAAGTGCGGTCGCATCTACACCACCAAGTCGGTTTCCTTCGAACCCAAAACCGACAAAGTCCTCTACGCATGTGAAGGTTTAACCATCAGAAACAAACCGATCGAAGGCTGTGGTCACAGAGGCGAAGCCGACATAGCCCACGGCTCAGGCAAACTAAGTTGGAAGAGTGAATTTGCAGCACGCTGGAAAGCTTTTGACATCAGGTTTGAAGCCTACGGCAAAGACATTGCCGATTCTGTCCGTGTTAACGACCGTATATGCCGCGAAGTTCTGTGTTATGAACCCCCCTCACACGCAAAATACGAAATGTTCCTCGACAAAAGCGGAAAGAAAATCTCCAAATCCGCAGGTAACGTTTTCACACCACAAGTCTGGTTCAAATACGGCTCCCCTCAATCACTGCTACTGCTCATGCTAAAACGATTCGTAGGCACCCGCACCTTGGATGTCTCAGACATCCCATCATACATGAACGAACTAGACGCCCTAGAGGACATTTACTTCGGAAAAAAAGCAGTTCAAGACAAAAAAGAACTGACAAGACTACGAGGTCTATATCTCTACTGCTGGGTCATGAAACCACCTACCAAACCCAGCACCCACGTTCCCTACAATTTGCTGGCTTTTCTGGCGAAGATGGCGCCCAAAGACTGCGCTGAATCCTTCATCACAGAGAAACTGCAAAGCTACGGCTACCTCCAGAAGAGTCAACCCATAGATTCGGACTTGAAAAAACGCGTCGAATACGCATTCAACTGGATAACTGACTTTGAAGAAATCAAAGAAACCACCACAACTCTCACAGCGGAGGAGAAAAAAGCAATCGAAGCTTTAATTACAGTTTTAGAAACTGAAGAAAACCCAGACAAAATCCAAAACGCAATATTCAACGCTGCAAAGGATAACAATCTTAAACCAGCTGCCCTCTTCAAAACTCTCTACAGCATCCTGCTAGGTGCGCCGCAAGGCCCACGCCTAGGTCCATACGTGCTGGCAATGGGTCGACAAAACGTAATAGCAGCATTGAAACGGGCCTTGTCTTAAGTCCACTTTTCTCCACTTCCCTTTTTAATTTAACTTTTCAAAAGGCACCCTGTTACCACTATCAAAATTTAAAATAAAAAAAGGTGGATTAAGGCTTAGAAAGCGCCCTAATTTAGCTGGTTTCCGCAGTGAGGACAGAACTTCACGTTCTCGTTAACGACACGTCCACATTTGGGGCAAATTCTTGTTATGTTCTGTGGTCCGCTTGGCGGTGCATATTGTGGCGGTGGAGCATATGGCTGCTGTGGAGCATAACCGTATGGTTGCCCCGCAACAGGTATTGGCTTATAAACCAAGGCTAATATGCCACCTATGAACGCTAACAGCCCGCCTACTCCAATGATGGAGAAGACCAGAATCAACGCGCCCCATTTCGTGTGCTCCATCGGATTTGAATTCAGTTTCACAGCGAAAGCCATGATGAGTATAGACGTTATGAGCATCCATACGCCCAAACCCACCAACGTAGTCCAGCCCCAGCCAAACATGCCCAAGTCAATGCCGTAGTAATAGCCATAATAGTCTGAATAGGAACTTAACGCCATATAAGCCATGATGCCGAAGGCTAAAAACGCTAACGAAGCAAGCAAACCAATTATCCCGCCGAGCAATGAAAGCACATACGCAGCTGTTGGTTTATTTTGAACTTGTTGATACACCATTTCAAATTTCCCTCTCTATAGCTTAACATCTCTATTAGAAATTGATATAAAAGATTTGTCACATAAACCCTGCAAAGACCAGACTAGCAACAAGCAGCAACAAAAATGAAACTGTTTAGGCGCTTAATCTTGATTTTATCGATTTGTTTTTTTAGGTTTGAACTTCTAAGTTTTAATAGGACCCCTGCGATTTTGTCTAAAAGAAAACAGAGTTGCTGGTTGGGCTCGTAGTCTAGTACGGATTATGACACCGGCCTGCGGAGCCGGAGGCCCTGGGTTCAAATCCCAGCGGGCCCGCCACTTTTAAAAGTAATCTTCGCGGACACATTTGGTGTAACTCTTTAAATTGACATGGTAGTTGATAAAAAATTATGGAGTTTATGAACTGTGACGGAATGTAAATTCTATCAAAACCCCTTTTACTCATAAAATCAGATTCAAAAATGAAGACTCTTTAGTTAGAAATCTTAAATTATAAATTATAAAAAAGCAGTCTTAGAAAAGACGTGAATTACATTTTTTAAAATATTCAAAACATTTTTAATTATGATTTTAACTACTTTTTCTGTGTTTAATATGCCTCAAAAAGTAGCCAAAAAGGCTTCAACTTTTCGAATTCGCTTGCAAGACATTGGAACGTTACTAGGAGCAGATTACTCTATTGCTTGGGCAATAAACAATAACAGCCAAATTGTTGGAGCCTCTGGAGGTCGTGCGTTTTTATGGTCTGCTGAAGACGGTATGGTTGACATCGGAACATTACCCGGAGTCACGTCTGCTATAGCTATGGGCATAAATAACAGGGGTGAAATAGTTGGCTCATCTGGTGGACATGCATTTCTTTGGACAGCCAAAGGTGGTATGGTGGAACTTGGTGTTCCCTACGGCTCCACATCCAGCAATGCCACCAGTATCAATGATAAAGGAGAGGTTGTCGGCTACTATAGAGTTGATGGACTCCAACGCTCGTTTATGTGGTCACCTAAGGATGGTGCTACCGACATTGGAACACTACCAGGAGAAACCATGTGTTATGCTGCAAATATTAATGACAAAGGTGAAGTAACAGGTTCTACTCATTCTACCAGTTTTCCGTTTGGACGAGCCTTTTTATGGTCAGCAAAACATGGGATGAGGGAAATCGGGATCCTTCCTGGAACAACAACAAGTGTCGGTCTCGGCATTAACAATAAGGGTCAAGTTGCCGGAATCTCTTCTGCAAAGCCTTTATCCTCAGGGAATGCCTTTATGTGGTCTGCCAAAAACGGCATGGTCGATTTAGGCGTTCAAGAAGGTGCAATTTTTAGCGCTGCAAGAAGCATTAATGAAAAGGGACAAATTGTTGGGCACTCTGCTTACGGGAGTACCAAAACACAGCGTGCGTTTTTGTGGACCAGCGAAAAAGGATTCGTGGAATTGCCAGGATTGCCAAACTCAATGTCCAGTTATGCTTATGCTATCAACAATAAAGGACAAGCGACCGGGGCGTCACAAATTATCCTCCCCACAGGTGGAATAACCACTCACGCAGTCATGTGGACCACGCAATAAACCTTAATTTTCAATCTTCAATTAAGACGCTAAAACTACCAAAATACGCGGGTTTGCCTTCGCTAACTCAAAGAAGCAAGAAAACTGTTTCTCCTTGAAACCTAACGTACCCACCATAACAGCATTACCCATAGCCGGCCACATAGGGTACTTTCGACTTTTCCTTTCTGACGTTAAGCCTAGGGTAATTCTTAAATCACTTCAAAACCCCTATTACTCAGCTTTTATGAGGCTACCTTATGGCAACGGATCATACCCCTCTGGCGGTGGCGCAAGCCCAACTTAACCTCGCCGCAAAAAAGTTGAATTTAGATCCTAGAATTCACAAGATCCTAAGTGAACCCAAACGTTCCATAATAGTCAGCGTCGACATCAAGTTAGATAACTGCTCCGTGGGCGTTTTTCGGGGCATACGTGTCCAACACTGGGACGTGCGGGGACCTTTCAAAGGCGGAATCCGCTATTATCCAAACATCACCATGGATGAGGTGACGGCGTTGGCTATGTTGATGACTTGGAAATGCGCCATAGCCGACATACCATATGGAGGAGCCAAAGGCGGAGTCTGTGTAGACACAAAAAAATTAAGCAAAGGCGAACTAGAAAGACTCACCCGCCGCTATATCAGTCTAATTGTTGACTACCTCGGCCCACACCGTGACATCCCCGCACCTGATATGTACACAGACGCACAGACAATGGCATGGATAATGGACACCTACAGCCAGCTTAAAGGCTACAGTGTACCTGAATGCGTCACAGGCAAACCCGTAGAAATCGGTGGTTCAGAGGGTAGAACCGAAGCCACAGGCAAGGGCGTAATTCACTGCGTAAAAGAAGCAGCTTCAAAAATTGGCTTAAAACTGAAAGGGGCAAAAGTAGCTATCCAAGGGTTTGGCAACGTCGGCTTCCACGCAGCACAATTAGCACATGAACAGGGCTGCAAAATCGTAGCTATCAGCGACTCTGTAGGCGGAGTTTACTCTTCTCAAGGCTTGGATCCTCAAGCTGTTTTAGTACATAAAGAAAAAACCGGCTCAGTCCAGAACTTTAACGGCGCCACAAACATCACAAACGAGGAACTGCTCGAAACCAACTGTGACATACTCATACCCGCCGCACTTCAAAACCAGATAACCAGAAAAAACGCAGATAAAATCCAAGCCCGCATGATCGCAGAAGCCGCCAACGGACCAACCACTCCTGAAGCAGACAAAATCCTCTCTGAAAGAGACATATGCCTAATTCCCGACATCCTCGCCAACAGCGGCGGCGTGATTGTAAGCTACTTTGAATGGGTACAAAACCTCACCCGCGAACACTGGACACTAGAAGAGGTAAACAAGAAACTGGAAGCCAAAATGACCAAGGCATTCAACGACGTTTACCTCATCACCCAAAAAGAAGAAAGTGACATGCGCACCGCCGCCCTCACGCTCGGAGTGGGTAGAGTGGCTGATGCCATAAAAACACTAGGACTGTGGCCATGACACAACCTAAATAATTGCCGCAAAAATCTAAAATTACGGTACTATTTCTCTGCAGTTTTTGTTTAAGTGCACCTTTCTTATTGTTAAACAGAAAAATAAACATCCAAATTGCCTTAGTATACATGTACCTCCGCGCCTAGTATAGTCAAAAACAACAAAAGAGAATAAGACGTCTAGACGCCGTTTTGCCGTGTTCAGAGTAACCAAATACTTTTAACAGTTATTCACATACTCTTCAACTCCACAACAGCATATATCTGAGGGAGAGTAAACGCCAACACCCAAACTTGCAAACCTCGACTTCCAATTCGAAAACTCAACAGTAAAAGTCATAGCCAACAAAAACCACCCGCAAATTAACCTTGCAGGCTTAACAATTGGGCCATTCCAAGAAGGCAACGAATACGACCTCTACTACTGGGTAGCCAAAGAACTCTTAGACACAGGAATAGTGCACTTCCGACAAGAAGACATCTTAGATGCAACTAAACTCTACAAAATCCAGTGGAAAGAACGAGTACAAATCGCAGGGCAAATCAGTGAACTGCCTGAAGATTTCTACCCGCAACTCCGAAGATACCTCCAAACAGCAAAAACCCAAATCACCAAACAACCCGATCCAGCCAAAGTCCAAGACTACCAAAAAATCAAGCAGACCGCAAATGACATCGTCAATTCCCGACTCAAAAAAATCGTCACTCTCTCTTCAGGACCCACCCACATTGACCAAATAATAAAAAAACTTACACCTGAAGAAAAACAAATCTTCAACCAACTCGCAAAGATCATTCACGACTGGAGAAGCCGCATCCTTAACCATGAAACCGAGGAATAAAAAATATGGCGCGAAAGCAAGAAACCATAGACCCTCAAGAACGCTTCTTAGACTTCTTCAAAAAAGAAAGGTACCGCCAAAAAATCAGCCAAATGGCCATACAAGGTAAAGAATCCATAACAGTAGAATTCGAAGACCTCTTCGCGTTCGACCAGACCCTCGCCGAAGCCCTATTAGACAAACCTGAACAGTTTCTTCAATACGCAAACAACGCCGCTTACGCCCAACTCGGAATTGAAGACAGCGAATACGCCCAAAAAATCGACAAAGTCACAGTCCGCATAACTAAACTCCTCGGACACGAACAACTCCGCAAACTCGGCAGCAAACAAATGGGCAAACTCGTCATGATAGAAGCCATAGTTGTCCGAGCCACACCCGTCAGACCAATGGTCATGAGAGCAGCATTCAAATGTAAACGATGCGGCACCATAAACCAAGTCGAACAAAAAGGCCAATTTCTCAAAGCACCAACCGTCTGCGCAGGACCAGACTGCGGAAAAGACGGCCCCTTCGACTTTGTACAGGAAGAATCCACGTTTATAGACAGCCAAGACCTCAGACTCCAAGAACGCCCAGAAGACCTGCCACCAGGCCAGTTACCCCGCACCCTCGCTGCAAAACTTGTCGGCGAAGACGTCGTCGACGTCGCCAGACCAGGAGACCACGTCTCCATAGTCGGCATAGTCCAAGCATTCGCACCCTCAAAACCCGGCATCGGCAAACTCCGCACCTTCGTTTTACAACTCGACGCCAACAGCGTCGAAGTTTTAGGCAAAGAACCAGAAACCTCCCCCCCAACACCGGAAGAGCAAGAAAAAATATTCGCGCTCGCCAAAGACCCACAAGTCCACCGTAAACTCACAAACTCAATCGCGCCATCAATATATGGCTACGACCACATCAAAGAAGCCATACTCTACCTGCTCTTCGGAGGCGTCTCCAAAACCCTTCCAGACGTCAACGTCAGAGGCGAAATGAACGCCCTCCTCATCGGCGACCCAGGCACAGCAAAATCACAACTCCTACAATACGTCGCACGTATAGCCCCACGAGGACTCTACACCTCAGGTAGAGGAACAACAGCCGCTGGCCTCACAGCCGCAGTCATAAGAGAAAAAGGCGGCTCCATGAGTCTTGAGGCAGGAGCACTCGTGCTAGCCGACAAAGGAATCGCCTGCATCGACGAGATGGATAAAATGCGCCCAGAAGACCGCGTTGCCATACACGAAGCCATGGAACAGCACACAGTCTCCGTAGCTAAAGGCGGCATCGTCGCCACCTTAAACGCACGCACCGCCGTCCTAGCAGCAGCAAACCCTGCACTGGGCAGATACGAACCCCACCGGACAGTCGCCGAAAACATCAGCTTACCCGTTACTATCCTTTCCAGATTCGACATAATTTTTGTACTGCGAGACGTTCCAAACAAAGACGCCGACGGCAAAATGTCACAACACATCCTAGAGATCCACAGACGCGGCAGAACCCCTGTAGAAGCACCTGTGGACGCCGAACTGCTACGTAAGTATATAAGCTACGCCAAAACAATCCAGCCTGAACTTAGCGACGATGCCCTCAACAAGCTTCGAGACTTCTATTTAGCCATGCGCGCCGCCAGCGAATCCGAAGGTTCACCAGTAGCTATAACGGCTCGCCAACTTGAGTCTTTAGTTCGAGTCGCGGAAGCCAGAGCGCGGGCAGCGCTGCGCAAAGAAGTCACTGGCGAAGATGCAGACGCCGCAATAGCCTTGATGAAACGGTCGCTAGAAGAAGTAGGCATAGACATGTCGTCGTACAAGATGGACATCGACATTATCATGACCGGCAAACCGAAAAGCGTCCGAGACAAGCTTCAACTTGTTCTGTCAACAGTTATAGCCATGGAAAAAGAAACAGGCACAGTTGAACGAGACGCCCTAGTTACAGAGTTAGAGGAGAAACATAAACTGTCCAGAGCAGAAATCGAACGCATGATAGGGCAGCTTCTAAAAGAAGGCACACTTTATGAACCTGGAGAGGGACGACTAAAGAAAACCTAACCTTTAGGGTTTAAATCAAAGAGTAGTGACGACTACTCAAGTTATTGAAACCCCAAAAAGAGAAATCTCTTCTATACTTCAATTTACTTTGAAAATCAAAATTGCGGTTACTGCTTCCCTTTTCGGTGACTGTAAAGCAACAACATAACAAGCAGTGAAAATAATAGAGGGCGCAGTTATAACCTAAGAAATATAGGTTGTTTTCTTGTCTTCTTCTTTGCGGATTTCCTCAGCCTGTAAAACTCTCTGCTGCTCAATTTTCTGCAAACGCGCCATCATCTTTTCTGCTTTCGCTATGTCCTCATCCAGACCTTTTAGATCCAACTCAACGTTAAACATTGCGCATAAAACCTCTAGAACACTTTTTGCAGAAAGCGGATCAGGTAAATAACCCCGTGTCTCCCCCAGCAGGCAGAGTGCATTAATTTTTTGGAAGCGAGCTAAACCCAAAATCAACCCTGCGGTTCCCACTATTGGGCTTCCAGAAGGACTCAACGTGGCGCCTGCACGCAAGGCTTTGTCAAGAATTTCCTGGTTTGTACCTGCAACTATCACTTTTGGTTTATCTTTGATTTCCATGCGGTATCCGCCGATGGTGACGATTGTTTGCACGTTATGCTTCTTGCTGTATTCAACCATGCAGTCAGCAATTTCATATTGCCCTTCGATGGTTTGGCTTTGGCTGTCCCCTGTGAATAACAACAGATCATTCGCGCCGCCAGTGTTCTTTGCGTAGTAAAACGTTCCACGTAGTAATCTAACTTTGCCCTTTTTGTTGACAAGCACAAAATATGGAAAATGTGGCGAATAAAGATACCCAACTTTCTGAGCTTTAAGCCGCTTTATAAGGTAGCGGATTGCTATTTTGCCAACTAAACCTAAACCTGGTAAACCCTCTATGAGAACAGGGTTATTCGCTTGGATTTTGTTGATTTCTTTAACGTACGTTTCCTTCATTTCGTCTGTTGCTCCTTTCTAAGAGCTAAACGATATTTGAGATATTTGTCGTCAGGCGAAAACTTCGGAGGATGAGGACTGTGAACGGCGCCGCCACAGTGTGGGCATTTATCTGTTTTCAAAGTGTAGGCGCTACATCTCTCGCATCGACGCAGTAACCACACCACTATTTCTCCCTTCTAAAGGAGCCTTGCCCGCCTGCTTTAGTTATAAATGTGACTACGTTTTGACCAACTTTTTGCAGCACATCTTCGGCGCGTTTGTAGTTCTCAGCTGAAACTTCAATGCTGTATTTCGGCGCGGCTATTACGTAGAATTTCACAGTGGCGTCTTTGGATTTCTCTGTCTTTTTGGCGTTGGCAAATGCTTCTTGTATACATTTTACACCGTTCGGTTTCATGCAGCGAATTTCAAGGACACCTTTTACCTTGACCATCTTTAGTTGGATGCGACCCTGCGCTACTTCCGCAAACGCCTGCGCCACCTCTTGAGTTATGCCTAGTTTTGTTAGAACTTCAGGTCCCTCAAGAGCTGTTTTTTCTAGTCCCTCATACAAACCGTATTTTTCCTCTATCAAAACACCTGCTTTCTGGTAAACTTCGTCAGGCGTAATTTTGAGTTTTTCTGCCACACCTTTCAAAAGCGCTTCAGCTTTACGTTCTTTTTTCCAAGACTTTATCTTTTCAATTTTCTCTCGCTTTGTCACGCGCCTAAGCGAAAGATCCACATGCCCTTTTTCTTGGTCGACCCTAAGAACTTTAAGCACAACTTTTTGGTTCTCACGAACAAAATCGCGGATGTTCCTTATCCACGAAGAAGAAATTTCGGAGACGTGAAGCAAGCCTCTTTTTTCGTACTCATCAAGTTTTGCATATGCACCATAATCAGTAACCGTTTCTATCGTAGCAATGACTAAGTCGCCAACTTCAGGCCACTGAGGCTTCCTTTCCGCCATCTCCTTTACGCTTCCACTTTTCTAACTTGTTATTCTAGAACTGCCTGTATGTCCCCTTTGATTTTCGCTTTTCCACCTGTTGGTTCAGCTAACACAACACTGCAAACGTTGCAAGTAACTTTGTTAACGGCGTTGCTGAATATCAGCTGCTCGTTGCCACATTTTGGGCACTTAACACGTAGAAAAGTGCTTCTTGGTTTGGGAACTAGCTTATTCCATTCACTCATTGCGACTTCACCTAAATTACCCTATTGTCAACTTTCTGAGCCGTATGCCCTCTTTATGCCTCATGTAATTGCAAACCTTGCATTTGAGGCGGAGTGTTTGCTTCTTAGTAGTTTTTGCGAATTCTTTTTGCAGAGGATATTTTTGTCCACCGTAACCTTCTTTTTCACGTTTGTGGTGGCGTTCACCCTTAGCTAGTGCCCTTCGTTTCCCAGCTTTATATAAAGATACTGCGTGAACTTGATGTGATTTACACTTGGGGCAGTACGTTGTTACTTCTTTAGGAACATTCACGTTTATCACACTACCAGACTCCATAAAGAAAACAAGCAGACTCTTATACTTTTTTCACTTTACAAACAAAACTTGCCCTTTTAATAGGCTTTAAAGCACGTTGCCCCTCTTAGTCCCAAAAACTACCAGTAACTTCCCCTGTTTTAAACCCACCACAGAACTTTAATGCTCTCTCAGCTATAGTTACCTCAAAAATATCCTGTTTGTTTTAGTTTACGTTTACAAAGCAACGTTTATTTCGAAAATAAAGAAAACTGAAAAAAGAAAAGTGTTTTAGCGTAGTTTCATGAGAACCATTTCAGCAGCTAAAACCAGAGGATCCCATGTTTCGTTTAGCGGCGGTGCATATGCAGTATCTGCTTTTGCAAGTTCACGTACAGTCATTTGTTTCTGTATGGCAAACGACAGAGCATTTATGCGTTGAGTGATTTCTTCGCCCCCTACTACTTGCCCGCCAATTATGCGTTGAGATTCCTTTTCCACAACAAGTTTGACTCTCACAGGTTTAGCTGAAGGATAATAGTCAGCTTTAGTTTTACTGGTAATGGCTCCTGTAACTACTTCAATACGGTTCCTAGTAGCAGCGTTTTCTGTAAGACCTGTTACACCTGCTTCAATTTCAAATAACCTTGTGACTGCAGAAGCTAAAACTCCTGTGAACTGAGAATAATCGCCTGCAGCGTTTGCACCTGCAACCTTGCCTTCTCGTACAGCTATAGTGCCTAACTGTGGGCAGACTGCCTTGTGGGTGATTATATTAGGCGCTTCAGCACAGTCGCCTACGGCGTAAACGTCCCTCACATCGGTCTCCATGCGTGAATTCGTTTTTATCGCGCGGCTCTCACCGAGTGGTATACCTGCATCTACAGCAAGTTTGGTGTTTGCGCGTACACCAAAAGCGCTTATAAACAGGTCAGCTTCGATTTTTTCACCGCTAGCCACAATCGCTGTTACTTTGTCTTCTCCAAGGAACTCCTCAACTGTTTTTCCTGTAAGGATAACCATGCCCTTCTCTTGTAAGTGTTCTTGAACAAGCTTCGCCATGTCAGCATCAAGCATCTGCGGCAAAATCTGAGGTAGCATCTCTACAATTGTAACTTTTAAGCCGCGCTCCACTAAAGCGACCCCAGTTTCTAGACCAATTAAACCTGCGCCCATTATCACCGCGGACTTGGCACCGTTTTGGACAGCTTGGCGTATTCTTTCTCCGTCTTCGATTGTACGTAGGCTGTATATGCCTGCTTTTTCTCTACCTTTAATAGGCGGCATAAAAGCGTCTGCGCCAGTAGCAATGATGAGGCTGTCGTAGGGCAGAGTTAACGTCGCCCCACTATTGTCTACACAAGTTACGCTTTTGGTTTTTACATCTATAGCGATGACTTTTGTTTCTGTTTTCAAGTTGAGTTTCAGCATCTGGAAGTACGCAGGTGGATAAACAATCAAATTTTTGAAGTCAGGTATTTGTCCACCTATAACAAAAGGTAAGCCACATCGGGAGTAACCAGCAATTTTTTCCTGAGTCAACAAGGTGATTTCAGCAGCGCGATCTTTTTTGCGGGCAGCTGAAGCAGCTTCTACACCTGCAGCGTTGGCGCCAATAACAATTATGCGTCTTGCCATTAGGTTTGCCCTTCATTTAGATTGAGCTTGACTCTTGTGCCATTCAACTGCAGCGTTGAAATCCATGAGGTTAGCAAGTTCTGCCTGTAAGTTTGTGGGTTTAACTACAAGCAACCAACCCTTCATAAAGGGGTCTTCATTAAGTAACTCAGGCTTGGATGAAACTTCGCCGTTGACTTCCTCGATTCTACCACTAAGAGGCGCAACAAGGTCAGAAACGGCTTTAACAGACTCAACGGTACCATATGGCTCGTTCTGTTTAATTTCGCCGCCGGCGCTGGGTAACTCAGCGTAGACAATTTCACGCAATGATTTCTGAGCATAATCAGTTATGCCAATGCGAACTTTGTCGCCTTCAATTTTGACCCATTCAAAATCTTTAGAGAAGTAAAGTCCTTCAGGTACTTCATATCCCTCTACATTTACCATTTAATATGCCACCTTTTCTGGTGAATACTGTGGATTACATTGATGCTTAAAAGTCTTCACAAAAATATAAAATGTTAACCATGGATTAAGTAAAGCCCCCACTTCAATATTATAACTGCCGACAATTATATCACGGCGTGACTCCACAATATCCTCCCAGGCATAATACACTTAAGAAAGAAATAGAAGGGTAAGCAGAGCCTGATTTTGGGCACAAATATTATTTTTAACAATAAACACCTGAACTCAACGTTCTCTTTTACCTTGAATGAATTCCTCGGTCCACTGTCTTGCTTGTGAATCAGGTACTTGAATGGGAGGATGCTTGAAGGCGTACGCAGAAATACTGAGAAGTGCGCCTGCAACTTTGCGGTCTAACGCAATTTTAGCTGCCCGTATCAAATCTATAACGACGCCTGCGCTGTTGGGTGAATCTTCAACTTCAAGTTTGACGCTTATGTTTAATGGCCGGTCACCAAATTTGCGGCCTTTAAGCGATATGTAGCAGATTTTTTTGTTCCTCAAAAATGGCACGTAATCTGAAGGACCAATACGTGTAGGAAGCTCATAAGGCACCAAACTTGTGACTGCCTCAGTTTTGCTAATACGCTTGGACTTCAGTCGGTTTTCCACAGTCATATTTTGGAAGTCAGTGTCTCCACCGAGGTTAAGCTGATAAGTTTCATCCACAATCACACCCCGATCCAAACAAAGTCGCACAAGATTACGATGCAAAATAGTTGCCCCCACTTGACTTTTTATATCATCTCCAAGCACGGGTAAACCAGCCGACTCAAATTTCTTGCTCCACACCTGCGTTTTATCTGAAGCGATAAATTCAGGCATACAATTTACAAAGGCGCAACCCGCGTCTATGGCAGCTTGGGCATAAAACTGTGTAGCTTCGTGACTGCCCACAGGTAAATAGTTAACAAGCACTTGCGCCTTAGTTGCCTTAAGAATTTTAACGACGTTAGCCTTGTCATAGTTGCTGTCGTCATAAACATTAAAAGCCTCACGCATATGTGGCGCTACGCCGTCTAGAATAGGCGCAGGCGAAACCACTACGCCCAATTTTGGTACATCCGCGAATTTCTCGCAGCAATTGGGCGCGGTGAAGATGGCTTCAGAGAGGTCTTTGCCAATTTTATTCTTGTTGACTTCAAAGGCAGCAACAAATTTTATGTCTCGGATATGGTAGCCACCGAAATTAACATGCATAAGTCCAGGCACGGCCGTGTCTTCTTTTGCATCCTTATAATACTGAGTTCCCTGTATGAGGGCTGACGCGCTGTTGCCCACCCCCACAAGTGCTACGCGAATTTCTGCCAAGTTATTAACCTTCTGTTGCTGATGCTTACGTTTGTCTAATCTATAACTTTTTCCTCTAATGGTCGCTACCGTTCCATGTTGAGTTTAACTTTACTAGATTTGTAGCTTTTATTGGTGATAGACATGTTTTTAGATTCAATTTAAGCCTACCCCGTCAAAAGGATACCTGTTTATCTTTCATGTTGCCTTTTGCTCTTCAAGAGTCAACTTTGTTGCTTTACTGTTTTCTGTAAACCTTCTAAACGTCTGCTGTTACATAGCATTGGAAAGATTTGGCGATTAGCCATTTTGTCTGACAAGGTTAAAATGGAGCAACCCCTAAACTAACCACAGGAGAAGCCAAAGCATGAACAAAAGCGACGTCACCATAAAATATGAACCCTTCAAAGAAATCATAATTATGGAGCAAACCCGATTCAATAATCCTGATGATATGGCCCGTTTTACCTCTGTTATTGCAGGCGGCAAACTCGCCGGTCTATATTGGGCAGAAGGCGTTGTTTTTCTGTACTTCCCCTTGCCCCCGTCAAACGCCACTGTTGCTCGTATGTTAATAGAAAGCGGCAAAGTTTTCTGGACCTTTGTTGGATACGCACTTATGCCAAAATATGAACCTACAATTGAAACTAAAGAAAAGATGATTGTCCCAGTCATAGATATCTCTTCTAATCCTCTACTCAGAAAAGTTGCACAATGGCTCAAAGAACAAAAATAGTGTCTCCTCACATGACAAACTGTTTGGTATTAGACGGAAAAGTTATCTCTGGAAGCGGCGAAGGAAAAAAATACCTCAAACTGGGTTGGGTAAAAAAACAAATCAAACAGAAACTTGGTTTTACGCCTTTCTTGGGGACATTAAACTTGCAGCTTTCAGCTGAAAGCCAAAAACGCCGCAAAATTCTTGAAACACAAAAATCTGCACTTAAGATTAATCCTGTTGAAGGCTACTGCATCGGTTTAATTTTTCCAGCAAACATCGGAGAAACACCTTGCTGTATTGTTCTACCTCAAGTTGAGGGGTACCCACAGAACCTTTTAGAAGTTATTGCACCTGTGAATTTGCGTGAATTCCTTCACTTGAACGACGGCGACGCTCTTGCAGTAAGCATAAAACTTTAAGTTATAACTTACTTTTATTCTGAAGAAATTCTTCAATGTACTTTTCTAGGCACTCCTGTTTTTTCAAGTAAGCGCCATAAACATAAAGAGCCCGCATAGCTCGCGCAGCATCCTCAGGAGAGGTGTAAGAGGGAATTCCCAACTTGTCAAATCGACTGCGTGTGTAAAGAGCCATTTCAGTTTCACCTATGTCACACATAACAATAGGCTTATTGTACTTTTTAGAAACCTCCACCACACCGTCTATATATTTTTCCCGTAGCCCCGGCATATGGTGCAAACCTAGCAAGATTATGCCATGAATATCTTTATCTTGAAACATTATGTCTGCAGCTTTCACAAACATATCATCAGTAACAGACCCTGTCAAATCCACAGGGTTCGAAGTTGCCGCTATTTTAAGTATGACGCCCTCTTCTTTGAGTTTCTGGAATTTTTGACTCGTTTCTTCCGAGAAATGCTCTACAGTTAATCCCTGAATCTCACATTCATCCACCGTCATGACTCCAGGTCCACCTGCATCGGTAAGTATCCCCACGTTCTTGCCCATAGCTGGCGGCTGAAGAGCTAAAGCTTTGCCGACATCAAAAAATTCTTCCATGTCGCGAGCGCGTATAACTCCTGCCTGTTCAAAAGCCGCGTCATAAATTTTGTCCGATCCTGCAATGGCTCCCGTGTGAGACGCTGCCGCTCGAGCTCCTGCAGCGCTTTTTCCCGATTTAAGCACGACAACTGGTTTTTTCTGGGTCACTTTTTTGGCTATTCTGACGAATTCTCGTCCATATTTGATATCTTCAAGGTAAGCAAGAATCACTTTGGTTTCTTTATCATGCAAGAAATAATGAATAATGTCCGATTCGGTGACATCACATTTGTTGCCGAAACTGACAAACTTACTGATACCCATTTGTCGCCCAGTCAAATAGTCTAACGCTGCAACACCGAAAGCACCACTCTGGGTGACCATAGCTATGTTGCCAGGTAAAGGTCTAGGAGTAGCAACTACGTCATCTCCCGTTGTGAGAACTTTCGTTTCAGGGAGAAAAAGCGTATCCACACCTGTTTTAGAGTAGAAAACGCCAAGACAGTTTGGACCCAATAGGCGTATGTTACCCTGCTTGGCTATATTCACTACTTGTTCTTCAAGTTCTGCGTTTCCTACTTCGCGGAAGCCCGAACTTATTATGATTGCCGCTTTGGCTTTCTTTGAGACGGCTTCTTGCATAACTGTGGGCACAACTTTTGCTGGAACAATAATTACAATGAGATCCACAAGATCAGGAATTTCGGTGATGGAATGGTAGCATTTGAAGCCCAAAATGGAGTCTTCATTTGGGTTTACAGGGTAGAGTTCGCCTTTGAAAACTCCGCGTATTTTGTTTGTTGCGAAGTTTTTGAATATGACGTGTCCTGCTTTGTCAATTTTCTTTGTGGCACCTATAACTGCCACGGAATGTGGATTAAAAAAAACATCCATCTTTTTTATGGCTGCCTCCATAGTCTACCCCAGCTTTTCGGTTAGAATGAATTCATTATGTTTTATGTTTTACTGTTTAAATAACCAAGTATAATAACGCTATGTGGCAATTCTACTAATTTTCACTATTCTGTTGCCGCGTGAAAGCACCTTCTCTTCTCACTATAACTATTGGTTTATGATTAATTTCGCTCAGCATGTTCCAACTCACTTCAGTTGGAGAGACATTGAACCGCGCCGCCATATCCCAAACTGTAGCCCCTGCGCCAGGTCCCCTTGCCCTATCTGCAACGTTAGCAATTGTCAAAGCCGTCTCAGCATCTAGTGGGCATCCAGCAACCGCTAAGGGGGTGGATCGGCGACGGAGCTTCACAGACTTTCCCACAACATAAGAAACCACACCACCGTTGGAGTGGATACCTTTCATAGCTTTAGGTCGAGGAGTAAAATGGAAATTTCGAAACGTGTAGGTCTTATCCGTGTCAACAACAATAACGGTGACTCTCTTGTTAAGTTTACTTTGGATTTGTTGGCGAATTTGCTCAGCAACCTGTTGCGCATCGTTCAAAGGCAAACTCACATAGGCATAAGGTAGGTTTGAACCGTCAATGCCGCCTTCAGAACCGAACATCAAAGCCTGTAAAAGTCCACCGCGCCATAATGCAACTTGTTTGTGTCTGCTCCCCATCTCGATAGGGTATTCTCTGAGCCTAAATAGGAGTCTATGCCCGAAATGGCAAATCACACCTAAAAAATATCCCCACATGAACTTCATCCAGAACACAGCAAGAAACTTTGAATTAACAGTGGGAATAATCTTGTTTTCATCTATGATATTACCGGCCGCTGTTGAAATTGCCTTTTCAGAAACCACTACAAAATCGCCGTTTTTTACCCTTTTTTTTAAAGCTTCACCAATTTCATAGAGGTAACTGGTTTTTGGTCTCCAGTATTTTGTGGTTACCGCCAACGCGTAATATTTGACCATTGAGTGTATTGTCTGGCGCTTTTCTATTTAGCTTTCTAAAAATAGAACCTAAATTTGTTCAGGTAGGAGACAAAATAATTCTGTCGCCAACTTTTACTCGGAATTTGGCGGCCGCATTGCCTTGGTTTAAAGCTATTTCAAGGTAATTATGGCTTCCAATTAGCGCTAATGGCTCATGAGGTTTAGCTTCTGCGTAAGTTTTGGCAAAAATCACCTTCATCTTTAAATTTGATAAACTAATCGATAGGCTGACTGGTTTAAGGTGTTCAAAATCTTTGGTATGTATGTTTGTGATTATGTTTCCAAAGCTGTCCACATGCAGCACTTCACCGACTAAACCACCCTCAGTTTGCCTCGCTTTAGAGAACTGGGGTTTTATGGCGTCATTTATTTCAGGACCAAATTCTTCCAACCTTGCGTCGCCATTGGCTATATGCGCTACAACAGGCGCAAAAACGTCACGCCCGTGGAATGTGTTTGAAACGTTATTCGGTAGGAATCTTTGTTCTTCGATTTTGTAAACGTGTTTTATGCCTTCTGCTTCAGCTGCCAGCATTAACACGCCGTTGTCGGGACCTACAAAAACGTTGTGTTCGGTCTGCACAATTATTGGGCGTCTTTGAGTGCCCACTCCAGGATCTACCACTGCTATGTGGATCGTACGTGGTGGGAAGTATGGTGCGGCGGAAGCTAACATGAAGGCGCCTTGGCGTATGTTAAATTTTTCCACGTTATGGGTGATGTCGACTATAACCGCGTTTAAGCAAATGCCAAGAATAACTCCTTTCATTTCCGCGACATAAGGGTCATGTAGACCAAAGTCTGTTGTTAAAGTCACTATTTTAGGCATGGCAAATTATTCCGTTTCTTTGTGCTTCTGGTTTGTTTTTCTTCCTCTTCCAAATGTTTCTCTGGTAGTAGACTAGCTAAGCGCTGCTTTGACCCTTATTCCCCCTACTCAATTAGAGTCGATTATTGTATTAAATTTTGTGAAATTCAAGTTATACGCGAATTAATGATTCTTCTAAGAATAACTGTTCTTTATTAGGAAAAATTAGCCTCCATGCACAACTGGAATAAAAACTACTTCGTCTCCGTCTCTTACTTTTGTTTGTAGACCGTTAAGAATGCTAATTTCTTTACCGTTAACAAGAACTAACGCATTAGATTTAGGCGGCTTCAAACGCTCATCTAGTAGACTACTTCTCAGAAGAGGCAAATCTCTGGTTAAATTGTTAACTAAGTCAATGAGCAACACCTCGTTTTTACATTCCAATGTAATTTGATCTTTTCCTGAGTCTCGCCGTAATGCACCAATGAACTTTAAAGTTACTCCCATCTCTTTTTTCGCTCATTATTATAAAATTACAATCACTGATATATCGTTAACATTTGTGCCTGTTTGACCCACAAAAATCAGATCACCCAACCTTGAAAAGAAAGAGTAGGAATCATTATCCGCCAAAAACCTCTTAGCGTCCAAACGTGCTTGTTCCGCTCGCATTAATGTGTAACCGTCTGCGATTGCCCCCGCGGCATCAGTTGGTCCATCTACTCCATCTGTACTCAAAGAAGCAAGGACGCACGACCCTAATCCCTTCAGCTTCAGCGCTGCAGCCAAAGTTAATTCTTGGTTCCTGCCTCCTGACCCTGTACCAGTAACTTTCACGGTTGTTTCTCCACCTACAACTATGCCTGCTGGTCGGCGTAAGGGATTGCCTGAAACAAAAATTTCTCGGCAAATGGAAGCCATAATAGCCCCTGCTTGCTTTGCTTCACATTCTAAACTGGACGTCAGCAAAAATGTATTCACGCCTTCGGTCTTCAGATAGTTAACGGCGGCGTTGCTTGCAATACGGTTGTTTCCAACAATTACATTGTAAACTCTCTCAAAAATAGGGTCTCCTTTTTTTGGTGTATCAGCAATTTTGCCCTCTATTCCTTCGGATAAAACTTTCTGAATTGAGGAGGGTACATCTTCCCATATACCATATTTTTTCAAGATATGCTTCGCATCAGTAAAGGTGGAGGGATCTGGTGCTGTGGGTCCTGAAGCGATTGAAGATAAATCGTCGTCCACAACATCTGAAAGAATCAAGTTCAAAACAGTTGCGGGATAAGCATGCTTAGCTAATAATCCTCCCTTGAAGCCTGAGACATGTTTTCGTACAATGTTCACCTCGTTGATCGTGGCGCCGCTTTTTAAGAGAGCCTCTGTAAGTCGTTTTTTGTCCTCTAAAGATACTCCTTCACGGGGCAAGGCCATGAGGCTAGAGCCGCCCCCAGAAATTAAACATATGAGCAGATCATCTTTTTCCGCACTCTGGGCAATTCTAACTATCTGTTTAGTACCCTCCACCCCTGCCTCATCTGGAACAGGGTGACTAGCCTCGTGTAGTTTGACGATGTGGGTTTTGCTTTGGTTCCCGTAGGGCACATTAACTATGCCAGACTTAATGTGTTTGCCTAAAATTTCTTCTATAGCTTCAGCCATAACTCCACTGGCTTTTCCTCCCCCAATCACATAGATATTTCTGAATTTTTCCAAATCAAAAGTTATCTGGTCAATACAAAAAGACGAATGGTTTAGCACAACCTTGTTTTTAAGTAAAGCTTTCGGGTCAACCGCTTTCAAGGCAACTTGAAGGCTTTCCAAAACTATTTTCCGCGCTTTTTTTGTTAAGTCAGTTTTTCCGTTTGCCACTAAAACATCAAGATTTTTTACTTCTTTCACAGAATTGACCCTTTTATGTAATTAAGATATAATCTTCTTTTAATAAAACCTGATGACCGCTCACTAGCCCCACAGGGGAACTTTAGTTTAAAACTTTTCCTCTGTAAGAGTTTCTACAAACTCGGAGGCAACTTGAACGAACGTATCTGCCTGCTTCATCATGGCATCACTGTTCACTTCTTCAATTTGCCCAAGTTGCTGCACTGTTTCTTCAATTTCAATCAAAAACCGCAAGATAGCATCATTTTGTGGTTTAGGCTTGCCTAACTCTTCACGGATGAGAATTTCTATAAACGCAGGTTCACCTATGCTATAGTATATGGCATTTCGGGCTTTGCGTATCGCTTCCACCATTAGACTTGGCGCCATGTAAGGTATTTTCCGTGCTGCTTCTAATTCAGCTTTGGCTTCACGGAGATAACGTAGAGCCCAGCCGCGCCTGTATGCATCCATCATTTTTTCAAAGCTCATTTAGCCTTTTTATTCTTCGCTGGTTTCTTCTTCCAGAACGTCCTCTTCAAGTACCGTGCCATGTTGAGCAAGTGTTACAGTTCGTGTTATGTAGCCTGCTACTTGATTTCGTACTCTAGTTGTTGTGCCTTCCGTAAGTTCATCTACCATGCGTTTGTTGTCGTCAAAGTTTGTGGTAAATTTGTTGGGATACTTCGCGATGAGCTCTTTAGCTAGATGTTTTATCTGTTCAGTCTTTACTTTTCCCAAGTTGATTCCTCCATACTACATATGACTATGATTTTTGTCTTTTGACGCTTTGAAAGCGCAAAAGCACCTTTCAATAGAAGCGAAGCTCAATTTAAGTTTACGCCTTACAAATAACCCTTTGGAAGGCTATATCGTCACTTCACTTTGCTAATTTTGAGGTTGAAAAACGTTTCAAAGTTTTGTACAATCTGGTTTGCAACTTCTTCTACGTCGGTTTTTTTAATGTCTGCTATTGCTTGCACAACTTCTTTTATGAAAGAGGGTTTAGTCATTTGACTGTTAAACGGTGGTTTACGGAAAAGTACAGGGCCATCGGTCTCTGTCAACAAATTGGTCAGTGGTGTTTGCATAACGACCTCCCGAATACCATTTGAATACACCACTGGTGGGCCTTCCGTAATGTAGTAGCCATAATCTATGGCTTTTTGAAGTGCGCTAAGGGGGTGACTGAACCAATGTAGTAAAACTCTCTTTAAATTATAAGACGGCAACATATCTACTATAAACTCGGTTGTCCCACGTGAATGAATAATAACTGGCAAGGAAAATTTTTCTGCTGTTTGCAGCATTTTGTCGAAAACTGCAAGTTGTTTTTCCCATACGACTTCATATTTACAGTCTAACCCAATTTCTCCAATGGCCACAACTGATCTCCTGTGATGATGTTTTTCGATTAAGCTTAGTGTTTCTTCCAGTTCGTTAGGTTTGAGCACATTCACATTCCAAGGGTGAATTCCTAACGCAACGTAAATCAGTTCAGGATGTTTCTCTGCCAGAAGCAGTGCTTCGGTACTGCTTTCAAAATCCATAGCGTTTGAAACCAAAGCAACCACGTTTGCGGTTTTGGCGTTATTTACAAGTTCATCAACGTATCCCCTGTATTCCTTGTCTGAAAGATGAATATGTGCGTCAATAAACTGCAATCGGAAGACACCTGCCCGCCATATAACCAACAGAGCTTGGTTTAAAATTTTCTTTTTTCAGAGAAGACAAGTTAATCGATAAATTAAAAAAATAAAAGACAATAAAGGTTAAATATGGCTTTAAAAAGAAAAAGAAGCCGCAGAGGGTCTTTATGACCGATTTAGAAATCGCAGTAGCTCCCATGCATAGGCTGTGTAAAAAAGCAGGTGCTGACAGAGTAAGTGAAGCAGCCGCAAAAGAACTTGCCAAAGCACTTGAGGAAGTGGGCGTTAAAATCGCCAAGGAAGCTTTGGATTTTGCAATGCACGCAGGAAGAAAAACAATTAAATCTGAAGATATAGAAATTGCAGCTAAGAAAGTCATGGGAAAATAACAACTATTTCTCTTTCTCTCTTTTTTGTTTTAAGTCTTAGTTTTAGTTGAAGAATCCCAGAGAAACTGGAAATACTCCCTTGCAAATCCAACTAAACCAACATGATTACTCCAAATGACAAGACTGGGTTTATCTTCTCCAAGAAACAACATGGCTTCTCTCCCGTCTGCTATTATTCCGCCGCCGAACATGTGATCTCTGACCCTCAACTCGTTTACCCCTGCATTTTTTCTCAACACTTGCCACTCTTCCCCTTCACCTGCTACCATCAGCTTAACCAAAACGTTTTTCTTCAAACTTGATAGCCACTGGTCTGCAGAAGTAATTATGGGCCGAGCAAAAACAGGTGCGGCTATCATGAGCTCTTTGGTGGCTTTCTTAAGGACCTCTTCAAGTTTAGTCACTACTGCTTGCTGTCCATGTAAAATCAAAATATCGGGTCGTTCTACCAATTCACGTTTTTCGTAAAGTGGTTGCAATGCCTCATTTACAATTTGCTTCCAATTCTCAAATTTTTCTTCCAAGCGTTGTTTTGTTAACGCCGTCGCCTCAATAGGTGCCACAGGATAATACCTGAATGGTCGGCTTTCAGAGCTTTTAACCCAGCCTTTCTCTTTAAGCATATTTAAAACCTCGTAGATTTTGCTGTAAGGTACCTTGGCTTCGTGGCTTATCTCCATGGCAGTCATATGTCCAGTTCCGATCAACGCAAGGTAGGCGTCAATTTCATAGGCGTTCAAACCCATTTCTCGTAACGTTTCACGAATATTTTCGCTTATTGTCAAGGCTGCTTTCCCCTTATTCACCTTAGTAAACGTTTGGAAAACTTATTATTTAATACATTTGTTCCTCTCTAAACTGCTCACGCTTATGTAGTGGTAATAATGAACGTAATTAAAAACACAAAAAGCATCTGCCCTGAATGCCTCAAAACGTTGGACGCCACAATATATGAGGAAAACGGCAAAGTTTACATAAAAAAGGCATGCCCTCAACATGGGTCTTATGAGGAACTTTACTGGTCTGATTATGAGCAGTACTCACGTGCAGAAACTTTCAGATACGATGGTGACGGCGTAGAGAATCCAAGGACTCAAAAAATCAATGGGTGTCCTCTTGACTGTGGTATCTGCCCAGAGCACAAATCCCACACTGCACTTGCCATAATTGACATCACAAATCGTTGCAACCTTACCTGCCCTGTATGCTTTGCTAACGCAGCAGCCGCAGGGTATGTCTATGAACCCACAAAAGAACAAGTTACAGCTATGCTTGAGAATCTGCGTGCCACTAAGCCTGTTCCAGCTACGGCATTACAGTTCTCAGGCGGAGAACCTACAATCCGCAATGAACTACCTGATTTTGTTCGCAAAGCCAAAGAGCTTGGCTTTCGTCACGTTGAAGTCAACACTAATGGTGTTCGTATTTCCAAAAGTGTAGAATATGCCAAGCAGCTTAAAGAAGCAGGCGTAAGTACAATCTATTTACAGTTTGACGGTCTAACTTCTGACGTTTACAAATTCATACGGGGAATTGACCTGCTCGATGTTAAACTGAAAGCTCTTGAAAACCTACGGCAGGCAGGCATAAAAAGCGTTGTGTTGGTTGTCACCTTGGTGAAAGGCGTTAATGATAACCAGCTTGGCGAAATCATAAATTTTGCTGCAAAAAATTTTGACATCGTCAGGTGTATAAATGTTCAACCCGTCTCCCTTTGCGGCAGATTACCACAGAAAGAGCGCGACAAAATGCGTGTCACAATACCTGACTTTATGCGCGCCGTGGAGGAACAAACAAAGGGAGAAATCAAAGTTTCAGATTTCTATCCTGTACCAACAGTGGTGCCTGTATCTAAAGCCGTAGGCGCCCTACAAGATAAGCGGTACGTAGAATTTACGGCACATCCACACTGTGGTATGGCAACTTATTTGTTTGTAGAAAAAGGCAAAATTGTTCCTATCACCCGTTACGCTAACGTAGAAAAATTCTCCATCGCTATGAAAAAAGCATTCGGCGATGCATCCAAAGGCAACAAAACCAGAGCTAAACTACGTTTGTTGGGCGCTGTGAGGCATGTGAAATTTAGTTTCTTGCGCAAATATGTTCTTCGTGTGTTAACAAAAGGTGACTACAAAAGCCTTGGTGATCTGCAGAGAAAAGCGATTTTGCTTTCCTCTATGCATTTTATGGATCCGTACAACTTTGACTTAGAGCGTGTCCAACGATGTGTTATACACTACGCAGTGCCTGACGGTCGTATAATCCCCTTCTGTACTATGAATAGCATCCACCGAACTGCTGTGGAGAAAAAATTGGGCATGCCAATTAAAGAATGGCAAAGCAAGCATAAGGTTGAAATAACTCAGCCTTCCTAGTGTAGCGGAAAGTGACAAATTATGGGTGGAAAAAAGAAACTTGGCTTGAAGCAGATGGAAAAACAACAAGAGAAAACAGACGAAGCTGCCGCTCAAAAAGAAAAGAAAGAGAAAAAGGGGCCTCCGACCAAAGAGAAACGGACAGTTATAGGCGTAATTCCTCCGGATGCAAAAAACGACAAAATAATCGCTGAAATAAAGAAAATGCCTGTTTTGACGCCTTATACCATAGCCACAAAATACAATGTGCGTATCAGTGCTGCTAAACAATTTTTGGCTCAACTAGAACAAAACGGCGCAGTGCAATTGGTTTCCGGAAGTCATAACCTCAAAGTTTACAAGCCTTGCGCTTAATTTCCCACTTGTTTCAGTTCTTTTGACATTCGGCTACTAGAAGGAGCTACATTGTATTGACTTATCCAGAAAGAGTTTATACTGAAGAAGAAGTAAAAAAAGCAAAGCACCTTGTAGAAGCAGGCTATAAACATAACCTTACAGTTCAGGGGGGAGATTTGTTCACAGAGAAAGTTAGTCAAGCTCTTGAATTGTTAAAAACCGCAGGGTACTACGACTTCATACGTACCTACATCCGTAAAATAAAAGAAATTGACGGTTTAACTCAACTTCGCGAGACCGAAGCGGCCATCTGGGCAAATAAATTTGCCGTGGAGAACCCTGTTGATTTTGCGAGTCTTGTGGTGCAGAAGGCTCATCACATGAAAGAATACCTAGACGGTGAAATCTACTACGGCGGGAACTCTGAAAAACGTACTGTACAAAAACGCATAGACTTCTTGGGTGTTCTTAAAGAAAAAAGCCAAGACGCCAAAGTAAAAGACGAGTGTACGCGACTGTTGGAACTATGGCATGAAAGCTCCCTAGCTTATTAGTGCTTCAACTCGGATTCTGGTTCCACTTCTTATCTGTTTAAAAATTTCAAGATTTTTAGTAATTCTGCCTAGGACGCTAACAGGACTGTACGGTTGTGATTGACCATAGAAGACGCACAATGCACTTCCCATAGGCCAAAACGCTATGGCGCCCGTTTCTACAGTTGGTTTGGCTTTTTCCTCCCCCATCTTTACTGGAATTTCAAAATAAATTTCCTCTTTCCACAGGGCAGCTCGACCTTCCAAGGGAAGTTTTCTAGCTAAGGTATCTACTGTTCGGGGTGCCAAGAAGCGCACAAGCTCACCTTCGGCTTCGCCTAAGCCCTCTATTAAGAATTTTATTTTTATACGGGAAACATCTTCAGTCAATCGTTCTTTTCCTCCTGTGTTATCCAGAAATGAGCGTCGCTTTCTACGAAACAAGCTGTCATAGTGTACAAGTCGCTATTTAACTCTTACAGTAACGTTTACCTAACCCTTTAAAAACAGAGAAAAAACAAAAAAAGGTTTAGCTTCAAGATAGAAGCTGCAGCAGTGATTCTCCTATTTCACTAATTTGTTCTTCAGTGACACGTGGGTGAATGGGCAATGAAAACACTTGTTTTGATGCTTTTTCGGTTTCAGGAAGCTTTCGAGCACCAAAACTTTTCTGGTAATACGGCATATGATGCACTGGATTTGAATAATATGCTTCTGCCCCTATTCCTCTCTTTTTCAATTCATCCAAAAGGCGGTTTCTCTCTTTTTCTTCGCCGTTGATAAGTCTAACCGTGTAAAGGTACCAGCTATGTGCTCCCCCTTTTGGTTCACGAGGCAGTTTGAGGTGCTTATTTTTTGAGAGAACTTTGCTTAGTCTTTCTGCGTTTGCGCGCCGCGTTGCCACAAAACTGGGCAATTTTTCCAGTTGAACAAGTCCTATAGCTGCCTCAATTTCGGGCATGCGGTAGTTGTACCCCAGCATCTCCGAGTAATACTTCGATTTTTCGCCATGAGTACGTAACATTCGCAATTTTTCTGCCAAATCATCATTATTAGTGGTTACGACGCCTCCTTCACCTGTAGTCATATTTTTGCTTGCGTAAAGACTCCAGCATGCCATATCCGAATCGGCGCCTGCAGGTTTACCATTTCGAGTTGCACCATGTGCTTGTGCCGCATCCTCTATAATTGCTAAGCTATGCTTATCAGCGATTTCCCTAAGGGGTTTAATTTCAACAGGCCAGCCGTAAAGATCCACAGGTAGAATAGCTTTTGTTTTTTTTGTTAACGCTTTTTCTACAGCAACAGGCGATAGGCAATAATTTTCAGGATCTATGTCAGCAAACACAGGTTTGCCACCTGCCATGACGACTGCTTCTGCGGTGGCCACAAAAGTGAAGCTTGGTAAAATCACTTCGTCGCCTGACTTTACACCTGCTGCCACAACTGCCATGTGTAGTGCCGCTGTGCCAGTGTTAACTGCTATTGCATGTTTAACGCCTGCGAATTTAGCATAGTTTTTTTCAAAAGCAGAGACCATGGGTCCTGCACCCAGTGCGTTTGTGATGATACCGCTTCTTAGGACCTTAACTACAGCTTCGACTTCTTCTTCCCCAAGTTTTGGAATGTTGATTGGAATCATTTTTTTAGCCTCAATTTACGGAATAGTTTTTGTGAACTAGTATATTTCTATTTGTCGGGGTCTTACATGAAAAAGCTCTATCTTTTTTTATTCAACTTGCATAGTCTGCTCAATTTTGTAGTCCGAAATGACTCTAAACGAGTGTGCTCTGAGGATCTTGTCCATATCTGGGTCGCCTGTATCCACTCTCAAACTTTTTAAACCCCGAAGTTTACTTGCTGTGGCGACAACAATAACATTGTCTAAACCCACTTGTCGGATAACTTTGGAGCTTATCTGCTGGTTTCCCCTCCCAAAAATGAAGCCTTGTCCCCCAATAGGTGTAACTATGACTCGTGCAGTTTTGTCTTTTATGTACTCAAGTATTTGTTTCTCGTTTACGTCTTTAGCAACAATTTTCTTGTTTTGAAAGAGGTCTACCCCTAACAATGTTTTCTTCTCGTCCAACAAGTCACCAATAGTTCGAGTTGTCGTTCCAGGACCGACAACGTAAACAACGTCATGTTCCATGTTTTCGATGATATGAAGCGCTATAGCCGCTTGATTACGTATTTCGTCTTCGGTTATTGGGCTGGACAGTTTGCTTTCTTGAATCAGACGCGGCTCATAAGGCGTTAAAACATAGCCATAAAGCTTCGCTGACAAGTGGTCTTCTCTGAAAGCTGCTTCGTCAATATCCATGACCTCGACTTCTTTTAGGGGTAGAGCCTCTTCTAAAAAACGCATGACAACTCTTGCTGCTGCATCTGGTGTAACCGCAAACACCGTGCTGTGCATCTTGACACCAGTAGGGACTCCAAGAACTGGGAGCTCCTCATCAATGACAGACAATATGTCTCTGGCTGTACCGTCTCCACCGCAGAAAACAATAAGCTCAACGCCGGCGTTTTTGATATATTTAGCGACAGCTTTGGTGTCTTCAGCATTAGTTTTCTCCTTCTTTTCTCCAACAACGGTGTATTCAAAGCCGCATTGCTCTGCTTCATCTTCTCCCATTGCACCTGCACCAACTACTAATTTGAGGTGAGCTTTGACGGGGCTCAGTGCAGAAAGGAATAATTCTGCTCGTGCAGGTGCAACAGGTTTAGCTCCCAAACATAAAGCTTTGATGAGTGTTGTTTCCCCATCTGTTCCTTTTAGACCTACAGCGCCACCCATTCCTGCTATAGGGTTTACGACTAATCCAACCTTTTTTTGATGTAATGTCTTTTCAATTTTAGACCGAGTTTGACTCTGTGGTTTTTGGTAAACCATAATTTTTTCCTGTATGCTGTTTTGGGGGGTTAATTAATAAGATCTACATATTAAAAAAACAAAAAATGGAAAGTTATCAGAGCAGTTGCTTAAGACTTGGCCTACACTGGTTCACAGTTGATGAATTTTTTGTTCACAGAGTCCAACCAGGGATAGAGCTTTCGAAGTTTTTCCATGGATTCCGCAACTTTCTCTGTTGGATATTCGTAAGGCTTAAGGTTGCCGCTGAAGTATTCATCATAGGCAGCCATGTCAAAGTGACCGTGACCGCAAAGTACAAAGAGTATGGTTTTTGCTTCACCTGTCTGTTTACACCGCAAAGCCTCATCAATGGCGCCTTTTATGGCGTGTGAGGGCTCGGGGGCAGGAATTATGCCTTCAGTTTGAATAAAAAGTTTTGCTGCATCAAACACGTCTATCTGGTTATAGGCTTCTGTAGTCATCTGTTTTGCTTGAGTAAGTATACTTATTGTAGGAGCGATTCCGTGATAACGTAAACCGCCTGCATGTATCGGCGCAGGTATAAAATCGTGACCTAAAGTATGCATTGGAACTAGCGGCGTTATTCTTGCAGTGTCGCCGTGGTCATAGATGTATTGTCCTTTGGTGACTTTTGGACACGCTGTCGCTTCAGTGGCGACAAACTTGGTTTCTTTAGGGGCCTTCTTGGCAACTTTATCATAGTAGAATGGCCAGATGAGACCTGAATAGCTGCTTCCTCCGCCTATACAACCATAAATCACGTCGGGGTAATCATCAACTAGTTCAAGCTGTTTCTTGGCTTCTAACCCTTCAACGGTTTGGTGCATCAACACATGGTTAAAGACACTACCAATGGCGTAGTTTGCTTCCTCTTCATTAACTAACGCGTCTTCCACTGCTTCACTGATGGCTATGCCTAGGCTGCCTCGATTGTTTGGGTCTTCTTTGAGAATTTTCCTACCTGCTTCTGTTCTATTACTAGGGCTTGCGAAACATTCTGCGCCAAAGGCTTTCATCATCATTTTGCGATAGGGCTTCTGGTCAAAACTTGCTCGAACCATGTAAACCGTAGCTTTTAAACCAAACATTGCAGCCGCAAACGATAAAGCAGAGCCCCACTGGCCGGCGCCTGTTTCTGTGGTTAATCTCTTTGTGCCCTCTTTCATGTTGTAGTATGCTTGAGGCACAGCGGTGTTCGGTTTATGACTTCCTGCTGGGCTGACCCCTTCATATTTATAGTAAATCTTGGCAGGTGTTTTCAGCGCTTTTTCCAAGTTTATGGCTCGATAAAGCGGTGTGGGACGCCATAGTCTGTAGACTTCTCTTACTTCTTCTGGAATGTCGATCCATCTTTCTTGACTTAGCTCCTGAGCAATAATTGCTTTTGGGAAAATACGAGGGACAATTCCGACTCCAGGTTCTTTTGTAGCAGGGTCGATGAAAGGCGGCAAAGGTCTTGGAAGATCAGGGGTTATGTTATACCATTGTTTTGGCAACTCGTCTTCCGGTAAAAAAATCTTCCTGTCTGGCATGCTTTACACCTTTTACGGGGTTGATTTTTTATGTGGGATACCAACACTTGTGGGAACATATTTATACGTTACTGTACAAAAATATACATTAGAGTAGTGCCGTCCATGTGGAACACCATTAAAAAGCACTTTGAGGAGTACCCTGAGCGTCTTAAAGTTGTTCGTGTGCTTGTGGAGAACGGTTTGTGTGTAAAAAATAGCAAAATCTGCCTCAACCAAATTGAAATTCCACCAGTACGAATAGCCCGGGTCGCTAACGTGGATAGACGTACTGTTAACGAAACTGTTAACGTAATAAAAGCTAACCGCGAACTTAGAATAATTTTTGAAGACCTGCGTTCTGCGGGTCACTCTCTGAAAGAAATAGCTAAACACCTCAATTTAGGCGTAGTTGAAATTACGCCTGTAGACGCAAGAGCACATGGAATATTAGCCAATTCGGCCATGATTCTTACCAACAGTGGCTTAAGTATCCGCCAAGCAATTGTTGATGATCCTGAGCTTTCCCCTGAACCGAAGCTAACCTTAATTGTGGAGAAAAAAATTCCAGGTGATCTGATTAATGAGTTACTAACAATTAAAGGCGTAGCTAAAGTGGCGGTTTACTAGTCACACAATATTTTTTGAGGAACCACACGCATTAATGGTTGAAACATAAGTCAACCGTCGCTTTCCAGCATAAGCAATCGTGTAATGCTTAGAAAAACTTATATGTTAATTATGTTTTGTTCTAAGTTCGCATCAGGGGGTTTATAGGATTTGTCTTCAAGTACACAAGCTGGCGGTGTGCCAGTTCTCATATTGAAAGAAGGTTCAACTCGCTCTCGTGGAAGGGAGGCTCAGAATACTAATATAACTGCTGCAAAAATCGTGGCTGAAAGTGTTCGAAGTGCGCTAGGTCCAAAAGGTATGGACAAAATGCTAGTTGATAGCTTTGGCGACGTGACAATAACTAGTGACGGACGCACTATTTTAGATGAGATGGATATACAAAATCCAGCAGCAAAAATGTTGGTTGAAGTGGCCAAAACACAAGATAACGAGGCAGGAGACGGAACTACCTCAGCAGTTGTCATCGCAGGCGAGCTTTTAAGTAAAGCTCAAGAGTTAATTGAGAAAAATGTTCATCCCACAGTAATCATAGACGGTTACACATTAGCTCAAGCAAAAGCGCTAGAAATTCTAGAAAAAATCGCCATACCAGTCGATTTGGGAAAACAAGACCTCCTCAAAAAAGTTGCTGTAACCTCCATGGCCAGCAAACTTGTAGCCGAGCACAAGGAATATCTTGCCGACATGGTTGTGAAAGCCGTGCTTTCTGTTGCTGAAAAAGAAAATGGCGGTTACAAAGCAGACGTCGATGACATCTTGGTGGAAAAGAAAACAGGTGAATCCCTGCGTGACACAACTCTAATAAACGGCATCGTTCTGGACAAAGAGATTGTTCACTCTGGTATGCCTAAGCGTGTAGAGAAAGCTAAAATTGCCTTGCTTGACGCATCCCTAGAAATTGAAAAAACCGAGTTTGACGCTAAAATCAACATTGAAAGCCCTGAACAAATTGAAGCCTTTTTGCAACAAGAAGAAGATATGCTCAAGAAGATGGTGGACAAGATAGCTGCTACAGGAGCAAATGTCGTCATATGTCAGAAAGGCATAGATGACATGGCACAGCACTTTTTGGCGAAAAAGAATATTGTTGCAATCCGTAGAGCCAAAAAATCAGATATAGAAAAGCTCTCCAAAGCTACAGGAGCAAAAATCATCACGAATTTAGATGATATGTCTGCAGCAGATTTGGGCTACGCAGCTCTTGTTGAAGAACGCAAAATTGCCGACGACAAAATGACTTTTATTGAAGGATGCAAAAATCCTAAAGCAGTTACAATTCTTATCCGTGGTAGCACGCCTCGTATGAACGCAGAGACTGAGCGCTCTATTCATGACGCATTATGTGTTGTCCGAGACGTTCTCCGCGAGCCAAAAATTGTGGCAGGGGGTAGCGCTCCTGAAATCGAAGTTTCCCGAGTTCTTAGGCAGTATGCTGAGACTCTGCCTGGTAGAGAGCAACTTGCTGTAAAAGCCTTCGCTGAAGGGTTAGAAGCAATTACTGTAGCCCTCACAGAGAATGCAGGTTTGGACCCCATTGACATACTGTCAGAACTACGGTCAAGACACGAAAAAGGTGAAACGTGGTCTGGAATCGAAGTTCTATCAGGTAAAGTTCAAGACATGACCAAAGCAGGCGTTTTTGAACCACTTACTGTCAAGAAACAAATAATCAAATCTGCAGCTGAGGCAGCCATGTTGATAATTAAAATTGACGATGTGATAGCAGCAGAAAAAATGAAGACACCTCCAACTCCCCCAGGCGGCGGTATGCCTCCAGGTGGTGGCATGGGCGGCATGGGTGGGATGGGGGGCTTCTAGATATGGAATCCCCTCAAAACAAGGTTTTAGTTGGTCCACCAAAAGCAACACGGTTCGAAAAAGCCAGAATTGTAGGGGCCCGTAGTCTTCAAATTAGTATGGGTGCACCGATTCTGGTTGAACTTACGGAGGATCTTTCCAGTCCGATTGATATTGCGCTCGCGGAGTTAGAAGCAGGGATCTTACCTATCACAATAAGGCGCACATTGCCTGATGGTACTTACCAAGACATACCGCTTAAGTGGCTCAACATAAGTTAACTTTTCATTTTTTCTTCTGCTTTTTTGAAAGTGTCCCAGATATTGATCCAGTGTGCACCTTGCCAGTACACTTTTCCGCAGTTGAGGCATAGCCAGAATTTATCGTAGTATTTAAGAGTGTTCTTTTTAACTTTATTTGTAATTTCATGTTTAGTCACAGGTCGAAGATTTGTGTTGCATTTTGGGCATCTTGACTTTTCTAAATCAATTGTTAATTCAATTTTGAATCGTTGGGCGAGTTCCGCTAGTCTTTCCGGCTCATTTTTTCCTTCCACATAGTACACCTCAACTCCTTTGCCCGTAGCCTGCCGATAAAGCATCAGATCTCTTGTAAGAAGAACCCGATTCTCAATTTTAGCTGTATAAAGCAATTCCGTGTCTCTCAGTTCAGTGAAGTATTTGACGTTGTGTCCCATCATTCTAAGCCATCTGGCGAGTTTTCCAAGCATACAGTCTACAATAAAATTCAAATTTGTACTCTCCGAACTACGTGACCGCAGCCGGGTTTTGCAACTATTTCTTGCTCATCCATTACCAATTGCCCATTAACAAAAGTTTTCACAGGTTTTCCTTTCACTTCCCAACCGTTGAACGGGGAAAATTTTGCCTTCGAGTGAAATTTTGCGGCTTCTATGTTAAAACACTTATTAAAATCAATAACCACCAAATCTGCGTTCTTCCCTTGCTCCATCACTCCGCGATCTTTCAAGCCAAAAATCCCTGCAGGTCTTTCAGCAAGTAGCTGAACCACTTTGTCTAGACTTAACTGTTTTTTATGTACTAGGGTCAACATGAGCGGAAGTGTTGTTTCCAAGCCAGGTACGCCAGCTTTGACTTCCCAGATACTGTTCGACTCTTTTTCCTCCAACGTGTGAGGCGCATGGTCAGAACCGACGGTGTCAACAGTGTTTTCTTTTATTCCTTCCCAGAGGGCTTCCATGTTTTCTTTACTGCGAAGTGGTGGCACAGTCAATGCTTTTACTCCCAATTCTTCGTAGCTGTCTTTTGTCAAAAGTAAATGGTGCGGTGTAACTTCACAGGTGACTTTTTGGTTCAAGTGTTTTGCTTCAGCCACTGCATGTAAAGCTTTTTTTGTGCTCAGATGACAGAAATGCAGTTTGTTGTGCACTTGCAAATTTATATCAAGCAAACGCTTGACAGCCATATATTCCACTTCTTCATTGTGGGCTTTTAAGAAATCTCGAATTTTATCCTGCTTATTGAGTCTAAATTTTTCTACGTTTTTTTTCAAGCAGTTATGATCTTCGGCGTGAACTGCAACAGGAACAGCTAAATCTGCTAATTTTCTGAACGCCTCCTTCAACGCTTCATCATCGTCGATGACTAGTCCGCCGACTTGTTCAGCCATAAAAAGTTTGAAACCTACTGCTCCCAAGGCAACTATATCTTTGACTTCAGCAAGTTTAGAGGGAAATTCTGAGTAAAAACCAACATTAACTAGTATACTGCGTCTAGCAAGGCGTGTGCGGTTCTGTAGCGCTTCTGCACTCATAGTAACAGGCGTATTATTCGGCATGTCCAACACTGTGGTAAAGCCGCCCGCAGCCGCCGCGGCGGTTCCTGTTAGAAAAGTCTCTTTATAGGCTTTCGCTTCATCCCGCAAGTGGACATGCGCGTCAATTAAGCCGGGTAGAACCAGAAGGTTGTGGAGATCCAGTTTTTCATCAGCTTTTGGCATGTTTACCTCTTTGCCGATTTTGAAAATCTTGCCTTCTTCAATAGCCAAGCTGCATTCCACAATATCCTGTTTTAGATATACTTTAGCATTGTTTAGTACAGAATCAACAGTCAACTTTAGGTGCTCTCTTTTTATTATGGATAAGGTGAGAAGTAGTTTATTTGCTTATTCAGGAATGAGGCATTAGGTTCTTTTATTTTTCGCTCTCTATTTCTATACGGCAGTCCTCGCATAGGAATTGGCCATTTTTATCTTTGAGGTTCTCAGAGTAAACTCCACATCGATCACAGTAACCTGAGAGCGGCGTCTCTTCTTCTACATCTTCGCTTGCCGTTGCATTTTCTATGCGTGATTTTTCCTGTATTATTTCTATTAACTCTGGCATTATGCCCAGGATGTCTTTATTAGAAACTAAACCGACAAGGTCACCTTTGTAGATCACGCCGAGTCTCCTTATGTCTAGCCTGCTCATGCGTCTTGCAGCTTCGGTTATTGTCGCATCAGGCTCTATCGTAGCTAAAGGCGTGGTCATAATATCTTTGGCTTTAACCATGTCCGGTTGCAGATTTTTAGCGAGAACTCGGATAACGAGATCACGTTCAGTTATTATTCCTAAGGGTTTTCCATCGCGGTTGGTGACTATAACGCAGCCTAAATTATTTTCATCCATGATTTTAGCAATTTTGTCCGTAGTAGCATCTTCGTCCGTCGTCACCACGGGACTACTCATGGCGTCTTTGACTAGCATTCTTGTTCTTAAACCGATTTCTGACATTGCTTACAACACGCTCTTTCAGCCAACTCTTGTTCCTTGCCAAAAACAATGAGGAACGAGAAATTTAAGAGTTTGCTAAAATTCTGATACCCTCAATCTAGCAAGCTCTCAGTTGTTTCTAAGCCAAAAATTTCTTCAGTCAAAGTTGATGACATTGTTTTTCTTTTGAATCTAAGAGCAGATATATAAGTTAGTAGATTGACTATTTGGTAATGAACCGAAACGAGGTTCCTAAAAATTGCCATTCAAGCGAAAAAGCAGAGGAAGATCAAAAGGAAGCAAAGGAAGCAGCAGTCTAGTTCAATGTGCCAACTGCGGACAGCAAGTGCCTAGAGATAAAGCTAAAAGGTCAACTCGTCGTGTGTCTTTTGTAGAACCACAGTTGGCCAAGGAATTGAGGCAGAAAGGTACGTATATTGCTTCATGGGTGGACACAAAGTGGTACTGTGTTTCTTGCGCAGTACATAGAGGTATTGTAAAGGTTAGGGCAGAAAGTGAACGGCACTCTCGTGGAAGGCGCCGATACTAATTTTCAGCTTATTTTTGATTTTTTACATTTCTTGTAAAAATATAGTCCTCTTTGCAGTACTGTGAAGTTCGCAAGCACCGCCAGTACAATTATTCCAATGTTCATTGCTGAAACCCAGAAAATCGCGCCTAAAGTTGACGCAGCCAAGATTATGATGCGTTCTGGGCGTTCAGCTATACCTATGGTCTCCATTTTTATGCCTGTGGCTTCAGCTCGTGCACGACTGTAACTCACCATCAGTGAACCTGCCAAGGCAATTAATCCTACAACTGGGTCACAAAGTCCACCTATAATAATCCCCATATAAACTGCAGCGTCAGCGTACCTGTCTAATACTGAATCAAGAAAACCGCCAAATACGCTGATCTGATTAAAAGTTCGTGCCATCACCCCATCTAACGTGTCGCAAAACCCTGATGCGATAAGTAAAATTAAACCTACAACAAGCCTGAGCGGTTGATTCTCATACACTGCATAAGCCGCTGCGGAGAGAAAAGCCAATACAAAGCCCATAATGGACACAACATTAGGTGTCAAACCTATTTTATGTGCAACTTTTGCTTCTATGGATAGTGCATCTTGGACTTTCTTTTTGAGTTTGGTCAGCATAGACTGATTCTTAGCTTTCTATGGTTGTTCTTGTTATTAAAGTTGGATCTCAGATTTCGTATAGTAAACTTGGAGCAAACGCCTGATTTTCTCTTCAATTGACGGGAAACGCAGAGTAAAATTTAGTGAGACTTAAAATACTACTTTAGATTTAACCCAAAAATTTTTACACGTATACCTTATAAAGGAGATAATAGACTACTATGACCCAGTAACGTACCGTAGTAGACAAGTGCATACATAAACGGCAACGTTACACAACAACAAAGGAGTAAAGAAAATGACTGAAAACGCTGATGTTATCTTCATCGGGAATAAACCACCAATGAGTTATGTTCTGGCAATAATCACGGCTCTCTCCTCCGGTGCTTCCAAAGAGATTACCTTGAAAGCTCGTGGCCAAGCAATAACCACCGCAGTTGACGTGGCTGAAATAGCTCGAAATCGCTTCGTAAAAGACCTCAAAGTCACCAAAATTGCCATTGGAACTGCTGAGATGCCACCACGTGAAGGCGAGACCAAATCCAGAATGGTTTCCACGATGGAAATAACATTAAAGAAATAAATAACAAAAAAATTATCAAAACCTCTTTTTCCAATTTCTTTACATTTTTTGAACAAAGTTCCACATTTAATCTAACAATAGGTTGCAATCACTGCTTTGATAAAACATATTTTGAGCCTTTAACTACGTTTAACTTGTAACATCAACCCAAATCTTAAAAGCGTTATCTCTACCTTAGGGGTTTGTGAAGGCGAGGTTTTGAGTCGTCGACCCTTGCGTATGATTAAACCAGAAATTCGCGTAGTTGGTATTGATGACGGCAGATTTACTCCCCATTCCAAAGATCAAGTATTAGTCGTGGGAGTGGTGTTCAGAGGAGGAGACTACGTTGACGGCATAATGAGTACCGTCGTCAGAGTAGATGATTTTGATGCCACAGCAAAACTGGCTCACATGATAATTTCTTCCCGTCACTATAAGCAACTCCGAGTAATTTTACTCAACGGTATAACTATTGCAGGTTTTAACATAGTAGACATAAAAACTCTCAATATTGAAACCCATCTTCCTGTTATAGCAGTAACTACTAGAAAACCTAACCTTGCTAAAATATACAAAGCTCTGCAGAACTTGCCTAACAATCAACAACGCTGGAATGCAGTGCTTAACGCAGGTGAAATCTATCCGATGAAAGCCCGTAGTGGCAACAAAACAGTGTATGTTGAAATTGCAGGCATAAACAAAGAGGTAACCCAAAAAATTCTATCCGCGACATCTCCGAGAAGTAATATTCCTGAGGCTCTTCGAGTTGCACACTTGATTGCCTCCGGCATAAACCTATATAGGTCTTAACCGTTTAGTCTATGAAAAAGTTTAAGAGACACCCCTGCAAAGGGAAAAGCGAAACGGAGTAACTTAAGCAATGGAATTCTGCCCGAAATGTGGTTCTCGTCTTGAACCGAAGAAAGCCAAGAGTGGCAAAGAAGCTTCTTTAGCATTGGTGTGCCCAAAATGCAACTACAAAAAAGCTGAAGTAGGCAAAACAATTGAACCAAAAATCGCCAAAGTCATCCAGCATAACCCTCAACAATTCGTAGCCGTAATCGGGAAGGAAGAGCAGAAGCTAAATACTTTACCTACAGTGCGAATAGAATGCCCAAAATGCGGTAATAACACCGCGTATGTATGGCAAGTTCAGACACGCGGTGCTGACGAATCTTCAACACAGTTTTTGCGCTGCACCAAGTGCAACTACACGTTCAGAGAATACAGCTAATATTATCTTTTCTATCTCTCACTTTACCTTCTCGTGAAGTGGCTGCTCCCTCATATAGCCATTTTCATCTATAAAACATTAGACTTTTATAAAGTTAAAAAAAGAAAAAAGGATTCTTCAGGATCGATTGATTTTAGGTTGGTGGGGGCGGTGGAGGATAGACCGGGGCTGCTTGACCTATTTCGTTAATTGGGCCTGTTACCATAATCAGTAGTATGCCTGGGATTACGCCTGCAAAGATAAGTGCCAAGATTGACCACGTCATATTATTGAGTTGTTTAAGTGTAGCGATGTCTCCACGGTTAACTGCTGAATACATGTTGCGTACTCTCATGAAAACTATCAATGACAGTACAAAGAATACCAGAAAGACTATTCCTGTTATCAGTATGCTGATGGGGGCGCTAACTGTATAGTAGTAATAAACATATGATTGAAATGTGACATAAGCTATTATTTGGGACAGTGCAGCGAGTATCCATGCGACAAGGGCAATTATGTTGAAGACAAAGGCAATAGTTATGTATGACTTGATGGTTGCGAGTTTACTTGGGTCATAATTGGGGGTTGTCATAGTTTTTATTTCAGTAAATATTCAATTTAAGACTTTCGCAACAGCTTCACTGCTGTTCGCTGAACTGCTAAATTTTAGATTTACTTGGAGCTTCCTTCTTTTGAACTCCCACAAAAAATGAAAAATTCTAAAACCACACCGTGCTTTTTGAATATATTTTGTGCTCCGACTTCCCCCCTGCTTCCTTAATAAATTTTGACGTTGTTGCTTTTATTCCATGGTGAAAGCTTATTAGCTTAGTTCTGGGAAATATTGCTGAAGGTGGTTTCATTGTCTAAATCACAGAAGGATAAGAGCCTGACCAAAGACAAACTCATCGGCATGAAAGTTATTAATGCTGACGGAAAACTCGTAGGAACAGTCAAAGATGTTGGCTTCACCGTCGGAAAAGTGGGAATCTTTTTAAACGTTGAAGACGAAGATGGCGAAATTCAAGACATACCATGGGAAAACATCCAAGGCGCGGCTGATTTTGTGGTTTTAAAACCTCCAGCTTCTCGGACGACTGAATCTATACCCGTCGTGCAAACTGCCCAACCAGTTCAACAAGTACACCAAGCCTCACATACACAACAACCTGTATGCCCAACATGCAGAAACCCGCTAAGCTACATCCAACAATATCAAAGATGGTATTGCTACAGCTGCAAGAAATATGTCTAACTTCTGATAAATCCATTCTTTTTTCTTTTCAATACGCTAAATAGTGGCACCTGTAGTGAGAACATTATTTATTTATTGGCAATGTGCTTAAGTGCGTAAGTCTTTAAAGCATTAGCTGTAATATGCATTAGTGAGGAAGCTGAGATGTTTAAGCTCAAAGTTACTGATGCCAAACTCCTGAGAGATATGGCAACTGCGATTTCTATTCTAGTTGATGAAGCTACTTTCAAAATTGACCCTGAAGGATTAAAACTGAGAGCTATGGATCCTTCACGTGTTGCCATGATTGATTTTGAGTGGCCAAAGGTAGTTTTTGAAGAATACATATGTAATGAGCCAACTAAGATGTGTATAAACATAAGCGAGTTGCTTAAACTTTTAAAACGTGCCGGGAAAGATGAGGCGGTGGAGTTGTCTCTTGACGAGAAAACAGGTCGTTTACAAGTTAAAATCACTGGGAAATATGTTCGCAACTTCACAATGCCCACTTTAGAGGCTTCAGAAGACGAGGTACCGACACCAAAGATCACTTTCAACGTTAAAGCTAAAACCACAACTCAGGGTTTAAGCCAAGCAATCGAAGACGCTCAATTGGTGAGTGACCATGTGCGAATCGAAGCTGACCCTGATAAGCTAGTTCTTACCGCTTCGGGTGACCTGATGGGTGCAACAATCACTCTGCAAAAAGGAAATGATGCCCTGTTAGAGCTGGAAGCCAAAGAAGGTTCAAAGGCAACTTTCAGCTTAAGCTATCTCGCTGAGATAATAAAGGCCGCTTCCGCGACATCTGATATAGCAACACTCGAGTTTTCTACAGACATGCCTATACGTATTGATTTCCAGCAAGCAAAAGAGGGCAAACTAACTTTCTTCTTAGCTCCTCGGATCGAGACAGACTGATGAGAACTGTGGTATGCAACTTGAAACGGTGAAGTTCACCTCAAGCGAGGTGGCGAAGTACCCCTTTTTGAAAGAAACCACAGCACATGTACAAAAAATAGGTTTAGACGTAGAAGATTTCAACAGCCCTGAACTGACCAAAATTCTAAACAGAGCTGAAGAAAGAGTTAAAGCCGCTATTCTCGACGTCTCTGTAGGTGACCGTAGTTCTGATGATGTGAAAATTCCCGATGATGTGGAAATTCCCTCTTTTCCGGTTGCTATAATAATAGCCCTTGCAACTAAAAACAGCTTCATCAAAAAACGTTATGCACTCGCCGAAGCAAAGCAAGCTCATAGTCATTTTCAACTGGAATCAAAGCAACGTCTGCTGGCGATAGCACGAAATTTTGGGTGGAACATCGAATTAAATGGGGCTTCTCAGCCTCCTTCAGAGTTTATTTTAAATTTTGCTGATTACCTGCGTAATATTACGCACCTTCGGGATGAAAAGTGGAAACTAATAAATCGATTTTTGGTTAATGGGAAAGTTTACCTTAATCACCACGATGTTGCAAGGTTGTTGCAGGAAGAAGTACAACGCCGCCTCGAAAAACGCCTAGACGCTAAAGAGTTGCCACCTTTTCCACGGAAAATCATGGACATAGCGGAGCAACTAAACAGTTTAGCTAAAGAGAAACTCGGTGAAGTCGAAATGGAAAGTTTCCCAAAAGTTGTTTCTCAGTCTGCTTTTCCACCTTGCATTGTGGCTCTCCATGAAGCCGCTACTAAAGGTCGCCACCTGTCACATGTGGGGCGATTCACGTTGACCTCTTTTCTATTGGCTGTTGGGATGCCGCCTGAAAAAGTAACTGAAGTTTTCAAAACTTTTTCTGACTACAACGCGCGGTTAACCCGCTATCAAGTGGAACATATTGCTGGCGAAAAAGGTTCTGGGACGCATTACACGCCTCCAAGTTGCTCTACGCTTCAGACGCATGGTGTCTGCGTGAACAGCGATGGACTATGTAGAAGAATTAGGCATCCCTTAGCTTATTATAAACAGAAAACAATTTCTGCTCAACCAACTGCCGGCCGTGTATAGCGTTTTTATAAAATCCATTAATCATTAAAACAATAGCTCTCAAAAACACAGGTGAAGACAAAAGCTTTGAAACTTAAGAATGCCCAGTTAAGTTTCCGTGGGTTCTCAGGAAGAAAGTTGCTACTTTCAGTAGTAATTGTGCTATTTGTGGTAAGTATCATTTTGTCACTTGTCAGCTTTTTTACGGTTGAGACCTATGAATCGCAGAGTAGTCTTATCATTAATGATTCGTTCAGGTTGACTCCAAATGAAACCTACCGACAAGGCTTAGGCTCCTTTCGGGGCGGCGAAAACGTCTCAATCACTGTGAAGAGTCAAGGTTCAGGAAACTTTAATTTTTCACTGTTAACCTACGGCGGTGCAAGTTACAAAAACTATTCAATTACAGGATTCAGATTCACTTTTACGGCTGGCTCTGACTATTACGAAGCTTCCTTCTTGGCAAATTCCGCAACTTCACGAGATGTCCAATTTGAAGTTTCTGTTCAGAAGACTCGGGTGTATTTTCCACTTTCTTGGCTTGCACCTTTTGCTAAAGTATTGTTTTTTGCAGGCGGGGGAGCCTTGTTAGGTATATTGTTATTAGAATCTAAAAACAAAAGAGTTGAGGCTACCATGCAGCGTCTGTATGTTTTGAGTCAAAGGGACTACAGAAAGCTACAGATTTTTCTGATGCTTTCATTGATGTGCTGGTTATCACTTTTAGTTCTTAACAATTATCCCTTGGCAACTTTTGAAAACTGGTACACCGACCATGCTCGAAACTCTTACTCTGCACAATTGTTCAGCAAGGTTGGCTTCTCTCTTTTTAACACACCACTGGGAGAACTATCCAGTGATGATAACTCCTTTTTCAAGTTTGTGACGTGGGCTGACATGCCTCATCTGTACCCTTTGGGCAGTGTCTTATTGTTTTTTCCCTTTGGATGGTTGTTGCAGAGTGGTGTAATGCAGGCGATAGTTTTCAAATTAGAAATTGGTCTTTTCTTGGTTATTTCGCATATTTGTATGTACTTTTTTTTGAAGAGCTATTGGACCCATGAAGTAAGCCTCAGTTTTATCCAATATCCTTGGAGACAAAATTTCAGTTTAGCTCTGAAGATTGTAAGCGTCTATTTATTGTATATTGTGCTTGTGGTTTACTCTGCAAATGGCATGTTCGACACGGTAGCGTTTCTTTTTACATTATTCGCTGTAAGCAGGTTTTTTGAAAAACGATTTGACCTGTTTTTACTGTTTGGTGCGATTGCACTATTTTTCAAATATCAAGTCGGGATTTTCTTGCTGCCGCTAGTAGTGGTGAGCATAGTTCAGCTTTTGCAGCAAACGTCCATTAAAATTATGCTTAGAAAAAAGGCGGTGTTATTTGCTGTTGCATTGGCTAGTTTTAGTCTTTTAACTGCTTGCTTGAGTTTACCTTTTTTGGTTGCTGTAAAACCAGAATTTATAATGAATACGGTAAATGCTTTCAATTTACATGCTCAGGTACCTTGGGCTTTTCAGGCTTTTGTGGTTTTGCTGACTGTTTTTGTAACCTTGATTTGCGCGGTTTATCTGCTGAATCGCAGCAGCTTAGTTTCGTTGTTCATGTTTTTCTCGTTATTCCCCTGTTTTTCTATGCCCTACTTTCAGGTGTGGTATCTGCCGTCTTTTTTCGTCTACCTGCTTTTCCCAAGGGAGAAGCGGACATTGGAAGTTACAATCATTTGGGTGATATTTATGGCGGTTGTGTTGACGTTCGGAGGTTTTGTCTACAGCCCTTTAACGCTGTTTGAGAATATACGGCAAGTTATCGGTATCTGACTTGGTTATATGTTTCAAAATGCTTAACTGTTAAATTCACGGAGCTCATCTCATTTATACAATAAACTACAGGTATGCGAAAAAGGAGAAGCTATTTGTGTCTTCTAGAGATTTTGTGTATGAAAAATTTCGTGAATTCTACAGTAGTTCCTCATTTAAAATCCCTGCACCTGTAGGTTTTAGTCAACGTGAATTTGCTTTCCTTCTATTCAAAGAAAGGATAATGGCCCGGCACAAAGGTTTTGCAAGTCCTCCCCTTTTGGGTAGTTTTATACGGCAGCATGTACCATCAGACGTTTATTATTCATGCGCCTACTACGAAACTCCCGAAGCTGAAATGGATAAGAAAGGCTGGGTAGGTGCCGATTTAGTTTTCGACATAGACGCTGACCACATACCCACTAGATGTAATAAAATTCATGATTCATGGGTGTGCAGCAATAAATCATGCGGTTTCGGCGGCAAAGGTATCACTCCAGAAGCTTGTCCTATCTGCGGGGGAGTAAAATTTGACGTTAAAAGTTGGCCCTGTGATGTGTGCATCGACACGACACGAGCAGAAGTGCGAAAACTTGTGGATATGTTGGAGAACGATTTTGGATTTGCAGCGTCTGAAATCCACACCTTTTTTTCAGGTCACCGCGGTTTTCACGTGCAGATTGAAAATGAGTCAATTCGCGATTTAGATGCAATGGGGCGCCGAGAAATTATAGATTACGTCTCAGGCACAGGTTTGGCGGTGTTTCAGAAAAAAACGCGGCAGCCAAAGCAGAAGACAGGCGTAAAGATTTTCAAATTGAGTGATTATGGATGGCATCGTCGTCTCAAAAATGGTATACGACGATTTCTTTTAAACGCGACGAAGGATGATTTAAAGGAAATTGGGGTAAAGAGCCGAATTGACGTTATACTGCAGAATCGGGAGCGCATCTTACAGCGTTGCCTCGAAGAAAACAGGTGGGATGCTGTGAAAGGAGTTGGTTTTGAAACGTGGATTAAAATTGCTGAACACATACGGGAAGTGGAAGCAGCAAAAATTGACACAGTAGTCACTAGTGACATACATCGTTTGATCCGCGCAGAAAATACATTGCATGGCAAAACCGGTTTATTAAAGATCAAGTTTCCTGTTTCACAGCTAGATGAGTTTGATCCTTTCTCGGAAGCAGTAGCTTTTAAAGAGGGCACGGCAAAAGTTTTGGTCTCGGACGCACCTGAATTCAGGTTAGCTGGGCAAACGTTTGGGCCCTTCCAAAACAAGAGCGTGGAGTTGCCGACTGCAGCGGCTATATTGCTCATCTGTAAAGGTCGAGCAGAAGTGGTGACTTAGGGATGTATGATGAATTGTACACGGCATGGCGAGTGGAAATTGAGTACCGACAACTGAGTAGTTTACCTTCAGATTTTTACGTAAGAGTTGCTCATTACCTCAAAAAACTCAGAGAATATCAATTGTCTGAAAAGAAAAGTGTTGAGGAAAAACTTATGGAGCATGAGCTGCTCAATGTCCAACGCATGGTTGAAGAGTTGTTGCAGGTGCGTTATCAGAAGATCATGAAGAGTCTGGTTGCAGGAGATAGGGTTCCTCTGGAGTCTTTGACCGCAGAAGAAACTAGTTTGTACAACGGTGTTTTACCCTCTGCTGTAACCTACAACAAGTTCATGCAGAGTCTTCTTGGCGGTCAAGTCTCCAAAATTGAGGCGGGGTCGCCGGTGCATAAGCGAGTGACCTTACGCTTTTTGAAGCAAGTACCACAAATTATAGGGGCTGACATGAAAAGTTATGGTCCATTTATGGTGGAGGATGTAGCTTCGATTCCGATTGAAAATGCAAAGATTCTGGTGAAGCAAGGTTTGGCTAAACAGATAGAGTTGTAGTAGTAGCGTGGTGTGATTTGGGCCGTTTACGTTTACTCCAGTATTTTTGAATTAAAATTATGATGAGTGGGTACGAAACTATCCATGTGACAGCGTATAGTGGTCCATAATAAAAGTGGAACACGTCGACTTCTAACGAGTTCACACCATAAGTCATGCCCAGAAGGAAAATGTTTACTATCCGCAAAGCATTAACTAAATAGGTGACAGCTGCGCCGAACACGAAAAACCCAATTTTCACTTTCTTTGGAAGGTTAATTCGTTTAAGGAACAACAAAGAAACCACGGTGAATATGAGTAAACTTTCGACGCCTGCGCATGGCCAAGCTATGGCAAAGGTGATGGATGGTGCCCCTGTTATGTTAGGGTTGATAGCAGTTAAGAATGGCATATTGCCTCCAAGATTGTTTTGTCCGTAGCTTATGGTAGTAGGGTAGCCTAGCAAGTTGAGAATAACTGCTGAGAGCGCAGTGGTGGTGGGAACTACAATCTGAAATGGCGCAAACTGTCCATAGGGAAAAACATTGTCCACCATGTAAAGTAATCCTACAAGACTGAGAAAAAAAATGGGCAGCAAGTAGAACTTTAAGCCTTTTAGACCAAATGACAGGTAAACCATGAGGCAAAATAAAAATGTGAAAACAAGATACTCCGCTGAGAGGGGTACAGAGCTTGCCCATGGGATGCGGCTTTTGGTTGCCCACTCTGTAATGGCTGTATTCAAACCTCCGTAAAAGGAGATGGCAACATAAAATGTAGGTGAGGTTAAAGCTGTAAAGAAACTGAGCGCCCGCGCCGAAGTTAACTTTGAAATTTTTGTCAAAGAAAGTTTTTCATGATTCAAAATTAGCTCTAGACCCACAAGCCATATGAAAAACAGTTGGAATGTTCTTCCTTTCCACATGAGTTCAAATGACGCCGCGTCTAATCCATACAACCACAACAAGGCCGCTGAGAAGGCAAGAAGCGGCGACAATTTTACCAATGTGTCCGAGTGTTTTTTTATGCACCTTACCACGTTTCGCATAAGATAATCCTTAGCATTTAGGTGGGTATAACTTAGATTCTTTATAAAAAGTCTGTTGTACTTCTTGCAACCCTTTTTTTGAATCGATGTTTTATTTTAGAGCTCTTTGATATTCACAAAGATAATATTTAAGGAAAGCAATTGTTTTATACTCTATGCGCCGCTTACACGCTGATACGTGTGAGCTGCGGAGGTTTGTTGACATGAGTTTAATACCTGACGAGAAAAAAATCTCTATCCAAAGTGAACTTAAAGAAAAAATGATAGACCCTGTAAAAATTGTTATGTTCACACAGGAGGTTGAATGCCGTTTTTGCTCAGATACACGGCAACTCATACAGGAATTGACAAAACTGACAGAAAAACTCACTGTAGAAGTTTATGATTTTCTAATAAACGCCGATAAAGCAAAACAGTATGGCGTAGACAAGATTCCTGCTTTGGCAATAATTGGAAAAAAAGATTACGGCGTGAGAATTTACGGTATACCGTACGGCTATGAGTTACAGACGCTTATTGATGCGGTTATTAATGTCTCGCGGGGTAAAACAGATCTTTCTGACAAAACAAAAGACATAATTGCCGATATAGCTTCGCCTGTTCACATCCAAGTTTTCGTTACCTTGACCTGTCCACACTGTTCTGTGGCGGCTTCCATAGCGCACAAACTAGCTATTGAAAGCGACCTAATACGTGCCGACGTCATCGATGTTACCGAGTTTCCCCATCTATCTCAACGGTACTCTGTTATGGGTGTTCCTAAAGTGGTGATTAACGAAAAAGTTGAATTTGTAGGTGCGTTCAACGAAGATCTTTTCGCAGAATACGCTTTACTAGGTGCCTACCAAACCTAAAAAGAGTCAAAAACTAAAATAACAAAGATTGTGGGAGAGGTTAAACAACCTCTATGCACCTTTTTAGTGTCCTCCACAACAGCAGCAACCGCCTGAACTTGAGCTTTTCGCGAATTTTGCAGGGTTTTTGTCGAATGTTGATTTGCAGGAGGCGGCACAGAAGTAATAGGTTTTGCCTTGATAGTCGCTTTTGTGTTTGGCGGTTTTCTCATCAACCATCATGCCGCAGACTGGATCTTTAGCCATATTTTTCACCTCCCTTACACAGGGCTTTTTCTTAAGAGTTAAATTTTTCGAAATTTAATTTTGCTATCTTCAATAAAGCTGAATTGCTGACCACCGTTAAAGAGCTTATAGCCATGGCGCCAGCTGCATACATTGGATTCAACAGCCCCGCTGCGGCAATGGGAATCATGACGACGTTATAAGCGAATGCCCAAAACAAGTTTGTGTTAATTTTCCGCATGGTTCGTTTACTCAATTCCACGCCAAGTGCTACATCGCGTAAATCATCTTTTATAAGTACTATGCCTCCCGCCTCTTTGGCTATGTCGGTTCCGCTTCCAATAGCGATGCCTATGTCTGCCTGCGCTAATGCTGGTGCGTCGTTGACACCGTCGCCAACCATAGCAACCACTTTGCCTTCGCTTTGCAGTTTTTTGATAGTGTCTACTTTTTGCCACGGCATCACGTTTGCTATAACTTTGGTTATACCTAACTGTTTTGCTACTGCTTGAGCTGTTTTTTCGTTGTCGCCCGTCAACATGACTACTTCTAGGTTCATGCTTTTCAGTTGTTCTATAGCTTTGGCGGCGCTGTCTTTTGGAGTATCCATCACTGCAATGATACCTGCTACCTTATTTTCCACTACCAGTATCATGACGGTTTTTCCCTGCTCTTCTAAGGTTGCTAAATCCTTTTCTAAGCCGGCTAGTGAAATGTTTTCTTCCAGCATCAGTTTGCGGTTTCCCAGTAGAACTTTTTTCCTTTTCACTGTACCTTTCACTCCTCTGCCAGGCATAGCCTCAAACGCTTCTGTCTCGACGAGTTTCACTTTATCTACACTCGCTTTCTTAACAATAGCTTCTGCCAATGGGTGCTCAGAATTTTTTTCTACCGAAGCCGCAAACATCAGCACCTCTTTTTCTGTGAAGCCACTGTAAGTTTTGACGTCGGTTAGAACAGGTTCCCCTTTTGTTAAAGTTCCAGTTTTATCAAAGACTACCGTGCTGAGTTTCCGAGCTTTTTCAACGTATTCTCCACTTCTCAGCAAAACGCCGTACTCGGCACCTTTACCGACACCCGCAAGTATGGCGGTGGGGGTGGCAATACCTAAGGCACAAGGACAAGCTATCAGAAGCACTGCAAGTAAAGCAAAAAATGCTTTTGCGAAACCGCTTGTTAGAAACCAAAACGTGAATGAAATTGCTGCCACTGTAAAAACTATTGGTACAAACCAAGCAACAATATGATCCGCGAATTTTTGAACAGGTGCATTTGATGCTTGAGCTTCTTCAACTAGATGTATTATTTGGGATAGTGCTGTGTCTTCCCCTACTTTGGTGGCTTTAATTTTCAGAAGTCCGGTTTTGTTGATTGTAGCTCCAATAACCTCACTGCCAACATTTTTCTCTACAGGTATGCTTTCTCCTGTGATGAGTTTTTCATCCACTGAAGAGTACCCTGCTATTACGACTCCGTCGGTGGGGATTTTTTCTCCAGGTCTCACTACTATAACATCGTTTACTTGAAGTTCATCTGCTGAAACTTCAATCTCTTGTCCGTTGCGTATAATCGTGGCAACAGTGGGTTTGAGCTCCAAGAGTTTACGTATCGAGGCAGCTGATCTGCGGCGTATTAGTTCTTCGATGTATTTGCCAAGGAGGACAAACGCTAGGATTCCTATAGCCACCTCTAAATATCCTGGTTCCGTTGCAATTGTTGGAAAAAACGCGTTTAATGCGCCGTACATCCAACCTGCTAAAACCCCTGTAGCCACCAGGACATCCATGTTAATCTTGCGGTTGCGGAGCGAAAAGTACGCCCCTTTTATTATACTGAAACCTGCAATCCAAACTATGGGTGTGGAAACAAGAAATATCGCCAAAGAGTAAACGGATAAGCCGCCCACTACTTCTAAGGCCATTATTGCAGCAACCAAGCCGAATGTAGCTACCACCCTTAACCCCAACGTTGCTACAACACCAACAAGCGTTAAGGTTACTCGACGTTTCATAGCTCTTAATTCACGTTCTGGCGCTTCATAGACATCGGCACACTGTTGACTGCAGAAATAGTACCATCTATCGCCTATCTTTCGTTTTATGGCTGTTTCTTTGTCAACCGTCATTCCGCAGACAGGGTCTCTTGCAGTTGCCATAAACCATACTTACCTATTCTATTACTTTGTTGTTCACGTATAAAACCTTGTAAATTCACGTGACTACATAATTACTCAAATCTATGAGGAACCTGTATGTGGCTATTAAATAATAAGTAAATTTAGAAAAGTTCCTTGTCAAAGAGATAAGCCCAAGTTTAATGTATACATTTCTGAGGAAACTTGAACAGAGAAATCTAGTCAAGGGCAGTTTGAAGCCTGTTGGGTCTAAAAAAGAAAAATTTTAAAACTGACGACCGAGGGTTGGCGTTTTTCGCAAAAACTCTTCAAACGTTTTTCTGATTTACTCTGAATCAAGTTAGAGACTATCCTTGTAATTTTTGCTCATTGCGGCTGAGTCTACCAAGGCGACATGAGGAAAAAATTAGAGGTGAGAACGAGTTGTTGTTTTGCTGGTACCATTGATCCGCGTCTCAAACAAAGTTTAGGCTTAACATGAGACGCGTTTACTCTATCCGTTTAATTATGTGGTATCCAAACTGTGTCTTTACAGGCGCTGAAATTTCACCTTTTTGTAATGCAAAGGCTACAGCCTCAAATTCTTTCACCATTTTTCCTCTAGTGAAGGTTCCCAGATCTCCTCCTCTTTTGCCTGAGGGGCAAAGAGAAACTGATTGGGCAATGGTAGCAAATTTTTCGCCCTTATCAAGTCGGGCTTTGATATTATTGGCCTCCGTCAATGTTTTGACAAGTATGTGAGCACATCGAACTTTATCTGGCATACTTGCTATTGTACATTTAACACTTAATAACCCTTTGCCGGCGTCACCTTAAGATTTTAATTTTTGATCCTTTATCCTGTATTTTTATGCGCGTATGAGATTTGCTGTAGCAAATCTTTTACCTGTTATGTCTTATCCACAAACGCCGCATCCTCTCGGGACACAGGAGAACCTGTAAATAAACTGCAGATTGAAGACGTTTGAGTTGAGTTTGATACTTACGTATAACGTTTTTCTTAGAGAAAGAAGTGTCTTCCATAAGTGATTGTTGGAATCAACATCGCAAGTTTTTAAATAACCAACAGCTATAAAATGAATTTAGCTCTGTGACTAACATGTTAGACATCAAACTTATCCGTGAAAACCAAGAACTAGTGAGAAAAAACATAGCTCTCAGAGGAAACTCTGAAAGTCTCAAAATTTTTGAGGAATTGATAGAAACTGACAAAACTTGGCGCCAAAACCTGTCCAGACTCAACGATCTTAGACACGACCGAAAGGTTTGTACTATAGAAATTGCAACACTAAAAAAATCAGGCAAAAACCCAGATACCGAAGTTCAAAAAGCTAAGACCATAGACATCGAAATAACCCGTCTTGAAAAAGAAGTCACCCAACAAGAAGAAAAAGCTCGCAGTCTACTCATGCAACTTCCGAACATACTACACGAAACTGTACCTATAGGTCAAAGCGACGCCGACAACGTAGAAATAAAACGATGGGGAAACATTCCCAAATTTAATTTTTCCGTCAAAAATCATATCGACCTTGGCATAAACCTCGACATAATTGACATAGAAAGAGCAAGCAAAGTTGCAGGCGCCCGCTTTTTCTTTTTCAAAGGCGCAGGCGTACTTCTCGACATGGCACTCATGCAGTTTGCACTGGAAACTCTCAGTAAAAAAGGCTATACTCTCATCGAACCTCCTTACCTCATGAAACGTGAACCCTACGAAGGCGTTACCGCCCTTGCAGATTTTGCTGACGTTCTCTACAAGATCGAAAACGAAGACCTCTACCTCATAGCCACTAGTGAACACCCCATGGCAGCGATGTACATGAACGAAGTTTTCAAACAAGAAAACTTGCCGCTGAAACTTGCGGGTGTAAGTGCATGCTTCCGTAAAGAGGCAGGAGCTCACGGTAAAGACACGCGGGGAATTTTCCGTACTCATCAATTCAATAAAATCGAGCAATTCATTTTCTGCACGCCTGAAGAGTCATGGAAAATGCATGAAGAACTGAAAGCCAACGCGGAGGAGCTTTTCCAGAAACTTGAAATTCCTTACCGCATAGTTAACGTTTGCACAGGAGACATAGGCACAGTTGCAGCTAAGAAGTACGACTTTGAAGCTTGGATGCCTGCACAAGGTACCTACAGGGAAGTTATCTCCTGCAGTAACTGCACCGACTACCAATCTAGGCGCTTGGGGATCCGCTACAGAGAAAAAGAAGGCGCGCCACCGAAAGGGTTTGTTCACACTTTAAACTCGACTGCCATAGCTACCGGTCGAACAATTGTAGCCATCATGGAGAACAACCAACAAGAGGATGGTTCAATTGTTGTGCCTAAAGTTCTGAGAAAATACATGGGCGACATAGAGAAGATAACATTCAAACGGTAAAGCTTTTAATATTGCCTTGAGAATGTTGAAGGCGCATTCGGAGGATAAACTTGTCTTCAAAATCGAAGCACGTTCGCGACAAATGGCGAAGTAAAACGTGGTATATGATAGTTGCACCACCATACTTTGGCAGTGTTGAGTTGGGTTCTGTTCCTGCCGCCGAGCCGCAGCAGCTCATAGGCAGGGTTGCCGAAGCTACCCTCTACGACATAACAGGTGATTTTTCGCATCAGTATCTGAAGTTGTTTTTCCAAGTTAACCAGTTGGACGGCAAAACTGCACGTACCGTCTTTAAAGGTCACGAGTACAGCCGTGATTATTTGCGAAGTTTAGTGAGAAGGCGAACAACTAAGGTAGATGGGCTTTTCAATTTAACCACAAAAGATGGTTACAAATTGCGTGTTGCCATTTCTGCTATGACGCTCTCACGAATTAAAACTTCTCAAGAACATCAAATTCGCCAGATAATGTCAAAGATAATTAAAGAAAAAGCTGTTCTTCTTTCGCTGGATCAGTTTGTGCAGGAAATGGTTCTCGGCAAAATTGCTTCAGACATATACAACGAGGCAAAACTTGTTGCGCCATTGAGACATGTGGGCATCCGTAAATCTAAGCTTGTTGCGCAGCCTACACAGTTGTCAGAGGCACCGCCAGCAGAAGTTGCACCTGCAGAAGTCGAAGCTAAACCCTGAATTGTAAACGTTACTTTTTCTTTTTGCTACTTTTCTACGAAAGCATCTTTAGAATGAACTCTATAGATTAACGTGTTCACAGAGAGTGCAATAATGACCCTCCACACTGGTGTTCATCAAAAGGGCAACTTCACCCTTACCGAGCTGATTGAAAGCATAAAAGATAATGACAAGTTAAAAAAAACAGGCGCCATTGCGTTGTTTATAGGTGTTGTCCGTGGGGAAAGTTCTGAAGGAGAAAAAGTGGAGAAAATCACTTTGGAGGCTTACGAGGAAAAAGCAAATGAGACGCTGAAGCAGATCTGCGACGACTTAAAAAATAAGCCTGGCATTGTTGACGTTCAGATTCATCATCTACTGGGAGACTTTCGCGTCGGTGAGGACATGGTTTATGTAGCTGTTGCTGGTTCCCATCGGACCGATGTTTTTCCAGTGTTACAAGAAGCGGTCGAGCGGTACAAACATGAAGCTGCCGTGTTCAAAAAAGAACGTGTCATAGATGTGAATGGTTCTGTAAAAGAAACATGGATTTCAGAGAAAGACCCTGATAAGAACAAATAAAGGTTCACCTTCTCTTTTTGAGGCTATTTCAAATAGAACTGGTAAACAATATTTTTCTAGCATCTGTATGGTGAGTATCATGATTACAGCTTTGGCGGGTGGAGTAGGTGCAGCTAAGTTTCTCAGCGGACTCGTAAAAATTGTTGATCCAAAAGACCTCTCAGTGGTTGTTAATACAGGTGATGACGTTGAGATGTATGGTTTACATGTGTCACCTGATTTAGATATTGTTTCTTACACGTTGGCGGGGATAGTTGATGAAACAAAAGGGTGGGGAATTGGAGGCGACACCTTCAATTTTCTTGATGCACTTCAAAGGTTGGGTTTTGAAGCATGGTTTAAAATTGGCGACCGAGACTTAGCTACTAACGTCTATAGGACTGTAAGGTTGAAACAAGGATTCAAGTTGTCCCAAGTTACAGCTGAAATTAGCAAGTCACTGGGGCTTACAACAAAAATCTTGCCTATGACCGATGACAACTTTGTAACCAACATTGTAACTACAGAGAAAACCATGCATCTTCAGGAGTATTTGGTGAAAAGAGGAGCCAGAGATGAGGTGTTAGGAGTGGAGTTTGTTGGGGCAGCAACTGCCCAACCTGCGGACGGCGTGTTAGAAGCTATTGAAAACTCGGACCTAGTGGTGATTTGCCCCAGTAATCCTGTGGTGAGCATAGGCACCATTCTCCAAGTTGGGGGTATTAGAGATGCTCTAAAACGCAGTAAAGCACAAAAAGTTGCTATAAGCCCTATCGTGGCTGGTGCCCCACTTAAAGGTCCTGCAGATAAGTTGTTACGTGGGTTAGGTTTTGAAGTTTCAGCGTCTTCAGTTGCCAAACTATACGCCGATTTTCTTGACTGCTTTGTTATTGATTTGAATGATGAGCAAGAAAAAGAACGTATAGAACAAATAGGTCCGCAGGTGAAGGTTACAAACATTGTCATGAAAAACTTGGAAGATAAGGTTCAATTAGCCAAATGTATTCTAGAGCTTTTGCATTGAGCGTTCTTCTATATAGAACATATGGTTGTTCATAGGTTATTTGGAGATTCTAAATAATTCAAAACACAACAATTATCCTCCGGGGTTAGTCGATGCAAAAAGAAGTAACTGAAAACAGAATAACCACAAAAAATAAGGATCAGAATTCTCTGTGCACAGAGATAGATTGGTTTCTAGCAATTGATGCCTGTTTGGCGTGAACTGGGGCAACTATTTTGGGGTTGTTGAGAAGAAGGGTTATATCTGAACAATCCAATAATGTAAAGGGGGGCTTGGTCGTGGAAAAAAGAAGCTATAACTGGTTCGAAAAACGCCGCAAAACTAAAGGTCTGGAACTTGCACATGAACAAATAACCAAGGCGTTTGACACTGTAACTTTGCTTTATAAGGCAACGCAGAGTTTTGCAGAGGGCAAACCTGATGAGGCAAAGAAACATGTGGAAAACCTCTACAATGCAGAAGAGGAAGTAGACAAATTGCGAACAGCAGTTTTCACGGAGTTAAGTAAAGGTTCAGCTCTAGTAGCAGATTACCGCGAAGATCTTTTACACTTAGTGAAGAGGTTGGACACGTTAGCAGATCACACTAAGGACGCTGCTCGATGTTTAGAAATGCTCAGAGATGCCAAAATTCCAGATGAATTGTGCCAGAAGACAGTTTTCATGACATCAAAACTCGTAGAGACCGCGCAAGCTTTGCGTGGAGGTATAGAAAAGATTTCTTCAAGCCCAAACGAAGCCGTGGCTGAAGCGAGAAAAGTTGAAAGTAGCGAGCATGAATTAGATGAGGAGTACCTAAAGGCCAAGGCCTTATTTGTGAAGTACGGCGAAAAAATTAACCCTGGCGCATTGGTTATTTATGACGATTTAATCGAGTTCATTGAGCACGCCGCAGACATGTGCGCAGACACGGCAGACTACATTGTTGTGCTTTCAAGCCGAGAATAATTCTTTCTTTTCCAAAAATTAGTTTTGTTATTTAGGGCTCTAACAAAAAATACCAAAACTCTACTTGCCTTTTTTGTCTTTTTAGTTTTGATGCATAATGCGGTCTCCGGGATTTGAACCCGGGTCGTCAGGTTGGGAACCTGGTGTCCTAACCAAGCTGGACTAAGACCGCAGTTGGGTACACATATCTCAAGAGAAATTAAACTTAAACTTTTACCTTAAGACGAGCTTTTTAGCCCTGTTTTTAAGGTTTTATTGGTTTGAGGAATTCATTTGTGAATACATGAACTGTTTTTACTTTTCCTCTAAGAATTTAGTCGATAACAACTTTTTTGTCTGGATGATTTGCAATTTCTTCCCTGTTTGACAAGGCCAGTTTTCTACAGTATTCATATGACCAAAAAATTACCACACGTGCTGTCTTCTCAGGTTGAACCAGTTTTCCGCAAAACCAGAATGGATTGCCAGTGTTGTATGGTGTTGCAATTATACGCACAAGTTCTTCTCTAGTTAGGTTGAATTTTATTTCTGGCTTCTCTTTATTGTTGACATATTCGATGTATACATGATACTTGGGCAGATCCACTTCTAACCTACCATCAGCCAAGTCAAGGTTAACGTTTACCCAAAAACTTTGTCTTCTTACAACAGCCGCCTCTAATTCTTAAAAATAACAGTAATTGTTATCTCATACTAACCCAAATAACAGGACACAGGAGAAATTTAAACTCATGCCGAAAGAGTTTACTTATACTGATGCAGGTGTAAACCGTCAGCAACGTCACGAATCCAAAAAAGCTCTTGAATTGTTAAAGGAAACCTATCAGTTTAGCCACTTTGGTCGGGTAATGCATCTGCCCTACAGCAACATATTCCAGTTTTCAACCGACAAATTTTTGGATTTAACAATCGAAGGTGTCGGAACAAAAGTTCTTCTTGCACAACTTGCAGGCAAATACGACACAATAGGTGTAGACGCTGTCGCCATGGCTGTAAATGACGTCATAAGGTCAGGAGCAATGCCGCTGGCTATTTCGGATAATATTCATGCTCAAGCCAGTAATCCAAAACTTGTAAGAGCGTGGTTGGAAGGTATAATTGAAGGAGCTAAGCAGTCTCTCTGCCCTGTTGTCAGCGGCGAGATCGGTGATGTTGCAGAGATAATAAATGGCTTATCTGAAGGAACAGGCTTTGACATGATAGTTGCTGCAATTGGTCAAGTCTCAAAAGACAAAATAATCACTGGGCACAACATTAAAGCTGACGACCCAATAATTGCCCTGCCAAGTAGTGGTTTACACAGCAACGGAGTCACGCTAGCACGGAAAATTCTCCTCAAAAAATGGGGTGGGAAATATGACCCAAGCGACAAACCCGAAGGATTAAGTCGTGACTTAATAAGCGAGATGTTGGAACCCACAAAAATCTACGTCCAACCTCTACTCAAAGTTGCCGAAGCTGTGCGAATCAAGGCGGCAGTACATATAACAGGAGATGCTTACCTCAAATTTACCAATATAGCCAAGTTCTCTACAGGCATCGGTTTTATGTTCGACAATTTTAAGCCACACCCCATTTTTGGCTTGATTCAAAAAACTGCGATGGCTCTTGGCTACACCATCACGGATGCGGAAATGTTCAAAACTTTCAATATGGGCTGGGGTTTTGCCATAATAGTTGACAAAGCCGACAAAGACGAGGCGTTAGCTGTTCTAGATAAGGCTCAGGCGAAGCCTGAACAAATCGGCAAAGTCACAGCTGAACCTCAAGTCACGATACACTACAAAAACAAGAAAATAAAGTTAGCATGAAACTTGCCAAGTAAGTGGTGAAAGCGTTTAAATCTACACGATTCAACACTTAAGCTATGAAATACTGCGTTAAAATTGAAGTCAGTCTCAAACCAGGGCACACTGACCCTGAAGGTAATACTACTCAGAGGCTTCTGAAAGAACTAGGTTACAACGTAGATTCTGTTAGTGTAAGCAAAATATACAACGTGCAAATTGAGTCTCAAAATTCGAGAGAAGCAAAAATCAAAGCTGAAGAAATGGCAAAAAGACTCTTAGCGAATCCAACGAAGGACAACTACACAATCAAAGTTGAGGAGCAAAAATGAGTCTCAGCCACCTCTTTATACGCGTCAACACAAACTTCAATATTCACGAAATTGACACTCAAAACGCCACCGACGAGCAACTCCAGCAACTGAGCAATGAACTTGGTTTAGGCTTGAATCTGCAAGAAATGAAACAAATTCAAGCTTATTTCAAAACCCAAAAACGTAACCCCACTGACGTAGAACTGCAGATTTTAGGACAAACCTGGAGCGAACATTGCTGCCACAAAACTTTCAAAGGCAAAATCAAAATGGGCGACAAAGAAATCAACAGCCTCTTCAAAACCTACATAGCCAAAGCCACCAAAGAACTTAACCCAAAATGGTGTCTCAGTGTCTTTGAAGACAACGCCGGTATAATAAGCTTCGACAAAGACTACGCAATAGCCGCCAAAGTGGAAACCCACAACCACCCCTCTGCAGTTGAACCTTTCGGCGGAGCTGCAACAGGAGTCGGCGGCGTTATCAGAGACATCTTGGGCGTTTGGGCAGACCCAATAGCCTGCACTAACGTACTCGGTTTTGGTCCTCTAGACTACGATTACACTAAACTCCCATCAGGAGTGAAGCATCCCAAATACGTCTACATGGGTGTAACTGCAGGTATAGGGGCCTATGGTAACAACATGGGTATCCCAACAGTTAATGGAGCCATCTATTTTGACGAGTCCTACACAGGCAACGTTGTAGTTTACTGTGGCTGCATAGGACTTTTGCCCCTAAAAAAATTCAAAAAAGAGGCCAAACCAGACCACATTATAGTAGTGGCCGGTGGAAAAACAGGGCGCGATGGCATTCACGGCGTTACTTTTGCCTCAGCAGAACTTACCGAGAAATCTGAAGAAGTAAGCCGGCCTGCTGTCCAAATCGCCGACCCCATAGAAGAAGAAAAAGTGAAACGTGCCCTCATAGAAATACGGGACCGCGAACTTGCATCCGCAATCACAGACTTGGGCGGCGGCGGCATGTCAAGCGCGGTGGGTGAAACAGCTGAAAGATATGGTTGTGGTGCAACAGTAGATTTAGACAAGGTGCCTCTCAAATATTCGGGATTGGCGCCGTGGGAAATCTATCTATCTGAGTCTCAGGAACGTATGCTCATTACGGTTCCGCCAGAAAATCTTGAAGATGTTTTGGACATATTCAAAAAAGAAGATGTAGAAGCAACCGCTGTAGGAAAACTAACCAAAGATCGAAGACTTCGACTTCGCTTTTTCGATGTCACAGTTGCAGAGTTGGACATGGAACTACTTTTCAGTTCAACAACAAGTACAAAAACCGCCAGTTGGATTGCTCCAGAAATAGCTGAGCCAACTTTTTCAGTACCAAAAGATCTTACGGGAACACTGCTGCAGCTGCTCTCGACCCCCAATATAGCAAGCAAAGAAAGTGTGATTCGCACCTACGACCACGAAGTCAAAGGAAACACTGCACTAAAACCTCTGCACGGCGAGTACGCAGGACCTAATGATGCAGCAGTTATTAAACCCGTAGACAATTGTTGGAAAGGCATAGTCATATCTTGTGGTATGAACCCTGCCTACGGCAAAATTGACCCTTACTGGATGGCCGCCTCAGCCATAGATGAAGCTATACGAAACAATCTTGCCGTGGGCGGGCGTCGTATAGCTCTGTTGGACAATTTTGTCTGGGGCAACCCAGAAAAACCTGAGCGCTTAGGCTCACTGGTGAAGGCATGTGAAGCCTGTTACGATTTTGCAACTGCGTTTAAGACACCTTTTATTTCAGGAAAAGACAGCCTCTACAATGAATCGCCTCTTGGTCCAGTTACTCCTACTTTGCTCATAACGGCAATAGGGGTTGTCCCAGACATACGTTCCGTTGTTTCCATGGACTTGAAAGCCCCTAACAATCTGATTTACCTTGTCGGCAACACTTATCCTGAACTAGGCGGCTCAGAATACTATAAACTCCACGGCTACATCGGCAAATCTGTACCCCAAGTCCGCAAGGCAGAAGCCAAGAAAAACTTTAAAGTAATCACCCAAGCCATCGACGCGGGACTAATTAAAGCATGCCACGACCTGTCAGAGGGTGGGTTGGCAGTGGCTGTTGCCGAGATGGCTTTGGCAGGAGGCTACGGCGCAGAGTTGAACCTGAAGAAAGTTGTTGGAGCGGGACTGAAACGAGACGATTTTGTTTTGTTCTCCGAATCCAACAGTCGTTTCCTCGTTGAGGTTTCTGAGCAAGACCGCCAAGCCTTCGAAGTTCTCACTAAATGGAAGGGCTGCAGCTTGATAGGGAAAGTTAGTCGAAACCCGAAACTTGTTATCAACGGCTTAAGCGGCTCCGTTGTTGTGGAGGCGTCACTGGAAAAATTACGTGAAAGCTGGAAACAAACTTTAAGCGGAGGGGTTTGACAGGGTGAAACTGGAAGAAGTTCGTGTCTGCGTTATGCGTGTAGGCGGAACTAACTGCGACATCGAAACTGCACGTGCTTTTAAGGAACTAGGCATACAAGCAGAAATACGGCATCTAAATGAGCTGGTGAAGAACCGCAATCTTCTAGACTACCATGTGCTCGTTTTTCCAGGAGGTTTTTCCTACGGTGACTACGTGCGCGCAGGCGTTATTTTTGCCCGTCGACTTTACGCGAAGCTTGGCAGGGAACTGAAAACTTTCGTGGAAAATAACCGCCCTATATTGGGTATATGTAACGGTTTCCAAGTTCTTGTCGAAGAAGGTTTATTGCCCGGCTTTGAACTTTTTAGCGCTTATCCAGAAGCTTCGCTGGCAGCGAACATCCCACAGGGCTACAATTGCCGTTGGATCTACCTCAAACATGAAAGTAAAGGCAACTGCATATTCACCCGCCGCATCCCTCAAGGTAAAGTATTGTATGTGCCCGTTGCTCACTCAGAAGGTCGGTTTCTTTTTCCCAAAGAAAAAGAAGAGCAGTTTCTCGAACGCCTCTACGAAGAAGACATGCTGGTTTTTCGTTATTGCGACAAATTTGGTAACTACGCGGAGGGGCAGTATCCGACGAACCCAAACGGTAGTTTCCACGACATAGCAGGCATCTGCAATAGTCAGGGCACCATCTTCGGTTTGATGCCTCACCCTGAACGTGCTCTGTATTGGTGGCAGCAACCTGACTGGACCCGGAGGTCGTCGAAGGTTCAATATGCTGACGGTAAGCTTTTCTTTGATGGTTTACTAGACTACCTGCTAAAGAAGTTCTAACTCCCTCTTGTAGGGTAACCCTGCGCGTGCACCCATTTTTTTGATGCAGCATGAAGCTACAAAGTTCCCTAATTTACCACATTCAAGAAGACTTTTCTTATGTAACAACCCATACAGAAAGCCTGCGTTGAAAGCGTCTCCTGCGCCTGTCGTGTCTACCACGGGCACCTTTACAGCTTCAATGTAATGGTGTTCATCGCCGTTAGTTACATAACAACCTTTATCGCCTAGCTTCACTGCTACAACCTCGACACCTTTGCTCTGTAGAAGGGCTGCTCCTTTCTCAGGGTCTTTTTGTTCAGTGATCTGCTCTAGCTCGTGAATGTTGGGCAAAATCACGTAGACCTTTTCTATTAAGGGCGCTAATTGTTTATATCCCCTCTGGGCATATAGAGCTCCTGGGTCAAAGCTAATTTTGATACATTTTTCGAGTTTTTCAAGAAGCTTTTTCTGGGTTTGAAAGCTTTGTTCTCCTACAAACGATGTCAAATGCAGAAACTTCGCCTGCGATACATATTCTTCACGTATCTCTTGAAGAGTTATTGTGTCGTTGACGCCTGAATTAATGTAAAGTGCCCTTTGTCCTTTCTGGTCAACAAAACCCATGACACTGCCGCTTTCGCCATCCTTAACACGAACTACTCCTAGGGTATCGACACCTTCTGTGAGAAAATCTTCAAGTAGCAACTCGCCTTCTCTGTCTAATGCTGTTTTGCCTATAAACCCCACTTTGCAGCCGAGCCGTGCCAATCCAACAATTGTGTTCGCTGCAGAACCACCGCAGGTCACTCTGGAAGATTGTATAAAACTTTCTTGTTCGGCATGGGCAATATGATTCACTTTGAAGAGTTTATCCACGTTTAATGCGCCAAAGCCGATGACATCTAATCTCGTCATTAAAACAACTCACGTAAGTAAATTTTGTATTTGCCCAATTTTCCTCCATAGTTTCCTGCAGAAACACCTACCACGCCATCTACATCTAATACAGTTTGGATTCCCGCTTTCATAGCGGCTTTCACAGAGTCCATGCTCATACCATTAATCACGATTTCAGGAATATAGTTGACGCCTGGAGGCACCTTAGATGCATTGCCTAACTGTTTCTTGAGCGATGGGCAATACAGATGATTTGTAGTTGGTCCAATAAGAGGGTAACGTGTTTCAGGCTTAGAGCCAGCAGAGCAAATATCAAACGGTGTAATTACACCTTCAATTTTATGGATAGCCTTTAAGGCTTCTTCTCCTGCTTCTTTTAGGGCTTCTTTTGTTTGACACATAACCCAAAAATTTGCTCCCGTTATTCCATGAGCGTAACCTATTTGTTTTTCAATGATAAAATCAGGTACCATAAGTGGAACAACAATAACTTTTCTTCCGTACCTTTTCTCTACACGCTCATATCCGTCACCGCAGTGCCCAACTCTTTCCATCATATCTATCTTAGCTTCAGCTTGTGGCAACGCGTCAAGAACCATAGTGAACGGCTTCACTAAAATGTCCTGTCGTATTCTGTAAGACAACTCCTTCTCAAACTTCTGCAGGGACTCAGAAAAAGGCTTGTTAGAGTTTATTTCTGCCCAAAACTGCAGCAAAGCACCCTTACGTTTGTCAGGTGTTTCTTTTTCGTTAAGATATCTTTCTATACCGCCTTCTATTCTGCCTATAACTACAGAAGGTGTAGCAGTTGCATCCTCAGCTGCGGCGCGAACTGTTTGTTCATCAGCAGCTGTAACCATTACCCTGCAGAAGATCCCGTCAAAAGCCTCAGCGTAGGTGTCTTCAATTTTTGACGTTTTATCCGAGTTTGCCAATTGCTTCGCCCCTCACTTTGTTCCTAAACATGCTGCTTTCTTTAACCAGAGATTCCATATTTTCTGCTGTTACTATTTGAACCTTAGGCAAAGCCTTAGGATACAACTCAACCAGACAATCTAATAATGATGAATCTACCATAGAGCCTCTGAGGTGTTCAAGGTTCCAGTTTGAAGCTAACTGAAGAGCTCTTTCTTTTCCATCCTTAACAAAAACGTCAGCTAAAATTGCAGTAACAATACTGTGTTCCGCCAAAACTGCAACATCTGCGTTTCTCACTGCGTAATTGTTACCGTTGAAGGCCACTGTTAGGCCTCCTCTCTTTCGGACTAGCTGAAAAGCTTCCACATCAGTTATGCTATCTCCAACATACATCACATTCGACAGAGGAGCACACAATTTTTTCGCAGCGTCGCGGATTGCTTTGGCTTTTTGTTCACCGCCAATTGTGTTTACTTTGTAAATTTTTTTTCCACACCCCATCCGGGCGATCTCCGTCCAGAATATCTCATCTAGTCTCTGTACTGTTCGCTGGTCTCGCATCGCGAGGTCGCTCAAAGACGTAGCTGAGGACGGAATGTTTATGTTTGGCATACTGGCAATTTCTTTTGCTGTTTTTTTTAGGTAATTTTTTTCTTCGGTGCTTAGAGAGAAATTTTCCATGCTGAGTCTGGTGCAATATGTATTTTCAAAAGGGAACGCTAAAACGTCGCACAGAGCTTTGATGTAATGTTCGTAGCTGGTGCTGACTATAAAAGCTTCAGTGATACTTCTGACATGTTTCAAAGTATTATGGATACCTGAAATCAGAATAAGATTACCTGCAGAGAACTCTTTCATCAGGCTGTCCGTTACGTCGTAGGCTTTCAGAAAAGGCAAAATCATCTTCAGAGTGCTGCCCGCCACGTAACCTTTTTTTTTCACTACATCAGCAAGAAAATCGTCGTATTTACTTATCAAAGAAAAAAGTTTATCCCCTTCAGGGACAAAACGCGCTGTTAGTTCAAAGGCATTATCGTTTTTACTTATGGGGCCTTCACAATCGGAGACAAAGAAGCGTTTCAAAGCTGTGTCCTCAACTGCTTCATATGCTCTACGCATTTTTGTATATGGTGTTTAGCGGCTATGTCAGTTCGACTCCAAAGCGCCGCGCCTTTAATAGCGTTTATGCCCTCTAGGCTGATTTGCCGTGCCTCTTCTATGTTTCCGCCAATTCCTAAAACACCAACGACTCTCGACTTCAAAGCGAACGTCTTATTGCCTCTAAGCTCCATGGATCCTGGATAAACTCGTATGCGTTCACCATATTTATGTGACAACGAATATGCTGCGGCTAGATCAACAGGAGTATCTATTTCTGATTTTTTAACTCTGTTTGGGAAGACATCCGCATAGCCTCCATAGCTAGGAGGGACTTTGTAGGTCAGAACAGTTGCCACTTTTTCTACATCCACCTTTGTTAAGTTGCCGTCTATAATTTTATAACATATATCAACAAAGTCGTCTTTCAGTACAGGCAGTATGTTGATTATTTCAGGGTCGCCTGGACGGCTATTATTTTCCAAAATTTTTGGTCCGCTGCTACTATGCATAAATGCCAGATAAAGCGGAACCCCTCGCAGTGCAGTGTTATCTTGAATTTTTGTGGACCATTTATCAAAAATTTTCTGGGCAATATTCAGCTCGTTTTGGCGGTCGCTTTCGGTCATAAACGGCAAATATTCTTTTTCGTCTTTGTAGCTGCCCATGCCACCTGTGTTGGGTCCTCTGTCATCGTCAAAGGCACGTTTATGGTCTCGTGTATCCGGTAACGGAACAAGGTGTTTTCCGTCACAGAAAGCCATGAAGCTTGATTCTTCTCCGTCGATTTTCTCTTCAATTATGACTGTACCATACTGAAAATTAGACATGAAATGCTCAAACATTTGCTCTTTTGTGAAGAAGTGGTCTCCCCAGACACCTACGCCTTTACCTGCCGTTGGCTTATCCGGCTTCACAACTGCTTGGTTTTGCAATTCGTCTACCCATTCGTAAACTGCTTTTTTGACAGAAGTAACGTCATTGTAGTCTTTTGGATTAAAAACTTTGAATCGGGGATTAGCTTCAGGCGTAATTTCTTCAAACAACAACCTCTGTTCTACTTTACTGGCTTCTATAGCGTATTGTTTTTTTGGGCAGATAACCGGTATACCTGTGCGTTTTTCTATTAGGTCACGGATGCCTTCTATAATAGGTTTCTCGGGACCCACAATGGCGAAGTCTATATCTGATTTGTTGGCTTCTGCGAACTGGCAGATTTTTTCCACATCTAAATCAGGGATAACCAAATGTTTAGCGGCTTTTTTCACGTTGAAGGGATTTTTCTGTTTGTCAGCAATAAAAATTTGAACTTCGTACTTTCGGCTACGTGTAAAAACATCCACCATGGCAGTTTCTCTTGCGCCATAAGCAACAACTAATACGCCAATTTTCTCCATAGGCACACCGTAACGTAGAAGATTAACAGGCGCCGTTTAAATTGTTTTACTAGTGGGCGCAATCGCCATATTCTGTTGTTTCATAAATTCTGCCTTTCTCTTTGTAGCCTTGAAGAAATTTCTGCTTCATTTTGTCTGCAAGTTCCTGAGCCATAGGAGTGGGATACTTACCTGTGATGCATCCAAGACACAATTCATTATGCTTGCAGTTGGTGGCACGAACTAATCCTTCAATGGATTGGTAGCATACAGCGTCTGCACCTATGAGTTTGGCAATTTCTTCGTCGTTATGATTGGATCCAATAAGTTGCCCGTAGGTGGACATGTCGATGCCATAAAAACATGGTCCTATGATACGGGGGAAAGTCACAAACATGTAAACTTTTTTGGCGCCTGCTCTACGTAGTTTTTCGATGATTATTTTGGTGGTATCTCCCCTGACAATGCTGTCCTCAGTTATGATTACCCGTTTCCCAGCAACTTCTGATCCAAGTATATTGACTTTGCGGTCAATAGTAGAATACCGCTCGTTGTTTAAAAGGATGAATGCACGCTCAGTTACATAACGGTGACGTCGTGAAGCGCGTTCCCATCTCAACCCTGACGCCTCATGAACTCCCATGGCCGAGTCATCTCCTGTTTCAGGTACTGACATAATCACGTCGGCATCCTTAACAATTTCAGAAAACTCTTTCACGAGGTTTCTTCCGAATTCTTCACGGATCTCGTAGACGTATTTGCCGTCAAACCGCGAGTCAGGTCGAGCAAAATACGCAAATTCAAAAGCACAGAACGCTTTTCGCGGGTTCTCTATAAGTTGTTGCCGTTTAAACCCGTCTTTATTAACCACCACTAGTTCGCCTGGGTTCAACTCAAAATCTCGCACGAAACCATTTATATCTAAACTCACTGTTTCCGACGAGAAAGCAAAGGTTTTTCCATCAACGCTGTGACCCGCACAAAGAGGTTTAATTCCATGGGGATCTTTGAAAGCAAAGAAATCGCCCTCTCCAGTTATACCTATAACTGAGAAAGCCCCGTCTAAACTCAGCATGGCAGACTTAACAGCAGCTACCAAACCTTTTCCGCTTTTTAGCTCAATAAGCAACTTGTTACAAACCAAATCCGAATCACAAGTACACGTAAAATTCGACGCGTGATTTTTGATTTCCATTGCCAACTGCTGTGTGTTGACAATGTTTCCGTTGAACGAAGCGGCAACTTTGATGCCGTTTGCCTCCGCGGTCATTGGTTGTGTGCCCTCAACGATTGATTTCTCGTCGGATTTTCCTGAAGTTGTGTACCTGACGTTGCCGATGCCTATGTTTCCTGGTAAACGGGCAAGCCACTCTTGGATGGAGCTTGCCTTTAGCTTAGGAACCAAATCAAGGTTTTTGTAAGTGTAAAACTTGCCTTCATTATAAGTAAGAAAGCCATGTGATTGATGCCCACGGTGGTTTTGTGCGCGTAGACCCCAATATACATATGAAAAAATGTTTTCTCTATCGAAATTTATTGCGCCAAACACACCGCAGCCTATATGTATTCCCCTTTTATGCAGGGGCTACAGTGAAGAATAGGATGTTTATGAATTTTTAGGACATTTTCAACTCAAAACCATGGGAACTGTTGCTGCAGTGTGAAAAAATTAGCTTGGCTTTTTGGTGATTAAAAGCAGGTTTAAACCTAAAATCATGTTTGCTGATTAGACGAAACCAATATAACTTTGGAAGCCTAAAGAACCTTCAGGTTTTTAAGAATAAAACGGGTGGAATTATGAAAGAAAACGTCTCCATCATAAATTTTTTGGGTTATAGGGGTTGAAAATATGGGAAAACTTGCTGCGAGAGCGCGGATAATCCAAAATTATGAGATCATCCTTGACAACGGCAGGGCTCACTCTACAGTAGTCGATCAACCTACTGAAATATCTGCGGGGCTGGGGCCTACACCTCTTGAGCTTTGCGTCATGAGCCACGCAGGTTGCTATGTAACAATCGCTGCTTTAACCGCCAAGAAAATGCGACTAGAGTTGAGGGGCTGCGACGTTAAAGTTGAAGCCATAAAAAACCCTGAAGTGGGAACTATAACCGAAGAAACTTTCGAGATCACCTTCAAGATCGACGCCACTGCAGATCGCGTCCAAAGGTTACACGAGTTGACCTTGAAAAATTGTCCTGTGGGACTTTTGTTTGAGAAAGCAGGTACCAAAATCAACTACACCATAAAAATCCAAAAAGAATAGGTTTTAGACAGGAGGGTGAAAAATTGGATAAAACTTTGAAAGAAGGGGTTCATTGGGTTGGAGTGGTTGACTGGAACATTCGCGACTTCCACGGTTACATCACCAAACGGGGGACCACCTACAATGCCTACTTAATTGAAGATGAGAAAACAGTTCTTGTTGATACCGTCAAACATACCTTTTGTGCTGAATACCTTTCAAATATAGCGAAACTGGTGGATCTTGAAAAAATTGACTACATTATAGTTAACCACGTCGAGATGGATCATTCAGGTAGCTTGCCCTTTGTTGCTGCAAAAGCAAAAAACGCCACCATAATTTCCTCTGAACGTGGCAAAGAGGCAATAATAGAGCACTACGGCGACAACTTTAAAATTCAAACCGTAAAAACAGGTGACGAACTCAAAATTGGCAAAAGAACTCTGAAGTTTATAGAAGCTCCTATGCTGCACTGGCCTGACAGTATGTTTACCTACATTGTAGAAGACCAAATTCTAATGTCCAACGACGCTTTTGGACAACATTTGGCATCTTCAAAACGCTTCGACGACGAAGTCGACGAGCATGTTCTCATGGAAGAAGCAGCAACATACTACGCAAACATCCTCATGGCGCTGGGACCTTTGATAGCTAGAAAAATCCAAGAAGTTGTTCAACTGGGTATTTCGCCTACCATTATTGCTCCCAGCCACGGCGTTATCTGGCGCTCAAAACCCGCGAAAATAATAAACGCTTATTCAGAATGGAGCGCCGGTGTCTGCAAACCTAAAGTTGTCATAATTTATGATACGATGTGGGGCAGCACAGATAAAATGGCGCGAGCTATAGCTGAAGGCGTGGCAAGTCAAGGTGTCGAAGTCAGAGTGCTAAAACTGCGTGCGTCAGACAACACGGCGGCTTTAACAGAGATTTTGGACGCTAAGGCAGTTGTGGTGGGTTCCCCAACAATCAACAACGGTATATTTCCCACTGTGGGGTCTTTTTTAACCTACGTTACGGGTTTGAAGCCTAAAGATAAACTGTGGTATTTTTTTGGATCTTTTGGGTGGGGTGGGGGTGCTGTTCGAGGCATGATTGACACAGCAAAAAAGGCTAACTTTGCAGTGCATGAGCCAGCTCTCGAAGTGAAGTATGTTCCTGGCGAGGAAGCTCTAAAGAAATGCTTTGATCTGGGCAACAAAATCGCTCATCAAATTAAAGCCTAACCCCCGTCTTTCCTTTTTTTATAGTGGCTGCCTATTTTTTGTCTTTTTGGGCTTTTAGATCGCCTGTATCATATTATATTCTAGGCCAATGTTCACAAGGCCAATGTTCACAGTAAACTCACTCTAATGACAATTTTATGGAGTTCTCTCAACCTTTTGTCTTGGAATTTTCCCCTTCTCGCCCTCAAACCTCTTTATTGCTGTGTTTTAATTACCGTGTTCAACTGCAAGGAAGGCCTTATTTAGTGCATTTTTGATTAGGGCGGGCGGTGCCAAAATCGGAGTTTTCGTAATATGTTTCTTTTTATTATTTTGTCAGAAAACCGTTTCCTCTCAACCTATATCTCTTGCCGTTATAAGGTTTTAAAGATCTTGTCAACACCTCAAGGTGTTGTTTTCTTTTGGCGGATTGTCTTTCCAAATAGTAACGCTACAGCCAAAACAGTAAGTGTCCCAAAAACGCCTGCAAGCAAAGTTGACAAATATGGATTTTCAACAGTTGCTACCGTATAATCAGGCATCAGACCTCTCCAAACTGTCTCTTGTTCTTCAACACCTAGTGTTTCAGCTACTTTTTCCAAGCCGTCCGGATCGCTTGATGCTAACGGTATGAAGACTGCAAGAAAAATTATGAGCAAAGCTGAAGCTATGAGATATTTCTTCATTGCTTTACTTTCACCTTTAAAAGAGTTAAACCGCCGAGAGCGGTGGGTTGTAAGCGTTGAATGGCTGTCAACAAAGTGACCGTTATTGTAGCTTCAATTACACCAATTATCATATGGTACATCAGCATCGAAGGAACAGTTACTGCAATTCCACCTGCTTGAACAAAAACCGGCGATATTCCAATCTGTAGTGCACATGATAAAGCGCTAAGTACAACTGAAAGCCAAGCAGCTATGAAGACGCTGAAGGTGAATCTTCGGTTAGTCGGCGAATTGTGGGTTAGGAACTTTACAATGAAAAAACTTAGACCGCCAATAACTGCCATGTTGAAGACGTTAGCTCCAAACGTTGTTATTCCACCGTCAGCAAAAAACAGCGCCTGCATCAGCAAAACTATTGTCATACTCAATATTCCCGCGTATGGACCTAATAACACCGCCAGAAAGGTGCCGCCTACTAAATGCCCGCTGGTACCGAAAGCGATCGGGAAGTTTATCATCTGGGCGGCAAAAACAAACGCGCTTGAAATTGCCAGTATTGCAGTGAAGGAGCGTGAGTAGGAAGCTTGAACTTTTTTCCAAGACCAAACCAGAAAGGCTATAGACACAACAAACATCGTCGCCGCGGTTACGGGTTCTAGGAAGCCGTCGGGTATATGCATATCAATCGCCAGTATTACTTTTAATAACAAACGTGTTACTCAAGTATAAAAACGTTGATGTAAAAATTAAACACTTTCTCCAAATTCAAGTTTTAAGACGGCACTAATGCATAATTCATAATTATCATATGAGCAAAAACTTCCTTCTCTGGTTTAGACGTAAATTTAATTATTCCAGTTGACTATTTTTATCGTGGAAAAAATGAACGGTGACTTGCTGAGTGGCCTTTGAAATTCAAGAACTACGTGACGTCATAAGAATAATCGTGTTGTTGAACCTCAGCAAGGGTAACGTTGAGTCTAAAACGTCTTTAAAACGTAAAATTGACAAAGTCTGTACTAGCCTCGCCTGCATTAGTGTAGGTGAGTTAGATAAAGCTTTGACAGAAATGGCCTCTGAAAAGTTGATAATTGACAACGGTTACACTGTGCAATTAACTGAGCAGGGGCTCAAGCTTGGACAAGAATGGAAAAGCCTGCTTCTGAAAAAAGAGCCCATACTTGAAGTAGTAGCTGGGCTCGTTGATGGTTCCATCACTGGACTCGTAGTTATTTTATCTGCCTTTCTATCATTGCTAACAGGCAGCGGTTTCTTTTTGTCCACAAAAACAGTGGTTTTCGCTGCTTTCCTTACGTTAACGGCGGTCTCTATTACTAACTTTTCCAGCTTCTTTTTGGGCGGAGTAACTGAAGACCTAGCGAACATAATGACGCTTCGTACCCTTATGAACTATAGTTTAAGCGACATACCTGACAAGAAAGAAAGAGATAAGTCGTTGCTGTTAGTTGAAAAGCTTTTTCTTGTCTTAGGCAAAGAAATCCACCGTTCAAACCTCTCCGCAGCCATAATCTGTAGCACAACTACTTTTCTCGCTGGAAGCTTACCCATAATTGTATATATCGCTCTTCCTACGCCTCTGGATATAATCGCGTCTCTCAGTATAGTTGCCTCGATTGCAGGCATCTTTTTAGTTAGTTATCGCTCCAAAAAGACTAGAGTTCACTGGAAGGTAACTTTGGCTGAGACGCTAGCTATAGTTGCTATAGCCACGGTTGCTTCCTTGTTGCTGGGCGGCTTTGCTTAAAAAGTAACAAGTTGCAGTATACACGCCTCAAACTTGCATTTGTGATGCATAGCTACAATAGCCTTTTCGTGTCTGATTCCAATTAAATGTAACCTCAGTCGGTGGTCTGTTGAACACTTGTTTTTTGAGGTCTGCTTTGACTTCACCAAAAACAAAAACTAAAAAATCTGAAGAGTACCAGCTCTATCCGCCTGGAGCACCGTGGAATGGTACCTCTTCCCAGAGTATTTTCCACCAGTCTTCTTCTGTTATAGTTTCTGCGTGTACAATTATCTCCAAAACCTTCTTCAGTAGGGCGTGGTGCCTGCGTTCGTCAGCAAGGATTGCTTTGAGGAGAAATGCGACTTTTTTGTTTTCTATATGTGGAAGTTCTTCTTCAAGTTTTTTTATGAGCTCCGCTTCAATTTTTATGTGTTTTTCAACTAACGCACGTTGTTCATCTAGATTTTCTTGTGTCAAAGCTTGGGAAACAGTGGTTAAAAGGGTAACAGCTGATGCATAGAGTTCGGCATGTTTCATAGAATCAAGTGATATTCCTTTTAAAACACCCTTTACAGGTGGATTTTTGATGTTTTTTATACCGCTGTTAACAGAGTCCACGATTTCTTTTTCTGTTAAAATTTGTTTTTTTATGAACTCAAGTACTTTTTTCTCATTTTGTTTACTCATTTATTTTATCCTCGCTTGTTCTCGTTAAAGTTGTTGAATAAGAGTTTCGGCTATTCGCTTTCCCAGCGACTTGCACTGCTCTAGGGCCTTTTGGTCAGGTGTATACTTAACTAGTAGCGCTGGTTCAGAGATTTTCATTTCAAACTTGTTTTTCATAATTTCGATGAGCAACTTGGGGGCTTCTCCGCTCCAACCATACGAGCCGAAGGCGGCACCTGGTTTACCTTTTAAACTAATTCCTCGGGCTGCAGCTTCCTCAAAAAGCATCTTTATGTCAACTGGCATGTCATGGTGATATGTTGGTACTCCCACCAAAACCGCGTCAAACTGGTTTAAATCTGTAGCTTCAACAAAATAGCTTAGCTCTACATCTACCCTTCCTGTTATTTTAGCGCCCTCAACAACTGCCTTTGCCATTTTCTCTGTATTACCTGTACGACTGTAATAGAGCACAAGAATCTTAGCCATACAAATTACCTTAAATGCAACTAAAAACTAATAACTTTAAAGAAATAAGAACTTTGTGTAAAAGACGCTCTTCTCGGTTTTCTTTTTCCGAAGTGTTCATAAATTGCCAAAACCCATCTAATTCGTCTTAAGTGGACCTAACATGGAGAAATGGGATCTTATCATAATCGGAGCAGGCGCTGCAGGTTTAGCCGCTGGGATTTATGCTTCGCGAAGTGGATTGAAAACTTTGGTTCTGGAAGAGAAACTGGCTGGTGGGGCAGCCTCTGATGCCCCGTTAGTGGAGAATTATCCCGGTTTTATTCAGATAAGTGGAGCTGAACTTGCTGAGAAGATGGTTTCTCACTGTAAAAAGACGGGGGTAGTTATTCATGATTTGGAGGCAGTGACAACCTTAGACCTCAAAAGTGAACCGAAAAAAGTGAAAACTTTGCGGTCTGAATATGCGGCAACAGCTGTGATAATTGCGACGGGCGCGCATTACCGTGAGATAGGTGTTAAAGGTGAAAAAGAGTTCCGTGGCAGAGGCGTCAGTTATTGTGGTGTCTGTGACGGTCCATTTTTTAAAGGTAAAAAAGTGGTTGTGGCAGGTGGTGGAAACACTGCATGTGCAACAGCTCTGTATCTTTCAAATTTGGTTGCTGAAGTGTTGATTGTTCACCGCAGAGACGCTTTTCGAGCTGAAGAAGTACTTGTGAGAGATTTAAAGTCCAAGGGCAACGTAAAGATTTTTTGGAACACTGAAATTCAAGAAATAAAAGGTGACAGAACCGTTAAAAGCGTAGTTCTCCGCAATGCAAAAACAACCGCGATCAGTGAGGTTGCTGTTGATGGCGTTTTTGTTCAGATAGGCGAATCGGCCAACAGTGCTCTTGCCAAGGAAGGAGGGGTTGAGTTGGACGAAACGGGTAGCATAAAGATTGACATGCACCAACGTACAAACTTGTCAGGGGTCTACGCGGCCGGTGACGTAACGAATTATCCTGTAAAGCAGATAGGTGCAGCGGTAGGTCAAGGTATAACCGCAGCTCTTGAAGCTTACGCGTATATTAAACGCCCATATTACCGGAAATAGAGAGAAAACATTATATCATGCAAAATGCCTTTTCATGCTTTCATAAGAAATAGCTTGGCTTGCTTACGGCGTTAAGAGCCGGCAAATAAGCGAGGTTCACTTAAATGGGTGAAAAGTGTCTCACAGCAGTAAAAATTAACCAAGACCTGTGTAGCCGATGTTCAGTTTGTTATTCTATCTGTCCTTTTGAAGCCATAACTCGTGATGCTGAATGCAAAGTTGAAATTGACATTCAGAAGTGTCAAGTTTGTGGCATTTGCTACAGTGCTTGTCCAGCTTCCGCGATCGAAATATCTTACTACAAAGATGATAATTTGTTGGAGTATGTAACTTCTGCAAGGAAGACTTCTAAGGCTGACACGTTAGTTATGATGTGCAGAGGAAACTCGCCATCTGACTGTGAAATCAAAGATATGCTCGCTGAACAAGGCTTGAAAGTTCGCAAATACATCCCAATGCGGTTACCCTGTGCGGGTAGAGTTTCTACAGACTTTATTTTTAGTGTCCTCAACGCAGGCGTGAAAAACATAGTTTCAGTGCAGTGTGAAGATGCTTTCTGTCGTATGAAAGAAGGTACTAAAATTAACACACGCCGTTTTCTCTTGAGCAAAAATGTTCTCAAACAGTTAGGTTATGATGAGGACGCCCTGAAAGTTGTCAAATTCTCCAGAAAAGCTGTATGGTACAACGAAGAATGTGTTGGCTGCGATAAATGTGTGTTCATCTGTCCCTATGAGGCAATCAAAGTTGGTTCCTTCTCTTCACCAATTGTGGTTGAAGAAAAATGTGTAGGTTGTGGGGCATGTCAACTTGTTTGTCCGCACAATGCCATAATGGTGAAGGGCTACGAGTTCGAAGAAATTTTGAAGCGTTACGGGGAAGCAGCAACAAAACTCAAAGCCCAAAAGAAAACCCCTGCTGTTCTGCTATTCAGTTGTCAGTGGTCTGAATATTCAGGTCTAGACAACCCTGACAGTGTTCTCAAAGGTAAGAATGCGATGATAATAGAGGTTCCTTGTTTTAAGGGGCTAGATCCAGTGCATGTTGTTAACGCTTTGAAATGTGGCTTCGACGGAGTTATGGGTGTTGTGTGCTCAGCTGAAGACTGCAAACTCCAGCAAGGACGTGACACTGCTGAACGCAACCTAGGCGTATTGAAAGATGTGTTGAAGAAACTGAATCTGCTTGATCGCTTCGAAATAGTGGAGTTGTCCCCAAGATGTGAAGGTGAACTTGCACCCAAGTTCGAAGCTTTCTACAACAAAATTACGGCTTTGCCGCAATGTACAGCAGTTCTTAAAGTGGAGGCGAAAGGAAAACGTACAAAATAATCTCTAAGAAGAAACTTGCCCACAAAGAAACTTTATTCGAAGTGGAAGCTCCCGACGTCGCTGCGAAAGCTCAGCCGGGGCAATTTTTAATTGTGGTTCCCCACGCTAAGGGCGAGCGTGTGCCTTTGACGATATGTGGTTACGACCGCAAGAAAGGCACGGTTTCGTTTGCTTTCCACGAAGTCGGAAAAACAACTAAGGAGTTAGCCTGTTTTAACGAGGGCGACTGTCTGCTTAACGTCACAGGTCCTCTGGGCAATCCTTCAGAAATCAAGAAGTTCGGCAAGGTTCTCTGTGTCGGTGGAAGCATCATGATTGCCCCATTACTGTTACAGGTCAAAGCTCTAAAAGAAGCCGGCAATAGGGTAACGACGGTTTTAGGTTGCCGCTCCAAAGAGTTCTTATTCATGCAGAAAGAAGCTGAAGCTCTAAGTGACAAGGTTTACATAGCATCAGATGATGGCACAATAGGTTACAAAGGACTTGACTTCTTAAAGGAGTTGCTGAAGAAGGAAAAATTTGACCGCTGTGTTGTCTTAGGGCCGGTCGTGATGATGCGGGATGTCAGTGAAATAACCAAACCTTACAAGATCCCCACAATTGTCACTTTGACGCCTATAATGATTGACGGTATGGGTATGTGTGGTGTCTGTCGTGTCACTGTTGGCGGCAAAATGCAGTTTGGCTGCGTAGACGGTCCCGAGTTTGATGGTCACCAAACAGATTTCGAGGAGCTAATTCGGCGACAACGCACGATGCTCCCTGAAGAAAGAGTAGGTTCCCTGTTGTGGGAAACAAGTGGAGGTTGCAAATGTGGCAGAAACAAAGCCTAAACCCAAATTAAACAAAAAAGCTGTAGAGATGAATAAACAAGAGCCTAAAGTGCGTGCTAAAAATTTCAACGAAGTTGCTTTGGGCTACACCGAAGAGCAAGCTCAAGAAGAAGCTAGCCGCTGTCTACAGTGTCCCAAGCCTCAATGTGTCACAGGATGTCCCGTGGAGGTTCCAATTCCCCAATTCATTAAGTGCATACGCGAAAAGAAGTATGCTGAAGGCATAGCTATAATCAAGTCCAAAAACGCTTTACCCGCGGTATGCGGACGAGTTTGTCCACAAGAGACCCAATGTCAAAGCAAATGTGTCATAGGCAAAATGGGCGACCCAGTAAGCATTGGACGTCTTGAACGTTACCTCGCAGACTGGGAACGCGAACATGGCTTCCAGCTTCCACCTAAAGCTAAACCTACAGGCAAAAAAGTTGCCATAGTAGGAGCAGGTCCAGCTGGTTTAACCGCAGCAGCTGACCTGGTAAAGCTTGGTCACGAAGTAACCATATTCGAAGCGTTACACGTTGGTGGTGGAGTACTTTTCTACGGTATCCCAGAATTCCGTCTACCTAAAGCAATCGTCCAAAACGAGGTCGAGTACGTACAGAAATTAGGTGTTGAGTTACGTCTAGGAAACTTAATCGGCAGGACTCACACTATCCCAGAGTTGATGAAGAATGGCTACGACGCAGTGTTCATCGGTAGCGGTGCAGGATTACCTCAGTTCACAGGTTGCCCTGGCGAAAACCTAGGCGGCATCTACTCAGCCAACGAGTTTCTCATACGTGTTAACCTCATGAAATCTTATGCTTTCCCAGAGTACGACACTCCAATACGTATTGGCAAACACGTCGTTGTCATAGGCGGTGGCAACGTAGCTATGGACTGCGCGAGATGTTCTATGCGTTTAGGCGCAGAGGTATGTTTACTCTACCGACGTTCACGTGACGAATTGCCCGCACGTCATGAAGAAATTGAAAACGCTGAAGAAGAAGGCTTAGTATGCAAGTTCCTTGCTGCTCCTGTGGAGTTCTACGGCGACGAGAAAGGCTGGGTTAAAAGTATGAAGTGCATCTGTATGGAGCTGGGTGCACCAGATGAAAAGGGCAGGCGTAGCGTAAAGCCAATTCCAGGATCTGAATTTACTATGGACGTTGACACAGTAATAATCGCCATCGGGCAGACACCAAACCCCATCATACAGCGTACTACAGCCGGCTTAGAAAGCAACCCCAAGCATGGAACTATAAATGTAAACGAAGTCGGCAAAACCAGTCTTGAAGGTGTCTACGCAGGCGGAGACGTTGCAACAGGCGCAGCCACTGTAATCAGCGCCATGGGCGCAGGTAAACGCGCAGCTAAAGCTATACACGAATACCTTATGAGCAAGAAGTAACCTGCCGTTTTTCTTTTTTCCGTTTTCTTTTTGTTTTAATAAATTTGCCTTTTTAATCAGTGAGTTCCTGAAAGTTTATACTTCTATTTTGCGTCGTCTTTAGTGAAAGGTGGTCATTTTAATGCAAGAGCGACCGTGGTTCCACAGATGGCCAAATGATTTGCCAAAACTCTTAGATTACCCAAAAATTCCCCTTCACTCTTTTCTGTCAGAAACTGCAAAAAAACAGCCGAACCAAACAGCGATTGTCTTTCAAGAAAATACGTTGAGTTATTATGAGTTAGATTTACTATCCGACAGTTTCGCTGTTGCCCTCAGCAGATTAAACGTGGCGAAAGGTGACTGTGTTGCACTTTTCTTGCCCAACGTTCCCCAATTCGCAATTGCCTACTACGGCGCGTTAAAAGCTGGCGCAATTCTGACTGCCATCAGTCCCCTAAACAAAGAACGCGAAGTGGAACATCAACTGACGGATTCTGAAGCTCAAACCATAGTTGTTTTAGATTCGTTATATCCAATACTTGAGCCAATCTGGCAGAAAACAAAAATCCAAAACATCATAGTAACCAGATTGGAGGAATATGCCACAAAAACAGGCGTGGCTACTAAGATGGAGCAAAAATCTAATTTTTATTCCTTCCAAGAACTTCTCAAACGTAACTTAAACATCAAACCTCACTCAATTGCTATAGATCCAACTGAAGATTTAGCCGCGCTACAGTATACAGGTGGAACTACAGGTACAGCAAAAGCCGCCATGCTTACTCACAGCAACCTTGTCGCCAACGCTTCGGCTTTTGCATCATGGATAAAAGGCACTTCAAACGACGTTTTTTTGGTTGCCTTACCGCTATTTCACATCTACGGCATGACCACCAGTCTAAATGTGCCTGTCAGTTTAGCAGCCAAAATGGTGTTGCTCCCAAAATTTGATCCCGTAAAAGTTTTACAGGTCATTGAGCAACATAACGTTACAGTTTACTGTGGTTCACCCACAATGTATTCTATTCTTTTGTCTGTCCCTGAACTTAGCAAGTATGACTTAACCTCTATCCGAGTTTGCATCTCTGGTGCTTCGCCTCTGCCGCCGCAAGTGCAGAAAAAATTCATGGATGTTACAGGTGGCTTGCTGGCGGAAGGCTACGGCTTAACTGAAGCTTCACCTGTAACACATTGCAACCCCGTGGATAAAACTATGCAGACTGTTAAGGTTGGCTCCATTGGTTTGCCAATTCTTGGTACTGACGCAAAAATCGTGGATTTAGAAACAGGCTCCACCTCCCTCAGACCAAACGAAATAGGCGAACTTGCAGTTAAAGGTCCACAGGTTATGAAGGGTTACTGGCGTAAACCTGATGAAACCGCCTTGGTTCTACGTGATGGCTGGCTTCTCACAGGTGACATAGCCAAAATGGACGACGAGGGATACTTCTACGTTACTGATCGCAAAAAAGACCTAATTAAATACAAAGACTACAGCGTTTATCCTCGTGAACTTGAGGATGTATTATATGAGCATCCTGCCGTGAAGTTGTGTGCCGTAGTGGGTAAAACTGAATTTACTGTGGGTGAAATCCCTAAAGCTTTTGTGGTGCTCAAAGAGGGGGCAGAAGTATCCGCAAAAGAGCTTGTGGACTTTGTAAATGGCAAAGTGGCGCCCTACAAAGAAATTCGGGAAATCGAAATCCGTAAAGAGCTGCCACTTAGTTCTGCAGGTAAAGTCTTAAGGCGTGCGTTGCGTTCTTGAAGTAGACAGTCACAAGCTATATGAGTTTTCTTTTCTTAAACTAAACTTGAGTGTCTTGGTTTGCGTGTTAAACTCAATGTCACAGGTATAGTGCAAGGTGTGGGATTTCGTCCCTTCATCTATAGAATTGCTATCAAAAACGGTTTAACAGGTTATGTGCGGAATCGAGGCGATGCTGGCGTCGAAGTACTTCTCGAAGGTTCCAAAGCCGCTCTGGACGGTTTTTTGCTTGATCTCTACAAACAAAAGCCGCCTCAAGCCTGCATACACCGCGTTATACAAACTCCTCTGCAGGGAAAAAATGAGTACAGTCAATTTTCTATTATTCAAAGTTCTGCAGAGACCGAGTTTTCAGGTTCCGTGGTGCCGCCTGACATATCCATATGCGGTGAATGTTTAACAGAACTCCGTGATACTCAGAACCCACGTTTTGACTACTTCTTCATAACATGCGTTAACTGTGGTCCCCGCTTCACCATAATCGAGAGAGCCCCCTACGATCGAGACACTACCTCCATGCGCGATTTTTCGCTTTGCAGTTTCTGCTTAAAAGAGTACACTGATCCTTCGAATCGCCGGTTTCACGCTCAAACTGTTGCTTGTCCACTTTGTGGGCCAAAAGCTTACCTCACCACAAACAAAGGTGAGGCTATAAAATGTGCGGATCCTGTACGGCAAGCAGGCAAACTCCTTAATGAAGGCAGTATAGTTGCTGTGAAAGGCTACGGTGGCTTTCATCTTGCTGCGTCTGCCGCACTTGAGGCTCCTTTGGTGAGGCTTCGCCAGTCGAAGAGTCGACGCGTGAAACCTTTTGCGATAATGGCGAAAAGCTTGGAGGCAGTAGAAACCTTCGCTGAAGTGAACTCTAAAGAAAAAGAACTGTTGTCGTCTTATTCGCGACCCATTGTTTTGCTCAATAAAAGCGGCAAGTACCACCTTTCGCCGCTGGTGGCGCCTGATTTGCATAATGTTGGCGTTATGTTGCCTTACTCTGCCATGCACTATATGCTCTTCGACCGTGTGGGTGACCTAGCGTTTGTTATGACTAGCGCTAATCCACCCAACCAACCCATAGTAAAAGAAAATGATCTGGCTCTCCAAATTCTAAGCGGCACTGTGGATTATTTTCTGTTTCATAACCGGAACATTGTTCAGCGGTGCGATGACTCTGTTATGCGAGTGCATGGCGATCGCAGCGTGTTTCTTAGGCGTAGTCGCGGTTACGCTCCAGCTCCAATAATAATTCGCAAACCGGCAAAACATTGCGTTGTTGCTTTGGGCGGTGAACTCAACAACACTTCATGTGTATTAAACGGAGACAAAGCTTTCATCAGTCAGCACATAGGTGATGTAGAAAACCTTGAGACTCTCAGTTTTCTCCAAGAAACCATAGGTCACCTCGTTAACTTAACCAACAGTAAAGTTGACACAATTGCGTGTGATTTACATCCGAAATTCACTACTACTAACCTTGCACGTAACCTTGCTGAAAAAAATAGGTGGCAACTGGTTCAGGTTCAGCATCATCATGCTCATGTGGCAGCGTTGATGGCAGAGCATGGCGTAGAAGAGATTGTTGGTGTAGTTTGTGATGGGTACGGGTACGGCTCTGACGGTTCTGCATGGGGCGGCGAGGTGCTTCTCTGTGACAACGGCGTTGTCAACTTTAATCGTGTTGGGCATTTAGAGAAACAACCCTTGGTCGGTGGGGATTTAGCAACCAAATATCCCTTGCGGGTAGCCGCCGCTATACTGAATAAAAAAATTGATGTGTCGCAGTGGCTGCTACAAAACAGTAGTCGTCTGCCTTATGGCGAAACTGAGGCAAAGCTTATCATTAGTCAACTCAAAAAAGGCAGTGCACCTGAAACCACTAGTCTTGGAAGAATACTAGACGCCGCTGCGGCAGTTTTAGGCGTTTGCTATGAGCGCACCTACGAAGGCGAAGCTGCCATGAGGCTGGAGGCAGTAGCAGCTAAAGGCAAAGACGTGTTGGATTTAGATTTGATTATCCGCGACAACGTTGTGGATACTTCTCAATTGTTGTTTGCAGTTTACGAAAACCGAGCTAACTACTCAAAATCTGACCTTGCCTATTCGGTTCATGCCTATTTAGCTAAAAACTTAGCTACGTTGGCAGTGGGAAAGGCAAAAGAACACGGCATTTCAACTGTGGGCTTCACAGGAGGTGCAGCTGTCAACGCGTTGCTTGCTTCGTTGATGCGCAAGGTTGTGGAGGAAGCGGGGTTGCGTTTTCTGGTGCATGAGCTGCTTCCAGCAGGCGATGGGGGCGTAAGTTTTGGGCAAGCAGTGGTTGGAGGTTTTTCAGATTTTTAACCACACGGTTTTTATCGTCGTGGCAACTGGGTTTATGGTGACCAAGAATGTGTTTAGCCATTCCAGCTCACGTTTTGAGTGTTTCTGGCGATAAAGCACAAGTGGATTTTGGGCAAAATGTTCTGCGGGAAGTCAACATATCCCTCGTAGATGTGAAAGTTGGCGACTATGTTTTGGTGCATGCAGGCTACGCGATACAGAAACTTGATGAAAAAGATGCTTTAGAAACACTCAGTTTGTGGAAAGAAATTCTTGAGACAGAAAATTAGTGTCTGAAAGGGTAATTTGAATGTTGGGTCAACCATGGTAGTGCAGAATTATCGTGACCCTGAACTGGCGTGTCAAATAGCCGCCAAAATTCGAGAGGTCACGCCGCAGACTGGTAATTTCAAGTTTTGTCACGTCTGTGGTACTCACGAATGGACTATTACTCACTACGGCATCAGGAGTTTGCTACCAAAAAATGTTGAAGTTATAGCCGGTCCTGGTTGTCCCGTTTGTATTGTGCCGGCGGCAGAAATTGATGAAGCGGTGCTCCTAGCAAAAAAAGGAGTGGTGATGACGTGTTTTGGTGACTTGTTGCGTGTGCCAGGTAGTGATGGATCGTTGTTGGATGCCAAAGCTCAGGGCGCTGATGTGAGGGTTGTTTACAGTTTAACTGACGCAGTTAGCATGGCTAGAAAAGAACCTGAAAAAGAATTTGTGTTCTTTGCGGTTGGTTTCGAAACGACGGCGCCCACAACGGCCTTAGAAGCCCTAAGTAAACCGCCTAGAAATTTTAGTTTTTTGATTGCGCATCGTCTGATTCCGCCTGCCATGGAGCTTTTGTTAGGTGTAGGCGACCTGCAAATTGACGGGTTTATTGCGCCTGGTCACGTGAGCGCGATAATTGGCATGAAACCTTACGAGCTTTTCCCCAAAGTTTACCGTATGCCCACTGTGGTGGCGGGGTTTGAGCCTATCGATGTTCTCATGGGCATATACATGCTTGTAAAACAACTGAAAGAGAAAACTGCCCGGTTGGAAAATGAATATGCTCGCGTGGTTAAATGGGAAGGCAACCAGAAAGCATTAGAAATAATGAATCGTGCTTTCACTGTGACGTCGGGAAACTGGAGGGGAATTGGCAGACTTCCTGATTCAGCATACGAACTTCGGGATGAACTTGCCTCCTACGACGCACGCGCAAAATTTAATGTAAAGATAAAGCAGGGCAAAGATATCCTTCTTGGCTGCGAATGTCACTTGGTGATAATTGGTAAAATTAAGCCTGACAAATGTCCTCTTTTCATGAAGGCTTGTACGCCACAAAGACCTGTGGGCGCGTGTATGGTTAGCAGTGAAGGCACATGCAGAGTCTGGGCTAAAGCTGCCTTATCCCCTCTTCAGTAGAAGCGGCAATTTTAACTGTGAGTAAGGCCAGCGTCGCCTTAAAAATCGCCAGATGAACACAAGAGCCGGCCTAATTTGTATTTTGCTTTCGGATATTTAGGCGCCAAAAAACCGTAAGCGTTTTATGTCTATAGATATGTTCTCTTCAGAGAAGACACAGATTTTCGCGTGCCTCGGTAGCCTAGCCCGGTGGGGCGTTACCTTGGTAAGGTAATGGTCGCGGGTCCAAATCCCGCCCGAGGCTCCAGTCACTATAATGTGTAGGGGCTAATCACTTTATTTGCTGTGGTTGTGCGTTGATTTGAAGTAAACAACTTGTAATTCGCTTTCAATTCAGAGGCTCGATTGGTATTATGTACGGTATTTCTTTGTTGTAGTTTATAACAACTTCAACGCCATAAACTGAACTTATGTTTTCTGGAGTTAACACGTCATGTGTTTTACCCGCCGCGTATACCCTGCCATTTTTCATCATCACAACTTTGTCACAGAAACGGGATGCTAAATTAAGATCATGGATTGCCACAACCGCGGCAAGCCTTTGTTTTGCAACTAATTTCCTTGTCAAATTCATAACCTCCAGCTGGTATTTTATGTCTAAATTGCTGGTCGGTTCGTCTAGCAGGAGAACTTTTGCTTCTTGTGCTAATGACCGTGCAATTAAAACTCTCTGTTGTTCGCCACCGCTAAGTTCATAGAAATCACGCAGTGCCAAGTGCTCAATTTTAAGAGTCTTTAACGCTTCCCATGTCTTCTCTGTGTCTTTTTCACTGTTTTGCCATGTGAAGTGTGGCCTTCTACCCATCAGTACAACGTCAAACACTGAGAGGGCGCTTGGGTTATTAACAGTGCTTTGGGGTACATATCCTATGTGTTTTGCAACTTCAAGCCTACTCATCTTTTTAAGATGTTTACCTTCAAGTAGGATGCGTCCCTGCTTGGGCTCTAAAATTTTATTTATGCACTTTAGCAAGGTGGTTTTTCCTGAGCCGTTTGGGCCTATCATCCCTAAAACTTCTGATTCGTGGATATCTACGTTTACTTCGGTAAGTGAGGGGGTGCTGCGGTAAAAGAAGGTGACACCTTGCACGGTTATGTTCATTTTTTTACCTCGCTTGTTTTTTGAAGTGGTTTTCAGGGTATTTTAGTATTACTTTTTTTAATAATCGTAACACAATGTATAAGTATTACCTTTTTTAAAAAAAGTAATACGGTGATCTGTTGTGAGAAAAGCTCTGTTAATAGGAATAATCCTTACACTCTTGCTAACTTCTTCAATAATACTAATTTATAACCAAAATTTTTTCCAACAAAAATCTGCGACTTCTCAGCAAGCTGATGTTGCGCTGCCCCAGTCATCTCCAACTACAACACCTACAGCCTCTGAACAGCCCCCACAGCAAACAAACTCGCCCGCCCCCACTGTCCCATCTCAACAGACAACTCCTCCCCAATCGACGTCTTCACCAACACCACAATCAAACAACTTACCACCAACAGTATCTCCTTTACCTACCCCCTCACCGATGCGAGTGTCCATACCGTTGACCCTTGAAATCTTCGGAAACGCTCACCTTGATGACGTTATAGACGAAGTTGATTTACGTCTAATGGAGCGAATCGTCGCCGGCACCGCAGACAAAACCCGATTTTCCGACGCAAATAACGACGGAGTAATAAACCAAGCTGACATTGAGCAGATAAGAAAGATCATAAACGGTACGGCTTCCTACATTGTAATGCTCGATGGAAACGGCAAAAAAATAACCGTAACTCTACCAGTAAATCGTATCGTCGTTGAATATATCCAAAACGCAGAACTTATGCGGGTTCTAAGACTAGAGGACAAAGTTGTCGGCGTTGATTTCTGCGTTAACCAGCTCAAATCTATATACTTCCCAAATAATACTAACATAGTGTCTGTTGGGCAAATGTATACCCCTGACTACGAAAAAATTCTCAGTCTAAATCCTGATATTGTCTTGACATTTTCTAACTCGCCTTCAGCTATAGACGAAAAAGCCTCAAAACTGCCTGGAGTAAACGTGGTTTTCTTAGGTTTATACTACCCAAACGTCACTAACCCTGAAGCTTCCCAGTTTTTCCAAGGAATACTCAAAGCAGGCTACATATTCAACCGGGTACCTCAAGCAACAGAGTATGTAAACTGGTTGTTCAATCTCACGCAGACTTTACGTGCAAAAACTAGTCTCCTATCTGAAAGTGACAAACGTACGGTGTTATTGACTAACTACCCATACACACCCTCCACGACTATCCGAGCATACACGACTCTCGACACGTTGGGTCAGGTGTGCATTTTATCAGGCGGCTCTAACATTGCAAAAATACTTCCAACTTACCTTAACGCCTCTTCTATTAATGTCGACGCTGAATGGATTCTAACCCAAAACCCTGACTACATCTTTCTGCACACGGTAAGATACACTTTCAGCGGGATAACTTATGCTGACCCTGCGCAGGGTCTTGACGTCAGTGACATCAACAGCATAAAAACTTGTTTGCAAAATTGGATGGCGCGACCAGAATTTGCCTCTCTCAAAGCTGTCCAAAATAACCGCGTCTACATTATAGCCGGCGACTTTCGAAATAACGCTATGGGTGGAGTTTTAGGCGCCGTTTATATAGCGAGGACACTTTACCCTGACTTGTTTGCTGATTTAAATCCACAAGCAGTTCACCAAGAGTACATTACACGATTCATGAGGATAAACTACAACTTGGACACTGATGGAGTCTTTCTGTATCCGTCGCTTCGCGTAAACAATGACGTAGTAGGTATACCCAACAACGCTGCCTGAGGAAACTGGCACATTATTTCCCCTTTTTTAATTTTTGTTCCTAAATTAACAACTTGGTCCGATGAACCATGACAAGCGTCGTTAACTGGAACGAGACAAGAAAGTTGATGTTGCAAAGTACCCGCCGTATCAAGTCATGCAACATTAAGTATTGGGATATGTGTGCGCTAGACTTCAACAAAAAAACAGCCTCTATGCACACATTAACCCAAGATCAAATAAACAAACTCCCTCTAACGCCAGCCCACACAGTTCTTGAAATTGGAGCAGGCACTGGTCGCATAACCATCCCGATTGCTAAAAAGGTTAAGCATGTAACAGCAGTGGAGCCTTCTTTGCGGATGCTGGCTTTCTTGAAGGCAAACGCTGAAAGGTCACAAGTGAAAAACATAACCTGCATAAATAAACCTTGGGAAAACATTAACACAGATGAAGTGTCCCCTCACGATTTTGTTATTGCTTCTTTTTCATTTTTTATGATCGATCTTGCCCCCGCCTTGTTGAAGATGCATATTTTAGCAAATGAAAAAGTCTACCTTTTCCTTTCTGCGTCTAATTGGATGGAAGAAGAGATCCAAAAAATACTCTTTGGCAACGCTCAACCAGAGGTTTTCCCTGATCACGTCTACATTTACAATATTCTCAACGAATTGGGCATAACCGCAAATGTTGAAGTTTGGACTTATCTTTCTGAACAGAGGTATGCTGATTTATCTGAAGTAACCTCTAGATTCATGGAACTCTACGATGTTCCTGCTGACAAAAAAGAACATCTCAAAGAATATCTTCTAAAAATCTTAGTGCCTGATGAAGGTGGTCTTTGGCTGAAACAACAAAAGAAGGTAGCAATGTTATGGTGGTCAAAAGAAGAGTAGTCACCGCTTATAATACTCCCCAGGATGGGGTTACTGAAGAAAAGCGGAAATACCGCAGGCTGCTCTTACGGCGAAGCCTATTTCTAATCTTCTGCGTCATTTTACTTTTAACTGTAGCAGGTGTTTCTCTTGCCCTTGGCTCTGCTGAAATGTCCTTTTTTGACGCATACGCTGCAATTTTTGGAAGATTTTTTCCCAACATATTTCATGTAACTCCGCTTGCTGATACAGTTGTTTGGACTTTAAGGCTGCCGCGAATGCTTTTAGCAGTTTTAGCTGGTGCTGCGTTTGCGATGGCAGGCTCTACGACACAAGCAATTCTCAGAAACCCACTTGCAACCCCTTACACTTTGGGTGTTTCAGCGGGTGCGGCACTGGGTGCAGCTATAGGTATAATTGTGGGCAGAGGCGTAACCGATGGTCCTCTTCTGATTGTCGGCAACTCATTTGTTTTTTCAATAATTCCTATTTTTGTCATTTTACTTATGATTAAGCGCAGAGGAGCATCCCCTGAAACTATAATCCTCTCAGGAATCGCTATAATGTATATTTTTTCTGCATGCACTACTTTGCTGCAATATTTTGCGGAATCCAACGCGGTTAGCGCGACTGTTTTTTGGGCGATAGGTGACTTGTCTAGAGCAGCTTGGTGGCAGTTGCCCTATATACTTTCAGTCTTCATTTTGTGCTTCATAATAAATCTCCGTTTAGCGTGGGATCTAAACATAATGAAGATGGGTGATGACAGCGCAAAAAGCCTTGGCGTAGAAGTTGACCGCGTACGAATAATTGTTTTGCTCACTGCTTGCCTTTCAACTGCCGTTGTGGTTAGTTTCACAGGTGCTATAGGTTTTATTTGTCTGGTTGCACCACACATTTGCCGTGCTGTTGTGGGTGGTGACGAACGTTTGCTCCTTGTGTCATCAAGTTTGTTTGGCGCAATTTTACTGATTTTTGCGGACATAATCGCCCGGAGACTAATTGCTCCCATTGTGCTGCCTGTGGGAGCTATAACCGCGTTTCTGGGTGGACCTTTGTTACTTTATCTGTTGATTAGGCGGAGACGGGTAAATCAATGATCACTTTTCATTGATACAACTTTGACGCTGTTTTTCTTCAATAGCGCTGCTGTAACACCGTCGCCTGCAACAGTAGTTCCTGAGAATGTGCCGTCAAAGATTTTTCCACATCCGCAAGAGGGGCTATTCTCAGCAAGAAACGCTTCTGTAGCACCTATAGCTTTAGCAATTTTTAATGTTTCTTGTGCCCCTTTGAGGAATTGTTCTGTTACGTCGATGCCCCTTTTGTTTATAACTTTGGCTTTGCCCTCCAAGACCTCTGCGCCATCGCCGTTTTGTACCTCTGCAGGCATTCTAGGTGCAGGTAGCCCACCTAGGACTTCGGGGCAGACGGGAAACAATTCTCCCTTTTTGAATTCTTCTAGCAGCGCTTTGTTTAGCCAGTTTTTTCCTTCAAAGTTACAGTTTACTCCAACTAGGCATGCACTTACCAGTTTCATAGCAGCATAGTTTGTGTGGAGCGCTAATTAGGTTTCTCGATGAACTGCTAAGCTTTACTTGTGAAAAAGACGTTTAGAAAGCGTATTTAATTTTTATATACATCGTACGCAATCAGAATACAGAGGATATCATGGCGCTCGACGACCCACTAACCATCGCTATAATTGTTTCAACGGTAGTGGCAGCCATAGTTTCTTGTGTCGTCGTCATTTTCCTTATGCGTAGGCGTTACAATCCCCCTCATGTGGTTCCTAAAAAAACCGTAGATAAGAACCTTGGTTTTGTTCCTCCACCACAATACAGGGTCACTAAAAGTGTTCAGTCTACAGACGCGTCTCGTGCCAAAGATGAATTACGCATTTTAGAGTTAGAACGGGAAATTTTAGGAGACGCAATCCGGCACTTGTATGAGGCACACGCAGAAGGTAAAATCACTGAGGCGGAGAGGGATAAACTTGCCAGCTCCTACAAGCAGAGAATGATGAGTGTAAAAGAATCCATTGCGCGTGACGAAACAATCGTGGCGCTGCATGAATTGGAAAGTATGCAAGAAGACCTAATGAAGATGTTCAGTGAACGCTTTGGGGAGTTAAGCGGTAAAGTCGAGGAGTTACGTGGCAGAATCGAACTTAAACCCGTCAAGGAAATTAAAATTCAAATTCCCAAACCGCAGGCTCCTGTTGTTCCTGACCAGATGGAGAAAGAGGAAGAAGCGGAAGAATCGGCTGAAGAGGGGGCAGGCGTAGAAGGCGAAGAGAAACCCAAAAAGAAAAGGAAACCGCCTTCTGAAAATTCAGCTCAGAAAACTGAAGCAGAACTGAGGATAGATGCAATACGCAGCGAAATCGACAAAGTCATGGATAAACTGGGGCAGATGGAAATTGAAAGCTAATCCTGATTCTGTAGAAATCGCAAAGAAGAACGCCGCCTTGGTAGCGGTTAAGCACGTTAAAGACGGCAACATCGTGGGTTTAGGCAGCGGCACCACAATTGCCTACGCCATAGAAGCACTGGGTGAACGAGTAAAAAAAGAAAACCTGAAAGTTTTAGGTGTTCCATCCTCATATCAAGCGTTTGCGTTGGCAGTACAAAACAAGATTCCCGTAACTACACTCGAAGAACACCCCGTTATAGATGTAAACATTGACGGTGCAGACCAAATCGACCCTAAACTAAACTTAATCAAAGGCATGGGCGCCGCTTTGACAAGAGAAAAAATTGTTGCAGCGGCCTCAAAACTGAACATAATAATCGCTGACGAGAAGAAACGCGTCAAAATTCTGGGCGAAAATAACCACCCTGTGCCTATTGAAGTTCTCACTTTTGCAATCGCCCCTGTTACGCTAGCAATAGGGAAACTCGGTGGCAAAGCTACATTGAGAGAAACAAAGGGCAAGCTTGGACCAGTAATTTCAGACAATGGTAACCCCATTATGGATGTAACCTTCGGGGCCATCACAGATGCTGCCAAGCTAAACCAACAGCTTAAGATGATTCCAGGCGTTATTGAAACAGGTCTTTTCGTTAACTTGGCAGATATGGCTTATCTAGGCACAACTACAGGAACCGAGAAACTGCAAACTGCCAGAAAACAAACCTTTTAATCAACATAGCCAAATTCAAACAAACGGTGCGAGTTTTTGTAGAAATAGACTTAAATGAAGCCTCTGTAATCAAGATAACTGAACCCAAATTGCCGGGGTAGCCTAGCCTGGCCAGGGCGCCAGACTCATAATCTGGAGAACAATGGTGGCCAACGCCCATGTGTCCAGAGGTCGCGGGCTCGAATCCCGCCCCCGGCACCAGAGTTTTCTTTTTTGTCAAATGTCAATCAAAAATACGTTGCTTTATTGACTTGACTTTGCATAAGTCAAAGGTCAAAACCAGACGTGTGGTGCTCAATGATTTTAAGATTCAGACTTGAAAAAAGCTGAAAAAGAAGGCAACAGTATACGGCAGGCAATTGTTTTCTTATTCCGCGGCGCAGTAAATTGTGATTCGTCTACTGTGGCTGTGTAGCTTAAATTGTTTAGGTTGTATGCCATATGTACTTTTTACCTCCAAAATTACCCTTGTGTATCTTTTAGTTCTCAATTACCGGCATTTGATGAAAACAGGTCTTTTTTATTAAAAAATGGGCAAGCATTATTTGTTAGCATGCATCAATTATTGGGTTGTGATGATTACATGGGCTCTAAGGTTGGTTGGCAAAACCTGTTTTTGAAGTGCCGCGAAAATATCCGGTTTCATCTTCAACCTCTTCTCCCTCATCTAAAAGATCCACAGCCTGACCTTGGCCTGGGCGCTGGCGGAGACCAGATGAAGGTGGCGGATTTAACTGCGGAGATGGCTATTGTAGATGTTTTACTGCAGAATGGTGTTTCTTTCACATTGGTCAGCGAGGAGTCAGGTGTAAAAGAGTATGGTGCTCAATCTAAAGACTGCTATGTAATAGTTGACCCCATTGACGGAACCACTAACCTAACCCGTGGGTTGCCCTTTTACTGTTCCTCAATTGCTGTCTCAGACCAGCCTAACTTGTCCTCAGTTCATGCGGCAATGGTGACTGATTTGTTCCATTTAATTGACTACACTGCTTTCAAAGGTAAAGGCGCCTTTAGGAATGTAGAGAAAATTGTTCCCTCTAAACTTAGGTCGCTGCAGGATGCTGTGATAGGCTTAGATTTGAACACTTATAAAGTGGCAGAGTTGGCTCCCGTGTTGTCGGCGTTAATTGCTAACACCAAACATATCCGTCACTTTGGAGCCAACGCTCTGGAACTTTGTTATGTAGCAGACGGTTTAACTGATGCGTTCGTGGATATTCGTGGCAAACTGCGCACAACCGACGTGGCCGCAGGATTTCTTATCCTCAAAGAAGCCGGAGGAACAATAACCACTCCTGACGGCGGTGAGGTAAACACAAAATTAGACCCGCGGCAGACAATCAAGTTTGTAGCCTCAGGCAACCACGACATACACGATTTAATTCTCAATTTGATTAATCAAAAATAAGACCACTTTATGCTCAAACTTTTACTTCCCTCCCCAGCAGCCCTAATTAAAACTGAAAAGACTAAAACGCTAGTAATCGCCGATCTTCATTTAGGGTGGGAACTGGCTCTTAAAGAGAAAGGTATCCATCTACCAAGCCAAACCTCCAATTTACTGGAAAAACTCAAAGGTTTACTTGTAAAATACAAGCCTAAAACCTTGACGATTATAGGTGATGTAAAACACACAATTGTGGCGCGGGAATCTGCTGAATGGAGGGAAATTCCCGAGTTTTTTAATGAAATCAAAAAGTACGTGCCAGAAATCAACATCGTAAGAGGCAACCATGATGGTAATCTTGAGCTAATGTTGTCTGAAAACGTCAAAATTCACCCCGCTTCAGGGGTGGTTGTAGGCGATGTGGGTTTGTTCCACGGACATAAATGGGCATCACCTACACTTTTAGGATGTAAAACCCTCTTGATGGGACATCTGCATCCCACCGTAGTTTTCCATGATCTCGTCGGCTCTAAACTTAATAAACAAGTGTGGGTGAAAGCAGAAACATTCTCTGAAGCCCTCGCGGAGATTTTTTTGAAGAAGCATCGTATAAAGTTGGAAGGCACGTTGTCAGAAACTCTTTATCGCCACTACAAGGTGAAGCTAAAAGTCGAACAGATTTTTGTGATGCCCAGCTTTAATCACCTTTTAGGTGGCAGACCCATAAACGCATCCAACCCTGCAGGGAAAGGAGGAGAAGAAATGTTAATTGGTCCCGTTCTGAGGTCAGACGGTGTGGCATTAAAGAACGCGGAGCTATACCTTCTGGATGGAACATACTTGGGAACTGTGGATCAGTTGCGAAACAGTTTTTTTTAACGAAAAGTTTAATCACGGAAAATTGAGCCTCATAATTCAAGGTGTGGTCCTCTTAAAAATAAAGAGCCAAAAGCTGTTGAAACATGAAATTTTTCCAAGGCGACTTGTGATTTACATATGCGTTAAGTTAACTTTGAAATCACTTGTTTTATGGGACAACCCTTATTGGAGCGAAACATCTCAAGTTACATACAAGGTGATTTGTACAAGATGTCTTCAGATGATGAAAACTCCCCTGAATGGATAAGACGTCGCCGCAGAAGCCCCTTCGACACGGATCCATTCTTCGGAGATATAGATCACATCTTCCGAGAAATGGAAGAACGCTTGGAAGAGCAATTAAAAGCCTTCACTGAAAAAATCCCTAAAGATTACGTCAAAGAGCGTACACTTCCAGATGGCAGTACTGTTAAAGAATTTGGGCCTTTTGTGTATGGCTACAGCATGAAAATTGGGCCAGATGGTAAACCTGAAATTCAGCAATTCGGCAACATCAAAAAATCCCTCAAAGGACCTGAAGTTAAAGAGGAACGCGAACCCCTCGTCGACGTGGTGGAAACCAACGGTGAAATTCGCGTCGTCGCGGAGCTGCCAGGCGTAGAAAAAAGCGACATCAAACTTCACGGCACCGAGGACTCGTTAGAAATCAGCGTGGACACACCCCAAAACAAGTACTACAAGGAAGTTCTGTTTCCATCCAAAGTTAAAGTGAGAGAAGCCAAAAGCACATATAAAAACGGTGTCTTAGAAGTAGTGCTGCCAAAAATGTCTCCGCAAAAACCAAAAGGCGAACAAATCGACATAGAATAAACCCAACCGTCCACCCTCGAAAACGGTGCTGCCGTTGGTAGACAACGACGTCAACGAACTTGAACTGCTCAACAAAATCTGTCAAACTGCTAAAAAAGAAGGTAAACTTAGCGGCAAAAACCTTACTGAACTCTACGAACTTTTCGGTCAACGTTTCACAAAGGCACTGGAAGCTCTACAAGAGAACCGTGTAAAAAAATACGTCTTCCGACCAAGCAATCGCACCGTGTGGATAGTTATTGGAAAAGAACGTGATTACCTACTTATGCCTGAAGCTGAATTTTGCACATGTAACGATTTCTATTTTCGTGTGCTAGATTGTAAAGTCCACCTGTGTTATCACCTGATTGCCCAGAAAATCGCGCACAAATTAGGCTGGTTCGAGAAGATAGAGGAACAAGACGACCTCTACAAATCTCTGATGGATGAATGGAAAAAAGCTACTGCTTAAATACCTAAACACTAAATGAATATGCAGCACAAGGAGGAACCAATACGGACATAGGTGGATACTTCCAAATACTCATAGGCGTACTCATGACAGCCACATTTGTCACCATCACCCTTATTATGCTTAAAGGCTATTATGGCGAAGACGAGGAAGAAAAAGAAACCGACTAAACTCCAACCGGCTTCATTTTAGCTTTTACCTTTTCTACACATAAAAATAAACGCCAGCAGAATTAAAGCTCCAATTATTAAACTACCCACAACAACGCAATCTGTGTACGAACTTTCCCCAAATATGATCGGAAAAGGACCAACAAAGACTACCCCAAAAGAGCTTGACGAACCACCACCGTTAAACATTACCCCCGTCATCAGCAATAAACTACCAATGAAAACTAAAACAAACCCTGCTATAAAGACCAGAAATAGGCACGGTGGTGTTATGCCCAAACCAAATTTTTTGCAATGTAGTTTTTCATTTACACTCAACACTTTAACCCCCAAGAAAATTATATACAAACATTAAAACAATCGCCAGCACCATGAGAACTATTGACAGCACCAAAACAGTTTTTACAACTTCTTTGTCCGTCCCAAAAATTATCGGCACAGGGCCTATCATAATTACGCCTCCCGCTTTCACATTTCCCTTCTGGCTACTTTTTATAATTGTAATGACTGCTGCAAAAATGAGGACGGCGACGCCTATTACAATTAATACTAAACCAAGTTCAGCTGTTTGCATGTTCTAACAAATATTTTAGTAGACCGCAATTTAACAACTTCTACTAATGGTCAGCAGATGCAAAGGCAGACTTTGCAAACAATTTAAACCTCTGTCAATTAATAGTTGTGTCGGCAACCCAAAAATGACGCCTGAAGATCTAATACAGCAGATTCTATCAAAGCATACTCAAACTAGTCGAGACCAACTTCTTCAAAAACTAGATGTTGCACGAGCAAAAACAGGAGGATTAATTGCTGACACAACTTTGCTACGAATGATTGCTCGAGAGTTAGGCGTTGACGTCTCCCAAGAACCGCCCAAACCAAACAATAATTTTCCCCTCAGTAAACTGGTTCCAGGTCTAAACAATGTTACAGTAACTGCACGTGTGATTGCCGTTTCTAACGTACACACATTCGAAGGCGCAAAACCTGGAAAGTTCGCTTCAGTAACACTCATAGATCATGATACGGTAACTCGCGCGGTTTTGTGGAACGAAAAAGCCGACATGATTGAAACTGGCAAATTAAAAAGTGGACAAATTGCTCGCTTCTCCCACTGCTACACTAAAGAAGACCATGACGGCAACGTGGAATTACATTTAAGCGGCAAAAGCCACATCGAACCTGATCCTCCAGACGTCAACGACGAGGATTACCCCCTTTTCCTCGATACTCACACAGAAAAAATCTGCAACGTCGCTGCCAACAAACATGTTGCCCTCAAAGGCACAGTAAAACAGGTCTTGTCAAAAAGCGTTTTTACCCGCCAAGACCAAACTGAAGGCACAGCTCTACGTTTTAAGCTGGCCGATTCCACAGGCGAGATAGTGGTGGTTGCTTGGAACGAGAAAGCTCAAGAACTCGAACCTCTCCTAAAACCAAACGCCGATGTTCACCTAATCCACGGTCGAGTCAAAAATGGATCCAACGGAGAAACTGAAGTTCACCTTGACAGAGACACCCGCGTAGATATTACGCACCCTAAGCCACAGTTTACAAAACTAGCAAATTTGGAGGAGCTTTTGGGGAGTGTCAATGTGGAAGCCGAAGTTGCAAGTTTACCTATAACTAAGGAAGTTAAAACGACGCAAGGCGAAAAAGTCGGTCTCACCACATTAGACTTAAAAGACGAAACAGGCACAATCCGCTTTACAGCTTGGCGTCAGCACTCTCAAACAACCAAAGACTTGCTTGTGGGTGAAAAAGTTTGCCTATTAAACGTTTTTGTCAGAAAAGGTCTGGATGGTAAAAAAGAGCTGTCGACAAAAAATTCAACAGAAATTATACGTCGATAAAACGCTGCTCTGTATACACAGAGTTATGAGTTATCTTGAATTAGCTCTCTCTGTAACTTAGTCTCAAATTCAACTTTTAATTAAAAAGTGCGAGTGTGATTTATTCTTCTAAGTTTGGCAAACCTCCAACAATTTTAGCAAGCTGCTCCACTCGTGTTCTATCAAGTTTCTGCTCTTCCTCTATATCTCTAATGGGGTTAGGTTTTGCCATGGCAACTGAAGTGGAGAGGCAGTTTTATAACAATTTTCATGTCTCATCCTTCGAACTTCGAAGTAACTGTGTTTCTTATTTGGGAGTTTTAACATTTTAAGCTCAATATGTTGCGTGTTGATATTGAAAATTTGCAGTGTTTTAGCGTTTTTATTTGGGTTGCTTTTAAATTAAAACGAAATTGTGGATCTTGTTTTCTATCAGTTGACACGAACTCAGTTCACTTAGTCGACTATAGAAATTTAATTTTTTTAGTACATTAAAGTTTAGAGTGTCATCGTTCAGTTGTGCCTCTCTCCAAGTGCTGCTCCGCCGCTAAAACCCATAAAAGAATTTAATTTAAAATAAGAGTAGCATGAAATGCGTTGTCTTCTTCAGAGAACTTTTTTTATATTAGGAAATGATTAAAATAGTTGAGTTTCAAATGCTAAATTTAACTTTCAAGTGTCCACAGTTAATTACAAAATCACTTAAAATCAAAACATTACCTAAGTTTGGATTAAACAAAGGTAACGCCGTTGCTGGGTGCAGCCTCCATAGAAAGTCTCTACAGTGGGGATGTAGTATTCAAAATCAAAAGTGATGATTAAAAATGATGGTAAAAAGGGTTTCAGTGGGTATTCGTGAATTCGACAAGCTAGTTGGAGGCGGGTTTCCAGAGTTTAGTATGGTTGTTTTATCAGGGAATCCTGGAGCGGGAAAAACCATCTTATCTTCACGGTTTATTTACGAAGGCGTTAATACGTATGGTGAAAATGGCGTTTATGTATGTTTGGCTGAGAGTATAGAAAAGTTTTTGTCCACTATGAAAGAATTTGGGATGGATTTTGAGCCCTCAATTCAAAGAAAAAAAGTGGAAATCCTTGACTTCTCCTTGTTGGGCGACATCGATGTCCAGTTAGCCCTAAACCGTATCTTGGATGCTATAACTTCCATTAATGCCAAAAGAGTAGTTTTAGATTCAGTTACTGCGCTTTTTATGGGTCTAAAGACAGAGGCTGAAAAGAGACATACTTTACGTTTAATTTATAAATTAATAAAGAGAACTGGCTGTACCACCATCGTGGTGGTTGATGAACCCTTCAACAGCGACCACTCTTGGTATGGGGAAGATTTCATTGCGGATGGCGTTGTATCCATGAGAACAACCTTCGAAGACGGTGTGTTACGGCGAAAACTCAGAATTGTCAAAATGAGAGGCACGAACCACACGTTGAGAACTCATAGTTACATAATAACCCTTGCGGGGGTCAAAATTCTTGGGTAGAGAGTTTATTAGCCCTAGCATTGCAAATTTCATTTTGAACCTTTGTTTTGATGTAAAAAGTTGCCTCTGTATTTTCTTAGCTACTGTATTCAGGCAGATTAATTTATGGAGTGAGGTGTGATGGTGCGTCTAGTCAGTACAGGTGTTTTGGGGCTGGATATTTTGCTTGGCGGCGGCATGATCCGCGGTTCAACCGCGGTCATAATTGGGCCTGTCGATATCTTTAAAACACATATTGCTCAGCAATACATTCTTGAAGGTTTAAAGGCGAATGAGGGTTGCCTTTACGTAAGCAGTTTAGATGTTAAAGAGAAGGTTAAAGAGCAGTTCACATATAGGTTCAAGTTTGACATTGAACCTTTAATTAGCAGCGGACTTTTAGAGCTGCTTGAGATGGAGATTCCTGATGATTCAAGTTTGAAGGTAAACAAATTTGGAAATCACTTTGAGAGTTTAAGATCCATTATAGCCAAAATTGGTGACTGTAACAAATGCCGGGTTGTAATCAATAACCTTTTGCATTTCTTTTACCTGACTGATGATGCAGCAAAAATTGTTCAAGGTCTTGCGTGGTTGGATGCGTTTAGACAGAGGCGGGGCGCTGAATCTGTTCTGTTATATGTTATGGATACAGGAGGCACCTCTAGAATGTACGAGGAGGTAGTTAAGTCGCTGTGTGATTACGTTTTTGAGGTAGAAAGAGCTGCAAACGTCGTTGGAAAGCTGAAGGTTTCTAAGGCTCCGACGATTCATTCGATTGAGTGGCATGAATTGTTTTTCACAGAAAACGGCGTTGATCTTGCTGTTGTCATGTGAGCGATAGACAAAGTGTCTGAGCAGTAGGTTTTTTAGTTCTTACTAAATTATCTCTATCTGTGTTTATTATGTCCAGTGATGGTTCATCTGTTAAAGGGTCTGGCGGGAAAGACGAGTTTACCACGCGTACTCAGTACAAGCTGAGGCGGCGTCGTTTAAAAACTGAGGTTGTAGCTGTGCGGCTTATGCCAGGTTTTAAGCGAATTCTTGAACAGTTGGCTCGGAATGAAGGGTTGGATCTTTCTGCTTGGATGAGGAATCTTATCATAAAAGAGCTTAAGGTGAAGGGTATAATCCGAGATTCTGCATCTGCCTTTGGGGCGGTTGAAGGGACTCTGGAGTAGGTTTATTATTGCTTTTTGTTTTGCGTGTGCTCTTTTAAAAGGTTGAGGTTGTTGTATTTTTATTGTGGTGTGCTGTTTTTTTTTGGTTTTTAGTTCTTATTAGTTCCTTTTGAAATGGCTTGTTTTTTACATGAAAATGTCAATTTTGAACTTTGTTTTCATGTGTTTTCCAATGTTAAACAAATGTTAATTTAAGCTTTGATTTTGTATACATAGGTTAATCAAATGTAAACTGTAATGCTTAACAACAACTTTTTACAACATATACCAAAAAGCGGGGCGTAGTTGGAATGAACTTTAACCTCTATGTCGCTAAAAGCAACCGAACAACCAATGTAGACTCCAACACGTCCATTTGCCAAAATCTGACATTTAATAGTTACATAAATGAGTTGAAAACTAAGTACTGCGCCTGTCTTGTCAATGGTAAAACCGCTGATGCTTTAACGTACACTAACCTTGGAGAGGTTTAACCGATTGTCAGCTATGCCATTTCAGCCTGAGCTTTTCTTGTTCTTCGCAATAAACTTTTTCCTAGGCCTAAGTTTGCTGTCTTGTTTATCTGAACGCTTGTTTCCAGCTGCTTTTCCTTATCTGTGCCAAGTTATGGCTATCGTCGGCTATGCTCAATTATGGATAAACTACACATACCTGAGCACCGCTATCGAAGCACGTTTCTGGGGCAGTCTCATCTACTTAGTGTTTGTAATCTCAATGATTTCTGCTGTAACAATCTACGTTGCTCTTGTAAAACGCAGAGTAGCCGTCGGCGGCTTGTTCCTTGGAGGTTTAACTATGCCTACCGCATCCGCAGGTTTGTTTGTTGTGTCACATTATGTTAATGGTCTAAGTGTGCCTATGCCTCAATTGCCTGTTGTACCCATGGAAATTGTTCAGGTGCTGTTTGGCGCGGGGCTAGTGATTCTAACTGTAAGTGCAGTCTATTATTTGCGGCAAGAAAGAATGCTGAAGATGTTTGCCAAAGTTGCCTCTCCCATTCCCACTGCGCCACAAGTGCCTCTGAGTGCCCTTTTAGAAAGACTTGACAGTCAGTTCGTGGCAGGGGAAATCGAGTCTAAAGAGTACCTTGAGAAGAGAAAGGCTCTGTTGGGCTCAGAGAACTCTGAGAAGTCGTGGCTTCAAACGTTTGAGAAACAGTTGGAGAAGTTGGGGCTGGGGCATGCAAGTACGCTCGTTCAGTCAACACAAACAAATCAAGAGCAAGAGAGGAGGTGAAAACAGAAGATGCAGACTATAATAAAACGGGGCAAATTTTTAAAGCTCGTTACTTTACTATTAAGCTCACTGCTTATCGCAACTGCTTCAGCGGCTGTCTACAACTTGATGTACATTGACGCTGAAGTTGCACCAAAAACAGCTAAAGTATACTTCACCACCACAGGCGCTACTGACGCAACAGCCGCCGGAACTACGGTCGGCACAGGCGGCACATACGTTAGCTTCAACAGTTTATCAGGTTGGAAGAACGCAACTAGAGTTTACGATAAAGTCGTGGTCATCAAAAACGATAACACTGCCACTAGAAACTGTACTCTGCGTGTCAACAGCACTTCAGGCAGTGTTTCTGACCTTGATAAGCTTGACTTCAAAGTTGGCAGTCAAACATTAGATGCAACAACAGTGAACAACTCTATAACTTTCAACATATCAGGCAACTCTTCTGTTGATGTTGAAGTGCGGTTGAAGTGGAAGGCTACTGCAGGAAATAACCCCGTGACAATAACACTAGAACTGATCGTTGACGCTGAAGGTGACAGCGAATAGTCTACTCAAAACTTCCCCTTTTTTGTTGTTTCCCAAATTTATAGTCATTCGTGTGGTTCCCCCATGGTCAAAACTTCGATTACGCGGCGTTTCCTCGTCTTAGTTACTGCCATTTTGATAGTGGAAACTCTTTCTTCTGCAAACGCTAACGTGTACACCTTTTTTGTTGCGCAGGCCGCTGTCTCAGTTGAAAACCCACGCGTAGTGTTGCAGTCGGGTACTGCAGGCTCAGGCATAATATATGACCATGGCACAGGTGCCTTTGTCAATGTTGCGCCTCTTCCAACTCCCTACTACTATCCTAACAGCTACAACATTGTCGCAGGCTCATATATTTCAGGCACCTTGCCAAGCAGCGTGCAATCTGTGGACGCTAGCTACTTCATAACACGTAGCGCTGGTTCTGCAACTTCAACACAAACTTACTATCCATCAAGCTACAGTCTTCAAGGCTCAACCACTCTTGTTTCAGGTTCTCTAGTTGACCTGCAAAGCAACAATGGGGCCTACATGACGTTTAGGTCGTATTCTACTGTGTCTTCAAACGAGGAAGATTTTGTTGACCAAACCAGCAACGTGGACGGCTCAGCTGACATTGGAACCCACAGTAGTTTCGCAGCCATGAAAACTGGGCCAGACAGTGTATACGACACTCTGACTGAGGCAGATGCTGGTTCCTATGCGACGATAACCTATGTAGGCGCGGGTGCAATGGCTGCTGGTACTATCAACGTTTCTCCTGCGTTGCCAACTGGGTGGCAGCAAAACGACATTTTCTTGCTGTTTTGCGAAACCGCAAACCAGCCTGTGGCGGCTCCGAGCGGGTGGGCGGAGGTTTCAAATTCTCCACAGGGAACGGGAACTGCCGGTGGAAATGCAGCTACACGTTTAACAGTGTTTTGGCGACGAGCCACCGCAAGCGAGAATGCACCCACCGTTACTAACCCAGGTAACCACATTGTTGCAGGCATTCTCGCCTTTAGGGGAGTTGTTGAGTCTGGGAATCCGTGGGATGTTACCGCCGGCAATGTTCAGCCCACCGCTAGCACCAGCGTTTCGATCCCGGGTGCCACAACAAGTGTCCCAGGATGCATGGTTGTTGTCGCCGTCGCCACAGGTGCAGACACTAATACCGCACAGTGTTCAAATTGGGCAAATTCAAATCTTCAAGGATTAACCGAGCGGGTTGACTACTATTCCAATGCAGGTAACGGCGGCGGTTTTGGTGTTGCAACAGGCACACAACAGTCAGCGGGCAATTACGGTACAACAACGGCAACTGTGGCTACATCTTTTGCTCAAGGCATAATAAGTATAGCGCTTAAACCTAAATGGATCCCAAATTACAGGCTTGACCTTGAAGTTCAGTGGACGAACGCGACGTACAACTGGCACAATAAAGTTTTGTGCATCTACGCCGGCACCTTAGCAAGCGAAACTTTACTGGTAGATGTATGGAGCGGCTCAAGCTGGGTCAACTTGATCCCTGCGGTAGCTGCAGGCTGGAACAACGTTTCCATTTCAAGCTACTTAACCTCCAGCACCCTAACGATAAGGTTTAGAGACGGCACAACTACAGGCGACACAACCCAAAACAGCTGGCAAATAGACTGCGCTCTAATCTACAAATGGAACACCCTATACACAGCTGAAGTGGAATTTACCGGAACATCAAACACGTGGTCATGGAGCCAACTTTCATGGACCGTTGACAGCTCCCTTACAGAATCCAGCGTCGACGTAACCATACAACTCTACGACTACCAAGCTAACCAGTACGCTACAAGTGGTCAGGGCTACCTCGCCTACACATCCAGTTCTACACCCAATACAGACGAAACAAAAACCCAAACTATAACAACAAACGCCGAGTACTACCGTGATGGCGCAGGAAACTGGAAACTCAAAATAAAATGCCAAAAAATCACTGCAACTCAATTTGACTTCAAAGCGGACTGGATAAAATTTGAACCAACACACTACACCCAATACACAACCACAACCGAATTCACATTCACCGGTGTAACCACCGAACCACCTGCACAACTCAACTTCACCATCGTAAGCCAATATGACCTGGCAACTGTAGACGTCACAATTCAAGTGTGGAACTACACCTCATCATCATACGCTACAAGTGGTCAGGGCTACCTCGCCTACACATCCAGCCCCACGGTAAACACCGACGAAACCAAACAGCTCACAATAGCAATTAACGCTGAGTCAAACGTCAACAGCGGCCAAGCAAAAATAAAAATAACTGCAGTAAAAAACACAACCACCCAATTCCAGCAAAAAATCAACCAAATCCAACTGTGCTTCCACACCTTCAAATACGACTACGTACTCAGAGCAGCCAACCAAGTTTCAGATTCTTGGAAAATCCGACTCACAGCATACGACCAAGCAAGCATTGCCCGTCTCACCAACTGCACCATATACCTGTACGATGCAAGCAACGAACCATCCGCGCAAATAGTGGTGACCAACGGCGTCTACAACCAACAATACGGCAACTGGGTAGACCTTACAGCGCTAAGCAACCTTAAAATTGCAATGGTCGTCTCAACTTCCACCGCTGGAGCATCCCAAATCTACGCATACCTCGAAGTCCGCATACCCAACACAACCACCTACAACCTGCTACCGATAACTTTCCAAATATCCTAGCACAACTTTAACTGACACGTTAACAGTAAAGCAGCATGAAGGGTTCCAGAGGGGCTAATGTATTCTTTAACCTAAAGAAAACATAAACTTCAGAAGTCTTTAGTCGACATGATTTTCTTTATTCCTCTAACACATATGTCGGTAACATACATGTTTCATGGAGAACTAGTTTTTGATTGTTTTATCGCTAAAAATAGCTTTTGTTTTAAATATTTACAACGTTCTGCATGAAACAAGTTTTCCATTGAGCTATTTTTATTCACCAGGTTTGATTGTAATAAACACACAACCCGCCACCTCTTTGCTGTTTCTTTCCGTAGCTAAAAAAATAAAATGGTGCGGTCGCCGGGATTTGAACCCGGGATCATTAGCTTGGAAGGCTAAAGTCCTAAACCAGACTAGACGACGGCCGCTCGTGTGCTATTTCCATCTTCTAAGCGTAATTTAAGTTTATCTAGTTTATTCATGTTCAAAAAGCACTAAATGGCTCACTAAATAATTTGTCAGGAGAACAATCAACCTCTTTTGAAAAAACAAATGCTCAACTCTAATCATCAATTATTTCAATCATAAGTTGTCCACAGCAAAACGGATTTTTCTTTTCATGGCAACTATGGGCATGTGTACAATCGCAACTTTCATAGTCTGACTCAATTTTTTTACCACATTTTTTACATTGAAACGTTGGCATATCTACCAAACAAATCAAATAACTTAAGAAACCAAAAACCTTTTCTGAAAATTTTCAACTCAAAATCTTGTAAGAGAAAAAGTTAACTCTAAACCTAATTAGTAACTCAGCTCGGAGTAGCAGGCTTTGCTTTGCGCTTTACTTTTAGTCATCTTTCTTGCAGTGATGAAGTTTACTTAAAGATGAAGAGAAGAGTATATCTACATAGGTGTTGAACATTAAAGCATCTACTACAAGTTACAAGTATTCAGGATAAAAAATGTCAATCAAAAAAGAAACCCGCAACAAAATTCCAACAAGCCGCATAAAAATTCTTGTTAAAGAGGCAAAACAAATGGTTAATGGTCCCTACTACTGCCCAAACTGCCGAAAAGAACTCCTCCAGATTCTTGCAGACGTAAAAAACAAAGAAGTCTACGCAGTATGCAAATGTGGCTTGGAAGAAAAATTAGCCTATGCTCCTGTTTTTCAGCCAATAGACTACTATAATAAGTTCAGAGACATATGCAAAAAACGTGTCATGAAGCGTTAACACAATAAGGTGGAACCTTTGAGTAGAGACGTCGTCAGCTATTCCAGAAGCTTCCTTTTAGGCGGTAATATCGTTCTTGGTGTATGGGTTTTTCTTTCGTCCTTGTCAGCGTGGTTATACAATCAAACTTTTGGTTATCTTTTTACGCTTTTCACTGTGCTCTCAATTTACGTTGTGCTGCGACGACTAGGTTGCAATAGCTGTGTCAACTGCAAAAATTGCACCTTAGGCTTTTGGTAAACTTGCAGGTGCCTTCTTCGGTAGAGGAAACACCAAACGAATAAGCATAGGCACCAGAACAGGCATGATTGCTTTCACATATTTCTTTATGACGCTTCTGCCTCTGTTTCTGCTTTTCATTTCTATTATAAAGATGTTCACAATTCTCAAAGTTGTAGTCATGATTTGCCTCTTAGCTATCTCAACCGGTAGTGTTTTAACATGGTTCTCAAAACCAACAAAACCCGCGGCATGATCAACTTTCAATAATCTTGGTTTAGAGCTTCCAAGATTTTAACAGCGAACTCTCCGATATCACGCTGTACATAAACCAAGATAACACTTTCCAACGCTAAAATGAACCATAGAAAAACCGCAAAAACACGTGCTAATCCACTTAGTAATAAAGTACCTTGAAAATTTGAATACCCATTAGTACTAATCAGCCAACTCCAACTGTTAGGCAAATGTGTGACGCTAAATGTGCTCAAATCCATAGAAATCCAAACGCAAACTACGCTTAACAAGGCTGCAAAAACACAACCCGCCACACTTCACATAACTCAAAGACAACTTTGAAGTGCTACTTACGCGGGTGCCCACGTTAGTCTGATAAAATTGAAACTTTAAGGTTTTTTTAGCTGCTTTGGGCGTAACTCCCCAAAGTGAACCTTGAAGTGCCGACAAACTAAAGGGCGAATTTTCAGAAGTTACTTCGCATTTATTTTTGATCAGCAACGTCTTCAGCTGGTTGAAAGCAGTCTCAATTTCTGTTTTCACCACAACTGATGCTGTCGCCAATTTTTAACCAACAACATAAAAGTTTTAGAAGACGTATGGTAAATCTTCTTTATTCTTATCTTTGATCTCCTTTAACGACTCATATTGGGCTTCCATAAGAATTTTTAAGGTGTCTATGTGCTTGCGTATCTCCTCGATTTCATTGGTCTTCTCAAGAACACCTGACTTAGCTAGCTGCTCGTCTATTTTATTCACGGTCACTTCTAACACTTTAACCTTAAACGCGAAAATCTGCAACATATACAAAAGGCTAAGCTGAGATGACAAACGATCTAGCCTGTCATAAGCCAGCATTCGCCGCATAAAAGCCTTCAATTTCTGTTCTTCAGTGGTATCTTTTGATTGAAGCAGTAATCCATAATCAGCTGTTTGTTTTGAAGCCGCCTCTTTGCTTTCTTCAAAGATCCTTTGAATTCTCTTGGTAGTTTTCTCTAGAAGTTCTAAGACTTCGTCCAACCATGTCCCCTCTGTGGTGCTTCCTTAAATTCAAAGGAACTTCTATTTCACGTTTTCCATTAGATAAAACAAACTGCAACGAATTCTATTTGCTGGGCTTTTCAGTGGAGCCAAACAACCTCTTTTCATGCGGCGACCTGCCACCCTTAAAACTTCTCTGCCGGTAAATCGCATTACGTTGTCGCTCCAAATTTAAAATCCGCGCATAAAGCTTCGAAACCTTTGTTTTAGATGGCACTTTCGACTTAAAGGGATGCGCTGGCACAGGCGTAAAGGGCTTTGTTACTTCGGTGTTAATTTTTCGTTTGCAGCGTTTGCCACGCGGTTGATCAACGTTGTCACGTACTTTTCTGAAATAAACCCACCCCTCTTTCAAGTTGACTTCCTGCACTTCCCACCCAGCATCCAACCAGCCTTTTGCATGCGCCGAAGACGCTGAGTTGTTCCACCACGATTCGTTACGGTAGGCTTCCATAGGTAAATTAGTGCCGATTAAGCCGTCTATTCTGGCAAATGACAACTTGACTGTATTAGTAAACGCGGCTCGAAACTTTAGATGCTTAGTGAGTCCCTCATATTTTGAGGCTAGCCTAGGCGAAACAATTCTACGTGCACAATTCAAGCACAACATCTTTGCGGAATCACCTGTGGCAACATCCGCTACCATGCAATCCCAGCAGAACAACTGCTTACACCTAGTGCACTTTTTCAAGCGACTAAACGAGAGAACCCTTTTACAGATGCCGCATTCGTCTTTCAAAACTCCCATCAACCTTTGCTTTTACAAAGCCCCCGCTACCGTATCCTTAACTTGCAGAGGAGATATTAACTTTCAGACTAACTGGCTCTCTTACTCAAACTCTATAGTGGATGGCGGCTTGTCAGTTATATCGTATAGACAACGTACTACGCTTGGAATTTCATCAGTTATCCTCTTGGAAATTCGCCAAAGTTTCTCATAAGGCACCTGCTTGGCCTTAGCTGTCACTGCATCCACAGATTCCACAATACGTACAGTGATTATATCGCCGTAAACCCGTTTTCCATTCTTGATTCCTGTGGCTTTATCGTTGTGTAACACCGCAAAATTCTGGAACGTTCCTAACCCCCGAGTTTCCTCTTCCACGATCTGCGTAGCTTTACGCACTATCGCCACCCGTTCAGGTGTAACTATGCCGAGAACCCTCAAAGACAAAGCAGGACCAGGGAAAGGCATCCTCTCAGTAACCTCAGCAGGCAACCCCAATTCCCTGCCTACCTCTCGAACCTCTGGTTTAAACAGTTCACGTAATGGTTCAAGAATTTTGTAACCGTAGATTTCAGGGTTGATGCCTATTTGTGAAAGAACATTATGTTGAGATTTTATTCCCTGCGTTGTTTCAATCACATCAGCTTTTATTGTCCCTTGAGCTATGAAATCAATCTTTTCTTCCTTAGCTACTTTCCCTAAAGTTTTATAAAATTTGTCTCTAAATGCTTTCCGCTTCTCTTCAGCATCAGTTTTCCCCTTGAAGACCTCAAAAAACTCCTTTTTTGCATCTACATATCGAGATTTGACGCCGAAGCTTTTCAGTACACGCATAACAAACTCTGGCTCGCCTTCCCTTCGCAGGCCGTCATCAATGAATATTGCAATCAACTTCTTGCCAACTGCTTTGTGAACCAAATAAGTGGTAACGGTGCTGTCAACCCCGCCTGAACACGCAGAAATAACTTTTTTATCTCCAACAATTTCACGAATTTCTTTCAATGAATTTTCTATAAACTCCTTCGCGTTGAACAATCCTTTACCCACTACCTTGATTTTTTGAAGACCCTGTTTCTTGCTTTTACCTTTTTAGCTTTATCCAATTTCAAGCAAGCCGGCAAATAGAGATACAAAATTCTAAAAAATTAACCTTTGACCACAGCTAGAGGAACCAACCGCGCTACTTTTGTTGCAATTCCCGCATTATGGCTAACATCAGCTACTACATCTACATTTTTGTACGCAAGGTCTGCTTCTTCAGCCAAAACCATGTTGCTTGCGGCTCGAACCACTATGCCCCTCTTCTCAAGTCCTGTTTTGACATCTCCACCCCAATACTTGCGTTTAGCCGCTGCCCTGCTCAACATGCGACCTGCCCCGTGTGCTGTGGAGCCAAAAGTCAAATCCATGGCTTTCAAGGTGCCCACAAGAACCCATGAACTGGTACCCATGCTGCCTGGGATCAACACGGGCTGACCCTTTGACCGGTAATCCTGAGGTACCTCACCATGTTCCGGCGGAAATGCTCGAGTAGCGCCCTTACGGTGAACCCAAACTTTTTTATTTACTCCATCAACGTTGTGGTTTTCAATTTTTGCAATGTTGTGCGCCACGTCATAAACAAGTTTTAACCCGAATTTCTCCGGTTCTTGACCGTAAACTTCTTGGAAGCTCTGCCGTACCCAGTGGGTAATGGCTTGTCTGTTGCAGAATGCATAGTTAACTGCACATGCCATGGCTTGATAGTAATCTTTTGCCTCATTACTGTGCCCAGGAGCGCAAGCCAGTTCCCTGTCAGGCAAGACAATTTTGTACTTTTGAACTGCGTGTTCCATGACATGTAAATAGTCGCTACACACTTGATGTCCATAGCCTCGAGAACCACAGTGGATCATAACTGTTACTTGCCCCTCGAATTCTATACCAAAGGCTTTGGCGGTTTCAAGATCAAAGATTTTGTCCACTTTTTGAATTTCAAGAAAATGGTTTCCTGAACCTAACGTGCCAATTTGAGTGAGTCCACGACTCTTCGCAGTTGAAGAAACCTTATCAGGGTTAGCATTTTTCATACAGCCCTTTTCTTCACAGTGCTCTGAATCCTCAGGCCACCCCATGCCTTGATTGATAAGCCAGTGAACTCCTTCCACAACTAACCTGTCTTGGTCACTTGGCGAAATCTTGAAGTCCTTTCTGCGACTGCCGAGTCCAGAGGGCACATTCGAAAAAATTGCGCCTGCTAACTGTGCAAGTTTTGGGCGCACGTCTTTTTCAGATAAATTAGTAGTCAACAAACGTACCCCACAGTTTATGTCGTAGCCTACCCCACCTGGACTGATGACGCCTTGTTCATAGTCGGTGGCTGCGACACCGCCTATGGGGAAACCATATCCTTCATGTCCATCAGGCAACGTTATGGCGTTTTTGTAAATGCCGGGCAGGAACGCAACGTTCGAACATTGTTCTAGAGTCCGGTCAGTTTTCATTTTTTCGAGAAGAGCTTCGTTAGCGAAAATCAAACCTGAAACCTTCATGCCCTGTCTGAAACGTGGAATCCGCCATGAACAATTGTCAATTTTTTCCAAGGGCACTTTGATTGTTGGAGGACGACCTTCATATTCTCCCAAACTTGACACCCAGCAATGAAAGGACCCAACACCCTATAAAACAGTTTTGAAAAGCTTAGGGCAGTTAGCCAAGTTTTTTCGAGCAAAATCTACAAAACCTTGCACACTATTTTCTAGCAACGTTTTTTGGTGTACCTTGTTTTGCCTTACCTGAGAGACCACACTTCGAATTCTAGGGTCTCTACTGAATATAGCTTCTTTTATTTCTCCTAAACTTTGGTTTTTATTTACTCCCTCGTAAGCCACAGATAACCACAGCCTAATTTGTAATTGATAGTCCCGCAACTGCTCAACTGCATTGAAGACAAAGCCAAAATGTGAATAACATAAAATTTCGGGATTCAACCTGACAAGTTTATCCAAAGTAGTTAACGCTACGTCAACGTGAAATGGCGGAGGTGTTGTAGGAAAAACTGTGTTAAACTCAGGTAGATACGCACCCGCCGAATCTCCTGCAAAGAGTGCTCCATTATTCTTTTCGTAATAGCAGAGGTTATGCGAAGCATGCCCAGGTGCCTCCACAACTTTCATCTTTACGTGGTTAGATACTTTGAGTTCCAAGTTTTCTTCTGCTATTACAAGTCTGCTTTCAGGAACAGGCTCAGGCTTACCAAACATCTCTGCAACTTCTCCAAGAACTTCTAGGCTAGCTGACCAAAGCTTCGCCGGGTTCTTCAGATGTACCGCACCTTTTGGGTGAACAACAACTTTGGCGTTTGGTAAACTTTTTAGCAAAGTACCTACACCGCCGCCATGATCAACATGTATGTGGGTGAGGGCAACATAGGCAACATCTTCAAGGCGAACCTCTAGTTCCTCTAAGCCGGCAAGCAAATTCGGGATAGATGAAGAAGGTCCAGTTTCAACAATTATGGTTTTGTCTCCCTTAAGGACATAGCTGGCTATGAGGTTCTGAAGTCCACCTGTTTGTAGATCTACAATGAAAAGGTTTTGGCTAATCTGCTTTGTGTGCATCTCAAGTCACATGACGTAAAGCTGAATTGCCTAAGAAGTTTATGTTAATCAGAATAAACGTTTCTTTTGCTTAATAGTATATCTACATGCACACAACCTTTAACAGTTAGATTTTTTCCTTTTTATTTAATACTCTTTACGAAAGGGGCTATTGGTGAACGCAATTATATTTGGTGCTCCAGGCTCTGGAAAAGGCACATACAGCGCTTTGCTAAAAAATAAGTTGAACCTTAATGTAATCTCAATGGGTGACATTTTCAGGGAGTTAATGAAGGAGGACACCTCTCTCGGAAAAACTGTCAAGAGTTATGTGAGAGCGGGTTTGCTTGTTCCAGACGAAATAACTTTAGACATTTTGAAACAGCAAATAGCCAAGATACCTAAAGGTTATGGTTTTATCTTGGACGGTTTCCCTCGCAATCTAGCCCAAGCTCAAGCACTTGAAAGTATAGCCAAAATTGACGTCATTTTACAGTTGGTTGTTCCTGATTGGATAATAATTGAACGTGTCTCTGGTCGCCGTCTATGCAGAAATTGTGGGGCTGTTTACAACTTACAGTTTCTAAAACCCAAAGTAGACGGTGTTTGTGACAAATGCGGAGGGCAACTCTATCAGAGGCCTGATGATAATGCTGAGGTTATAAAAATACGACTCGAGCTTTATGAATGTGAAACCAGCTCCCTAATAAGTTACTTCAAAACTAGACATGTTCCTATAATCATCCATACCAGTGACCGATTACAGATTCCGCCTGAAACCGTTGTTGACTACTTTGTTGCGGAACTCAAAAAACTTCATCTAGTCTAGATGTCGAGGATAAACATAAGCGTCGTTTTTTCTTTTTCTTTTATTATCTCCATCTGATGATACGTGGCTGCTTTGACGCCTACTTTTTGCGGGTGCTTTTCAGGATTAAATTTTTCTCCCCACACAGTTGCTTTGAGTTTGAAACCTTCTTTGGTCTCTTTAAAACTTTGAACCTCAAATTTAGAAAAAAACATGTGTTCAACTTCAAACTTTACCAACAGGGCTTCAAGCCAACCATACAGTAAGGCATACTCGTCTTCTGCTTCCACTTCCACTAATTCTCTGTGGAGAGGGCTAACTTTAGTTGTATCAGTCATTACCTCAAACATGGCAAGCGCCGCATTGCTTAACGCTTCTTCCATGTTTTTGCCGTAAGCTGCAATGTAGACGTCAGCCGTGTGCTCTAAGAACTCGAATTTCACGGCTGTTTTGTCCTCTTTGTCCATCATTGCTTGATGCCTTTCTTGGGAGCACAAATTTATTTTGAAAATTTCCTAATAGTTGCCGCGGCTAACTTCACTGCGTTTTCTGCATCTTTGAGGTTTATTAGGCCTAATGGGCTGTGGATGTACCTAGTCGGCACGGATATGGTACCGCTGGGGACTCCTTGCCTTGTCAAAGAGATGCGTGCTGCGTCTGTGGTGCCCATTAATCCTGTTTCAAGTTGATAGGGAATTTTGTTCTCTGAGGCAGCGTCGATTAGCCCACGCAAAACCTTGGGATGGGCGATTAAACCTGCGTCTGACACTGTCAACGCTGGTCCTTTACCCATTTTTATGCTAGTATCAAATTCTCTTACGCCTGGCACATCACCCGCTACAGTTACGTCCAACGCTAATGCCACATCTGGTTCTATGCTGAAAGCGGCGGTTGCCGCTCCTCTTAATCCCACCTCTTCCTGAACTGTTCCTACAGCGTAAACAGTACACTCGGTTTTTTCGAGTTGTTTTAAAGTTTCAATCATGACTGCGCATCCTACACGGTTGTCAAATGCTTTACCCATGACTGTGTCTTTGTATAGTTTAGTGTATTTCCCTTCAAAGCCTATTGGATCACCAATTTTTATGCCCATTTGCTGCGCTTCTTCACGATTTTCTGCACCTACGTCTATAAACAATTCATCGTACGTCATAATTTTTTTTCGTTCATCTTCTTTCTGGATATGAGGTGGCTTAGAGCCAATAACACCTGGTAAAGTGCATTTTTCAGTGTAAACGTTCACTTTTTGGGCTAACAGAATGCGGTCGTCTATACCACCCATTTTTGTGAATTTGATGAACCCTTCTTTGGTTATGTGTTTCACCATTAACCCAACTTCGTCCATGTGTGCAGCAAGCATAATTTTTGGTTGATTTTTTTTGCCTTTTTTTGTTGCGATTACGTTCTCCAATTTATCCACTACAACTTCGTCCGCGTATGGTTTGAGAAGTTCCGCCATAAGGTCTCGAACTTCTGCTTCTCTTCCAGCTACACCACAAGCGTTTGCAAGTTTCTCTAAGTTATCAGATAACGACATAGCCCTACCCCATATAGAGTACAAGTACACTTTCGCTGTCAATTATTAAACAATTGCGTTTAATGCCAAATTCAGATGTGGTAATTCTTAAATGCGTCAAACGCATCAAGCCTACTCAAGGTTGGAATCAAAAATGGCACAACAACCAAGTTTCAAAACAGTCTTCGTTTTTTTGGACACTGACAAATACTGCAGTCCGTTTGATATGCTTGTCGCGATAGACGCTTTCCCAGACTCCATGATATTTAAATATGAAAACGTCACAGGGGAAGACGCTCCAAAAATCGTTTATGACCTGCTTTTCCCACGTGGCCCAATAGGCGCTCAACACACAAAGATCTTCATCAACGGCAGCAACTTTGACATGGTCAACGAAGTTGTCACGGCAACTCAGAAATGTATGGCGTCAGCTCCATGGGGAAACAGCATAATAGTTGACCCCCGAGGTGCATACTCCACCGCAGCAGGTGCAGTCGCAAAAACGCTAGGTCTTTCGCTAGAAAAAGGCTTCGGCACATTGGAAGGCAAAAACGTCACTGTCTTGGCAGGTACAGGTCCGGTTGGCCAAACAGCTGCACGCATCTACGCCTCCGAGAAAGCCAACGTCGTCATAACCTCACGCGCCATGGCTAAGGGGCAAGCAGTAGCGGACAAAATCAACAAAGAAGCTGGAGCTAACCGCGTTAAAGTTGTGGAAGTTACCAAACCTGATCAGACAGCCTTGGCTGTAAAAGACGCAGAAATAATCCTTGCAGCAGGAGCCGGCGGAGTGCAACTGTTAAGTGCAAGTGACTTGAAGGCAGCAACAAAATGCAGGATAGTGGCCGACATAAACGCCATAAAACCCTTAGGTGTTGAAGGTTTGGGCTCCAATGACGACGGCAAAGAACTTGCGGTAGGCGTCTTTGGCATCGGCGCATTGGCCATTGGGAAACTTAAAATAAAAATCGAAACTGAAATGATTAAGCGGGCGACAGAAGCACCACAAGGCCTATTTGACTATTCAATAGCCTACGAAATCGGCAAAACAGCAATCCTCAAAAAACTCGCCAAACCTAAAGCATAAAAAATTAACTGCCAAGAAGGCAGTTTCCCTTTTATTTCTTTTAGTTCACTTAAAAAGCATCCGAATTCTTTTAGCCGCTTCAGCTATCCGCTCTTTAGGTTGAGTAAACGTTATCCTCACGTAGCCTTCTCCATTACTTCCAAATCCAACGCCCGGAGTCACAGCAACCCCGGCATCAAGCAGTTTCGCTGCAAACTTCATGCTGTCACCTTTGCAGTTTACCCACACGTAAAAAGTTGCCTTTGGTTTTTCGCAAGGAAATCCAACCTCTCTTAAGCATTCAACAAGTAAATCCCGGCGTTCTGCAAGTATCTGATTGTTTTTCTTGAGAAACTCAGGTGGTTCTTCGCTTTTGTAGGTTGCCAAAGCTCTAGCGGCGACTTTCTGTGTGTAAACAGGTGGTCCCGAGTCAATTTGTGATTTGATTTTAGTTAACCCAGCGACTAGTTGTTTGTTGCCAACCGCAAACGCAATGCGGTCCCCCGTCATATTGAAAGTTTTTGAAAGCGAACCGAACTCGATGGCAACATCCATTGCACCGTCCACTTCCAAGATACTAGGTGCCCTGTAACCATCGTAGCTGATTTCTGAATAGGCGTTGTCATAACACAGAATGATGTTGTTATCCACCGCAAAATCTACTGCCTCCTTAAGGAACTGTTTATCCACTATTGCGCTGGTGGGGTTGTTAGGGTAATTCAGATACATCATTTTAGCGCCCTTCGCTTTTACTGTTTCAAAGTCAGGTTTGAAATTATTCGATTCCAACAGGGGCATAGGCACCACTTTCCCATCGCACAGTATTGTGCTGCCGTTGGCATACACAGGATATGCAGGGTCAGGAACCAACACCTTGTCTGAGGGATTTACAAAGGCTCGACCTATATTCGCTATTCCTTCCTTGGAACCTAACAAGGCAACAACTTGATCTTGCTCAACGTTAACATGAAATCTTTTTTTATACCACTCAGAAACTGCTTGTCGAAATTCAGGCTCGCCTTGACTAAAGCTGTAGTTGTGGTTCTTCAAATTTGTTACTTCTTCTTTGAATGCTTCAATTACCACAGGTGGTGGCGGAAGGTCAGGGTCACCTATACTAAGAGAAATAAGATCAACTCCCTGTGCTTTTTTCTCTTTTATCTGTTTCTCCATTTCAGCGAAAAGATAAGGTGGTAACCTATTAACTCGCTCAGCCAACTCAATTTTCATTTTCAGGTCACGCCTCTTCCTAAAACATTTTTCCTTCAAATACTTTCTCTGCGGCACCAGTCATAAGTAGATGTTCTCCAACCTCTATCTCTAAATCTCCGCCTAAAAGATGAACTGTTACTTTGTTTCCGATCTTACCCAACTTGTTTGCCGCAACTACTGTGGCACAAGCACCCGTGCCACACGCTAACGTTTCGCCACATCCTCGTTCCCAAACGCGCAGTTTGATCTCTTTTTTGCTCAAAACCTGGGCAAATTCAACGTTGACCCGCTTGGGGAAAACTTGGTGATTTTCAATAATGGGACCCAGATATTCAACGGGGAAATCATCTATGTTATCTACGAAGATTACACAGTGAGGGTTACCTATGGAGAGACAGGTTATGTTGTAAGGTTCCCCATCCACCTCCAAGTCTTCACTAATACAAGTCCCCTCCCCCTTCATAGGTAAGGATTGTCGGTTCCAGTTTGGGGTTCCCATATCCACCTTTACTGAGCTAACTTCGCCGTTTTTGAGATTTAGCCAAACCTTTTTTGTTCCCGCCAAAGTTTCAACGTTAAATTCCTCTTTAGCGACAATTTTGTTTTCATAACAATATTTCGCGAAGCATCGTATACCATTACCACACATTTCCGCTTCGCTGCCGTCAGCATTAAAAATACGCATTTTCACATCGGCAATTTTTGAGTTAACTACCAGTAAAAGCCCATCTGCTCCAACAGAGCGTCTCCGCTCGCAGAGCTTCTTTGCAAGTTTTGGTGCTTCTGCATCACTGATTGCTCCATCGCGGTTGTCTATAACCACGTAGTCGTTTCCTAAACCGTGCATCTTCCAGAACTTCACTGTTCCCACTCTGCCGAGATCTGCTGACTGGACATCAAATCATCTAATTGCTCTCGCTCCCTAACTAACTTATGTTTTCCCTTTTTGACGAGTACTTCTGCGGCTCTAGGTCGCGCATTATACTGTGAACTCATCGCAAAACCGTAAGCTCCTGCATTTAAAATGGCCAACAAGTCGCCTTCATCAATCTTTGGTAAGGGTCTGTCTTTAGCTAGCAAGTCGCCTGACTCGCAGATGGGTCCCACCACGTCATATTTCTCTTCCACACGGGCATCTGCTTTGTTAGCTACAATAATGTGATGATAAGATCCGTACATGGCAGGGCGCACGAGCGTGTTGAAGCCGGCATCTACACCTATGAATTTTCTATACGGCGTAATTTTTACTGTGTTAACGGTAGTTAGAAGAACGCTTGCGTCAGCCACTATAAATCTGCCTGGCTCCACGCAGAAATAGGGTTCCCCCAACCCATACTGATTTGTCTTGTCTTTGAAAAGAGAAAGCACTTTTTCAGCATACTCCTGCAGGTCTATCTCTTTGTCTTCTGGTTTGTAAGGTACACCGATTCCGCCGCCTACATCCACAAACTCAAAATCTACTCCTGTTTGCTCGTGAATTTTTCTGGCTATCTCTAAGAACCTGCCGAGGGCAGAAACAAAGGGCTTCACATCGAGGATGCCTGAGCCTATATGCATGTGTATACCAAATTTTTTAACGCCTGCTTGCTTTGCAACTTTATAGGCAGTTAACGCGTCTTTTTCCCATAACCCGAACTTTGTATGTTTACCCGCCGTTATAACGTGGCTGTGATGTCCTGCGCCAACTTCAGGGTTAACCCTCACTGACAAAATTTTGGGCACTGCGATTTTGAGTAGCCTGTTAAGTTGGGAAAGAGAATCAATGTTTACAATCACGTTTGAATCTGATAAAAACTTGAGTTCGTCGTTTCGTACACTTGTTCCAGTGAAGATGATTCGGTCGGGCGTGAAACCACTAGTTAGAGCCAACAAAACTTCGCCGGGACTTACTGTGTCTATGTTTGCGCCCTCACTTTCCAGTATCTTTAAAACGGCCAAGTTGGAGTTTGCCTTTGCAGCGTAAAAAATCTTCACTTTTTCATAATGCTGTTTTAACGCGTTTTGTAGGCGTTGAAAGTTTCTCCTTATACCCGTTTCACTTATCACGTAAAGCGGAGTATCAAATTTCTCTGCAAGACTTTTAGCCGACACCCCATCAATAAAAAGCTGGTTTCCACGCCCCTCTAAGGGTTCTTTTAGAGTGTACATTACATTCACCAGTATCGTATTTCGTTAGATAGTATATACACGGCGTACGTTTTAAGCTAATCCCTTAGCTACCATCAGCTCTGCACTTAGAATGCCTGCGCCTGCCCCGCCTCGAATAGTGTTATGTCCCAAAACCATGTATTTGACGGTCAGTATGGGGTCTTTACGGATCCTGCCCACCACTACACTCATGCCTTTGCCTTCGTCTCTGTCAAAGCGCGGTTGAGGTCGATTTGGCTCTTTACGAACAACTATTGGGTTTTGCGGCGCAGAGGGCAACTTTAGTTTTTGTGGTTCGCCTCGGAATTTTTGGAAAGCCTCTTCTACCTCTTCAATAGAAGGGCACCTGTCTAACTTCACAAAAACTGATTCTAGATGGCCATCTTTAACGTTGACGCGGTTACAACTTGCGCTCACGCAAAAGTCGGCGGTTTGTACTTTTGTTCCATCAAATGTGCCCAAAATTTTCTGTGCTTCGTTTTCCACTTTGTCTTCTTCTTTTGAAATAAATGGCACAACGTTGTCAATAATGTCTAAAGACGGCACCCCCGGATAACCCGCGCCGCTTAGAGCCTGCATTGTTGTAACTATGACTTGCCGCAGACCAAACTGCATAAGGGGTTTGAGCGTAATGGCCATTTGGATGGTACTGCAGTTGGGGTCGGTTGTTATGAATCCTTTCCATCCTCTGTTCTTCTTTTGAATGGGAATTAAGTTTACGTGTTCAGGGTTAACCTCAGGAATAAGGAGGGGTACGTCTTTTTCCATGCGATGGGCACTTGCCTTGCTGAATACAGGGTACAGAGCAGCAAATTCCTCTTCAACTGGTCCTGCCAAGTCTCCAGGAAGAGATGAGAAAATTAAATCCACCTCTCCTGCCTTTTCTACCGATTCAACGGTGGCGTCTGCCACAGGCATTTCGGCAATTTCTTTGGGTAATTCACATTCCATTGTCCAATTGCAGGCGTCTTTGTATTTTTTGCCTGCTGACCGCTCAGAGGCTGCTAGCACCTCAATTTTGAACCATGGGTGCCCTTGAAGTAGTTGAATGAATCTTTGTCCAACAGCGCCCGTGGCGCCCAATATTGCTACTTTACGTTTCGAAGACATGTTTTACTGCTTCCTCTGCTCTTTTGAGTTGGTTTTCTCCGATAAAAACGTTAATGGTTGCTTTGCTTGTGGTTACTTCGATTATGTTTATGGCCCTTTGGCTGAGGGCATTGGAGATTTTTGCTACTCCACCAGGTGAATCTATGAACATGGGGTGGCTGATTTGTAGCATGGCGACTTTTTCTCGGTGGCTTATGGCTTTGAAACTTTCCACTTTATGCAGTCTGTTTATTAGTTGATTTATATCACCGTCAGTTGTGAAGACTGTGATGCTTTTTTTTCCTGAACTGACTCCATAGATAATTTTTCTTTCTAGAGCAGCGAAAACCTCTTTTATGTTATCCGAGTTTACGTCGCACACGATGTTGATTGCCACCAGATTTTCGTAAGTGTCAACCTCTACAGAATTCATTTGAAATGACCCTGTGATTTCAGTGCCTCCCAAAGAGAGATCTTGTGAGTCAAAACTGACTATACGAAGCTTCTGAGTTGGTAACTTATATTTTAGTGCTTCCGGTTTGACAATTTTTGCTCCGCCCTGCACTAGATCAAATATTTCATGGATATCTAGTTTGGATATAAAACGTGGGGCAGGGACAATTTTTGGATCTGCCGACATTATGCCGCTTGTTTCTTTTACAAGAATTACCTCGTCAGCTTCCAGTATATTCGCGAGCAAAATTGCGGTTGTGTCGCTTCCGCCTCTCCCCAACGTAGTGACCTTTCCCCCTGTAGTCTTTCCCAAGAATCCACAAATGACAGCCACTGATTCTCGCAAGGTTGGCACTAAAAATTTTCGGGTTAACTCACAGGTTTTTTCCTGAAGAGGCTGGGCGTCTCGGAAATTTGAGTCAGTAATTATGGGCCAGTTGTCTTGTGAGGGGTCAAATAGGGTCGCGTGAACACCTATAGATCGTAGGGCGCCACAGAAGACCCTGGCGCTTGTTCGTTCTCCCATCGAGACTACTTCTGCGTAGTCTTCGTCGCTCAAGTTGTTAAATTGGTTTAGGGTTGCCACCAAAGTGTCGGTGGTTTTACCCATGGCTGAAACCACGACTACTTTCTCTTTGTAGGGTGCTTGAGCAACCATTTTTGCGGCTTGTTCAACTTTTTCGCCTGTAGCTAGGTCAGCGCCGCCAAACTTTATCACTACCCTGTTATTCACACAGTTCTCCCCATTTTTAGAAATTAAGTACGTCTTGCATCGTGAAGATTTTTGCCTCTTGTTGTTTACTGAGCCACTCTGCAGCATAAACGGCGCCTTGAGCAAAGACGTTACGTGAAAAAGCAGTGTGCTCTATACGAAGCATCTCATATGGTCCTGCAACAACAAGGTCATGTATGCCTGGAACACCGCCTGCACGCATGGCGACGACCTCAAGTTCTTCAGGTTTTCTTGGGTTTATCCCCTCCCTACCGTAAACAGTGGATCTGTATCCACGTGCTCTGGCTACAATTTCTCCGAGTTTTTTTGCAGTTCCACTAGGGGCGTCCTTCTTGGCTGTGTGGTGAATTTCGCTTATGCTAAAGTCGTAATCAGCAGGAAATGCTCTCAGGGCTTCAATGAGCTTAAAGAAAACGTTAACGCCTACACTATAGTTAGGCGAAAACACCGCTGGAACCTTGCCTTCTACAGCCTTTCGGATTTGACGGTTTTGCTCTTCCGTGAAACCTGTTGTGCCTAAAACAATTTTTTTTCCTAAATTTGCAACCACGGGAAGATTAGCAACTTCTGCTGCAGGCGCTGTAAACGTGATGTAGATGTCCGACTTGGCTACAGCGTCGGCAAGTCTGTCAGGTCCAACAATGTATGTATCGTCGTGGGTTATCCCAAGTTCTTTGAGGCTTTTGCCTACACATGAGTTGCCGGCGGCTTCTATGGCTCCTACTATTTGATGTCCCTTGCTTGCGGCTTCAGTTATTATGGCTCTGCCCATTTTTCCTGCGGCGCCTGCAATGCATAGTTTAAGCATAGTAAAGACCCTCCCAGTAGCGTTCTTTGTAGAGTCTGTCTTTCAGGTCTACATCAAAGAAATCTTCAACTGGCTCGAGCACGTCAGGATTGGTTTCGTAGACCTTCTTTGCCGCCTCCAAGACCGCTTCTAAGCCATTCCGCGTCATTTTACCAAGTGGTTGCCTGCAAGGTCCTGATGGCATGCCCAATACGTTCATAAGGGTTTTTGTTGCAAGGGGATTTCGTGCTCTACATGTTACAGGGCCATAAGCTGTTTGTTCTTGGGTTTTAACAGTAATCACTGAGAACAATGGCTGTAAGATTTGAGCGATCTTTTGTGCTGCCTCTTTTTTGCCCTCTAGAATATAGTTAGTCAGCTGACTTACAGCTCGGGGCGCAATGTTGGAGGTTACTGAGATGACGCCGCTGGCCGCGATATCTGGAGACGTCATCATGGTGAAGGTTTTATCATCGTCGCCCGACAGAATGTCAAAGTCTTGTCCACAGAGTTTGCGTGTCAGTCTCATGTTTTCTAAGTCGCCTGTAGCTTCCTTGACACTGCGCACATTTTGGTACTGTTCATGTAGAATTGCCAAGTCTTGAGGAAAAAGTTGGCATCCTGTTCTGCCTGGGATGACGTAAGGTATAAGTTGAATGTCCGGGAACTGCCTCGCTATGGGTTCAATGTATTCTTTACGGATTTCAAGGCTACTGGGTCCATTGTAGTATGGATCAACGAGTAGCACAGCTTTAACTCCGATGTGTTGTGCATGGATTGTGCCTTCTATTGCTTCTTGGGTGCTGTTGCTTCCAGTTCCCGCAATTGTTAATCCTTTTTCACTCACATTTTCATGTACTCTTTCTATAACTTTGTTGTGTTCGTTCCAGTCTAGAGTGGGGCTTTCGCCTGTAGTGCCCACAGCTAAGACGCCGTTGACGCCTTCTCTTAGTTGGAACTCAACAAGTTTTTGTAGCCCCTCGTAGTCTACTTCCCTATTGTGTCTCATAGGCGTTATGAGGGCGGTGTAGCAACCTTTGAAATACGTCATTTTCTTTGCCTCTTGATGGGAACACGTGTTACGACAGATTATTTAAATTTTTTGCGATTTAAGTACTTTTTTTACGTATTTAGTATAATAGTGCCTATAAAAATAGGTTTTAGTGAGTTTAAATAACGTTTAAGCGATTCTTACTCTCCACACTGGCAGTATTTGTGCTTATTAGAGGCGGCGCATCAGAGTAGCGTATAGTTGATACGGTAATGACCTGCAATAGATCTCACAGTGAAAATTTCAAAGCTGGAGCACCTATGTGTCCCTTTTGCTTTGTTGAGTATGAAGAGCTTGAGGTAGACTTTGAATATGAAGGCATAATACTTCGTCGAATAAAGATACTGCGTTGTCCAATTTGCCAAGAAGAACTTTTTACTCCTGAACAGCAAGCTACGCTTAAGGCAAATTTTTGGCAAACTCAAAAATGAACTTTCACTGTATTCACTTGAATTAGTTTTTAAGAACAACTTAAATCAGCGCCAGATTAAGTGTGCCCATAAGCTGACAAAGAAGGGGTCACTACAGTCGATAGCCTATATCGCCCGACAAAGTACTCTTTTGTTTTATCCATCGGAGGAAACTACACTGCCCTTTAAGGTTTAATTTTAACAAATTCAGGTACCTTGCCCCAAGTTCCCACACCGTTTCTGTAAAGTATAAACACTCCTTCAACTCCCCGAATAGTCTTTGCTACCTCAATACCCCTCGTAATAGCTTCCTCAACGTTGTCGCCTTTAATAACATTGCAAACGGCTGTTGCCGCAGCGTCCGCTAAACCTGCAGTTTTACAGAAAACTGTGGCTGCTTCTGCATCTCCAAAACTCAAAGCGTGACTAAAGCGACCTGAGCTGGTTCCAATTCCCGCGGGAAACTCTGTAAGTCTGAAACAAAATTTCTTTGATAGTGGTTCATCTCCAGCTGCGAAAGCTACATCTACTGGTTCATCAGAGACTGCTGAGACTTCTCCTCCGTTTTCCACGATGGCGGTTTTGCATCCGTCTGCGAGCATGTCTTTGACAGCTAAATCTGCTAGGACTCCTGCTACAGCTGCCATAGGGCCGACTTTTGCGCTTGCCGCGGCTTCCGCCATTAACTTTGCAACTAACGGTTGCTGAGGAATTGGAACAGGTTTAAGTGACCAAAAAAATTTCGGTTTTTCTTTGCCGTATTGTTCTAGTTGTTCTCGATGGTGTTTTATGGACTTCACCGCTGTAATTATTCCGCTTTTTTGATCTGCGGCGATTTTGCAACGTGTTTCTTTTAACGTGAATGTCTTTCTAAACAGTTTTTTCATTACTGCTTTCCTAATGCCCCTTTAGCTGCAGTATAAGAAAGTTCATGATTAGTTTGTTTCACCGATTTGATCGCTCTAACTGGGCACGCATCTACGCAGGCGCTGCAAGTACTGCCGACACACTTTTCTTTGTTAAAAACCACTGAGGCGTGTTCATCAAAGGCTATAGCTTCCACTGGACACAGTGCCACACAGGAACCGCAACTTATGCATTTTTCAGCGTCCACTTCGATTAGTTTTGGTAAACTAACCTTGACACCTCTTTTACGGAGCGCTTTTACAATCTTGTCTGCTGCTTCTTGTGGAACTTCAGCCAGTACTTCGCCGCCTTTACTGTTCACCAAGGCAGTAATTATGTTGATAGGTGCCTTGAACTCTAAAATTAACTCTGAAACAATAGGTTGATCCACAATTTCTTCGCTGAATCTAAGCAGAAGCCTAACCATTTCAAGTTCGCCTTCCCAGTAGTTTGGCGACATCCTCAGAAGTAACTATCCCTAGAACCTTCTTTTCATCATTAATCACAGGTAAAGCTGAAATGTTATGTTCAGCCATTCTCTTGGAAGCCATCTCTAACGGCTCATCAGGTTTAGCAGTGAACACCCGCCTCGTCATAATATCCGCTAGCTGCGTTTTACCCTGCGCCATCGCCCGCGTTACATCCCAAGAAGTTACGATTCCTATAAGCTTCCCCGCGTTATCCACTGCAACTATATGGTTAACTGATTTTGACACTATACGCTCCGCTATTGTACGCACTTCCTCTGTCTCTTTGCATGTAACTGCCATTTGCATTACATTTTTAACAAATGACGTTGTTTCCGTCTGCTTCATGGGTTTAAATGTCGTATCAAGTGGCAATCGCTCTACAGGCGCTGTTAAAAAGAATGTGCCTTCTTCAATCCATTTCTTGAGAGTTGTCGCAATCTGGCGTGCCATCTTTAAGCTTGACAGTGAACTAACCCTGATTTTTTTATCACCTACAGTTATGGCTCCTGATTTTAACTCTTTGTAGCTGACTTTGGCAAGCTTTGGGCGATTACGCCTTGGCACTCCATAATCCACCACGTTGGTGAAAATCTCTTCATCCCTGATGGCCGTTTTTTTAGCCAATCCTTCGTTCAAAATTGGGATAGGAACACCCAAACCTACATAGAGTGTTGTGCCATATCGAGTGAATGATGCACCACGCAGAAACTCCGGGCTCATTTTCTTTGCGTCGCCACGAACCATTAAAGTGCCATTCTGGCTTTTTGCCTCATGCTGCGTTCCCTCTCCGATTATGTAGCCTTGTGCGCCCCCAAGGAAAATGCGTGTACCTATGCCGATGGTTTCATAGTCAGGATCATTCATCAAAGGATTCAATTCACCTGCGCCACTGTAGGTGGCGTTACGCATCTTGGGTAAAAGTTTACCCATGTAAGTGTAAATGGTTTCATCGCGGCTGTTCACGGCACAGTTATAGCGTTGATAGCCATTGCGGAAGTTAAGTAGGTAAAACTGGTTCAGGTCGTCTTTTGTCAAATTTGTCCTGATACTGTTGCGGGGGTAACAATCCGTGCCGTAAGCGGTTGCCCGTAGCTCCACCTCTTTACCCTTTACCAAGTCCTCAATTAAATGTCCGCCACCATACTCGTAAGCTTGTGTTTCCGACATGGCAGTGGCTCCAATGTAGAGGTCCACTGCGGCGCCAGGATGACAAACAGGTACGTCATTCATCCATGCCTTGTCAATTTTAATCGGAGGGTCCGAGTGTCCCAAATTTATAACTGCGCCTGAACTGCACATGGCGCCAAAAGTGCCTGTGGTTACAACATCAACTTCTTTGAAGGCAACCTCGATACTGCTACTCTCAACTAGCTTCTTCATTTCTTCCGCAGTTAAAACTTGTGCGTCACCCTTTCTGATTTTCGCGTTAATTTCTTCGATTGTCCGGGTGTTTTTTTGAGGTTTGAGTTTTAATTCCCCCAACAGCTGCGAAATTGAAAGTTGAGTTAATTATTAATGTTTTTTGGAAAAATCCCCCTTTTTACGCACTAACCTACTGTCAAGAGTTATTTTTTGTGGGTATAGTTGTTTAGTAATGTGATTTTAGTGTTTGCAAGATTCTCGATTCAGGTTTGAGCACCGCTGCTATGCGTGTTTTAAAGGCAAATACTTAAGAATTAATTTGTTGTTGATTTGGGCAATACACTTCGAGGAATGTTTGACGATGAGCAAAATTAAAGTTTGCGTTGTAGGTCTTGGTCAGATCGGATTTCCAGTGGCACAATATTGTGAGGTAAAAGGGCTCGAAGTGTATGGCTATGACATAAACCCCGCGACAGTTGAAAAAGCTGTTACAACTGGAAAATTTAAGGCAACCACCAACTGGGCAGAAATCCCCAAAATGGACGTTTACGTCGTTTGCGTTACAACCAGCCAAACCCCGGAAGGACCTGACTTGTCGCCTGTTTTTGATGTCTGCAAAAAAATAGCGGAGACGAACACCAACCCAACCGCTCTTGTCGCAATTGAAAGCACAATCATTCCAGGTACAACTAAAAAAATCTTTGAAACCTACTTCAAAAGCAAAATTCTTCTTGTGCACGCGCCGCACAGGTACTGGGCAGATGAACCTGAAAAGCACGGCGTCAATCAGCTTCGTGTAATAGGCGCCGTAAACGGAGAAAGCCTCAAGGCAGGTTTGAATTTCTACCAAGAGACTCTTGGAATTCCTATGCATGTCTGCTCCTCTGTAGAAGTTGCTGAGATGTGCAAAATAACCGAAAACAGCCATCGCTATCTGCAGATTGCGTTTGCAGAAGACCTCAAAATGATGTGCGCCAAAATCGGAATGAACTTTGAGGAGCTGCGCGCCGCATGCAACACCAAATGGAACGTAGATATTCCCGAAGCACGAGACGGCATAGGCAGACACTGCTTGCCTAAAGATATAAAATACGTTACACACATTGCACCTAGTATTCTACTGGAAAGCGCCATGTCAGTGGACAAAAAATACCGTGAATGGCTCTCAAAACAACATTAAAAACAACACGGCGCCCTTTCAGAATTTTTTGTTTTTTTGCTCTTTTTCATGGAATAAACCTTATAACATGAAAACTCTTCCCTCTCTACCAAAGAGAAAACCTCCATGCCTGACATCTGGTTAGATACAGTAACCCCAAAAATAAGCATAGCCATCCACAGTTTGCTCCCTTTGCTTCACGCTAAAGGCTACAGTACGTTAGTTACCGCAAAAAAGCAAACTCAAACCACAGATTTATTGGACACACTTAAAGTGCCTTACTACAAAATCGGCGAATACGGTGAAACTCCAAAAGAAAAACTTGTAACTGAACAGAAAAGAACGCTCGAATTTGTTGAACTCTTCGACCAAGTTGGCACCCCAAAAGTCCTCTGGACTCACGGCGACGTCTCAGCAATCCGCACCGCCTTCGGATTAAAAATTCCCATAGTCTACGCCAACGACACAGTTTTCGCCTACCATGTAGCCAAACTTGCCGCGCCCTTGGTTGATTGGTTGGTAACGCCCCGCTGTTTCGGCAAGTCATGGACAAAATTTGGCGTATCCAAAAGCCGCATAGTACAATACGACGGACTTGAAGAAGTCGCATGGATGAACGCAAACTTTGAAAAACCCGCGTTTCTTGAGGAGCTTAAAAACAAAAAGCCAACCATACTTTTCCGTGACGCCGAATATCAGGCCAGCTATTGTGGAGAAGTCAAGATAGACGCACAAAAACTGGTACAAGAACTCACAAAATTAGGAACAGTGGTTTATCTTCCAAGATACGAACAAGAAAAGCAAAAACTCAAAGGTTTAAACAACATTTGGGTTCCCCCCAAACCAGTTTTAACAGCACAGTTGCTTCCCTATATTGATTTAATGGTTGGCAGCGGCGGCACAGCCTGCCGAGAAACCGCCCTCGCCGGCATCCCAACCATAAACTTCCACTTCTGGGATGTCCAAGCACGATACCTATACAAAAAAGGTTTCCCATTGCAAATCATAAGAAACCAAAACCGTATAGTAAAAACCTCTAAAACTATTCTACAAAATCCTAAAAAATACCATATAGACACTAAGAGTGCTCTTGCAAAGCTCGAATCACCCCTATCGTACTGGACAAAATGCATTGAAGTCTGCTTAAATGGTAAAGCTAAATTTTCCTGACTCTAAGTAGCCCTTCATATAGTAGAACTTGATCAGCGGGTGAATGTAAACTATGGTGGGCTCAAGTGTTTTGAAGGCCACAAACAATCCCGTAAACGGAGAGATAACGAAACGGTACATGATTCCAAACTTTGTTATAGGCGGCTTTTGGTTAGCTTCTTTGGCTATTCTACACCAAATTTCACGTGATTGCGTTCCGTACCAGTACTGATGGCGTAGTTCATGCATCAAGCTGCCGCGCAGATGAATTGACTGCACATTATAATTAACCATCCAAGCATAACCAGCTTGTCTAAGACGATATGCTAGAGCCGTGTCCACTCCAGCATTCACTTGTATCTTGGGAAAACCCCCCACTTCTCTAATCACAGCTGTCTTGTAGATTGTATTATCTAAAGTGCTACCTAATGTAAATGCAGCCTCTTGTCTCCTCCTCAACCATGATGAAAGATTGGCTTCGCCACGGTACTTTTTTGCCACGTACTGTTGCAGTTTCTGTACGCCACGTGGTTGACTGGCAAAACGCATACCCGACGCCGCCGCAACCTTTGGGTTCTCAAGCAACGGCGGAATCTTCAGCCACCAGTCCCGCGCCAAAAGCAGATCCTGCTCAAAACTAATGAACTGCTCCGTTTCAACGTGACGGAGCGCGGTGTTGGCGCCGTCGCTTATCCCTGCACCCATGTTGGGAATCACAGCCCAGCCATACTTCTCGGCAATTTCGCAAGTGTCGTCTGTGCTTTTGTCGTCGACGATTAGCTTTTGATTCACGTTCCCTGCAGGCACCACTTCGTTGATACGTTCCAAAACGTACGGTAATGTTGCAGAGCCGTTCTTAGTCCACATCACCAAGTCCACTTTTTCAATCATAGACTTACCTGCAATTTAGGTTGGGAGATGAGTTTAAAACGGTATCGTCCCAAAAATACCTTTGCCCATTTTTTTGTGTAGAATAGTTCACATTGTGTTTTCTTTGCACTCAACTGCAGATTTACGTGTGTTGAGTTTTATATCTAAAGCTTTGAGAATTTCAGAGGCTTCCCAAACAGACCTGTGAGTTTCGGGGTGGTCCTCACCAAAATATATAGGTTCAAAATTTTTTGGGGTGGTTAACACTACTCTTTTTGATACACGCCTTAGTTCATGCAAAAACACAATCCCCTGTTCTTTGGGTAAATGTTCAATCAATTCCACAGCTAATCCAACATCAAAAGATGCAGACTTGAAAGGCAAAAAAACTATTGACGCAAGAACAACTGTTTCGTGTCTTTTTGCTTGGCTTATGTATGGTCTGTATATATCAACACCCACAACATCTTTTCCTTTCTTTTTTAGCAAATACCCCCATCTGCCTGTACCACATCCACAGTCAAGAACACGTAGACCATTTACCTTCTTCAGAATCGAGTTTTCATTTATCCATACATGCTGGTGCTTTTCAGGTGGCTCAACTATTTTTTGTACACAAAAAATTCTGCAAACTCCTTTGTTCCAAAGCCTGTTGAGGAAAACTTTGGGTTTAGTAAAAAATAACGTTATTATGTCAAAAAGGCGGCTTACAAATATATACCCCTTTATAAAAGGGTGTTTTTGGTAAATTTCTCCTTCATTTGCATGATATGTGACACGCCCTCCTCGGTGAACCCTAGTTTGATGTAAAAGTTCAGGGATGGACTCAATTTTCCAACCTGCCAGAGACGCACGTATTACAAAATCCCAATCTTCTAATCCATGTAGATCTTCATCATATAAACCTACAGTCTTCGCCTTTTTTAATTGATTTTTTTGAGAAACAGGCAGATAGACTTCCCGTCTTACCATCATAGCTCCTAGCTGCCCATGAGGATGCCGAAGGACGCTATACTTATGCCTAGGTTTTCTGGGAAATCGCATCTCAGAAGAGCAACCGAATTCTTGGGTTCCCGTGTAAACTATTCCTGTCCGAGAGGATTGCTGCATTTTGCGTACACACTTCTCAATATAGCTTGCAGTTAGCTTATCATCGGCACCCAAACAAACAATATATTCTCCGCGAGAAACGCTGATGCCTTTGTTCATAGCACGTGCAGGCGTGTGATTTCCTTCATGTTCTTGATATATGTACCTAACTTTGGGGTAAGCGGCTACAACATTATGTGTGTTGTCTTTAGAGCCGTCGTCAACTACGATGATTTCTATGTTGTCGTATGTTTGATTAAGAACGCTTTCTATAGTTTCATTAATGAGGTGACCATAGTTGTGCGTTGGAATAATAACTGAAACTAAAGGTTTTTCAGCAATCAACTCTTTCACTTCAACTTCGTAGCTCTATTGTAGAGAGCAATTCAAGAGGTTATTAACCTTGTTATTGGCTTTCTTTTTATGTTTAATTTAAGCCTCCTATGAGTAAAACGTTCTAGAATTCCTATTCAGAACAAATTCAACAGGAAAAATCTGCAATAATTTTTCTCCGATTGAAATTTTCTTTGGTTCCGTGTATCCCTTTTTTTCACGCTTAAGAATTTCCAATTTAACGTTTGCTCCTACGCCGTAGCCGCCGAGCTTGAAATTTGATTTTACCACTCTGTGACACGGAACAAGAGGTGGAAACGGATTCGCCGCCATAATGTTCCCAACAGCACGCGCCCCTCCACCAACAACTTTAGCAACTGCTCCGTACGATGTAATGAAGCCCGGTGGAATGTGTGATACTGTTTGAAGCACCATCCGTGTGTAAGGTTTTAGTTGCTTATCAACCAAACAAAACCACTCTATCTTAGTGTCTTTCCCAAAGTAAACATCCTCTATTAATGAGATAATTCTGTCGACAAGAGGTGTACCTTCATACGTAATTTCAAAGGGGACATCAAACGGTAACATTCTCAACAGGTAACGGATAACTCTTTGTTGTGTGTCGGCGAAAGCAGTGGCGAAAATCTGATGTGCCTCGTTGGCTACGCCAAACCATACTTTACCACTTTCTTTCACATAAACCTCTATCATCTTTGTACCCTTTGCCAAAGACATTTTTGACTTAATATACCAAAATTGGCGTTGTGTCAAATCTATCTTTTTATAACTCTACGGGGCTAGATTAACCTTAATAGTTTGTCTTGAGTATATCACCCAGAAAAAGGTGTAAAACATGGAAGGATCCAGTTCACATTTACAATCTGAATCACAAGCGCCAAACGGCCTAGCTTGGATACCAGGCGCCACCACGGTGGGGGTAGTTTGCCAAGACGGCGTGATTCTTGCAGCTGAAAAACGTGTTTCATACGGTTACTTTATATCCAGCAAAGGCGGCAAAAAAGTCTTCAAGATCACCGACCGCATAGGAGCCGCCTGCGCTGGTTTGGTCAGTGATATGCAGGTTCTTGTCCGTGACGTAGAAGCTAACGCGAATCTGTTTAGCATGGATGTTGGCAGGCGAATGAGTGTCCGTGCAGCAGCAAAACTCATGTCTAATATTCTCTTCAATAGACGCATGGCTCCATTGATAACACAGACAATAGTTGCTGGTTTGGATGATGAAGGGCCGTCACTTTGGGTGCTAGATGTTCTTGGCTCAGTTTTACCCGACGATTACGCGGTTGTAGGCTCAGGCGCTGAAGTAGCCATAGGTGTCCTCGAAGAGGGATACAACAAAAAAATGAAAGTTGCCGAAGCTAAAGAACTTGTAACCCGAGCCATAAAATCAGCCATAAGCCGAGACGCTATGAGCGGGGACGGCATTGACTTCCTCATAATAACCAAAGACGGTATAACCGAAGACTCAGTAAAATTTTAACTTCTTTTTACCTCCAAAACTAAAATTTAACTTAAACTGGTGAGGCAACTGTGTTTATGGGAGATGTAGTGTTTGTCGTTTGAGCTGAGCGATGAAGAAGGCAAATTTTTAGTGAGATTGGCACGGCAAGCAGTACAAAGGTACTTAGAATCAGGTAAAACAGTTGCTCCGCCTAAAGATACTCCAAAAAAGCTTTTCTCTAACTGCGGTGTATTCGTCACTATAAACACTTTCAAGTGTGGCAAGTCTCAGCTACGCGGCTGCATAGGTTACCCTTACCCCACGAATCCTCTCGTTGAGGCTGTAATTGATGCGGCCATAAACGCCGCCACTCAAGATCCGCGTTTTTATCCCATTCAACTATCTGAATTGTCCGATGTAGTTTTTGAGGTCAGCGTACTTACACCCCCTGAACCGGTACAGACGGACAACCCGCGTGACTACATGAAGAAAATCAAGGTCGGTCAGGATGGATTAATTGTAGAGAAAGGTCCCCATAAAGGACTCCTTCTGCCACAGGTACCTGTGGAATGGGGATGGAACGAAGAAGAATTCTTGTGTCAATGCTGCCTAAAAGCAGGTTTGCCACCTGACAGTTGGCTTACAAAAGGCACTAAACTCTACAAGTTCACGGCGCTAGTGTTTGAGGAGACGACGCCAAACGGTGAGGTAACGCGTAAAAGCCTCAGCGAAAAATAAACCCGTTAATTTTTTGTTTCTTCAATTATTTCCACAGCACGTTTTAATCCGTTATACTTGTTTGAAATGCTGTTTAAAGTTTCAATTCTATTTTTGTACATATCATATTTTTCTTCTATTCTTTGAATCGCCAGCTTCAACTGAGTTTTTCTTGTTGCGATTAACGAGCAGCCCATGTTTTGTAGCTTTATAGCGTTAGCCGTCTGCTCAGGCTGTGTAGGGATTAGAACACTTGGTTTAGCATATTTGACGGTTTCAAAGCATGTTATGTGTCCGCCACTAAAAACGACGATAGACGCATTGCGCATAAATTCCTCGCGTTGTTGTGGTGAAAGCCAAGTGTAAATTTTGCAATTGCTAACTCTGCCCGTTTTTCTTTCGTTTGGTACGCCTAAACTTACTACGCTTTCACCTTTAATTTCTTGGAGTGTCGGAATCAACATTTGCAGCAGTTTAGATCTTGTACCCAAAGGTCCACTTACTGGCGCAAACACATATTTTTTATTGCCACATGTCGGTTTTACGTCAAAAAAAGTACCCACGTACTCGGTTTTATCTAAAACTCCGACGTTTCGTAGGTCACCTATGTTGTATTCGCATATGGTGTTCGGCGGGGGATTGTCGGGAATTATGATTTTCTTGCAACCTCTTACATAAAGTTCGGTTAACCTTTCACCTGGATTCAGAAATAATGAGAAATTTTGGGTAGGTCTCACGACATTTGTGATGTAAACTGCTGGGATTTTCCATCTGTGCGCAAGTCTTAATGCGTGGATGTCGCCGTCTGCTATAATTATGTCGGGTTTTATTTTGTAGATGGGCTGTCGTAGGTCATAGTAGCGATGGATAGTTTCTATGGCGCTAGGGTTTTTTGTTTCAAACTTTCCTGTGTCACTGTTGAAGTAGGGTAGAGGGAAAAATATGTTGATAAGAGACGCTGAGATGATTATGCCACTGCTGTTTTCGTACCAACCGACAGGGGTTGTGGGATAAACACTTTTGAACTCTTTCTTAAGCAGTTGGTAAGCTTTTCCGCCTGAGAAAAAAAATATTTCATGTCCTCGTTGCTCTAACTTTTTCCCTAGAGCAATAGTTCTTGAAGCATGACCCAACCCCAGTTCGGAGCAAGCATACATCAGTCGCATGTTCAAACATTGTGTATATGGATTTATTTTACTTATCCTTTCACGTAAAAAGTGGCTCAACCTTCAGTTTTAAAAGATAAGCGTTTTAAGCATAAATGCAAAGAATAAGTGCTATGTTCGTTCCACGTAAAGTTCTGGAAGAGAAGCTTCTCAGGCTGCTTACCGAAGATATAGGTCAGGGTGATGCAACAACTTATGCATTGGTGCCATCAGGTTTGGAGGTTACAGCTGAAATTATTGCCAAAGATAGCGGTGTTGTTGCAGGAGTCGAAGAAGCGACTGTTTTAGCAGAGGCTTTAGGTCTAAAAGTCGTCGCTACAGTGGTGGATGGATCATTAGTTAAAAATGGTCAAGTGTTCATGCGAATTCAAGGCGATGCAAAAACAATCCTTGCAGTGGAACGTACCCTGCTTAATTTAGTATCTCGCATGAGTGGTATAGCCACTGCCACAAGAAACTTAACAGAGAAACTCAAGAAGGCTAAACTAAACTCAAAAATTGCAGCAACACGCAAAACCGCGCCTGGTTTACTCTTTTTCGACAAAAAAGCAGTTGTAATAGGCGGCGGTGACACCCACAGATTACATTTAGACGACATGGTTCTGATAAAAGACAACCATCTTGCATTAACTGGGAGTTTAGAGAGAGCTGTCAAAAATGCAAAACAAAATGTTTCATTTAGCAAGAAAATCGAGGTAGAGGTGGAAAATCCGCAGGACGCATTGAAAGCAGCAGAATTAGGCGCTGACATCGTTATGCTGGACAACTTTTCTCCCCAGCAAATCAAAGAGGCAGTATCTTTACTAAAAAAAGGCGGATTCTTTGGTCGTGTTATGTTGGAGGCAAGCGGTGGAATTACACCTGAGAACCTTCTAGATTTTGCCTCGGCTGGCGTTGACGTGATAAGTTTAGGTGAACTGACTCACAGTGTGAAAGCGTTGGATCTCAGCTTAGAAATTATAAAAGCACGATAGCCGATTCCTTTTTGCTGTTTATAGGTTCATGACAAGAATCAATAATACTATGAGGTTCATTGTGGAATGTGCAGTGGCAGCAGCTACATAATTCCATCTTTGATTAATGTAACCCAGCACTAAGCCGCTTGTCATTGCGGCGAGGATGTAGACTATTTGCGGGTCAAAATGGAATAGCCCAAAAACTATAGCTGACAAAACTAGGGCTGGAACAAATGAGTATTTACGGGATAGGGCATTTTGTAGGAAACCCCTGAAGGCGAATTCTTCACAGAAACCCGCCAGAAGCAATGATGACGCAACTGCTATAAACCCCACGGTGGAAGTGCTGAGGTTAGCGAGTAAAGCGTTTGATTCTTCTATGGCTTGGCTTACGCCGAAGATTATTGTCAAGGCTTCAGAAACGACAATGTTGAGAAGCAGCAAGATAACTCCAAAGGCAAGTCCAACTGCTACGCTTCTTGGATGTGGGTGTATACCTATGTAGCTTTTTATGTTCACACGCTTAGTTAGAAGGTAACCTAACGGAACAAGCAGAATGATGAGTTCACCAAAGATAAGGGCGGTAGCTGTTCCAAGTGTTAAAAGAACAACTGCACCTAAAACTATAGTAAGCAAGAACGTCGCAGTTATGACCAAGGCTACCTCTAGTATTGGGACTTCGCTGTCTTTTTGAGGTAACGGAGCCTTTTCAGACGGAGGGTTTTCCATGTTTTCTCCACACAGAACCTGTTCAAACTTGTTTGTTCACCTCTAAAAGATTTATGCAAATTTTTGGTTGATTACATTTTTTGTAATGAAAAACAATTATCTTTTTATTAAAAAAGGGTGAAGCATGAACTAATCCGATTTACTGAATAGAGAAGAGTTTCTGTCTAATTCTCGATCTCTGACAGTTTATGCTAATGTTAAATAAGAAAATGGTTTGTGTTAAGCTATTTTTTCTCTTCAGCGTTACCGTTAAGAGCAGTGAGCACATTCATGCCGCCTATAACCGCGTCCATGCTAGCCATTACGATGTCTTCCCGTACACCTGTAGCAGTGGCTGTTTTGTTACCTTTACGCATGCGTACAACAACTTCAACCATGGCGTCTGTTCCGCCAGTAATGGACTTTACATGGTACTGCTCCAGCACGATGGGTTCAACTTCAAGCACTGCACTTTTCACTGCATTTATTGCTGCATCTACAGGTCCCACCCCAACAGCGGCACCCCTGACTTCTTTATCTTTCAACTTAAGTTTCACCGAAGCTGTAGGTGTAACGTTATTTCCTGAAACAACAGTGACCTCTTGCAACTGTATTGCTTTCGGTTTTCCTACTCCTGTGACTGCCTCAGCTATAGCTAATAAATCTGCATCGCTGACGGTTTTGCCTTTGTCGCCTACACTTTTGACACGGAGCCAAATTTCTTTCAGTTGGTCGTCAGTAGGCTGCAATCCCATGGCTTCTACGGCTGCTTTGATGGCGTGGGAGCCTGAATGTTTACCAGGCGCTATGCGCCTAGATAGGCCAACCATGCTTGGGTCGTATGGCTCATAGGTTATAGGGTTCTCTAGCAAGCCCTGTGTGTGAATACCTGATTCATGTGTAAACGCGTTTTCACCAACAATTGCCTTATTTGGTTGGACCGGTACACCTGTAAGTCTAGAAACCAACTGAGACGTACTGTACAACAATTCTGTTTTGATTGCAGTGTCAACATTATAGAGTGCTTTAAGAGAAACCACAATTTCCTCTAACGAAGCGTTCCCTGCTCGTTCACCTAAACCGTTAATTGTACAGTGTACTTCGCTGCATCCTGCTCGTAACGCTGAGATAGAGTTGGCAACTGCCATGCCAAAATCATTGTGGCAATGTACGCTCACGGGAACCGTCAAGCTAGAAACAAGATCTTGATAGAACTCGTAAGACTTCTCAGGAGTCAAAACCCCAACCGTATCGCATGCAACAACACGATCCGCTCCCGCCTCTATTCCCGTTGTGAAAACCTTTTTTAGGTAACTTCTGTCGCTTCGGCTGGCATCTTCAGCTGAAAGCTCAACTATCAGACCATAGTTCTTGGCGTGTCTAACGCATTCCTCAGTTATTTTAAGCACTTGCTCACGGGTCTTTTTCAACTTCCAATCTATATGAATGTCACTTGTAGGAATAACCAAGTGAATACTGTCAGCGCCAGACTTAGCTACCGCATCTATATCGCCTTTAGTGCCTCGAGAGCAACTGCAAATTTCCGCCTTTAAACCTGATTCAGCAATAAGCTTGACAGATTTCATTTCTCCTTCAGAAACAGCTGCGAACCCTGCTTCAATTATGTCTACCCCAAGTTCATCGAGGCGTTGAGCAATTCTCAGCTTGTTTTCAGGAGTCAAAGAGACTCCGGGAGTTTGTTCACCATCACGAAGGGTGGTGTCTAAAATTTTTATTTTCTTTTGGAAACAATTAGGGTTGGATAAAGCGATACCCCATTTTGCATCTCTCACGTTGTTCTTTCCAAAGCATCACGCCCAGATATATAATTTATGGTTCACTGATTATCTCACAACTCACCCAAAAGAAAAATAAAAATACCAAAAACTGGCCTTTATTACTATAAATTAACTCGATGTTATTTTCATAAAAAGCCAACAACCTCCAAAAGGTGATAGTGGTCAAAAACTCCAAATGAAATTCCTTTCCATTTTTGAGTTTTAACATTTGGATTCTCTGATCTATCTTTTGCTTTACTTTAGCAAAAATACCAGAACAGCTCTGCAAGTCATTTAGAATTAGAGGTCGAAGAAAATCTTTTCTTCCTATTCATTGTTTTAAAGTCAATTGAAGAAAAGGCGAATTTCACAAAAGACTTAACAGTTGCATATTTCAATAGTTTGCCACATACGATGTCCAAATCAGAGGTCTGAAAATTGAGAAGTGATGAAGTTAAATGCGGAGTTGAACGAGCAGCTCACCGGTCCCTGTTAAAAGCTTTAGGACTAACTGACAAAGACTTGTCTAAACCTTTCATAGGCGTTGTCAACAGTTACACCAACATAGTTCCAGGTCACATTCACCTACGCAACATAGGCGAAGCGGTCAAGGAAGGCGTTATAGCCGCAGGCGGAACCCCCTTCGAATTTAACACAATAGCTGTCTGCGATGGCATAGCAATGGGACATGAAGGTATGCGCTACTCACTACCTTCTCGCGAATTGATCGCCGACTCTGTTGAAATTATGATGCAAGCCCACCGCCTAGACGGTATGGTGCTCATTTCCAACTGTGATAAAATCACCCCCGGCATGCTCATAGCTGCTGCTCGCCTTGATGTACCTGCCATCTGCGTAACAGGCGGTCCTATGGCTTCTGGAAGACTCAACGGCAAAAAAGTAGGTGTAAACAACGTCTTTGAAGCTGTAGGTCAAGCTTTTTCAGGCAAAATCGATAGCGAGCAACTATCAACCCTTGAGAGTGCAGCTTGCCCGGGCTGTGGTTCTTGTAACGGCTTGTTTACAGCTAACACCATGGCTTGCATGACTGAAGCGTTAGGCATGTCTTTACCGTATTGTGCTACTGCTTTGGCTACGAGTGCCCTCAAGCTTCGCTTAGCTAAAGAAACCGGAGAAAAAATTGTTGAACTAGTGCAGAAAAACGTGAAGCCCTCAAAAATATTGACTAAGGCCGCTTTTGAAAACGCAGTTGTTGTGGATACTGCACTTGGTGGTTCTACCAATGCGGTGCTACATCTTTCAGCCATCGCCAGAGAAGCCGGAATATCCATTCCAATCGATTTGTTTGACGAAACTAGCAGACGTGTGCCTCACTTAAGCAGTATGGTTCCCAGCGGTCCACATGACATGGAAGAGTTAGGAAACGCCGGTGGTTTGCCAGCTCTTATGAAAGAGCTCCAGCCATTCTTGCATGTAGATGCACTCACAGTCACAGGCAAACCGGTTGCTGAGAACATAAAAACCGCCAAAGTCACCGACGCTGAAGTCATTCGTCCTTTAACGAATCCCGTGCATAAAGAAGGGGGTATCGCAATACTCAAAGGAAACCTTGCGCCAAAAGGCGCGGTAGTGAAGGCAGTGGCGGTTTCTCCAAAGATGCTCAAGCACAGTGGACCAGCAAAAGTTTACGACTCTGAGAAAGAAGCAGAGGAAGCCATGAAGCGCCAAGAAGTCAAAGCAGGCGACGTGGTGGTTATACGTTACGAGGGACCAAAAGGTGGACCAGGCATGCCTGAGATGCTCATACCAACAGCTACAATATCGGGCATGGGGTTGAGTGAAAGTGTTGCGTTGATTACGGACGGGCGCTTTTCAGGCGCAACGCGTGGACCTTGCATAGGACATGTGTCTCCTGAGGCTTTTGAAGGTGGACCCATAGCCGTTATCGAGAATGGGGACATAATCAGCATAGATATCCCTAACCGTATTTTGAAAGTGGAACTGTCAGATCAGGAGCTTCAAAAGCGCTTAAAAGCTTGGACGCCCAAACCAAAGAAGATAACCAAAGGTTACCTTTCTCGGTATGTGCCCACCCCCACTGAATAATCCACTTTCTATTTTTTTTGTTTTTCTTGAATTCTAATCAGCACAAAAGTAATTACGGTACGTATGGGCAACGCTGAAAGCACCAAAAGAATAAGTACGAAGTTGGCCCGTAGCTAAGTCGCCATGTCATGGGGTGATTAGCGGCAGCAGCCGTAGTCTTTATGAAAACCGGTAAACATAAACTTGCTGCTGTTAAGAGAGTAGTTGAAATAGCTATTTTCATGCAGCCTTTACTCGATTAGCATTGCAACGTAAAGAGAAGCAAAAACTTAAGTGGATCCGAAACTCTTCAAGCTTGATGAAGGAGATACATTATAGTGAAAATTAAGAGGGAAGGTATAGTCTTTCTATTTTTGGTTATATTACTATCCGTCATAGTTTCAGCTATTTCTTTCACAATAGATGACCAAGATCTATTTCGCTTAGCTGTTAGGCTCTTTGCTTTAAACGGTTTTATGGCCCTCAGCTTAGCCACAATACTGACACCGTTTCTCAAGGAAATTAAGGCCATTTTTGGTCAACCCTTCATTAAGGTTCACCATTCTTTTGCCGCCTTCGGACTTGTCTTTGTGACTCTGCACCCTCTTTTACTTGCAATCAGCGCCTCGAATTTTGGGGTTTTCTTGCCCAATTTTAGTTCATGGTATACATTCTGGGCGCTCGGTGGTAGGCAAGCCTTCATCATTTTCTTGGTTGCTTTATCGGCTGTTTTGGTGCGCCGAAAGCTTATTCGTTACTGGCGGATGTTCCATGTTTTGATGTATCTAGTTTTGTTTTTCGCTATTGTTCACGGTAATCTTATCGGTACAGATTTTGAAAACCCCTTAATCAGCTTAACTTTCAATGCTCTTTTTGCAGTCTCCATAGGCGCTTTCATTCTAAAGCGATTTCGAAATATGCAAATTAAAAAGACAATGAGTCCTTCTAAAAATTCAAAGGTGATACAGTCCAGCAAAAGCGGGTAAATTTAAATAAAAAAATCGCGATATTTTTGGACATGACTCCAAAAGCACACAGAGTCAAGCCTTCCAATGTTAAAGCTCGAAGCCGTAAAATCAAGCTCTCTGCGATAGTTATTTTGGCAGTAATTGCTATAGTGATCGGGGCTTGGGCCATGTTCAGCCAAAGTAATATTAATAATTCGTCTGCCAGTTCTTCTCCAACAAGCGCAGACACTTTTCCATCCCTAAGCCCTTCTCAGGCTTCAAATGTTTCAACCTACAATAAAGTTTTGTTAGTAACTACAATGGGTAACATAACAATTCAATTGCGAAATGATATGCCAATTACTACTACTAACTTCAAAAATTTGGTTCAACAGGGAGTCTACGACGGCACCATATTCCATCGTGTCATCGCCAATTTTATGATTCAAGGCGGTGACCCAACGGGTACAGGCTATGGAGACCCTTCAATACCAAGTATCCCAGATGAATTTACCAACTTTAACCAAAACAACCGTGGTACTATAGCGATGGCAAACGCTGGTCCAAACACGGGGAGTAGCCAATTTTTCATAAATGTCGTCAACAACAACTACCTTGACAGCAAGCATCCTGTTTTTGGCACAGTGATTTCAGGCATGGATGTAGTGGATGCCATCTCTAGAGTTGCTACAGACGGCAATGACCGACCACTACAGGCCATCACTATAATTAAAGCTGAACTTATCCCTTAAATTCAACACTTTTTAACCAAAAAATAAGTTGTGTTAATTCAAAAAGAAGAAGCGTTTACTTCTCTTTTGGTTTGGAGCCAATTTCTACAACAAGGATGTTAACTTGGAAGCGCTTGCCGTTTGCCTCCATTTTTCCCTGTGCATAATATCCCTTGCTCCCTGTCTTGAAGTCTTTTTTGCTGAGAATAAAATTTTGTTTTTCTCCACCTAACTGGACTGTTGCCATATCTATATCGTTCATCGTGACATCACCACTTCCTTAATAAAGAGTAACATGATCGGTTTATCCTTTTTCACCTTTTCGTTTGCAAACGCTACTGCGACCCTTTAACAGAACATAAAATATGACAAGCTAAAGTTCAGTAAATTTTATAAAAAGTGTTTTTCCAATTCTGCCTTTCTTCGGTCAGACTTTTTTAAGAACTTGCCTCCAACGCTTATTTTTTATGTTTAACCGTAACTGAATTATACATCATCCATCAGAGTAACAGTATTGAGGGAAATCTGTTGGCTGGAGAAGAATTCTTTACCTCTTTAGGTCTCTGGTTTCTACGTGCCCTTGTTTCAAGTTTGATTTGCCTTCTTATTGGCTACATTGGAATTAAAGCTCTAACTCACATAACCACCAAAATCAACGAGTTCGAAACAATCAAAGGCAATGCTTTAGCAACCAGCCTGTTTGTAGGCGGTTTTTTGGTCTACGCCGGACTAGTAGTTTATGGTTCCATGGTTAACCCATTCTTTCTGTCCCAAGCCGTCATGCTTGGCTCTTACTTCAATCTGCAGCGACTGATAGTTGTGATCCTTAGCTTTTTTGTTAGTCTCCTCTTCGGATGGTTATTCTATCTGGTTTTCGCCAAAGCAACTCCTTTCGATGTGGATTTAGATGACATAAACAAAAACCCCACTGCTGTAGGTGTTTTCCTTTTCTGCTACGAAGTTTTCTTGGGGTTAATTGTTTTCGCAAGCCTAACTCTACCTATAGGCTAAGCCGAGGAAAATCCGATGGTTTACATGAGGCGTTTACTCCTCATCTTTTTGCTTCTCAACTTTTTACTTTTGCACTTATTTGGCGTTTTTGCGTTCCCTAGTTCCAGCTTCACCAAGTCAAACGGCTACTGGTTCGACGACTGGAACATAAACCGCAACTACTATGCAGGGCGCAATGGCTACTTGCCCAACATGGCGTATGAAACAATAGATGAAAACAAAGAGTTAGCCTTCAGCATCGGCGAAGCCTTCAAAGAAAACTACCAAACAAAAACCACTAGGGCTATTGCCATCTTGAAGTACGTTCAAAAGTGGACGGAATATGGTTACGACGAAGAAAACGTTTTCCGAGAAGGAGTTGCCCAAGATGAATGGGCATGGAACGCCGACGAAATGGCACATGCCTTCAACGAAACCACAGGCATAGTGGCAACAGGCGACTGCGAAGATCTAGCTTTTCTCTGTGCCGCTATCTATAAGGGTGCAGGTTTCGACGTTGCCATCGTAGACGCACCGGGACATGTTGCATTACTAATTTGGTTGCCTGAATTCGCCAATGCCGATAACTACTGGGACATACCTAACGATGGCCGTGGTGGAGGGTGGATATGGGTCGAGGCCACAGGAGACACCAACCCGCTAGGTTGGACGCCTCCTGACTACGAAAACGGGGAATGGATAGCCTACCCAGTAGGCTACATTGAACCTATTCCAGAAACTAAACAACTGCCTTTAAATGAGATAATAATCGTTAGTGCAATGATAGTCGCAATCATACTTACTCTGTTGGTCGTATCAAAATCACGTCGCACAAGTACTGCACAAACGTACTGGTCGCTTCCACCTCCGCCGCCTCCCTGAAATCCCAAACAGACTGCAATAACGTTTACCGAAACCAACTTTTTTGCAAAGAGTCAAAAAACTTGCCGCCGAAACACTTTTATCCACGGAACTAATGTCTTTTTGAACAGATTCGGGGCTATACACATGAACACAGGACTCCAAACAAAACCTATTTTTACACGAATGTATAGCTTCGAGTACAGCTTTTATTATTACTTTAACTAAAGCCCAGAGCAAAAAATTTTGAGGAGTTCTGGGCGCAGGATGGTTGTAAAATGAAAAGCAAAAACTCTTGCAAAAAAATCGTGGTTAAATACGGTGGTTCTAGCCTTTCCGACCCCGAGCGATTGTGTAGAGCTGTCTCAGCAGTTACGAATGAAGCGAAAAAAGGTACACAGGTAGCCGTTGTTGTTTCAGCTATGGGTAAAACAACCGACGTATTACTAAACACCGCCAAAGGTACATCTAACGGTAAAATGGCGAAACACGACTTAGATGACATACTTTCGATGGGTGAGCGGACAAGTGTACGAATCTTCTCTGCTGCTCTTAAAACTAACGGGGTAGATTCACGTTACTTCGACCCCATAGATAACGACTGGCCAATTATAACAGATGCTTCTTTCTCTAACGCAAACCCGCTGCGCGAAGAATGCGAAAAAAGAATTCGTCAACATGTTCTACCCCTCATTGAGAAGGGTGTAGTCCCAGTTATTGCTGGTTTCGTGGGAAAGACTCTCACAGGCAAAATCACTACGTTGGGGCGCGGCGGCAGCGACACAACCGCTTTCATTATAGCTGATGCTCTAAACGCAGATGAAGTGGTGCTAGTAACAGACGCCGACGGTATCATGTCAGCAGACCCGAAAATGGTCAACAACGTCAAAAGATTATCTCAAATTGACGTTAACATCTTAGTCGGGTTGGCAGATTCAGGTGCAAAATTTATCCACAGTAAAGCTCTAAAATACAAGCCAAAAACAGTCGATGTGCGTGTAATTAACAGTTCACATGGCGACTTAACCAAAGAAGGCACTGTAATCACAGGCTCATTAGCAACAGAGTTAGATGTTGAAGTTGCTCACCCGGCAGCTGTAGCCGAAATAACAATCGTTGGAGAAAAACTCTCAGAGAACCCCAAACTTATAGAGGAAATTGTTGCGAAAGCTAGAGCACACACAGACTTATTAGGTATGTCTATGAACACTAATTCAGGTATACTTTATGTTTCTGCCGAAAAACCATTAGACCAACTTTTCAACGATATACACCAAACTGTAGTCCAAAACCAAGAAACTAAAGCAATGGCGGTCAAAAAAGACCTTGTGTTTCTGAAAATTCGTGGTGTAGGCTTAGAGGAGACACACGGCATAATCGGAAAAATCTCTGAAACTCTCCGCTTAAATGGCATAAACATAGCCGGTATCCTGACAATCACTTCAAGCATCCTTCTCTTTGTAGATTGGAGTGAACGTGAAAAAGCATTAGAATTAATCAAAACTGCGTTAAGGAGCCATTAAAATGACCAACAAACATTCAAAAAGGAGATTTAACCCCAATGGACCAAGGTAAAAAACGTCGATTATCCCGCATCTTCCAAAAAGACAACCGTACAGTTGTTGTCCCCATGGACCACGGCGTAACTATAGGACCAGTTCAAGGCATAGAAAACATGCAAAGTACTGTCAACAAACTTCTCAAGGGTGGTGCCGACGCTGTTTTGGTTCACAAGGGTATAGCCAAACATGTCGATGTGGATGGTGCAGCATTAATTGTGATGCTTTCAGGCGCCTCTAACCTTAGCCCCAACTTTAATAACAAAGTGCAGGTTTGCAGCGTCCACGAAGCCATAAGACTAGGCGCAGACGCCGTTTCCGTTCACATAAACGTGGGCGCCCAAGACGAAGCTCAGATGCTCACAAAACTGGGCAAGGTTGCAGATGAATGCGACACCTACGGTCTCCCCCTTCTTGCAATGATGTACCCACGTGGGCCAAAAATTCAAAACGAACATGCCATAGACGTGGTAGCACACGCGGCAAGATTAGGCGCAGAGTTAGGCGCAGACATAATTAAAACTAACTACACAGGCACAGTAGAGTCCTTCAAAGTAGTTGTTGAAAGCTGTCCCGTTCCAGTGGTCATAGCAGGAGGCGCCAAAGCCAAAACTGCAACTGACATACTACAGATAACAAACGAATCAATGCAGGCTGGTGGAGCCGGCATTTCCATTGGGCGCAACATATTCCAGCATGACAACCCAACGTTGATGGTTAAAGCACTTTCCGCCATAGTTCATGGCGGCGCCTCAGTTGAGTCAGCAGCAAAAATCTTAGGTGTCTTACATTGAAAGAACTCTGGCTCGAAATTGACGCAAAAAATCCAGAAAAAACCCAACTTTTGAAGCAAGCTTCCGAAATATGCGATGTTGTTTTGGAAGAATCAAAAGATGGCATCTCAGCCAACAAAAGCGACCTCACCGTTCTAACACATCTTGACATTGATGAAATTGCCAAGTTAAAGAAGAATAGAAAAATAGTTGCTCTGAAAGTTATCGTAAAAAGTAAAGAAGACGAAAATACCGCTGTTAAAGTTGCTGCAGAAAAAGCTGTAGACTACATAGTTATTAGCTGTGTTGACTGGCGAGTTATTCCACTAGAAAACATAATCGCCCAAAGCAGGGGTAAAAGCAAAATTCTCGCTGAAGTTTCCAACGCTGAAGACGCCCGCTTAGTTTTAGGGACGCTAGAGTTGGGAACAGACGGCGTAGTTCTCAAAACCTCTAGCCTTACTGAACTCACAAAAACTGCAGTCATAGTCAAGCAGCAATCTCTAAAATTGGATTTAACAACTGCAAAAATTGTTACTACAAAAGCAATTGGAACGGGCGCTCGCGTCTGTGTAGACACCTGTGACATAATGACTCGAGGCGAGGGTATACTTGTGGGGTCACAATCAGCAGGGTTATTTCTGGTGGAAGCTGAAGTACACGAGAATCCCTATGTCGCTTCGCGTCCATTTCGGGTTAACGCAGGCTCCATTTCAATGTACACTCTTGGTTCACTGCAAAACACGCGGTACCTTTCTGAACTTAAAGCAGGAGAAGAAGTGATAATCGTTAACCGTGAAGGAAAAATTAGAAAAGCAAATGTAGGTAGAATAAAAATCGAATTTCGTCCTCTTATCCTCATAGAGGCAGAGGTGGACGGTAAAAAAATCAAAACAATTCTCCAAAATGCTGAAACTATCCGTCTAGTTACACCAAACGGCTCCAAACCCGTAACTGAACTCAAAATGGATGACGAATTGTTGGTTTACGTAGAAGCGAAGGGCGGTGGGCGACACTTCGGTGTATCTGTGCCGGATGAAACTGTGATTGAACAATGACTCCAAACATCTGCGTGTCGATTCTACCCAAAACCTTAGTTGAGGCAATGAAGCTTGCAGCTAAGGCAGAATCATCAAACGCAGCCTTCATAGAAGTCAGATTGGATATGCTCGATTCACACGTTGACCTCTCAGCTTTGAGGGCAAAAACAACTTTGCCTCTTATTGCTACAGACAAAGCTGTCCGAACGGAAACGGAACATCAAAACATCTTGCAGAATGCTGCGCGAAGCGGTTTTGAATACGTTGATTTTGACCTTTTAAAACTAAAAGCACCTACCGTAACCAAAGCCGTTAAGGCAATAGGCGCGAAATGCATAGTTTCTTTCCACGACAACGTCAACACACCGACAACTAAAAAGTTGGAAACTGTATTAAAAAAAGAACTTGCATACGGGGCAGATGTATGTAAAATAGTGACAACTGCAACTAACAACGAAGATAACCTGAAGGTGCTCAATTTTGTTGCTGCTGCTTCTGTCAAGGTAAAACTTGTATGCTTTGCGATGGGTGAATTGGGAAAACCAAGCCGGATCCTTTCACCTCTCTTTGGCGGCTTTTTCACTTTTGCTTCACTGGGGCGCGGAAACAAGACTGCGCCGGGACAAATGACTATTTCAGAGATGAAAACAATCTACAAACTCTTGGGGTTCACATAATAATGAAGCCGTCAGGAAAAACTAAAGTCTATGGTGTCATCGGCGACCCAGTAGCGCATAGTCTCAGTCCAACTTTGCATAACGCTGCTTTTGCCGCATTAAAAATGGACTGCATATATTTAGCTTTCCAGGTTAAGTCGGACGAATTAGAAAATGCTCTTCGTGGTATGAGAAGTTTAGGCATCGCAGGCTTAAACGTTACTATGCCTCACAAAAGCGCTGTTATCCCTTTCCTCGACGAAGTAGAACCGACAGCGGGTTTTCTCGAATCCGTCAACACAATCAGTAACAATGGCGGCAAACTTTTAGGTTTCAGCACCGACGGCATAGGTGCCTTAAATGCCCTCAAGGGGAACGGCGTAAAACTCAGCGACAAAAAAATACTTTTACTCGGAGGAGGAGGAACCGCAAAAGCGATAGCCTACGCCCTTGCAGCAGAAGTAACCAAATTAGTGATTCTCAACAGATCGCCTCAAAAAATACCCTATTTAACTGAAAGTCTCAACCGCCAATTCAGTGGTCGCGTAACAGGTGGGTTGCTTGAACCAAGTGCTCTTCTAAAAAACCTCAAAGATGCGGATGTTCTTATAAACGCCACCTCTGTGGGTATGCACCCAGACGACGCGCACAGTCTTGTCGAACCCAACTTATTAAAATCCAGCTTAACTGTGATGGATGTTGTTTACAACCCTTTAGAAACCAGGTTAGTAAAAGACGCAAAAAAAGCAGGCGCACAAGTTATTAGCGGCGTCGAAATGCTAATACATCAAGGCGCGGCCTCCTTCGAAATCTGGACAGGCAAACCCGCACCTATAGAAGTTATGAGAAAAGCGGCATTAAACAAGCTGGTAGGTGCACAAACTTGAATGGACAGGCTTCAGTTGTAGTTCACGGTGCAGCCACCATCGTTAACGCCCTAGCTCTAGGTAAAGGCGCAGCTTTCGGTGTAGATCTGTGGACGAAAGCCCAAGTCAAATTAACAACAGAACCCATGGTTATTAAGGGAGAAATCGTCTCAGACCCAAACGAAAACACTCTTCTTATAGAAAAAGCAGCAGCACGGGTCTTTCGACACTTCAAAGTGGAAAACCAATTCGGCGCTATAGTTAAAACCACATCAGTCATCCCCATAGCCCGAGGCTTAAAAAGCAGCAGTGCCGCCGCAAACGCTACCGTGCTAGCAACTGCGGCGGCGTTAAACAAAAAGCTCGACGACATGACCGCGATCAACCTTGCAGTTGATGCTGCTTTCGACGCTAAAGTCACCGTGACAGGCGCCTTTGATGATGCATGTGCCTCTTACTTCGGTGGCGTAGTAGTTACAGATAACCTAAATCGCAAACTGGTTAAGCGCTTCCCCTTCACGGGGGATCTACTGGTTTTGTTTCATGTTCCTCACAAAAAATCCTACACTATAGATTCCAACGTGGAGCGTCTCAAAACTGTTACTTCTCTAGTCCAACTTGCTTACAGAGAAGCCTTCAAGGGCAACTTCTGGACAGCCTTATCACTCAACGGCATCATATACTCTGCAGCGCTAGGGTTTGATCCTTCTCCCGCGTTGGATGCTCTAAACGCAGGTTCAGTGGCCGCTGGTTTATGCGGAAAAGGTCCAGCTATAACCGCTGTGGTTCCTAAAACTAGGGTTGACCAAGTGAAAGATGCTTTGCAGAAATACAGAGGCGATATTTTACAGGCACGCTTAAACGAAAAGAAACCCAGGGTTGAACTTGAACAATGACAGATGTGATTATACGAAGAACATTGGAGTTAAAAGGAGAAATCTGTGCACCGCCCTCTAAAGCTTACACTCAGCGGCTGCTTATAGCCGCCGCGCTTTCGTCTGGAACCTCTAAAGTTGTAAATCCTCTGTTGTCCCAAGACACAGAAGCTACGTTACGTGTAGTTAGAGCTATGGGCGCAAAAATTACTTTTGAATACGACTGTTGGACAGTTGAGGGAGTAGATTCAATTCAAGGTTCAAAACAACCAGTTGACTGCGGTGAATCAGGGGCTACTCTGCGTTTCGCTGTTCCGATAGCTGCTCTTGCAGCGCGACCAACAATCTTTGTGATGCGCGAATCTCTGGCTAAACGTCCAATAGCACCCTTGCTACAAAGTCTAGAAAAACTCGGCGTAAAAGCCCGCCTGCAAAGCGTAGATGGCAACCCTGCAGTACGTGTAGAAGGCGGTGGAATACAAGGCGGCGCAACGGACATGCCAGGCGATGTAAGTAGTCAATTTGTGTCGGGGTTGATGTTTGCTTGTCCCCTTGCAAAAAAAGACACAACGTTGGATCTTACCACGCCTCTGGAATCCAAAACTTACGTACAAATGACCCAAGCGGTACTAGCCCAACATGGCATAAAAGTTGAAATTTCTCCAGACTTCATGCATTTCAAAATACCTGCGAACCAGAAATATTATCCCAATGACAGCCAAGTCCCTGGAGACTTCTCTTCTGCGGCTTTTATTTTAGCCGCTGCGGCTATAACTAAATCAGACGTTACATTAAAAAATCTTAATTTGGAAGCAGTTCAAGGTGACAAATTAATCCTCGAAATTCTCAGGCAGATGGGTGTAGAGAGCAAAATTTGCAGCGACCAAGTAAAAATAACAGGCAATGGCAACTTACTTAAAGCTATTGATATCGATGCCCGCGATATACCTGATTTAATACCCGTCTGTTCAGTGCTTGGCTGCTTTGCAAAAGGTGCTTCTAAAATCTACAACGCCAAGCGTTTAAGGTTCAAAGAATCTGACCGTTTGGAGTCGATTTACGTGGAGTTGAAGAATATGGGAGCACATATAGATATTGATCAGAATAGCTTAACTATAAAAGGTCCAAGCTCGCTCTACGGCGTGTCTATTGACCCTTTCAATGACCACCGTATCGCAATGTCGTGTGCAGTAGCAGCTTTAAGAGCTGAAGGCGAAACTGTAATTCAGAATGCGGAGTGCGTTAGAAAGTCTTACCCACATTTTTTTGGTGACTTACACAAGTTAGGAGCTGATATTGTTGGCTGGGAATTCGATAGGTAAAGAATTTGTGGTTACCTCCTTTGGAGAGAGCCACGGCAAACTTGTCGGCGTAATCGTTGATGGGTGCCCCTCGGGGCTGCCGTTTTCCGAATCTGATGTGCAAGCCGAACTAGACCAAAGAATTCCACTACAAAGGCCTGATATTGTTTCGGCTAGACTCGAAAAAGACATAGTGGAAATTTCAGCTGGCCTTTTCAACGGTTTTACTACAGGCGCACCCATATGTATGACGGTGAAGAATAAGGAAACAAAATCCAGCGACTACGATGCCATCAAAGACTCGCCAAGACCCGCACACGCAGACTATACTGCCCGCATCAAATACGGAGGTTTCAATGATTACCGCGGCGGAGGTCGCTTTTCAGGTAGAGTCACTGTGGCTCTTGTTATGGCAGGCGCACTTGCCAAAAAACTTCTTCGTACCTGCGGAGTTGATGTTTTAGCATATACAACTGCTATTGGCAAAGTGAAAATGGGGGACAACAACCTCAGTTTTACTGAGATCCAAAAACGTAAATTTGAATCTGCAGTGAGATGTCCAGATTTATCTTGCGGAGAAAGAATGATTGATGCCATTGTTGAAGCCAAAAAAGAGGGTGAAAGCTTGGGTGGAATCATCGAATGCGTCGCTTTAAACGTGCCAGCAGGAGTCGGCGAACCTTTGTTTGACGCATTAGATGCAGATTTGGCGAAAGCCCTTTTTTCAGTTCCTGCTGTGAAAGCCGTAGAGTTTGGCGCCGGTTTCGCTTCGGCAGAGTTGAAAGGCTCTGAAAACAATGACGCTTTTTGCATCAAAGAAGGCAAAGTGGTCTTGAGCACTAATCTGGCGGGCGGCATCTTGGGCGGAATATCTTCAGGTATGCCCATTCTGGTGAGGGTTGCAGTAAAACCAACGCCCTCGATTTCTAAAGAGCAGAAAACCGTAAATTTAGCTAAAATAGAAGAAACTACGCTGAGAGTAAGCGGTAGACATGACCCTTGTGTAGTTCCCAAAGCTGTACCAGTTGTAGAAGCTGCTGTCGCTGTTACATTAGCCGATCACATGTTGCGTAGTGGTTTAGTGCCGAGAATTTTGAAGGAGCAAAAATGATGACTGATCTCAACCACCTGCGGCGTCAAGTGGATGAAATAGATGAGCAAATTTTGCTAGCGCTGAGCAAACGTGTTCAAATCTGCAAAGCTATCGGTGCGGCAAAGAAGGCTCAACAAAAACCCATAAAAGATGCTGACCGCGAAAACGAAGTTTATATGCATGTCAGAGAAAACGCCAAAAAGTTATCTCTAGACCCAGACCAAGTTGAGGCAGTGTACCGCGAAATAGTTAATATGTGCAGTGTTGTTCAATTAGAAGAACAACCATAAACATGGTAACTCTTTACGGAGAGTTAGAAAATATGTTGTATGAAATAAACGAGAAAGCACTCAAACTTGAAAGCGAAGGCAAAAAAATAATTCGACTAAATCTTGGCGACCCAGATATGGATACACCGCCTGAAATTGTGGAAGCCGCATACGCTTCCATGAAGGCAGGAAAAACAAAGTATTCATCCTCATATGGGGAGAAGAAACTTAGAGAAAAAATTGCTGAGGTTCACGGTGTAAAAGCGGAGAATGTTGTCATTACGCCTGGTTCAAAGTTTGCAGTGTTCGCAACAATGTTCTTGACACTTAAAAATGGGGGAAACGTTATCATCCCTACGCCTTACTGGACTGCTTATGATTTAATTGCTAAAAGTGTTGGTGCCAAAACCAAGTTGTTGCGTACTGAAATGGAAGACGACTGGGAAATAAACATAGACCAACTTGAAAAATTAGTTGATGAAAACACAAAAATGATCATACTAAATAACCCAAATAATCCTACAAGCAAAGCCATGGATACCGAAACTCTTGAATACATTGTTGAATTAGCTGACAGAAAAAAAATTACCATTCTATCAGATGAGGTTTACGCTGCAATAAGCTTCAACAAAACGAAGAGCATACTTGACTACGACAGCGAGCATAAACACATAGTATCAAACGGCTTCTCTAAAACCTTCACCATGACAGGTTGGCGCATTGGCTATTTGATAGGCAACAAGATGTTTATTGACAACATAACTAAACTGAACCAAATCACTTTCAATAACGTCCCTGTTTTCATCCAAGATGCAGCGCTGAAAGGTCTAGAGTTACACCAGAAAATTGCTTCTGCAATAAAAGCCAAATATAAAGAACGCGCAGATATGGCAACCACAAAGTTGTCCGCCGCAGGTTTCAAGTTCACCAAACCCGACGCTCCATTCTATGTGTTCCCAAAACTTGACGATTTAGACTCTGAAAGGTTCACTTTAGACTTGCTCGATAAAGGCGTAGCCGTAGCGCCAGGCACATCTTTCGGCGATTACCGTGAGCACTTCCGTATATCTTTAACTGCACCCAACGACCAAATAGAGGTTGGACTAGATAAAATCTGTGAGGCAGCAACTTGAACATTGCCATTCTCGGCGCAGGAAAAATGGGCATTTGGTTCGCTAAATTCTACAAAGAAAAAGGTGAGACTGTTATACTCGCCGATAGAAACGTCGAGAAACTGGCAAAACTTAAAAAAGAACTAAACGTTGAAACAGCCGACTTTGTTGATGCTGTAAAAGAGGCCGACCGTGTTCTCATATGCGTCTCTATAAACTCTTTTGAGGAAATTGTAAAAAAAATCAGCCCCGCTGTTCGGAAAGGTCAAGTCGTCATGGACATATGCTCCATCAAAGCTTCACCAGTCAAAATAATGCATAAACATCTTAAAAACGCCCTAATTTTAGGTACTCACCCAGCTTTTGGTCCAGGAAGCAGTACCTTAAAACGCAAAGCTTTCATTTTGACCCCCACCAACACAAAGGAGCAAAAGTTAGCCGAAGCCTTCAAAGATTGGCTTGAAAAGGAAGGGGCTCATGTTTTTATTATGACCCCTCAACACCATGATGAACTAATGTCTATAGTGCTTGGGTTTCCACATTTTCTAGGCGTAGTTGCATGTGATACTCTCCTTGAACAAGTAAATTACTCTGAGACAAAAAAGGTTGCAGGTACAACCTACCGTATGCTATTCACTTTAGCTGAAGCGGCAGCGTTAGAAACCCCTGAACTGTTCGCTACCCTACAGACCATTTTACCTTCCGTCAAAAATATTGAAAAATGTTACATCAAAAAGGCACAAGAGTGGCTTCAACTGATACAGCAAAAAGATCAAGCGGCTCTTATAAAAAAAATTGAGGCTCTTAAAGAGAAACTAATGAAGATAAGTTGTGACTATTCGCAGTCATACGATGTTATGTATAAAATGCTGGAGTCTGCCTGAGCTAATGACAGAGCTACGCAGCCTTCGGGTAAGAACCTAAAATTTTAATAAACGCTGCGTATCTCCCAAGGGCTTGCAATGCTTCACTGCAATGTGCTTCGCTTCGATGTCCCTCAAAATCTAGATAAAAATTGTATTCCCAAGGTGTACGCTTAGTGGGTCTAGATTCAATCTTTGTTAAGTTAATGTTTCTTTTAGCAAATTCGCCCAACGCATGATATAGCGAACCTGGTTCGTGAACAGCAGCAAAAATTATGGACGTCTTGTCTTTACCGGTCAGTGGCGAGTCCTCTTTAGCTAAAACAAAGAACCTTGTGTAGTTCTCTTTGTTATCGGCGATGTCCCGGGCAAGAATTTTCATATCGTAAATTTCTGCTGCTCGCTCACTGGCAACTGCAGCAGCGGTTTTTAACCCCTTCTCTTTAAGCATCTTTACACTGCCGGCGGTGTCATATGTAGGAATCATTTCACGCCCAAATTTTTCCAGAAAATTCCTACACTGCGCCAGTGCTTGTGGATGCGAATAAACCGCTTTTACTTCTTCCAATTTAGTACTGGGATTAGCTATGAGGCAGTGCTCAATTTTCACGATTACTTCTCCACAAACTTTTAAATCATACTCCAGAAAAAGGTCATAGTTCTGATTAACGCTACCTTCCAATGAATTCTCCACAGGCACTACCCCGTAAGGAACCTCATTTTTGACCACGCTTTCAAAAACGCTTCTAAAATCCTTGCAAGGTTTCACTGTAGTCTGTGCACCGAAGAATTTGTAGACTGCGCTTTCGCTGTATGCCCCACGTTCTCCTTGGAAAGCTACCATTTTCAATTTTTATTTACCTGCTTTCGGTTTTTAAGTAGGCACTTGTTTATGCCATTTATCATAGCCTCTACGCTGGCCATGACAATGTCCTCTCTGGCTGCACGGGCTGACACAATGTGCCCTTTTTCATCTTCTACTTTAATCACAACTTCAGCAACAGCGTTCGAACCGCCTGTTATGGCTTCTAAACGATATTCATTTAGTCTGACCTTCTCTAAACTGTGAGTCAGCTTAGTTATCGCTTTAAGTACAGCATCTACAGGTCCAACTCCTGTTTCTGCTGCTATGTACTCTTTTCCATCTAAAATTAAGCGAACAGAGGCTGTTGGAATAACTTTGACGCCTGTCATAACGGCTAAATCACAAAGTTCCACAATTTTTTCTTCCTTAATCACTTCACCCATAACTGCTGACGCCAGCGCAATTAAATCAGCGTCGGTGACCATTTTGCCTTTGTCACCTAAGTCTTTTATTCGTTTTACAATTTCTTTCAACTGTTCTTCGGTTGGGTATATTCCGATTTCTTCAAGTTCAGCTTTAATGCCTCGCGTTCCGGCTAGTTTCCCCGCCACCAACTTTCGTGTGCGTCCAACTAGCTCTGGATCTATAGGTTCAAACGTGAGAGGTTTAACTGTGACTCCCCTTGTGTGAATACCTGACTCATGGGCGAAGGCGTTTTCACCTACAATAGCTTTGTTGGCTTGAACCGGAATTCCTGTTAATGTTGACACCATACGAGAGGTACTGTAGAGTAGCCGTGTGTTTACTTTTGTTTTCATCTTGTAAATTACGTGTAAAGCCATCACGGTCTCTTCCAGCGAGGCATTTCCCGCTCTTTCACCTAAACCGTTAATAGTGCAGTGCACCTGAGTTGCCCCTGCCTCAACAGCTGCTAACGAGTTGGCAACTGCCATGCCAAAATCGTCATGGCAGTGAACGCTGATAGGTACTTTGACGACGTTTTTGAGCTCTTCTACAAGTGTACCCATGGTTTTAGGAATCATGATACCCACGGTGTCAGGCACGTTTAAGCGATCCATGCCTGCATCTTCTGCGGCTTTGCAAACTTTTTTCAAGAAAGGCACTTCAGACCTTGTTGCATCCATAGGTGAGAATTCGCATGTCATCCCATGTTTTTTAATATATTCTATTGAATCCATCGCCGCGGAGATAACTTCATCCGGTGTCATGTCGACTGCATACTTCATCTGCACAGGTGATGTGGGTATAAAGACGTGAACAGTATCCACGTCACATTCTATAGCTGCGTCTATGTCTTTGCGGTTAGCGCGAGAAAGACCACAAATCTCTGGCTCCAAACCCGCTTTGACGATTTCTTTGATGACCTTTTTTTCTCCTTCTGAAGAACTTGGAAAACCCGCTTCGATTGCGTCAACACCTAAACGACTCAACTGGCGCGCTATCTCAATTTTATCTTCAATAGTAAGAGAAACGCCGGGTGTTTGCTCGCCATCTCGAAGGGTTGTGTCAAAAATACGGATGTAGCCCGAGTTGGCGTTTTTAGTTTTCATCCTTTTCATCAACCAGTATTTTCCGCCAGAACTGTGGCGATGGCTTCAGCCATGCCTAACGTTGTTTTGTTTCCACCCAAGTCGGGAACCGTGTTGCGACTAAGTAACGTTTGAACCACTGCGTTTTCTACAGCTGCTGCTGCTTTTGTACATTTTTCGTCACTATATCTTTCGCCAAGCCAATTCAGCATCATCTTAGCCGCAAGAATCATGGACAGAGGATTTGCAGTTTGTTTTCCTGCTCTGTTTGGCGCTGAACCGTGAATTGGTTCAAATAGCGCAAAGTTGTCTCCTATGTTTGCGCCAGGTGCCATACCTAAACCTCCTACGAGTTGTGCTGCTTCATCACTAAGTATGTCCCCAAACATGTTACAGGTACAAAGTACATCAAAATCTTGGGGTTCTTTTATGAGTCGCATAGAGGCTGCATCTACGTATAATTCATTGAAAACTATGTCTGGGTATTGTTTGGAAACTTCGCGACATACACTAGCAAATAAGCCATCGGTTATGCGCATAACATTTGCTTTGTGTATAGCAGTAACTTTCTTTTTACCATTGCGTAGCCGTGCAATTTCAAAAGCTTTCTTGGCTATGCGTTCACAGGCTCTGCGGCTAATAACTCTTATGCATATGGTTGTGTCACCTAATGAATGCTCAAGACCCTTGTAGACATCTTCAGTGTTTTCACGAACAAAAATCATATCAATGTCAGGTCTTGCTGCAGTTGTAGCAGGATAAGTTTTTATGGGGCGCAAGTTAGCATAGAGGTCAAACATCAACCTAAGTTTAACTATCACGTCAGCCGCGCTTTCTCCAACGGGACCTTTTAGGCAAGCGTGAGATTCTCTGATCTTTTGTACACTGTCCTCTGGTAGGGCAATCCCTCTTTTCTCTAGACACGTGTCCCCTGCCTCGGCGTAGAGTATGTTGAATTTTAAGCCGAATTTATGTTGAGTTGCATCTAATATTTTTAGGGTAGCTTCGGTTAATTCAGGGCCGATACCGTCACCTGGGATTAAAGATATTTTATATTCGTTCATTTTTTGTTCATCCTCTTTCGCAAGTTTTCAATTAATCCTCCATCTGTCAGTATCTCCATAATGAATGGAGGAAGTTTTGTTCCTTGGAGACTCTGATTTGTTGTTCTATTGGTTATCTTTCCCGTTTCTAGATCAACTGTTAATTCATCCCAGTCTTTTACTATGGCTGTTATGCCTCTGCATTCGATGACGGGTAACCCGATGTTTATACTGTTGCGGAAAAAGATACGCGCAAACGACTCTGCTACAATACATTGGACACCCGCGTATTTTAACGCCAACGGTGCCTGTTCTCTGCTGGAGCCGCATCCAAAATTTCTATCGCCTACAACTATTATGCCTTTTTTGGCTTTTTGCGGGAAGTCAGGGTCTAAACCTTCCATGGCGTGCTTAGCTAAATCTTTCGGGTCGATAAGCGACAGCCATTTCCCTGGCAAAATAACGTCTGTATCAATGTTCTTTCCGAATTTAATGACTTCTCCTTCAACCTTCATTGGTTAAGCCTCCACTTCTCTTGGATCTGTTAAACTTCCCTTTAACGCTGAGGCTGCTACAGTTGCCGGCGACGCCAAGTAAACATTTGCTTCTGGGCTACCCATTCTCCCGATGAAGTTTCTGTTGGATGTACTAACACAGACTTCGCCTGAAGCTAATAGCCCAATGTGTCCACCTAGGCATGGACCGCAAGTTGCGCCGCAAACGAGAGCTCCTGCATCCGTGAAAACTTCAATTAACCCTTCTTTTATTGCTTGCGCGTATACTTCTTGGGATGCAGGGATTACCAATGTTCTGACGCCCTGCTTGACTTTTTTGCCTTTCAGAATTTGAGCAGCGATACGTAGATCTTCTATGCGGCCGTTGGTGCATGAACCTATAAAGGCTTGGTTGATTTCTACATTTCCCACTTTAGAAATCGATTTCACATTGTCCACTGAACTCGGGCAAGCAACCTGGGGCTCTAAATCGTCCACGTTTATTTCTATTGTCTTCTCGTATTTTGAGTTCACATCGCTCTTAAGCCATCTATAATCAGAAGTTTTGGCTATTCGGCTACTCAGAAACTTGATAGTTGTTTCGTCAGGTTCCACTATGCCATTCTTGGCTCCCATCTCAACAGCCATATTGCAAAGCGTCATTCTCCCTGCTATGCTCATATTTCGAACGGTGGACCCTGTGAACTCTGTGCTCTTATAAGTTGCCCCATCAACACCAACTTTGCCAATTATGTATAGAATCAGATCCTTTGGCGTAACATATCTTTGGAATTGCCCCTCCACGTTGAATTTTATAGTCTCAGGTACCTTGAGCCAAATTTTTCCTGTAGCAAATACAGCCGCCGCCTCAGTTGAACCTATGCCTGTAGCAAAAGCGCCAAACGCGCCGTAGGTGCATGTGTGGGAATCTGCGCCAACAATCACCATGCCCGGTTCAACGTAACCTTTCTCGGGCATAACTTGGTGACATATGCCGCCTTCCCCTACGTCGTATAAGCGTATGTTTTGTTCTTTTGCAAATTTTCGGAGCATCTTGTGCAGTTCAGCCATTTTTACGGATTCAGCTGGAATTTGATGATCCAGAATTATCACTACTTTTTTGCTGTCCCAAACCTTGTTTATGCCTATTTTTTTGAAGGCTTCTATAGCTAAAGGACCTGTTAGGTCGTGAACCATTACTACGTTCACGTTTGCATCCACAATTTCGCCAGCTTGGACTGTGGATCTCCCTGAAGCTTTAGCTAAGATTTTTTCTGTAATATTCATTCTTTATTCCTCTAGATTAATTGAAATATGTACATCTTTTTTCTGGTTTCCACTTCTTAAGTCGCGAAGTTAAGGGTTTCTATAAGTTAGCAGTTGTTTCTAACGTTGCAACTGCAAATTATGAACTGTTTGTTCTCTTGAAGGTTCACAAGACTGAGTTAATAAAGGATAAAAGCACCCTTCTTATGGCTATTCATCTACGTTTCCCGCTTGCCCTCCCCGTGAAAGAGCGGTTATGCCTGTTCTAGCGAGTTCTATTATACCAAAGGTTTTCATAAGGTTCAGAAACGCATCAATTTTGTCTGAAGTGCCCGTGATCTCCACCATCAAGCTTACAGGAGAGACGTCAACTACTCGTCCTCTGAAAACGTGAACACAACTGATTATGTCTGACCTTTCTTTTGCAGTTGGTGCATTAATTTTTACAAGTGCCAATTCACGCGTGACAATACTGTCGGGGTCTAACTCCGCTACACCTACCACATCCACCAGTTTATCTAGCTGTTTAACAACTTGGTCTAGGGTTTTCTCGTCTGCTGAGACAGTTATAGTTATACGTGCAAGATCCCGCTCTTCTGTGGGTCCAACCGTTATGCTTTCGATGTTAAAGTTGCGTCTACGGAACAGGTTAGAGACGCTGTGGAGAACGCCCGGTTTGTTTTCAACTATAGCTGAAACTACTCTGGTTTTTCCCGACTCCATTAATAATCCCCTCTTTGCTGTGGTAAACCGCAGCCTGGAGGTACAAACGGCACCACGTCTTCTTCAGAGCCTATGGGTACATCGATTACTGTTGTGACTTTGCTTTTAAGCGCTTCTTTTATTGCTTTTTGAAATTCTGATATGGAGCCTACTCTGAAGCCTTGGGCGCCGTATGCCTCGGCAAGTTTAACGAAGTCAGGCGTTTTACCTAGATGTACTGCCATGTAACGTTTGTTGTAGAGTGTTCTTTGCCATTGGGCTACCATGCCCAGAACTGAATTATTTAGTACAATTACTGTTACAGGTATGTTTTCCATGACTGAGCACGCCAGTTCTTGCTCGGTCATTATGAAGCTGCCGTCTCCTGCGATGTCTACGACTGTTCTGCTTGGGAAGGCAACTTTGGCGCCTAAGGCAGCGGGAAAACCAAAACCCATTGTGCCTAAGCCGCCTGAACTGATGAAAGTTCGCGGTTTGAGAGCTTGGAAGTAAAGTGCAGACCACATCTGATTTTGTCCTACTTCGGTTGTAACTATTGCATCTTGAGGCAGTAGCTTTCTTAGTTCAAAGAGTAGCGTTTTTGGAACCAAATCTTTTGGTAAGTCTTTTATCAGAGGGCTCAGTTTTTCTTTTACTTCCTTCACTCTTTTAACCCATGCCGTCTCTTTTCTCTTTGGCAGAGCTCGAGATAATGTTTCATACAGAATACGTAGAGACTTTTTTGCGTCGCCTACTATGGGTACATCCACGTCAACATTTTTTCCAATTTCAGCGGCGTCAATGTCGATGTGAATCTTTTTAGCGTTTGGACAGAATGTGTCCAAATTAGCGGTTGCTCGATCAGAGAATCTGGTTCCCACAGCCAACAGCACATCAGTTTCAGAAATTAACCTGTTGGCAGCAGGGTTTCCATGCATACCTATACTGCCCACAGATAGAGGGTGCCCTTCGGGGAATGCTCCTTTACCCATAAAAGTAGTTGCGACGGGCGCCATCAACAAATCTGATATTTGCATCAACTCGTCAGAGGCGTTAGCTGTTATTACTCCACCTCCCGCTAAGATTATAGGTTGCTCAGCTTTAGTTAGTAGCTCTACGGCTCTACTAATCTGAGCCAAATCCGGATCTGTTACTAAATTGTAGCCCCTTGCATCAATTCGGTTTGTGAAATCCATCTCAGCATTTTCTGTTTGTACATTTTTAGGCAGATCAATCAGCACAGGTCCAGGTCTACCTGTTGTTGCTATGTAAAATGCAGTGTTGACAATTTTTGGTATATCTGCCGCGTTTCTTACTTGATAGTTTTGTTTGGTAATGGGTGTCGTGATGCCAATTATGTCTGCTTCTTGGAAGGCATCTCTGCCAATCATGTAGGATGTGTTTACGCCTTTGGATGGTACTTGTCCTGTCAAGGCGATAAGTGGCGAGGAGTCCATGTAGGCATTTGCGATTCCGGTAACTAGGTTCGTTGCGCCTGGTCCTGACGTTGCCATGCATACTCCTGGTCTGCCGCTGGCACGTGCATAGCCTTCAGCTGCGTGCGCTGCGCATTGCTCATGCCGGCTGAGTATATGGCGGATGTTTTTGTTACCGCATAAAACGTCATATATTGGAAGTACTGCTCCGCCAAGTATGCCGAATATCACTTCTACTTTTTGGTTTTCAAGGGATTTTATCAGGGCATTTGCTCCGTTCATTTTGATCGTTTTTGGCACCTTCTCTAGTTTATAGCATATTTTTTTGCTCTACAGAAAATTGTTGTGGGGAATTAGATGAGTCTTTTTTGTGTCTCTCAGAGGATAGACTGAACAAAACGGCGAACGAATACTGCATTGAGGTGGCGATCCCTCACGTTCTTTCCCCCAAGTTATAGAGCTTTCCTTAGTGATAGCTCAGAAAACAGATAAAAAGCTTGTGGTACCTACAGAGGTCGCTGTTTTAGTTTTCTGCACAGTTTACTAATTAGTATGAGTGGCGGTTTTTTGGAAATTAATTTCGTTTTCAGGTGCCTTAAAACCTAATGCTAAAATGTACATTTCCGAGCTTTGGGCTCGGCTTGCTTTTGGTTTGATTAATTTTACTTCTTCGAACTGTTGCTTAAGTTTTTTAACGAAATCGTTCATTAAGTCGCCTTCAAAAACCTTCACGAAGAATGTTCCGTCCGGGCGCAGAATTTTCTGTGCTGTTTCCAAAGCTTTTGTAGCTAAATCTATTTGTTTAGCGTGGTCAACTTCCCAGACGCCAGATATATTTGGCGACATATCTGAAAGTACAACATCGGCTTTTCGAGGTAGAAAACTTTGAATTTGATTTATTGTTTCCGTCTCAGTTATGTCTGCAACGATTGTTCTTATGTAAGGTTGTACAAAGGGTTCTATCGGTTTGAGATCCACGCCTAAAACGAAGCCTTTTTTTCCAGCAACTTTTCTGGCTGCCTGAATCCAACCCCCAGGCGCAGCGCCTAGATCCACGACGACGTCGCCATATTTTATGAAGTGATACTTGTTTATGGTTTGAGATAATTTGTAGGTTGCCCTAGAACGGTAATTTTCAGCTTTAGCTTTTTTGTAGTAGTATTCGTTTTTTCTCTCTTTGATCCAAGCTTTGGATTTTGGCACCCAAGTTGTCACCTGTTCATTTAAGAGTCTGGTCTATTTGGTTCCTTGTCTAATGACATAATCCAACTGGTGAGTTTTTCGCAGCTTTTAGGCGAGATTGCAGTGGTAGGGTCACATTTAGGGTTGTCTTGACACATCAAGCAGGGGCAGTCGACTATTGTTTCTATGCTGGCAGGCATCCTTTTTGGGTAGAGTCTATATGTCCATCGTCCGCCTTCCAGTTCTTTTTCTCTGCGAATCAAGCCTTTTTCCTCCAATTTGATTGCTACTCGAGAGCCTTCTCTACTACTGGCGCCTAGTTCTCGCCACAATTCTGATTGGAGTACACCTTTACTGCCTGTATTGACCACAAAATGAAGTGCCCTCTGCTCCAGGTCATTACGTTTAGGCATGTTGTATCAATTCCACTTTTTGCATTATATATGCGACATGCGCGAGATAAAAATATGTACTCTTTAATGTGATTAATTAGAGGTGTAGGTAAGACCTCCAAATGTCAACTCAAGAGCCCAAAGAACGTTACTGCCTAGGTATAGAGTCAACAGCCGACGATTTCGGTGTCGGTATTTCCACGTTCAGTGGGCAAATTCTCGCAAACATTTCTGATTGTTATGTTCCTGCTGAAGGTGGAATTCACCCACGGGAAGCGGCACGACACCATGCTTGTGTGGCTGAAATCGTTTTAAAGGAAGCGTTCACCCAATCGGGTATTAAACCTAAAGACTTGTCGTTGATTGCTTTTTCTCAAGGTCCTGGTTTAGGGCCTTGTCTTCGCACAGGCGCAACTGTTGCCCGCGCTTTGGCTTCTTATCTTGGTGTTCCGCTTGTAGGTGTAAATCACTCAGTGGGTCACATCGAAATTGGTAAACTTCAAACTGGTGCCAAAGATCCATTGACGCTCTATGTTTCAGGCGGGAACACCTTGGTTACGGCTTTTTCGTTTGGGCGGTATCGTGTTTTCGGGGAAACTTTGGACATTGCACTGGGGAACTGTCTAGATGTTTTTGGGCGAGAAGTTGGGCTTAAGCATAAAAAGGGTGTGCCGCTTGGTGCTGCGGTGGAACAGTTAGCTCAACGTGGAAAAGAGCTAGTTTTGTTGCCTTACGTCGTTAAAGGCATGGATTTGTCTTTAAGTGGGCTACTCACGGCTGCTGTTACACTTTTTCAAAAGGGTGAGTGTACATTGGAGGATCTATGTTACAGTTTGCAGGAAACGGCGTTTTCTATGGTCACTGAAATCACTGAGCGTGCGCTGGCTCATACTGAAAAAAAGGAGCTTCTCTTAACAGGCGGCGTCGCCGCTAACAAGCGGCTTCAAGCTATGCTTAAATCCGTTGCGGATGAACACAACGCCACTTTCAATTCTGTTCCCCTTAAATTTGCCACAGACAATGGAGCAATGATAGCTTGGACAGGTATCTTAGCTTTTACACATGGATTAGTTACTCCTGTAGAGAGAAGTTTTGTGCGATTACGTTGGCGGGTGGATAAGGTGGATGTGCCATGGATGAAGTGAACTCTGAGGTTTTGTTTAAGAAAGGTGCCGAAGCCAGCCTTTTTCTTGGTAACTGGCATGGTAAACGTGTGGTAATTAAGAGGCGTTTATCTAAAAAATATCGTCCTGACAAACTAGATTTAGCAATCAGGACATACCGTACTGTTCATGAACCTCAGTTAATGCATGAAGCCAAAGTAGCAGGTGTTCCAACACCCGCCGTTTTTATGGTGGATGTGCAGACCTCCACTATAATAATGGAGTTTATTGAAGGTTACCAAGTAAAGCGGGCTCTGGATGGTTTTTCACAGTCGGAACGACATAAAGTGTGCTTTAAAATTGGGTCGTTAATTGGTAAGCTTCATTTGCATGATTTGATTCATGGAGATTTAACTACTTCAAACATGATACTAACCAGTTACAGCAACGTTTTCTTCCTTGATTTTGGCTTAGGTGAAAAATCCTCTGAGCTTGAGGCACGTGGTGTCGATTTGCACTTGTTGAAGCGTGCATTAGAAAGCACACATTTTAAGGTGGCAGAAGAATGCTTTCAGTCGGTTCTACAAGGTTATCGTGAGGTTGTAGGGGCAGTTGCTGCAGAAGAGCTTTTAGAAAAAATACGGGAAATTGAGAGGAGAGGCAGGTATGTTACCGAAAGAAAAAATTCGTAAGAACCGTTTTAAGTTAAAGGGGCGGGTTATTTTTTTTGCAACCAACAACATCCACAAATTCAATGAAGTTCGTAACATATTGGCAAAACAGGGTGTTTCGGTGGGTATGCTAAGGGTTAAGAGTGTTGAAATTCAAAGCGACTCTTTAACTGAGATAGCTCGAGTAAGCGCGAAGGATGCTTTCAAAAGATGTAAGTTACCCATCATAGTGGAAGATGCAGGACTTTTTGTTGACGCCTTAAATGGTTTCCCAGGTCCCTACACAGCTTACGTTTACAAGACAGTGGGAAACAAGGGTCTGCTGAAGTTAATGGAACAACTGAAAAGTAGAACTGCAAAGTTTCGGTCTTCAATAGCTTACTGCGATAACGTGAAAAGTGAACCTCTATGTTTTGAAGGTGAATCGTTAGGTGAAGTAATCGGCGAGGAACGGGCGAACTCACCTTCAAGTTTTGGATTTGACCCCATATTCCAACCTTGCGGTAGTAACAAAACTTTTGCTGAGATGAACATAGAAGAAAAGAACCTTTTTTCACATCGCGCCCAAGCTATAATCAAATTTGCCAGCTGGTACATTTCACATCGATAAGCGTACCCCGCCAGGGAGATTCACTTTAAAATGCAAAATGTTATATACAAAATCCACCACAAGGCTATTGCGGAAAATTTAGAGAGAGAAGAATGGATCCATAGGGACAAATCGTTGTTTGCTACCACTTTTATTTCCTTTTAAAAATTAAAGTAGGGATTGGCATTGACTTTTATTTTTAGATGTGTCCTTTCATTGGTTTCTCCTCAGCTATTTCTACTTTAAGTTGGATTAGGCAAAAACTTATATGGCGTGATGCGCTGTTGGTTGATTACCGAAAAATCGGAGAGAAAACAAACATGAAACCTCATTTAAAACAAGTGTTAACTCTAATTGGGCTTCTTTTGATTCTGACGCCTCTTTTTGCAGGCTTTTTACAGTTCACTGCGGCTCAGTACGTTGACCGTGGTCAAATCCAAACTTTCGCCTACATCAGCGCTATGCCAAACCCTGTTGGAGTTGGTCAGCCGGTAATAGTCACATTCCGTGTTGATCAACCTTTAGCCGGAGCAACTGTGAGGTCAGGGCTACCTAATGGCACTTCCGTGACAATTACCCGACCAGACGGCACAACAGAAACCAAACAGAACTTGTTCATGGACTCAACCAGCTCAGGCTGGTTCCTATATACTCCAACCCAAACTGGAACCTACTACTTCCAGATGTTCTTCCCACAGCAAGGGCCATACGTGAGTACAGTTGACGGCGGAGGCTTCGGCTTGCCCCCAGGCATATATACCTATCTAGCTTCTCAGAGTGCAAAGATTTCCTTAACTGTTCAAGCGGATCCAATTCAGCCCTATGACAGGTCTCCACCGTTGCCCACCGGCTACTGGACCCGCCCCATTAACGCTGAAAACAAGAATTGGTGGCAAGTTGCAGACAACTGGCTAATGCGCGGCTACGACAAAGTCGGCAGGTCCTTTGCAGGTACACCCGCGTTTGCACCATACACTTCAGCTCCTGACAGTGCCCACGTACTTTGGGTTAAGCCCATAGTGCCTGGTGGAATGGTCGGTGGCCGATTCGGCGACACAGTTTACTACCATGGTATATCCTATGAGCAGTTCTTTGAGGCTATGATTCTGCAAGGCACCGTTTTCTTCACGGAGCATGGCTTAACAGGGACTGCGCAAACCTATGGTACACGCTTCATGGATCTCTACACAGGAAAAGATTACCCGTTAATGTACATGAATAACACCAATATTCAGTTTGCGACGACTCTGAACTATGACTCGCCCAACGAACATGGTGTACTACCTTACCTTGTTGTTTCTAGAAGTGCCGGAGGTCGAACTTATTGGGACTTCTATGAAATGCTCCCAGATATGCAGCAGAATCCAAGATTGCAATTCAGCGTTGACATGACAGGTCTAACATCAGGCTACATAACATTTGGCTCCAACGGTGAAATCTTAATCTACAACATCGCCGGCTCAGCAAACAACCGATACATGACCCTGTTCAATATGAGTCGCGCCGTCCTTGGTGTGCGCTACGCAGGAATTGACGTCTGGAGCCCCAGCGGCACCATAAACGCTTCACGCAGACACAACGAGGCACCCAACCCAGCAACCAACGAAGAAGTAGCGTATTGGGAATCTGTCACTAACTCGCCATTTGTGGGCATTGAATGGAACGTTTCCCTATCACCAATATCCACTATGCCTAATGGTCTGCTTAGTGTTCGAGAAGTTAACTTCGAAGAGGGTTTGTTGTTAGCTACTCAAAGAGACTCAAGCAAACTGCCCAACGTCTACATGGATGCTGGCTACGACATCGGGTCAATGAAACGCGGCTTCGACGGAAGATACCCACGCACCCTCAGTCACCTGTGGGCTGCAAACCGCACAATGATAAACGATATCCACGACCGTATCAGCAACCACATACGCCACGGCAAATACATCCGCTATGACGAAGGTCAAGAAGTTTACTACTGCTTCGATATGCGTACAGGTCAACTCATCTGGAAGACTCAACCACTAAATAACGCATGGGCGTTATTCACCAGAAACTACGAAATTGCATACGGAAAACTTGTAACTTCTGGCTTTGATGGCATTGTACGTTGTTACGATATGAATAACGGTAACATACTCTGGACTTACGACAAAGGAAGCGCAGGCTTTGAAAACGCCTACGGCACATACCCAGAATACGCAGGCTTTACCATCGCGGATGGCGTAGTCTACACAACCGCTGACGAGCACTCTTCAGACGGTATCCTGTGGCGAGGTGCTCAACTATGGGCAATTGACATAAACACTGGAAAACTACTCTGGAAAGTCAACGGCATGTACCGCCACCCAGTCATCGCTGACGGAGTCCTGATTGCGCTCAACAGTTACGATGGTCAAGTCTACGCTTTCGGTAAAGGTCCCAGCAAAACCACTGTTTCAGCACCCCAAACCGCAGTGCCTAAAGGTACCGCTGTGATGATCACAGGCACAGTCACTGACCAAACTCCCGCACTGAAAGACACGCCAGCCATATGTGACGACAACATGAGCGCATGGATGGAATATATGTTTATGCAGAAAGTCTGCCCGGCCAACATCAAAGGTGTGCCAGTGCACGTAACTGCTATTGACCCCAACGGCAACTTCCAAGACATTGGCACAGTTACAAGCGACGCAGCAGGCAACTTCGCTATAGCGTGGACCCCACCAGTGGAAGGTACATACCAAGTCACTGCAACCTTTGAAGGCTCCAAATCCTACGGTGGCTCATACTCAACAACCTACTTCTTAGTATGTCCAGCTGCCCCAGTTGCTTCGCCTACTGTTGCTCCAACAGTTGCTCCTACTGTGGTTCCTTCTGTTGCTCCGTCTCCGTCTGTTTCGCCTAGTGTGGTTCCTGAGCCTGAGTCTGCTGCGCCTGGCGTTGACGTGTACGTTGTTGCCGCCGCTGTTGTAGTGGTTATAGTTGTGGTTGCGGTTGCAGCTGTTTTCCTGCGGAAACGCAAGTAAAACCCCTTCCCCCTTTTCTTTTTTAATTTACTGTTTTAGCTCTCGTTTTTATTTGTAAATGCCATTTTACTTTAAAAGCGCCAAGTTAAAGCTGGCAGACAGTTTTCCCTCACTTGTAGACGCTATTTTTAAATATTTGTGTACCGTGGGGATAAATGCATAACTAAGGTGTATCGATGCCAAAAAAAGAAAAAGGAAAATCTCATTCAATCCGCCCAGTTAGCAGGCGCCCTCCAACATGGTGCAAGTATGAACCTGAAGAAGTTGAAGCTTTCATAATTAAACTCGCTAAAGAAGGGCACTCAATGAGCGCAATCGGGACAATACTCAGAGACCAATACGCTATTCCACTAGTAAAACCCATCACTGGAAAAAGTATAAGCTCTACCCTCAAAGCCGCAGGGCTAGCGCCAACAATGCCTGAAGACCTAGCAAATTTGGTGAAGAAAGCGCAAGGTATGGCTGTTCACTTAGAAAAATACAAGAAAGATCAACATAACAAGCGTAACATGCAAAACCTCGAAGCGAAGATACACAAACTCTCCAGATACTACAAAAGAAAGGGTGTTCTGCAGAGTAACTGGAAATACGAACCGAAAATTGCTTCCATAACCTAACTTCCATAATCTCATCCTCTTTTAAGGCGTACTCAACACATATTTCAGGCGTCATCATAATTTTTAATTCAAGCAGCGTGGGCGTTATGACATTGGAAAAAAACCAAATCAAAGCTTTTCTAAAATCAGCGACCAACGCTGCACAAATTATTCGGGAAACAGCTGAAAAAGACGGTTTTATTCATGTTTTCTCCCATTTGGACGCCGACGGAATCTCAGCAGCAGGAATAATAGGAAAGGCACTTTTCAGACTTGAGGCAAGATTCCGTATAAGAATAACCCAATGGGTTGACGAAAAAATAGTCACCGAAATCATCACAGACAAACCTGAACTGGTTATACTTACAGACTTTGGCAGCGGCTATTTAGATTTGCTCAACGAAAAAATCCCCAACGTGAAAATAGTTATACTCGACCACCACCAAGTCACAGGAAAAACCCATAACCAAAACCTCATCCAAGTCAACCCGCATATCTACGGCGTCGACGGAGCAACTGACATCAGCGGTTCAGGAGTGACTTATTTCACCGCCCGCGCTATCGATCCAAAAAACGTGGATCTATCTCCGATAGCATTAGTTGGGGCGTTAGGCGATATGCAAGACAGATACGACCAACGCAAACTGGGTGGTTTTAACGATTTAATTGTTGAAGATGCAGTGAACTCAAAACTTGTCACAGTAGAAAAAGACTTGACCTTCTTTGGCAGAGAAACCCGACCAATTCACAGAACTTTGGCTTCAACAACCACCCCGTTTTTACCTGGTCTGAGCGGTGAAGAAGACAAAAGCCTTGCCTTCCTTTCAAGCTTAGATATACCATTAAAAAACGGTGACAGATGGCGTGCTCTACGCGATCTCACAGAAGAAGAAAAAAAACGTCTGTGCTCCGCTTTAGCTGAATACCTCCTCTCAAAGGGACTACACTACGAAGTAACTAACCTGATAGGCTACAACTACATCCTAAACAACGAAGAACCAGGGACTTCACTTCGAGACGGTCGCGAATTTGCAGTTGTTTTAAACTCCACGGGACGACTAAACCGACCCAGTCTTGGCATAGCTATCTGCATGGGGGAGCGTGGTGCAGCTCTTGAAGAAGCCAACAAAGTTCTCGAAGACTACCGAAAAGACATTAACAAATACCTAATATGGGTCATGGAGAAACCTGAACGCCTCAGAGAACTGGAAAACATCTACGTTGTAAACGGGGAAAACTTCGTGAACGAAAAAATCATAGGTACAATCTCTTCTATTCTCGTTTCGAACCTGCCAAAAGTCGATAAACCCCTTATAGCGTACGCCCATGTTACAGGCGAAGGTGTAGCTAAGTTTTCAGCCCGAACCACCAATATAGGCGTCAGTAAGGGTATAAACTTGGGTGAAATTATGCAAGTCGCCTCAGAAAAAGTTGAAGGCAAAGGCGGAGGACACAACATAGCCGCAGGCGCTCAAGCACCACTAGACAAAGTTGAAATTTTTGTACACTGCGTAAACGAGTTGGTCGGTAAACAGTTAAAAGGCGAAAAAATTGGAAGCGACAATAATTCTTAAATACGACAACGCTAAAACAGCCAGCGCCATAGCCCAAGCAGTTACACCCGATAACGCCACAGCTCCGCCTGGATTAAAAGTGGAAACATTCATTGACAGATGTAACGTAATAACCACTATAAAATTTGACGGTAAAATCGGCACCTTCTTATCTACAATTGACGACCTTCTTGAAGGCATATCAACAGCAGAAAAAACTTTGCGCCTTACACGACTAAAATAAATGTTACGTAATTGTAGAAGTTGACCTCCTGCCGATTTTTAAATTAACCCGAAATCATACTTACCCTGTGACTGTTTCAAACATTCTAAAAGTAAATAAACAAGCTCACATTAACACATAAAGAAACCCTAACTTCAGAGGACTCAAAATGAAGCGAATTACAGTGGTCTTTGCCCTAATACTTCTTCTGTCAGCTGTATCTTTAACTTTAATCTCTAACATCCACCTAACTAAAGCCCAAACAACATACTACACAATAAATCACGTAGACCACAAAGTAGAAGTCCTCTATTCAGGTCACCTAGTTATAACAGACACCCTCCAACTTTCTGGTCAAATACCCAGCACCCTTCAATTGGGCTTCTCAACAAAATATGCCTCACAAGTCCTCAAAGCTACAGCACACGACAGCAACAATCAAACAATCCCCCTAGTTTTAGGCATGCAAGGACAAGGCGTAACCACTTTCTACGGTGCAAGCTTAACTATTCCACAAGAAGCAACCCAAACAATAACCACAATTTTCACTTTAACAAACAACCTGCTAACCCCAACTGTAAATGGCTTTAGTCTAGATTTTCCAGCCTACCCCACTTTAACCGCAACTGCACCACAAGTAACAACAACACTTGACCTCCCATTTGGCTCAGTTAACGTAAAAATCGAAAAACCTGATGGTACAACAAACACAACTAGTTACACCACAAGCAACCTACCCGCCTACACTACAATGTCTGCAACCGCCACTTTTTCCAGTGTCTATGGCTATATCCAAAAAGTTGCTATACCCAACTTAAACAGGCAACTCAGCATCATGCCCTCAGGAGAGGTATCGTGCATCGATACTTACAAGATAGTTAACACTGCAAGTAGCAGTGTAAGCTCCTTCAAACTTAACATCTCTTTTGACGCAAAGAACGTTGTGGGCAAAGACCAACTTGGTAGAACCCTGACAGTGGAAATCCAAGACAGCAACGTTGCACGTGCCGCAAACGTTAGCCTTATCTTGCCAGTTAACACAGGCGAATCTGCAGTGATAACACTTGAATACAAACTCCCACGCGTTACACAGCAAGCAGGACAATTCATTTTAAATCTGGACTCGTTTCCTTACCTTGACTATTACGTTGAAAAAGCCACCGTAACTGTTATGCCTCCAGAAGGCGCACAAATAGTAAGCCCCAAACTCACAAATGTTAACTCTTCCACAGATCTCTCTCGCAACGTTTTCCAAGAAAGTTTAACAATCAGCAGAGAAGGAATCAGCTACGTGGACAGCTTGCTCCCTTCGGAAGACGTTACACAAATAACCTTCACCTACAACCCACTCTGGGTTTCCTTCCGTCCTAGTATCTGGATGTGGACCGTTGCAATAGTAGGCAGCATACTAATCGCAATCTACAAACGCCCCCGAAAAGTTTCCGTTAAAACCGCGTCTACCGTAACAACAGCACCCAAAACTGTGTCTACTCCTGTTTCTAAACCTACATCTTCAACACCTAAACCCGAAGCTTCAATTAGCCGCGAACAAATCAAAGCATTCACCGATGCCTATGAAGAAAAAATCCGTGTAAAAGCTGAAATTGCCACTCTAGACGACAAAGCGCAGCGCGGAAGAATCCCCAGACAAAAATACAAAGCCAAACGCAAAAAACTAGAGCTACGCCTCAACAACCTAAACCAAACAATAACTAACATCCGAGCATACATGCGAAATGTAACCGGTAACTACGCCGAAATAAATCACCAACTCGAAGTTGCAGAACTCGAACTTGCAGAGGTTGAAAAACTAATCAAAGCCCTTCAAACCCGACAAGACATAGGCGAACTCTCATTGGAAGACTACCGAAGACAACTTGAGGACCTAGAGCGCAGAAAAACCAAAACCGAAGCTACAATCAACGGGCTTCTGCTGAGACTCCATTGAGAAATCAAATAATTAACCTAAACACTTTTATTTTCCTTTTAGGCTTGTGATAGAAGTCAACAGAGGTATATAAACATGGTAAAAATTGTAGTTGATGACAAATGCAATGGCTGTGAAACCTGCGTCAACACATGTCCCGTAGGCGTTTACGAAATGAAAAACGGCAAATCCACACCAGTCAAGGTCGATGAATGCCTAGTGTGCAGAGCCTGCGAATCACAATGTCCACAAGGCGCTATCCAAGTAATTGAATAAACATCTACTAATCTGTGGTCGTTTCCTCCTAACTAACCAACAGCTACAAGCGACGCCCGCTAACCTATCTTTTTCTTTATTGCTTACATCCTCTCTCGGAAGACTCTTTCAATATACTCTGCCAAACTTATTTTCTTTCTTTTCGCAATCCTCTTAAGTGCGCTGCTGACACCAGTGCCATATTGTATTGCCTTCTTATGTTTCCAAACTATAGCTTCTGAAAGCCCTATACGCTGAGCTGTTTCACGCAGTACAATTTTCCGAAAAGAATCTGCCTTTTTATCAAACTTCAACTCCACAGGCAGACTTAACGCGAAATCTGCAAGTTTATACGAGGCAAAAGGCAAACGTAATTCCACGTCGTGGAAACCACAGATTTTCTTATCTCGCTCAATGTTGCTCTCGTGGATGCTGACAACATCACGGTAAATTGTTTTTCTAACGTTTTCTTCTCCCCCCATCATATATTCGTTAACATAACGTTTATAGCCACCGAAAAGCTCATCTGCCCCTTGACCAGCCAAAAGCACACTAAAACCTGCTTCAGCTACCTTTTCTGCAATCCAGTAAAATGGCACCCCAATACTAACTTTCAGTGGGTCGGCATCTTCAATCAACCAAACCACTTCATGGATAACTCTTTCAATATCAGTCTCTTTAAACAACTGAACCTCCAATGGTAACCCCAGTTCTTCTGCCGCTTTCAATGCATATGCTGTTTCAGGTTGATTATCCAAGCTTACATGAACAAGTTGAACGTCTGCTCCAAATTTCTTAGCCAAAAACGCAACAATGCTGCTGTCTAAACCCCCAGAAAATGCTACTGCCACCTTCTGCACTCCTTTTAAACGTAACTTGACAGACTGTTCCAAAAGCTTCTTCAGTTTATCAACTGCATCGCCCAGAGTGATGTGGGTTGGGGCAGAGTAATTCAAGACTTTTACAGGTTGAAAAGTAAATCCCCCACGTTTAACTATTGCTATGTTTCCGGGAGGAAAAGACTTGGGTGAATCAATACCCAAACGCCATAATATTTTCCGATTTGATGCTACAGCCACAATCTGATTGTTTTCGCCATAATAAAGTGGTTCCACACCCAATGGGTCTCTAGCTACCAATAGCTTGTTTGCTTCAGTTACAATTAAAGAAAAGTCACCTTCAGCAATATGCATGCATGACTTCACCGCATCAATCGTTTTCTCTCTTGGATTCTTGGTAATAGCCTCCAAAACTGAATTTGATTCAGACTTATAGATTGACCCGCTAAAAATGGCAGTTTTGTCCTCCGTTTTCATCACCACAGGTTTTTTGTTGTGTTTTGTTGTGGCAAAACCCACTGCAATAGGCGAAGATACTTCTTGGGGAAGCAATTCTATTGTCTTTGTAGCTACTGCCTCAGAAGCACTGGTAACACCAAAATTTGACGCTTTTATGCAACTTTTCAGTGTTTCGATTACTTTTGGCGTGACATTCGCTCCGTTTTTATCCAAAACAGCAACGATTAACCTCATAGATAACTGTACATCCGTTACTTTGTTTAGTTTAAATGCTTTGGTAAAACATTAATGTTTAAGCAGCATATCATTTAGCGAGGAGAAACACTTGCCTATCTTACCAATAGATACAGGTCGTTATGGTACCCCTGAAATGCTGAAAGTTTTTGAGGAAGAGCAACGTGTCCAGAAATTGCTGGATGTTGAAGCTGCGTTAGCTTGGGCTCACGCTGAAGTGGGTAACATCCCTCATAAAGATGCCGAAAAGATTGCTGCCATGGCTTCTACGAAATACGTTAAAGTGGAGCGCATAAAGGCCATCGAGCGCGAAATAAAACATGATCTTGCAGCCCTTGTCAGAGCTCTCTCAGAGCAGTGTGGTTCAAGCGGCGCATACGTTCACTTGGGTGCAACCAGCTACGATATAGTAGATACGGCAAATGCTCTGCAACTTAAAGATGCCATAGAGCTAATACTTAAGCGTCTAAACAATCTAAAAGGTATTCTGCAACATAAAGCATACGAGTATAAAGAAACGGTGCTGATGGGTAGAACTCACGGTCAACACGCCCTCCCCATAACCTTGGGTTTCAAGTTTTCTGTGTGGGGGTACGAAATAAGTCGTCACATTCAAAGACTCAACGAGTGTCGTCCACGGGTAGTCGCAGGCAAAATGAGCGGCGCGGTTGGAACCCAAGCAGGCTTAGGTGATTACGCCCCTAAAATTCAGGAATTAGTCATGAAACGACTGGACATACGCGCTGCTGAGATTTCAACACAGATTGTGCAACGTGACCGCTACACTGAACTTATCTGTATTCTGGCTATGGTCGCTACCTCTCTAGAGAACTTCGCCACTGAGATCCGTGAGCTCCAAAGACCTGAAATCGCCGAGCTCTTTGAGTCTTTTGAAGCTGAAAAACAAGTTGGTAGCTCTACAATGCCACACAAACGCAACCCTGAGATTTGCGAACGCATATGCGGTTTAGCTCGCATTGTTCGAGGTCTCACAATTCCAGCGTTTGAAGACATGGTGACTTGGCATGAACGTGATTTGACTCAATCTTCAACAGAAAGGTTTGTGCTTCCAGAAGCATGTATCCTCACAGATTATATCCTTTACTTGTTCACGAATGTTCTAGTTAATTTACGAGTTGACGAGCAACGTATGTTTCAGAACATCAAGCTGACACAAGGGAGGACAATGTCTGAATCTGTCATGATGGCGCTTACCCGAAAAGGTGTAAACAGACAAGAAGCACACGAGCTCCTAAGAAAACTAACTTTAAAAAGTGAAGTGGAAAAGCGACCTTTCAGGGAAATTCTGCTTTCCGACAGGTTTGTAAGCAGCAAACTAACCGAAATAGAAATAGACGACGCCTTAAACCCTAAGAATTACTTAGGTACAGCTGTCAAACAAGCAGAAGCCTTCTCGAAAGCCTAGTAATCTCCAAGTGACTTCTGCTTCCACTCTTCACCTTTGTTTAACTGTTCCCAGGTTTCTTTCTTTACAAATCCCCCAATCTGTTCTTTCACTTTTCTAGCTAATACAGGACCTAGTAATGCAATTAAATCCTCTGTTTTCGCCTGTTTCAGATCATCTATAGTTTTGTATCCAGAATTATACAATTTACGCCCCCGCACTCGGCCTATACTTTCCAGCTTTACGATAGGTAACAATTCACGTTTTATACCTTTAGACACCCTCTCTACCAATTCAGCAGTTAGATGTAAACACTCTTTTTCACGTAAAAGCGTTGCCAACTCATGCGTCGCATGCAGCAACCATTTCCCGTTTTCAATTATCCTGTAGAGATCACCCGGTTGTACACCATATTTTTCAAGCAATTCCTCCTCGCTGCTCTCTTCAATCCATGCCTTTAAAATTAAAGCAGTTTTAACTTCACCAAGAAATTCTTCAAAACCCAACCGATCTTCCCATTCAGCGGGTGGCAACACAAAAAACTCTTTTCGATGTTCTTCTAGAAGAACTGACATTTGATCAATTTCTTCTCCGTAAGGTCTCATAACTGGTCCCATATCAGGAGTATGCGCTATTAAATGTAGCATGCTGAACTCAGTCAAACAATCAGGTTTGCACTTTAGCGCATCACGGATAACAACGCCTGAAACAGGGTCAAGATAAAGTTCGCTTACACGTTTCCCAAAAGGAGTTGCAAACAGGTTATTTCCGTCTAAGTAGAACATTTGCTCTTCATAGAGATACTTTAAAATTTTTGATATCACCGACTTTATGCCCTTGACATCGTACTGATGAGCATAGAAAGTTTTACCAAAAAATTCGTATATACCCCCCTCAGTGTTGGCGAACCCAGAAGCAACCGTGGCTAAAACATGCCCCCGAATGATTTTCTCCACAGCCAGCCTTGACCATATCCGCTCTGGACGAGCCAAAATAAAATTATCTATAAGATAATCAGCTTCGTCAGCTGTTTTTGCTATAAGAATTGCTTCGCCTGCTTTGTCGTATTTTGGTCTGCCCGCTCTTCCCGCCATCTGCTTGTATTCCAAAACGCTAATGGGGTAGTAGCCGTAACCTACTTCATAGCGCCGGTAATCTTGTATTATGACAACTCGTGCAGGAAGATTCATGCCGAAGGCTAACGTCGGCGTCGCAGTTAACACCTTAATCCTTCCTGTCCTAAATAAATCTTCGATTATTCTCCGGTGTGCCCCACCTAAACCCGCATGGTGAAATGCCACGCCACACTGAACAAGCTCAGCTAGGTCATCACTAATTTTTGTTCGCTCATCCGTATTTCTAACTTTTTCAGCTTCCTTCTCCAGTGTTTTCTTAGCAACTTTGGAGAGTTCTTTGGCCGTGTGATCAGCAATTTTTTTAGCTAACGCTACTGCATTTCTTCGTGTAGACGCAAAAACCAGCGCTTGACCACCTGTTTTAACAGTGTTTAACACTAAATTCACAGAATCGTTACTTGTTTTGCGTACAATTTTTTTTACTTCCCCATCTTTAAACTGAATTTCATCATGCAACAGTACCCCTTCTTTGAGTGTAACCGGTCGCCACTCAGTTGTAACAAATTGTGCTTCGAGCCATCTAGCAACTTCATCTACGTTGCCCATAGTTGCGCTTAACGCTAAAACTTGAATTGAGGGGTTAATCTGCATAAGTCTTGCCAACACAACTTCAAGTGTTGGGCCACGTTCCGCATCATTAAGTAGATGCACTTCGTCGGCAACAACCAAAGACACGCTGTCCATCCACCTGGCACGGTGTCGCAGAAGCGAATCTGCCTTTTCATTCGTTGTTATGACTATATCATAATTCTCGAGCCATGGGTCGTTGCTATCATAGTCTCCTGTGCTTATGCCTATTCTAATGTTGTTACCATCGGCTTTTTTGAGAGCAGCATACTTTTTGAAGTCGTCAAATTTCTCGTTTGCCAACGCCTTCAAAGGCGCAAGATAAACGGCTTTTCCCCCTTTTTCCAGCACATGTTTAAGACAGCAAAGCTCTGCCACCAAAGTTTTTCCGGACGCGGTGGGACTTGCCAAAACTAGATTTTTTCCCTGTAATGCCCCTGCCCGTACCGCCTCTTCTTGTGGAGGATACAGCTCTGTAACCCCACTTTGAATAATCAAATCTTTAACTTGTTGGGGAATAGCAAGTTCTGTTATTTTCACTGAATGCTCCCAGCTGTCACTTTTTCAGAGGAAATATGAGGCGCGCAGATTTATAGTATTAATGCCGTTTTTTTGCTCTTTTAGCTGCTAGGTTTTTTAACTATTTTTCCATATTAACATATAAGCCTGTTATTATTTCATTTAACAGGACGTGTGGTTAGATGGTCGAAAACGTCAGGGAACTACTCAAACTACATGAAGGTATAAAACACGAAGTTTACTTGGATAACGAAAACTCCAGCGTCGTACCTATCCATGTGCTTAACGCTATGTTACCCTACTATAACAAAAAAGCCTACGGTAATCCTACCCTCACACATAAACCAGGCTGGGAAGCTTTTACCGCAATAATGGAGTCAAGCCAAAAAATCAGCGCTTTCATTGGGGCACAAGTTCTTGAAGAAGTCACATTTGTGCCGGGTGAAACTGAAGCAAACAATCTTGCGTTGGTAGGTGCAGCTTTGGCTGCAAGAGACAAAGGAAAAAAAATTGTCATAAGCGAAATTGAACCTCTCAGTATCATGAACGTTACCACTGATTTAATGAAAAAATACGGCTACACAACAACTAAGGTTCCAGTAAACTCTGAAGGCATACTCGATCTAGAAAAACTTAAAGAATCAATAGACAAAGAAACAGTCCTCGTAAGTGTAGCTCTAGTCAACAACGAAATTGGCGTCATTCAGCCTATAAAAGAAATCGTCGAAATAATCAAAGACAAGAACCCTTCCACTCTTTTTCACACTGACGCTTCTGACGCCTATGGTCGAGTCCCATTTAATGTGCACAACCTCAGAGTTGACATGGCAACTATAAGTAGCTACAAAATCTCAGGTCCTCGTGGCGTTGGTGCCCTATACACTAGAGAAGGCGTAAACGTAGAAAAAATCTTGGAGGGTCAAATTGGCACACAAAAACTTTGGCCAGGAATAGAAAATACGCCTCTAATTGTTGGTTTTACAAAGGCATCCGAACTCATGTTTGATAATTTTGAAGCTAACGTTAATCATATGCGTACTATGCGTGACAAACTTGTTGACGGTATCTTCGCTAAGGTAGGCGACGTCAAATTTAATGGTCCAAAAGGCGACAAAAGAGCACCAGACAACGCCAACATAAGTTTTCTGCGGTGTGAAGGTGAGGCATTAACCATTGAGCTAAGTCTATCTGGTGTATACGTTTCCAGTGGCAGTGCCTGTAGTCGAAGACTACTCCAACCGAGTCACGTGCTCATCGCCATAGGTCGCAGATACAGTGAAGCCCATGGCAGCATACTTATGAAGGTTACACCTTACCATACAGAAGAAGATATTACACACGTCTTAACTGTGCTTCCTACGGCTGTAGAGCGTATAAGAAAAATAGTGGGCTCAACAGGAGTGGATTAGTTATGTCTAGAACACCTCTACCCTATAACCCTAAAGTTCTTGACCTCTTTCGAAATCCAAAAAACCTTGGGAAAATGGAAGACGCCACAGTTATGGCTGTAGCTGGAAATCCTGCGTGTGGTGACATGGTGACTTTTTTCCTCAAAATTAGTGACCAAGAAATTATAGAAAAGGCAACCTTTGAAAGCTATGGTTGCGCCGCGAACATTGCTACTTCCAGTATCGTTACTGAAATGATTAAAGGCTTAACTTTAAAGAGCGCTTGGGAAGACATAACGTGGACAAAAGTAACTGCAGAAGTCGGTGGTTTACCCACTATAAAATTTCACTGCGGTGTTCTTGCGGTAGGAGCTTTGAAACGTGCTATACGTCTGTTCTATGAAAAGAAAGGCACAGCCCCAACATGGTTGCCAAAAGACCACACGTTTGAAGAGAAACAGGCATTGGAAGAGGAAGAGTTGGCAAGACGTCTGTCCAAGCGTTTGAATACGGGGGAAGAAAAATAATTCTTGATGTACACAAGATTCGTGAAGACTTTCCTATCTTGAAACGGGAAATAAATGGACACAAGCTCATCTACTTCGACAACGCTGCGACCACTCAGAAACCTAGACAAGTAATCGCCGCTGAACAAACCTTCTATGAGAGCCACAATGGTAACATTCACCGTGCAGTGCATACGCTATCACAAGAAGCCACGGAAATGTATGAAGATGCAAGAGAAAAAATTGCTCACTTCATCAACGCCCAAGATTCTTCCGAGATAATTTTTGTGAGGGGCGCAACCGAAGCCATCAACTTAGTTGCTTACTCTTGGGGTCTTCACAACCTAAAACAAGACGATGAAATGCTTCTTTCATTAATGGAGCACCATAGCAACATTGTGCCCTGGGAGATTGTTTCCAAAATCTCCAGGTTCAAAATTAAATATGTTCAAGTCAACAGTGACGGCACATTAGACTACGCAGATTTAGAGAAGAAAATCAATAGTGGAACTAAACTTGTTTCCCTTAGCCACGTTTCAAACGTTAGTGGAGTCATCAACGATGTCAATTACGTAGCAAAACTTGCTCACGACAATGGCGCTTTGATTTTGGTGGATGGTGCTCAATCCGTTCCTCATATGCCTACGGATGTGCAAAAATTAGACGTTGATTTTCTGGTGTTTTCAGGGCACAAAATGCTAGGGCCAACAGGAATAGGTGTTCTCTACGCCAAAAGACATTTGCTTGAACGTATGGAGCCTTTTCAGGGCGGAGGCGAAATGATAAAGGACGTCTCTTTTAGCCAAAAAAACGGGCACTGTGCCATTTCTTGGAATGCTCCGCCGTGGAAGTTTGAGGCAGGGACGCCCAACGTCGCTGGAGGAATAGCTCTAGGCGAAGCCGTCAGATACCTCCAAAACATAGGTATGACTGAAGTTTTAGAACATGAACTTGCTCTTACTGCTTACGCTTTTAAGCGGTTGCATGAACTTAAAAAACTCACAATTTACGGACCAAAAGACGTTAAAGTCAAATGCGGTATAATACCCTTCAGCTTAGATGGCCTATCATCCCATGATGTAGCGCTTTTCTGCGACAACTTTGGAATTATGCTCCGTAGTGGTTTCCATTGCGCACAGCCTCTCCATCAGATTTTCAACCTTCAATCCTCAGCGCGTGCAAGCTTTTACCTTTATAATACCCTTGAAGAGATTGACCGGTTCGTTGAGGTTCTAAAGGAGTTGGAACAGTTCTGGCGCTAACAATTAATGACTTTGTGGCAAGAGTTGAAGGAACCTGTGGCGCAGAAAAAGACGTCATAGTTATATTCAAGTATGAAAAGAAAGAGGAAGCTGTAGCGCGCATCCTCAAAAAAGCCCACGTCAAAAATAGCATTGCAAGCATAATTTACGAGTTAACATATAACGGTACATCATTTAGGTTATACACTAGTGGAAAAGCCATTTTTAGAGGCATAAAGAACCGCGAAAAACTCAATGAACTTTTGACAACTCTGCTTATTTGAGCTCTTTTCCAATTCTTAGTCCTGTATTTAATACTACTTTAATGTAGTAAAGACCAATTTGGTTTAGTTCTACGTGTTCAATTGATCGGTGCACGTAGTAGTTTTTATGCTTTGAGGTAAAGAGTCTAATCGTTAAATCCCCATTTAAGTACTCAGGCGACTTTTTCTTGTTAAAGATTATAGTGACTAAGCCATATTTTGCAGTGTGACAGTTGAATCCTATAAACCATCTTTTCAAAAACCGACCAAATAAATATGGAGGTCAAGCTAAAAACGTGCCCCCTACTTATAGTTGCCAAAATATTCAACGCTTTTCTTTGACAGAATAGTATCTCATTATATTATGGCTTCCTAGCTGCTCATGGCATGACTTTACAACTTTTGTTGTTGTACATTTTTCGGCTTTTGGAATAATGTTTTATGTCTCTTCGTCGGTTATTGTGCAGCCATTTAAGTTGTTAAGTGAAAATTTTTGTTGTTGTCTTCAATCTTTAACATAGTTTGGGGGGTAGACTTAAGCACAACTTATGTTTCACTAAACTTTAAATTGTCTATCAGGCTTCAGTAAGCTTCCATAAACGTTTTTATGTCTAAACAAATGCTTTTTATACTATTGTATGCCTGCGTAACTAACAATTTTAGTAAAAGTCCCCTTTCTACGTAATACTATCTTTTAAGGTCTCTAGTAGTTTGGAGGAGTATCCTTAAAACCTCATAGTAAGGGCCTCTATGGTTTAGCGTGCCGCGCTGAAAAAGCCATTCTGGATGAATGTGTAAAACTTCCCCTTTTTTTATGCTTTTTTTCGCCATCTCAACCACTTGGTCTGTTGAGTTACAATAACAGAGAACGTCTAGTCCTAATGTGGGAAACTCATAAAATGATTTAAGAGGAAAACCTTTCGGAATTTGCGCTCTGGGTTCCCACAGTTTTCTTCTCCACATCAACCGTGCCAGCAACCTGGCTGTGCCGTGAACTGTGTAAAATTTTACTTTTCGCTTGGTTGCTTTTTCCAGTTTTTCCAGCTCACAGTACGGATCGTTGGCTACGTGAAGTGCTACCTCGTGTCTTTCTGGGTGTAGGAGTTCCAGCAATTCTTTGTCAGGTATGGTTTGGGGCGTGAAAAACCAGTAAGCCATAACCTCCTTAGGTGACTCATTAACCATTTTTGCAATTATCTTAGCGTTTCTCAAGTAGTTTCTGCTGACTTTAGTGTTCAACAGTGTAAAAAGGAAGCTTTGTATCCTTGAAGGATACGGATAATCTACGTCTATTCGAAGTTTTATCATGTCGCCTCGTTGCCATCTCTTAGTGAATGACACTGTAAGATTATAATCCTATACTGCCGATATAGCTTAAAAACTATTTTACAATTTTTCTAGAGCTTGCTCGTAAGTTTGACGAATAGCCTTTGCGGCATCTCTGATTTCTTTTTGCTCTTCAGCGGTTAAAGCATCATAAATTGACGGTTCTATAGTTTTGCCCACAGGTCTTGGCATACCCACAAATGTTGTATCTGAACATTCCTTAAAAGGAGCTGCAACTGACAAAATTTGTCTTGTGTCCTCTATTATGGCGCGGATTATGTCTCTAAAGGATGCTGCGGGACCAAATTCTGTGGCTCCAATATTATCCACTATAAGTTTGGAGACGTCTTTCATGTAAGACGCAATTTCTGTTTTTGAGAAAGGTAACCTGTTCTTTTGGCTGTACTCCCAGATTGGAACGTTGGCTACTTTAGTCGTGGACCACAACGGAATCGCCAAGTCGCCATGTTCTCCTCCAACCCAACCTTGAACTTGCGAGACAGGTACTTGGAAGGTTTGGGCGATTTTCGCTCTGAACCTTAGTGACTCCAAATTTGTGCCTGTGCTTATCACATATTCGGCTTTAGTGTATTTTTTGCAGACCATACCCATAGCGTCAACGGGGTTTGTTATTACAATGTATTTGGCGCCTGGGTTTCTAGATGCAGTGGCTTCAGCGATAGTTTTCACAATTTTTGCGTTTTCAACTGCTAAGTCACGACGGGTCATTTTAACTCCTGGGGTGCGCGCTTTGCCTGCAGCGATGAGAATTATGTCTGCTCCTGCAACTTGTTCGTCTTTGTCACATGAATTTATCTCAATATTAGTGCCGATGCTGGCGTTGACGTGTCTGAGTTCTTCGGCAAATGCGGAGGCAAGACCTGGTTTAGTGTCACAAACTGTAATGGTGTCAACAAGTTTTGTGTTCATTATTGTGTAGGCTGTTGGTCTTCCTACTCGTCCTGTTCCAATTTGAGCAATATGCACGGTTGTCTTCTCCTAATCTTAATTATTGAGTTCTTTTTTTAGTTGTTCTAGTGCCTCTTGAGCTTGTAAAGGCTTATTTTTTAGCGTTTGCTGAGCTTTTGTGATGTCTAGTGATGAGTCTTTTGGTCGTTTAGCTGGCCAAGAGAACTGTGTCATATTGGTAGGTACTAGCAGTTCTGTTTCTAAGTGAAATGTTTGTGCCAACTCTTTTGCAAACTCATATCTGCTTATGCGTGTAGCGCCTGAAATATGATAGATGCCAGTTAATTTGCGTTCAATGATCTCTAGTGTCATGTTTGCCATGTTAGTGTTGAGAGTAGGTGAGTTCCATTGGTCAACTAGCACTTTTGGTGATTCTTTATTCTCGAGTTTGTTTATAAGCCACAGAGCGAAGTTAATTTTCCCTGCTGCAGGTTGGGCTCCATAAATTACGCTAGCTCTTACAACACAATGTTCTTCAAGCGTGTTTTCCACAAGTTCTTCTGATTTTAGCTTGGTTAGCCCATAATAGTTCAGTGGTTCAGGCGGGTCGGTTTCTTTGTAGTTCCCTTTTTCGCCGTTGAAAACATAGTCTGTGGAAACATATACTAAAAAGGCATTATTTTTTTTTGCAGCTTCTACTATGTTTTTTGTGCCTTCCACGTTTATTTTCCATGCGAGATCCTTGTTTACTTCACATTTATCCACATCTGTTAGCGTGGCTGCATGTACAACCACTTCGGGAATTACCTTAGAGAAAACTTTCTCCACCTTGATTTTTTCTGTTATGTCAAAATGCGTCGGTACTCCATAGGTTGGTTTGTCTTTACTGTAGCCTGAATAAACATCATAGCCCTTTGACGTTGCGATTTCAGCCAATTTGGAACCAAAGAGACCAGATGCACCAGTGATGAGGAGTTTCAACGGGAACCACTGAGTTTCCATGGTGTGGGGTGAAGGATGCTTTCAGTTGCAAAGGGTTTCCACCAATGCTCGTTTTCAACGTACCATTTCACTGTTAACTCCAGCGATTCGTTAAACGAGAATTTTGGTTTCCATCCTGTCTGAGATTGAATTTTCGTTGAGTCGAGACTGTAGCGTAAGTCGTGGCCAGGGCGATCTTCTACGAATGTTATCAAATTTTCTGGTTTTCTAAGAAGCTTCAGGATTTTATTTGCAATTTCAATATTTTGTTCTTCATTTCCTGCCGAGATGTTGTAGATCTCGCCTGGGATGCCTTTTTCCAGAATTGTCGCTATGGCTGCGCAGTGGTCTTGAACATAAATCCAGTCACGGATGTTAGTTCCTTTGCCATAAATGGGGATGGGGAGGTTTTTCAGGGCGCGTATGATTATTTTGGGTATAAGTTTTTCTGGAAGTTGATAGGGACCAAAGTTATTTGTGCATCGAGTAATTGATGCTTTTATGCCGTAAGTTTTGTAGTAAGCCAAAACGAACATGTCACCAGCTGCTTTTGAGGCCGAGTAGGGGTTTGAGGGGTTTGGTGGGGCGTTTTCTGTAAAGGATCCCTCTAATGCTTGACCATAAACTTCATCTGTTGAAACTTGAACAAGTTTGACTTTGTGGTTGTGTCTCCGTATAGCCTCTAGAAGTGTAAACGTTCCGATTGTGTTGTTTTGTAGGAAAGTGTTTGGATCGACTATGCTGCGATCCACATGGGTTTCTGCAGCTATGTTCACTATGGCATCAACTTGGTTAACCACCTTGTTTAGGAGAAGTGGATTACATATGTCGCCTTTGATGAAGGTATATCGATCATCGTTTTCTAAGTCAAGTAGATTTGCTGGATTAGCCCCTATACCAATTTTGTCTATGTTCGTTAGCTCACAATTAGGATATTTTGCAAGCATGTATCTGCAGAAATTGCTTCCTATGAAACCTAAGCCGCCTGTAACAAGTAACTTCATGTACATCACTTATGTGGTGGATGGTTCCAATCCCACGGCTTCCCAACTCTGACGTCGTCTTTTTTGCCGTTTATCAGTTTGGGAACAAAAGTGGGGTCATTCCATGGTTTCCGCTCTTCATCAGGATCGTCATAATCATAAGTTTTGGTTGTAAAATAGAGCAACATGGCAGGTTCATTTCCAAGCACTTTAAAGCCATGCCAATATTGTCCGGGCATGCGGACTATCTGGGGAATTTGACTTGCCGAGATTATTTCGTTGAGTTCTTTGGTTTTTTCGTCAAATCCACATATTTTTATGGTGCCTTGCAGAGTAATGAAGTAATCTGTTTGACCTTTGAGGTGTCTGTGCCACGCCCGAATAATTCCTGGGTAAGTGTTAGAAACATTAGCTTGGGCTATTTCGCCCTCCACAAAGAGGTCTTTCCAGTCTTTACGCATGACTTCTGCAAAAAAACCTCTCTCATCAGGCGTACGTTTTATCGGTTTAACTACTATACCTGTTAACAATTGTTTTTCCCGCCTTTTTATGCTTTATACATTATTGTATAGAACATATTTATTGCCTGTGTTATAAAATCAGGTGTCCTTCAAACTTCAACTTCTGAGAAATCTCCGATGTGAAGTTTAATGGTTCCGCATTTTGAGTTTTTTGTTACCTTTGCGTTTTTGCCTATGAGACTGTCTTCCATGCGTTCCACGTTTTTAACAATTACGTTTTCCATGAGAACACAATACTCTAGATTAGAGTTGATAACTTGGGCATTATCGCCGATGCTGGTGTAGGGACCAATAAAGGAATTCTCAACAGAGACGTTTTTGCCTATTATGCAGGGGCCTCTTATTTTGCTGTTTAACACTTTTGCTGTTGGTTCAACTTGCACTCTGCCTTCTATAGTACTATTTTTTGTTTCACCTTGCACATTTGTTTTAATGTATTCATCTAGAATTTTTGCGTTGGCTGAGAGTATGTCGTCTTTTTTGCCTGTATCCAACCACCACGAGTTGAGCACATCTGCTCTAACATTAAAGCCCATATTGACCATTTCCTGTATAGCATCGGTTATTTCGAGTTCTCCTCTCCAAGACGGCTTGATGCGTTCTATGGCTTGGTGAACTTTGTTGGAGAACAGGTAGGTTCCGATTATGGCCATGTTACCCATAGGCACTTTGGGTTTTTCCACCAGCTTGATAATGTTGCCTTTTTTGTCTAGTTGCGCAATACCAAAGCGTGAGGGATCATCTACTTCTTTAAGTAGAATTAACGAGTCAAGTTTCTCTTTTTCGAACTTTTCAACTAGTTTTTTTACGCCTTGACCAGTGACGTTATCGCCAAGGCACATTATGAAAGGATCGTTGCCTAGAAAGTTTTGGGCTGTTTTCACGGCATGCGCTAAACCTAGCGGTTCTTGAGGGATGTAAGTGACTTTAATTTTCCATGCTGAGCCATCTTTTACGTATTCTTTGACGTACTCGCCAGTTTCTGGGGCAATTATGATACCTGCTTCTTTTATTTTTGTTTCGGCTATCTGGTCAAGCACGTAGCCAAGTATAGGTTTGTTTGCTACAGGAATAAGTTGTTTAGCACAGGTAAACGTCAAAGGCCTGAGTCGTGTTCCTTTTCCTCCGCTTAGGACCAAGGCTTTCATGTGGATACCTTTGTTCCCTAACGGCTCTTACACTATATAAGAATAACGAGTAACAAGTTTAGGCATAGGCAAAAACGGTTGTTTTTGATGATCAATACCCGATATAGAAATGCGTAGGCATCTGGCTTTGTTGTTAAAAATATTCAGTTAAAGACCATTAAAAGGCATCGTCAAGTTTCTTTTGAAAGTGCGCTATGGTTATATTCTTGCATTGCGAAAGCTTGAGAGATAGAAATGTCGGACATTGGAGTAACGGTCAAGAAAAACGAGGCCTTCTCTGAGTGGTACACTGAAGTCGTAGTGAAATCTGGGCTGGCAGATTATGCCCCAATTAAGGGTTGTATGATTATTCGTGAACATGCTTATGCTATATGGGAGAAAATCCAAGGGATCATTAACAAAAAAATACAAGCCACAGGTCACCTAAACGTCTACTTTCCTATGTTTATACCTGAAGGTTTTCTAAAAAAAGAGGCAGAACACTTTGAAGGCTTTACACCTGAGGTTGCGTGGGTAACTCACGGTGGTGATTCTCCATTAGAAGAAAAACTGGCAGTTCGCCCCACTTCCGAAACAATAATGTACGCCACCTTTGCCAAGTGGATTCGTAGTTGGCGTGATTTACCCATAAAAATTAACCAATGGTGTAATATTGTTCGCTGGGAAACTAAAGCCACCAAACTATTTTTGCGGACTCGTGAATTCCTCTGGCAAGAAGGGCACACTGCCCACGCGACCAGCGAAGAAGCCGAAAAAGAGGTTTTGTACATACTCGGTGAGTACCGTGACTTAATGGAAAATTACCTTGCTATCCCAGTTCTGGTGGGTTTGAAAAGTGACAGTGAAAAATTTGCAGGTGCACTCTACACCATGACTCTCGAAGCCATGATGCCTGATGGCAAAGCACTACAGATGGGTACTTCACATAACTTGGGACAAAACTTCGCTAAGGTGTTTGATATAAAATTTGTAGGCGAAGACGAAAAAGACCATCAAGTTTGGCAAACTTCATGGGGCGTTACCACACGACTTATAGGCGCCGTTGTTATGGTGCATGGTGACGATAAAGGCTTGGTTTTGCCACCTAAAGTGGCGCCAATTCAAGTAGTTATAGTGCCGATACCCTATAAAGGCGCTGACGCTGAGGCAATTTCCTCCAAAGCCAAAGAAGTAGCAGCCAAACTTCAAGCCAGAGGTATATCCGTGGTTTTAGATGAGCGTGCAGAGTACACACCGGGCTGGAAATTTAATCAATGGGAACTTAAAGGTGTTCCCCTGCGCATCGAAATTGGTCCTCGTGACCTAAAACAGCAGCAAGTTACCATCGCTCGACGTGATACTGGACAAAAAATTGCAGTTAAAGAAGAAGAAATTTTTGCAACAGTGGAGAAACTCTTCGAAGATATCCAAAACAACCTTTTCGAGAAAGCCAAGGTCGCATTAGCAGAAAAAACTTTCACTGTACAAAATTATGAAGAATTCAAAAGAATTGTAGCCGAAATCGGTGGTTTCCTAAAAGTGGCGTGGTGTGGTAGCTCAGAATGCGAAACTAAAATAAAAGATGAAACAGGCGCCACGATACGTGTTCGCCCCTTAGAAAATGAAAAACCAACTGTTACTTGCATCCGATGTGGACAAAAAGCAAAAGAGATGGTTTTCTTTGCTCGCTCTTACTGATGAACCTTCCAGGTCAGTGCAGTTCTACATATTTCGCGACTTGAACTGCAACCTCTGCCAATCCTAATTTTTCAAGTGTTACTTTTTTAGGGATACCTTCCTCATCCCACCCTCGCTTTTTATAGTATACCTGTAACATCTCATCGTATTTTGTTCTGTCCAGTTTGGCACCTTTAATTAGACCTCCAGTTAAGGGTTCACTGAACCATCGTGTAGGAGGAAAATCCATTTCTCTTGTCCATCTGCCTTGATTTTCCCGAATCCAGAACGCCCGAACCAAATTAAACACACGCTCAGCAATTACGCATAAGTCTTCCCAGAAGAACTTTTGCCCTGTTATGGCGTAAAGGTACTTTGGATACCACTCTTTTTCCAAACCTATATTCACGAAAGGAAAACGACACACCCCTAAACATTCAAAAATTCCTCTAGTATGTTGGTACTCTATGACTTTATCGACCTTTTCTTCCCCGTAACCCTCCACATGATGCATAACTTCCCACCCCACGACAAAGGCGTCTTTATGATGGGCACCGATGGGGCTAGTACCATACGCTAACGCCATCGCAGGAGCAGCACGACAGTTATATGCACTTACCTCTAACCCCTTCACATGCATCGCCCAATCCGTTGAGCCTCCGCCTATCTTGGCAGCTGCAACACGTACACCTTCCGCTAGTACATCACCTAATCCCCGTCGGAAAGCTATATCTTCAGTGAGTTTTTTTGCATCTGAAAAGTTGCCCCATTCAATTTTCTGTTTAATCAGCCTTTTTTCTGAAGCTTCCATTGCAAAACCAAGTGTACTGCCCAAGGATATAGTGTCCAAGCCAAATTCGTCTGCCATACGGTTTAAAACGGCGACCTGTTTAAGATCTCCTAAACCTATGTTGCTACCCAACATGGCCACGTTTTCGTAATCTAGTTCAGAGTTTCTGCCTTCCGCGTCTTTGATCACGTTGCCACAGTTCATGTTGCAGTTGGGGCAGCCTCGGTTGGCGACTTTGACTTCTTCAGCAGTAAATCCGCTGATTTTTTCAGCTTGAGTAAACGTCCCTTCTCGGTAGTTAAATGTGGGGAGAACACCGTTTTGGTTTGCCCACTCTGTAGTACTCAGGGTTCCTTGTCTTCTCCAAAAAGCATAGTTACGTTTTCCGAGAATTTCTTTGTAACCCTCTGATCCCCACTTCTTTAGTTTCTGTGGGTCAGCAGCAACAAGAGTTCCTGTGCCTTCGAAAACCGCGGCTTTCAGATTTTTAGAGCCCATAACAGCACCCATGCCAGGTCTGCCACCTGCCCTCCCCTCTTGTGCGACTACACAAGCAAACTTAACTAGGTTTTCTCCACCTTGGCCTATGCTCACTATCCCTGCATTGCGACCATATATTCTCCTTAATTGTGCTTCTGTTTCAAAACTACTAGTTCCCCAGTACTCTTTAGCATCAACGAATTCAACCATTCTGTCCTTAACGTGTAGAATTGTTGGTTTCTCAGCTTTACCTTCAATAATTACGGCGTCGTAGCCTGCTTTACGCAAATGCACCGCAGCGAAGGTTCCCAGGTTTCCGTCGCCATATCCGCCTGTAAGAGGACTCTTCGAAGAAACTACAAGTTTGCCACTGCTTGGTAATGGAAACCCTGTAAGTGGACCTGTTGCGAATACGAGTTTATTTTCAGGTGAGAAGGGAGCGGTTCCCGCTGGCAAAGTATCCCACAGAATCTTGGCTGCGAATCCTCTTCCCCCTAAAAAAGTCGAAGCAAAAGTGGCGTCGTATGTTTCTGTGATGAATTTTTTTCCCGTAAGGTTAACTTTCAGAAAGCGGCCGTTCCAACCTAACATTTTTTGATCTCCAAATCAAAGTGATTATGCAGGCAAAAAGCTAATAAAATGTTGCTGAAACTTGCAAAGTGAGTATTTTAAAAATTTTGATGATAAATTTAGACGCTTACTTGCTATTGTGTTTAGTAACCTTTATCTTGTGAAAGATGTAAGTTTGCAGCCTAAGGGGCTCCATATTTGACGCGTGTTAAAGTTACCAACCGTGCGAAGTCAGTTGAATACGCCATACGTGATATAGTAAGCTACACTGAACAGTTGGTGAAAAGTGGACAAACGCTCTATCCGATGAACATCGGAGACCCCGCAGCTTTCGACTTTCCTACCCCACCACACATCAAGGAAGCACTTTGTAAGGCAATTCAAAATAATGACAACAGTTACTCGCCTTCTGAAGGTCTACCAGAGCTCAGGGAAGCTATTGCCAAAAAAGAGAAACGTGTAAACGGTGTGGACATTTCTGCTGAAGACGTTCTGGTCACATCTGGTGTTTCCGAAGGTATAGCAATGTTGTTGGCAGCGCTTGTTGAGAAAGGAGATGAAATTCTCTTTCCAGGTCCCACCTATCCACCTTATATTTCTTATACCAAGTTTTTTGACGGTACCCCAGTGGCATACAAAACCTCAGAGGAAGACCGTTGGCAGCCTGATGTAGATGATTTGCGAAATAAAATAACAAAAAAAACACGTGCCATCGTCATAACTAATCCGAATAATCCGACGGGCGCCCTTTACGGAAAGAAAATTGTTAAGCAAATGCTAGACATAGCAGCTGAACATAACCTCCTAGTGGTGTCAGATGAAATCTACGACCGCTTAGCATATTCAGAAGATTTTGCTAGCACTGCATATCTAGCCCAGGATATCCCCGTGGTTGGGTTAAACGGTTTCTCTAAGACCTACTCCATGACGGGGTGGAGACTGGGATACATCTACTTCAAGGCCGAAGGATCCCAACTTGAAGAGGTTAAGCAGTCAATTCTGAAAGAGTGCAGGATACGACTGTGCGCTAATACTCCTGTTCAAAAAGCAGGAATAGCCGCATTGGAAGGTCCTGAAGACCACATTAAACTTATGGTGGAAAAACTCAAGCAGAGGCGGGATTACGCTTGGAAACGCTTAAACGAAATTAGTGGTCTTAGCTGTACAAAACCTGAAGGGGCATTTTATGCTTTCCCAAAAATCCACGAAATCGGTTCACGTTGGAAAACGGATCTGGACTTTGTGGTGAAACTGCTTAAGTCCACAGGTGTGCTCTTGGTTCAAGGTTCAGGATTCGATCCTGTGTACGGTAATGGTCATGCAAGATTGGTTTTCCTTCCCTCCGTTAGCGAGCTAGAAATCGCTTTCAACCTGATAGATCAGTTTATGAAAAAAAAGAAATAAAGACCTTACTTTAAGCCTTTAAATAGGTACCCCTTCGTTGGGGTCATTAACTATTTTTTTGAATTCCTCCATCAGTTTTTTGGTTACTGGACCTGCAGTTCCGCTGCCAATTTGTCGCCAATTAACCTGTCTGATGGGGACGATTTCTGCGGCTGTTCCTGTAAAAAACAACTCGTCTGCATTGAACAGCTGAAAAGGTGTAACATTAGCCACAGTTATTTCATAGCCAAGTTTTTCTGCCAATTTTACTACAGCTTTGGCCGTGATACCTTCAAGTGCGCCTGTAGAAGTTGGTGGTGTAGTAATTTTCCCATTTTTTACTACGAAAATGTTTTCGCCTACACCTTCGGCTACGCAACCGTTTTTGTCGAGGCATATAGCTTCGTCAGCGCCGCTCATGTTTGCTTCGATTTTTGCCATTACACTGTTAAGGTAGTTGAGCGACTTTATTTCATGGGAAGTTCCATCCACAGGGTCTCTTCGTACCCATGAAATGAGCGTGGTGATTCCTTTTATTTTTGCTTCGCCTTCATGCAGAGAAATACGATCAGTGATTATAATGACGGATGCGATACTGCATTTTCTTGGGTCTAACCCCAAGTCTCCTACGCCGCGGGTGACTACGAGACGTATATAAGCGTCTTTAAGTTTGTTTCTCCTTAAAGTTCCTACAACAGCAGCTATCATTTGCTCTTGAGTGATAGGTATGTTCAACATCATCGCATGAGCTGAAGCGTATAATCGCTCCACGTGTTCTTTGAGCTTGAACACAGAACCGTTGTAGGCACGAATGCCTTCGAAAACCCCGTCGCCGTATAAGAAACCGTGGTCGTAAACGCTTATTTTAGCTTGGGACTTGGGGTAATATTTTCCGTCTATGTAGATTTCGAGCTCTTTGTCCATAGTTTTCCCCTAAAGTTGGTTTCCATATTGGCATTATTGTTTGATATAGCTTTTGCAAGTGAATTATATGCTTCAATAGTTAACCGTGAAATTGAGGTCGCTTGCTCAGGTTGCGTGGTAAGGGCAACGGTTTGAAAGGTTTTCCCGCAATTTTAGATGTTATTTTATTTAATAGGTCGTCAACAGTAATGTTTTGCTGTGAGCCCTTAAGTTCCCTATCCCTAACAGAAAGTGTTCCTGACTCAATTTCTTTTTCACCTATGACTACGACGTATGGCACCCATTCTTGTTCAGCTTCACGGATTTTCTTCTGTAACGTCGAGGCAGTGTCATCTATATCCACACGGATACCTTTCGCTTCAATTTTGGTTGCTAATTTCTCCACATTATCCATGTACTTGTCTGAGACGGGTATTAGGCGAACTTGAGTTGGTGAAAGCCATAGCGGTAACATGGGTGCTTTCCCCGTCATTTGTTCACGGTACGCCTTTTCTAGTAACGCATAGATGTCCCGCTCTATGGCGCCACTGGGAGAGCAATGCAGAATTAGCGGATTCTGTTTTTCTCCTTTTTCATCAACATATGTTATGTCGTAACGTTTGGCATTTTCAACATCAATCTGGTCAGTGGAAAGCGCTGCGGCTTTGTCTTGGTTATCCACAAAGTTTAGGTCCCATTTGAGTATGAAGTAGAAGAAACGTTCATTCCAAACTTCAGCCAACATAGGTTTACCGAAGGTTTTTGCTAGCTCCGCGATGAACGCCTTATTTTCATCGTAGAAACCTTTTGTGAAACGCATGGCTATCTCATAATCGTCTTTTGTCAAGCCTATATTGCTTAAAACATCTAGACACATATTGAAACGTATCAAAAATTCTTGTTTTGCTTGCTCAAGATCCTTACATAAAGCGTGGCAATCAGGCATTGTGAATGCGCGTAACCGCTTCAACCCTACAACTTCACCGCTTTTTTCACGCCTGAAGCTGTAACGGGTCAACTCGTAAAGTTTGATTGGCATCTGCTTGTAGCTAAACTGGGCATCATGCGCCATAAGAAACTGCCCAAAACACGCGGCGAAGCGCAAAAAGAGTTCTTTATCTTCCGACTTAAGCACGTACTGGCGGGCTGGAAAGCGGTTCAGATAGCTTTTCAGGCTAGGATGGTTAAAGTCGTACATTATGGGTGTTTCTACTTCCATCGCACCATAATTGTTCATACGCAATGTTACATACTGCTCCAGTAGAGATTTTATTAAGCGACCCTTGGGGTACCATCGTAGATTTCCAGGGTCGCTGCCACTTTCATAGTCTGCAATTTCTAACTTTTTCATCAAAGGTACATGCGGGGGCATTTGGGTTACAGCCCGTGCCTTTTTAATTTCGTACTGAGCAAACTTTTGCAGGTTTACATGACCTTTAAATTTGAACTCTTCTACAGGCACTAACGTTCCATCAGTCAGTATAACATGCCAGAAGGATTGCAATTTATCTTCAGCTTTTAAGGCGGCAGAGACAGGCTCTTCTTTCTTTTCTTCGGTTTCCACCTTGCCCCCAGCTGGAGCTGCGGCGTAGGTTCGTGCTTGCTCTGCTAACGGATGTCCTTTGATGGATATTGTGAATTGTTTATTCCAACCGAAAGGAGCACGGTACGTTTCGATGCCTTTCTCTTTGGCGTAAGTTTCCATTGCTTTGATGAGCGAGAGAGCTTCGGAAGGGCTGGCTAAACTACTGCTCAAGTGAGCAAAAGGGTAAATCAAGATACGATTAACCTTAAGTTTCCCCAAAAAAGCCCGTGTGTCATTGATGGCTTTCTCAACCAGCGTTTGATTGTCGCCTGCTTCTATGGCGGTGAAGAGTACCAAAACCTCTTCGATGCGGTTCTCTTTCTTCTCAGCGTCTTCTGCCATTTGAATTTCTTTTTCAACAGGTTGATAAACAATAAAATTAGAGTGTAATTGAAGTATCCTCATATTTTTTCACGACCTTATGCACCGTAACGCCACTTCTCAAGGGTCTTCTCTTTTTTGTTCTTTTTTTTCATTTCTTTATAATGTTCTTTGCAAAGATATGCGCGTTTTTCACTGCCCCCAACATTTAAGGTGGCACCTCGCGCTTTTTCTGTGGGAACAGAGCGTTCTGCTTCCTTATTACAACCTGAAACACTGCATTTTTCACCTTTATCTATGCGACCCACGTTATACGCCTCGCAGCTTACTGTTTACGGACTACAATGTTGTCCCTTGCTTTATTTCTTTTTCATAAAGTGAGTGTGCTCTTTGATAGAGTTCTTCTTTTGTTCCCGCAATATTTGTTCCTACATTCTCAACCACCAAAGACGCCGCGGCAGAGCCCACAGAGGCACACCATAAAAGTTCTTTTTTTCTGCTAAACTCAGTTAGAAAAGCACCCATAAAAACATCGCCTGCGCCCGTGGGATCAACATACCTTCTACAGCGGTACACAGGAATCTGAAAAACTGTGTTTTCAGTTGAAAGTAGAGCACCTTTTTCCCCCATTGTGACAAACACAATCTTAACCCCCACATCATGGACTGCGTTTATCGCCGCTTTTATGTCAGAAAGACCTGTAGAAGCCACGATTTCCTCTGCAGATGATTTGTAAACATCGATAAGAGTCAGTAGATTCCTATCGACGCTGGAGTGGAGAACCACGTTTCCTTCCGAGTCAAAACGCCGTAGCATACCTTGAGGGTCTAAAGCCAAAACTTCTCCGCATAACCTCAGATGCTCAACTACTTCGCGCGAGATTTCTCCTGCAATAGGCGCAATTTGAATCGTTTTCGCCTGAAGCCCCTCTGGCAGATCAGACAACGTAATAGGAGGCGCTTTAGCTTTGAGTCGCAACGTTCGTGAAGATAAATTTGAGCTATATTCAAGCTCAAACCTTGTTGTTTTGGCATCCGCAACTTTGATAACCCCCGTTAAGTCTACACCTTTCTGCTCAAGTAGTTCTAAATACTCTTCAGGAAAGTCCTCGCCGATCTTGGAGATAACTGCCGCCGCGCCGCCTAAAAACTTCACAATAAGTGAAGAATACGCCACCGATCCACCTAAACTTGCCAACGACGCGTTGTTACAGGGCAATTTTATGTTGTCAATTGCAAAGTGCCCTGCGATGGCAACATCGATGTTCTGTAGGACCATAATTTTCAATCAAGAAGAAGTATTTGTGTGTAAAAATAACTTTCTATCACGCACACCAGTAGTCGCTAACTTTTCATACCCTCTCGGCTCTGCTTCTGATTAAGCGGGATTTAGGCGATAAACAAAGTAAACAGGCGAAGAAAATATGGTACCCTTGGCAGAGCGGTATTTTGTGTTGCACTTAAATTATAGTTCATATTTTTCATCCGCTTTTTTTACCCACTTCTATTAATTGCCAATATCAAATATGGTAGAGGTAACTTGAAATCTGCCCAGACCTTCATGAAAACTCTTAAATTATACTAGACACAACAGAATCCAAGGTTTCACTCATGTCAAACAGCAATACTAAACTGGAAATCTTGGGCTACGATGACAAAGAAAAAGTTTTCACTGTCAAAGCTCAGTCTGGTCAAACCGTCAAAATAGTTGACACCTTCGCCGAGATGTTTCCCTTGTGGGCTGGTAGAGTCCTCATAACTGCTCAAAATGAGAAATGGGCTCAAATTGCAGCAAGTCTAACCACAGGTTTCGCCACTAGTGTTATTGCTGCCTCTGCTGAAGCAGCTATTGAGCGTGCTGTTCCTGCTGATCAAACGCCTGACAAGCGTCCTGGCGTGCTTATTCAGATTTATAACCGTGATCGCTTTGAACTCAAGCATCAACTTATGGAGCGTATTGGACAATGCACTATGACTTGTCCCACTACAGCAGCTTTTAATGGTCTCCAAGGTAAACGCACTTTGAATGTTGGCAGTAGTCTTCGGTACTTTGGTGATGGCTTTCAAAAGAAAACTATGGTCGGGGGCAGAAAATGTTGGAAAATACCTGTTATGGAAGGTGTCTTTATCGTAGAAGATGGCTTTGGAGCTATGGAAGCAGTTGCAGGTGGCAATTTTATGATTTTCGCTGAAACTCAAGAAACTGGTCTCCAAGCTGCAGAAGCCGCTGCAGATGCGATACGTGCGAATGCACCCGATGTAATTATGCCTTTTCCAGGCGGAGTTTGCCGCGCCGGAAGTAAAGCAGGTTCACTTAAATACAAACTGAAAGCTTCAACTAATCACCCCTACTGTCCAACCCTGAAGACCCTTGTACCCGACAGCGTTGTTCCTGACGGCGTGAACAGCGTCTACGAAATCGTCATTAACGGTTTGACACTTGATGCTGTCAAGAACGCCATGAAGCAAGGTGTAACTGCTGCAGCCAACATGCCAGGTATAGTCAAGATTTCTTCAGGTAATTACGGCGGAAAACTTGGCCCGTTCAAAGCCTTTTTGAAAGACGCCATTGGCGCAACATCATAACTTATTCCCCTTTTATTCTACGGAACTTTTATCTGGTATAACATAACGTGATTTATCGTAATCCTCTGTATATCGTGAAAATAGTTGAGCGCTCCCAAAAAATCCTCCCTAGAACTCTTCAGGTTGAAAAAAACACTAGATATGCTAACTAAGAAAGAGGGTAGCCACACAGAACTTATTACCCTCTACATTCCTCCAGGCAAGCAAATTAGCGATGCTATAAACTTACTCCGAGATGAATACGGCACCGCAAGCAACATCAAGTCTAACGTCACCCGCAAAAATGTCTTGGATGCTATAGTAAAAGTGCAGCAGAGACTCAAACTTTTCAAAGACCCTGGCGAAAATGGCATAGTAATTTTTGCAGGCGCCTTACCACAAGAAGGTGGGGGACCAGGCACTGAACGTATGGAAACCTACGTTATTGTTCCCCCTGAACCTATCAAGCTTTTTCTTTATCGATGCGACAACCGGTTTCATACAGAACACTTACAGGAAATGTTGCGTGAAAAAGAAACCTACGGAATTCTCTTGGTGGATGCCTCAGATGCTACCATTGCTACGCTGCAAGGCAAACGACTAGAAATTGTTCGCCAGATGTACTCTGGTGTTGCTGGTAAAACACGGGCAGGTGGTCAATCAGCTAGACGTTACGAACGGTTACGGGAGATGCAACTCAACGAGTACTTCACGCGTGTAGGGCAGCATGCAAACGAGATTTTTTTGCCTATTGAGAATTTGAAAGGCATAATTCTTGCTGGTCCAGGACCTACAAAATATGACTTCCAGAAGGGCGACTACCTTAACTACCAGTTAAAGAACAAAATTTTGGATGTTGTGGACACAGCATATGTGGAAGAGCAAGGTATAAAGGAAGTAGTGGACAAAGCGCCTGAAATCATGAAGAAGGTGCGTTACATTGAGGAGAAACAGATCATGCAAAAGTTTCTCTATGAAGTGGGACATGACACAGGTTTCATAACTTATGGTGAAGCTGAGGTAAGACAGGCATTGCAGGCTGGAGCAGTTCGTGTTTTGTTACTATCCGAAAGCTTAGATACTCAGCGCGTAACTGTGAAGTGTAGTGCCTGCGGCTATTCTGAGCAGGAAACAGTGAAAGCTCAAAACATGGTTACCTTTGAGCAGAATTTGGCTGGTAAACCTTGCCCTAAATGTCAAGCCCCCTCTTTAGCTGTAGCTGAAAAAATGGATATTGTTGACGATTTAGCACAGTTGGCTGAGTACTCAAGCACTGAGGTTGAAGTGATTTCCACTGAGACTGAAGAAGGGCAAATGTTAAAGAATGCGTTTGGTGGAATAGCCGCAATGTTGCGGTTTAAAATGCAAACCTAGAAGCGAGCTTTTGTTTTGCATCTTTTTGCTCTATAATACTCTCAATGTTTAGAAGATAACTGTCTTGCTTTCTGTAACCTTCGTATCTGGATGAACAATATAATTAAACCTTGAGTAAGGCTCAGTGAGTTAGCAATTATAATCGGCAAATCAATAAGAAATAAACCATAAATCAACCACAAGAATATGCCTATACAAAAAAGCACCGAGTAAACTACCAACGAACTGTCGCTTGCCGGTCGGTGTTGACTTTTCCAAGACTTTAGTAACTGGGGTAAAAGTGAAACTGTAGTGAATGTAGCCGCAACTAACCCAATCAAAGTTGTTGTTTCCATTTCAAACTGCCTCTTCCGCTGTTTGTTGGCGCACAACAATTTTAGATTTATGCCTATTTAAGCCCAAGTGAGCTTTCTATACAAGGTAACTTATGGAGTTTGCAAAAGTCCTAAGAAGGAAGGTTTAAATAAATACTGACTCATTTCGTATATGCTTCAAGCTTTAAACGGAAGAAAAATATAATGTCAGCGCAGGAATTTCGTCATATAGTCCGTATCTTGGGTTCAGACTCAGCAGGTACTCTGAAGGTTTCTTACGCTATATCTGAAATTAAAGGCGTCAGCCTAAGTCTTGCCAACGCCATACTCAAAAAGGCAGGTGTTAACCCTGATATGAGAGCAGGCTTTTTAACTGAAGCTGACATCCAAAAAATAGAAGATATAATAACGGACCCTGCAAAATACAATTTGCCGGCGTGGCTTTTTAACCGTCGGAAAGATTTGGAAACAGGGAAAGATTTGCACTTGATAACTGCTGATCTCGTGTTGAGAACAAAAACGGATATTGATCAAGCCAAAGAAATTAGGTCTTGGCGTGGGTACCGTCACGCTTATGGTCTGAAAGTACGTGGGCAAAGAACTAAAACTACCGGGCGCGCAGGTAAAGCTCTGGGCGTGAAGAAGAAGGCTGTGCAAGCGAAGCCAGGTGCGCCAGCTGCCGAAGGAGGCAAATAAATATGGGTGACCCGAAAAGACAAAGGAGGAAATTTGATACTCCCCGCTTCCCGTGGCGAAGGGATGTTCTACAAGAAGAATTGAAGCTTCTTGGGACTTTCGGCCTAAGAAATAAACATGAACTTTGGCGCCATGAAACAACCCTTTCAAAATTCAGAAGCATCGCCCGTTCCCTTATAGGCAAAACACCTGAGGAACGTATGAAAATGGAAAATGAACTTCTCACAAAGCTCAAAAAAATCGGCGTTCTGCAGGAAACAGCTGTTCTAGATGACGTTTTAGACTTATCTATTGAAGACATCCTTGAACGGCGACTACAGACAATAGTTTTCCGCAAGAACCTTACAAAGACCATACATCAAGCAAGACAACTTATCACTCACGGTCACATCACTATAGGCGACCGCAGAGTAACAGTGCCTGGTTACATTGTTTCACGCGAAGAAGAAAAACTAGTTAACTATTCTCCGCAAAGTAAACTGAACAACGCGGCACACCCAACACGGGTAGCCATGACTGTTGTGGCTAAACCGCGAGAGTTTACCCAATCCAGAGACCGAAGAAGAGGCGGTAGACCTTGAGTAGCAACACCAAACGAAACGAAAAATGGGGAGTCGTCCACATCTACAGTTCCTATAATAACACATTAATTCACATTACTGACATATCAGGTGCTGAAACTATCGCCCGTACAAGCGGGGGAATGTATGTCAAAGCTGACCGCATGGAATCATCACCATATGCAGCAATGCGAGCAGCTACAGGCGCCGCTGAAATAGCTCGTGATAAAGGTATCACTGCAATTCACATTAAAGTTCGTGCGCCCGGCGGTTCCGGTCCGAGAACACCAGGTCCAGGCGCCCAAGCTGCCATCAGAGCGCTTGCTCGCTTCGGTTTTAAAATTGAGCGCATAGAAGAAGTTACGCCAATTCCACACGATGGTACACGACGACCCGGTGGCAGAAGAGGCAGACGCGTCTAATCGCTGTGCTTACCCTTTATTTAACAGAAAAATTGAAATAATGCCCTAATGTATTGAACGCACAGCTTTATCATAGTCACTTGTGGAGTGTTCAAATAAGTGAAAATAGAAGTCCTGCAAAAAGACGAGACAAACCTCAGGGTAGTTGTAAAAGACGCCGACGTCTCTTTAATGAATGCCCTGCGTAGGATAGCCCTTGCTGAAGTGCCCAGCATGGCCATCGAGGAAGTGGTGATGATTGAAAACTCGTCAATTTTGCAGGATGAAATGATTGCTCACAGGTTAGGTCTTATTCCATTAAAAACAAAATTGGATGACTACAACCTTCCAGAAGAATGCGAATGCCAAAGCGAATTTGGGTGCCCACAGTGCCGCGTTACTTTAACCTTAAACGCTGAAGCAAACGAAGGAACAAGAACTGTTTACTCTGGCGAATTGGTCTCAGAAAATCCTGATATAGTTCCAGTCAGCGAGAGAGTACCTATTATAAAGCTCTCAAAAGGGCAGAAACTGAAACTCGAAGCATATGCTAGACTCGGAAAAGGCAAGGTTCACGCGAAGTGGCAACCAGTGAGTGTGTGTGCATACAAGTATTACCCAAAAATTGAACCTCCCACTAAGGGATGCGAAAACTGTGCCAAATGCGTCGACATATGCCCAAAAAAAGTACTTGTCTTAAAAGGCGACAAAATTGAGGTTCGTGATCTGTTGGCATGCACTCTTTGTATGGACTGCGTAGAAACTTGCCCACAAAAAGAAAAAGGTGTAAAAGTCGAGTGGGAAAAGAACACTTTCATAATGAGCATGGAATCAAACGGTGGTCTTCCTCCAGGAAAAATCTTGCAGGAAGCAACAAAAATTCTTGATAAACAACTAAAAGAGTTTGAAAAACAGCTGAAGGTTGCTGAAAAATGAGAGAAACAAAATCCACAAACCCTGAAATAGTGCAACTTATCAAATACCTGAAAAAACAAAGTCGAGAAAAGAGCGCTGAAATCTGGCTGCGTGTAGCAGAATATCTGGCTAAGCCCAGTAGACAACGTGTAGCCGTGAACCTGAGCAAGATAAACAGGTATACTGACAGAAACTCCACCGTCGTTGTGCCTGGCAAAGTTTTAGCTGCAGGCACTCTAGATCATGAGGTAACAATAGCAGCTTTTTCAATTTCTGAAAAAGCAAAAGAAAAGTTGTCAGCCGCGAAGGCAAAATACCTCACAATTAATGAACTCGTAGAGCAAAATCCACAAGGTTCAAATGTGAAAATAATCGGGTGAAAAAAATGCAAACAACAAAAGCTATCGCCGTTATAAACGCTGAAGGACTCATACTTGGTAGAATGTGTAGCAAAATTGCTAAGCGTCTTCTAAACGGCGAGGAAATAATTATAGTTAACGCAGAAAAAGCTGTACTTACAGGAAAGAAAAAAAGCAAAGTAGCTGAAGCAAAAGAGTTCCTTGAAGTTGGCGCCCCTGAAAGAGGTCCCTTTCACTCACGTCGACCTGATCGCATAGTCCGAAAAACTGTTCGGGGCATGGTGCCGTGGAAGCAGCCAAAGGGTAAACTTGCCTACAAACGGCTAAAAGTTTTCATGGGCGTCCCAAAAGAGTTTAAAGACGTAGAAATGGAGACTATTGAGCAGGCAAAAGCAAAGCTTGCCGGTTCACACTTCACGCTTGAAGAATTAGCCGTCGAAGTAGGCTGGAATAAGGGTGCATAGTTATGCCAGGTAAAAAAGTACTTGTTGTTAGTGGTAAACGCAAAACTGCCACAGCACGTGCTGTTGTTAAGCAAGGCGTAGGCAAAGTGCGTATAAACAAAATCCCAGTGGAAATAGTTGAGCCAGACATTGCGCGAGAAAAAATTATGGAGCCTCTTCTCCAAGCAGGCGAAGCTACATGGAAACAACTTGACATGGACATTAAAACACAAGGCGGCGGTTACATGGGTCAAGCAGAAGCTGCACGCACTGCTATAGCTAATGCTTTACTAAAATGGACCAAAAGCACGCATCTCCGTACAGTGTTTATGGAATACGATCGAACCATGGTTGCAGGTGATGCACGTAGCAAAGAACCAAAGAAGTTCGGCGGACCAGGCGCAAGAACCAAAGAGCAAAAAAGCTACAGGTAGAGGCAAAAACACACATGATAATCCCTGTAAGATGCTTCACATGCGGCAAACTCATCGGCGACCATTGGGAAGAATTTGCTCGGCGAGTAAAAACTGGTGAAAACGCCAAAGACGTACTTGATACTCTAGGCATCAAACGCTACTGCTGCCGACGTATGCTCCTCTCAAATGTAGAGATCATAGATGAAATTCTGCGCTTCTACGAGGAAGCTGAAAAACGCAGAGAAGCCAGAAGTTTTGCATAGCTCAAGCCCTGCCTGTTGTATCCAAAATATATCCTCTTCGAAATAATTGCCTAAAAATTCTGCGTGGCACCGTTTTCTAAGACAACTTTTTTATAACTCTAAACGTAGCTACTTCTACGCAGGAGACTCAGAACTGTTAAGGGTGGTGTCTCCTGATATGTATCATCAATCGTAATATAGGTTAAATGCCTTGGATTATAGTGAGTGTTAGAAATTTAAACATGTGTGAGTTGATGAGCGAGATGAAGAAAAGTGGAGACGAGGAGAAGGTAAAACAGATTTTGACAAATCCAAAACTTTCTGCTATAAAAGCAATGCTTGAAAAAGACCATGCTATCGACTGCCTTTTACTGCTATACATTAACCGCGGTAAATGGAAAGAAGCCAAAGAGTTCATGCGAGAAAACAATTTAACCTTAAGCGACGGTACTTTCCGAGCCCGCATGATTGAGATCGAATCTTTGGGTTTGGCAAAAAGTGAACGTATTGACCCGCTCAAAAAATATTATATGCAAACAGAACTCGGCGCAAAAATCGCCAAACTCCTTTTGTCTTTCTTTGAAGAACTTGAGTAGCTATTTTATGCCCCCTCTCTGAGAGGTTCTATTTTTTCTTTTAACTATTTGTAGGTGAACACGTAAATTTTTCTTTTGCTTGTTGGTGTAGTTATGTTCAACATTTAGTCAGTAGTGTGTCGTAAGTAACAAGATTTAAATTGGTTTGTTTTTCTACGTAATACCAATTAAAAAAGGAGGTTTAACGTGTATGAACACAAATTTGAAATATATCCAGAAAAACATGCGGGCCTTAAGTCCAGTCGTTGCCTCGATTATTCTGATCGCGGTGACTGTTGCTGTAAGCGTTGCGGTTGCGGCTTGGATGGGTGGGATGACTATTGGTTTCATGGGTACATCTTCGGCTACAATAACAAATGTTCAGTTCACCGACGATGGTGGTGGAAATCGCATAATTATAATGGAATTAAAAAACACCGGTACGAAAACCATTACAATTGCTGCAGTGAAAGTTAACAACCAAGCGGTAGCTGCTAGTGATTTCCGTCCCGCCAGTGGTAACACGACGCTGTCGATGGCCGCTGGAGATACACTAACAATGAACATAACCGGTACGCTAGCGTCTTGGGTTAATGGCAACACGTACAAGATTGACCTTTATGATGGTAGCAATCAGGTTGTAGGGTCTACGCAGCAGAATGCCCCCGGCGCATAATTTTCCCTTTTCTTAATTTGGAAAGTGAAACTTGGAGGGTATGGGTGAAATTTGCTTTTTCACCGCTACTTCCCTCCTTTCTATGTACCCTCTCTCTTGGGAAGTGAAAAACAGTGGTGGTTCAACTAAAAGAATACGATTCCGCTGAAGAACTAGCTGAAAATCTCGACAAGCAGATCGGCGACGCCAAAAGTATCTTGGGTGAGTATTTGCGTCGTCTAGACGAAATCCGCGCGTTAGCTGAAAAATCTAAAAAAATCCGTGAGGTTGTCCTCAAACTTGCAGGCAAAAAAGTCACAACTGACACGTTAGGCGAGATTAGTGTGGGTACTCTCAATATTATCCCTGACGCTAATCCTTTTCACGAGTTAACTGCAATTGAACAGGTTGTACGCAGTTTCCAAGAGCGGTTGCTGGTTTTACAGAAAGCACGTGAAGCCCTCAAGTGGCTTGACCAACTTGGGGATACTGAAGGTCTACGTTACCTCGTTGTGGAGGACGATGGTGTTCCCGAGAGGATACTCTTCAAAATCTATTAAGCTAATCTTGGACCTGAAGGGCAAACCTGTGAGTTCAGAAGAATGTGTGATGGCGATTCAAAACACCTTAAATGAACTTAGAAATATTTGCCCCCAAATCTCAACTGCCTACATTTTTAAGCCAGATAAAACTGTGTTGGCTCAAGACAAAGACGCCAACAAAAGCGATGTAGCTTCAACAGTGGATAAACTCTGTATGCTAATCAAGCATGCGAGGGTGGGAGGCGGCTTAGAATTCTTTCGGGTTGACAGCTTAGGTTACTGTGCTACCGTGACGCGGCTAGGTAGCGTTTACTTTGCAATGGTTCATTCTAGAGCATTGGATGACAAGGTTCTCTGTGGTATAACTCGTGGAATCGTTCCCATTGTCCTTAAGCTGGTCGAGTTAATTCAGCCTGAACTTATGTATGCAACTCCCCAAATTTTTGAGGATTTTCCCTCAGAAAAAGCTCAGATGGACTCCAAAGAACGATCATCCTCGGAAGTTGTTGGTTCTGAAAAAAACGTTGATTGTACCTCTTTTTCAGAATCTGTTGTAAGTCAACTCACGGTGGAGAATCTTAATGGCATAAGCCGGTTAGTTGGTTCTCAGGATAACGTGAGAGTGGATCCTGCCATTATTAACCAATGGGTAACCCTCGGTGGACAGAAAGAAATTATCAAAGTTGAAGTTGAGGAAATCCAAAGTGGAAAAAAAATTGTTTGCAACTTTAAGCCCATAAAAGATGTAGCTTTTTATGGGAAAGCCGTTATTCAGTTGTCTGAAAAGATCCAGACTACGTTGCAAACCAAGCGGGGTGCCGCAGTTCTTGTTAGGCCTATAATTAAGTAGCAAGGCGCCATAAAAATGACCAAGAAGAAACTTGAAGAATCAGCATCAATAGTTGTTGAGTGTTGCCCAGAAGAAACCATAACTTTTGATGCAGTACACGAAATTCTTAAGGACATCTGCTCTTTTGTAGGTGTGCAAGGCTACATAATAAAAGATGAAGACACCGCTACCATAAACCTTGAAGATTCTGAAAAAACTGTGCCTTACGCCATGTTGGTTTCGCAAGCGTTTGAGTTAGCCAAAGAACTAAGCCAAGTTTCCTGCTTAGGTGAAGGCGACACCTTACTGCTTGATTGTGCAGACCTTAAAGTGTTATGTGTCAAAGTTAACGACGTTACAGTCAGCATTTTTATGGAAAAAAACGTAGATCACACAAAAATTCTCAACAAACTTCTCTCCTATACGGAAAGACTTCAGTTTTGACTTTTTGTTTGATTTTGTGAAATATTGGAAACGGTGTGCTTTTGTGTGGCGTAAACTTTATATTGAAAATTCTTTTCCCTCCTTGCCTTAGAAGGGTTAATTGTAATGACCGCGCCGTTCGCAACCAATAAGGGTAGTAACGATGCAGGTAGTGGCAGCGGAGCTGGAAGCGGACCCAGCGTCGGTGAGGAAAACTAAACAGTTAACCTTTTCAGTATCGTGTGCTTCTTGGTTGCTGTTTGGTTTTGGATGTGGAACAATATGGGTGTGAACATAAATGGGTGCGACGTGGATTCAGCGTTTCGTTACTTCTAACCCTCATTTGAAAAGTAACGGAGAATTCCGATATGCATAGAAAACTCTTAATTCCTGGTCCAACTGAAGTAAGTCAAGACATACTCCTTGAACAAACTCGTCCTATGATAGGTCACCGTAGCAAGGATTTTTCTGAATTCTACGGTGGATTAACAGCTAAGTTGGCGAAGTTTTTTGAGTTGCCTTCTGAATACATGCCGACAACCACGACATCATCAGGAACTTTGTGGTTTGACATAGTGGGTAGAAGCATAGTGCAAAAGAAAGCTTTGTGCTGCGTAAACGGTGCGTTCTCTAAGCGTTTTGCTGAGATTGTTCGTGCATGTGGCAAGGCTGCTGACTGGATTGAAGTAGAATGGGGGAAAGTTGTTAAGCCTGATGCCATAGCCGAGAAACTTGAAACAGGTGAATATGATACGTTGACTATGTGTCATAACGAGTCCTCGACAGGTGCCCGAAGTCCAGTGACAGAAGTTGGCAAAATGGTGCGTCGTGACTATCCGGATGTAATTTTTGCGGTTGATAGTGTTTCGTCTATGGCTGGCGACAGAACTTTGCCGCATGAAATGAATGTTGACGTTCTTTTCGCTTCAACCCAAAAATGTTTTGCCTTACCTCCTGGTTTAGCTGTTGCTATGGTTAATGAGCGTGCTTTGGAACGTGCCAAAACTATTCCTAACCGTGGTGGCTACACTGACCTTGTGGAGATTTTTGACTTCGAACAGAAACATCAGACCCCCTATACGCCGAACGTTTCTCTGCTTTACGCTTTGGATAAGCGGTTAGACCTTTTGATTGCCGAGACCTACCCACGGGTCTATCAACGTCACAAGGATATGGCAGAGCTTACACAGCGTTGGGCAAGAAAGCATTTTGAAATGTTCCCAGAGGCAGGCTATGAATCCATAACTGTATCCTGTATCAAAAACACGTTGGGCAAGAGCGTCAAGGATTTGAATCAGAAACTTGCTGAAAGAGGCTTAGAAATCAGCAATGGTTATGGTGCTCTAGCGGAGAAAACCTTCAGGATCGGTCACATGGGTGAGTGGACAGTGGCAGGTATAAAAGAGGCTCTTGACGCAATCGATGAAATCTGGGGTCTCTAATTTGACCTTTAAGGTCTAATGTAACTGCGTGCTGTCAGCTAAAATGCAGTTGTAGATGAAGCAAAAGAAAATTGAGTGCTTAAGTATCGGATCACCGACGACATTTGGGAGATGATGCATGTTGGTGGATATTCGACCATTTAGGGCCATAAGATACACGGAGAAAGCAGGTAGCCTCAAGAATCTGGTTACCCAGCCTTACGACAAAATAAACCAGGATATGCAACGCGAGTATTACGAAAAATCTCCTTACAACTACTGCCGCCTGATTTTACCTATGGAGGAAAACAGGTACCAAGCTGTGCATCAACGTATCTACGAGTGGATGAGTGAACGCATCCTTTCTAAAGATGAGGTGCCGTCGGTTTTTGTTTGCTGCCAAGAGTTCAAACTTAATGGTAAAAATTACACTCGCACAGGTTTAATCGCAGCTTTACGTCTTTACTCATACAGCGAAGGCGTTGTTTTTCCACATGAAACCACTTATTCTGCGCCAAAAGCTGACCGTCTTAATATGCTTAGAACGATCCAAAAAGACCTTGAGCCTGTGTTCCTAATTTATTCTGATCCAGAAAAATTAACTGTGAACTTTTTTGACGAAATAACCAAAGAACCCCCCACAATAGAGGTTGAAGACCAGTTACAAGTAAAACACAAAATGTGGCAAGTCAGTGACCCACAAAAAATCAGAGTTCTACAGAAGGCTCTCGAAAAGAAAACGATGGTTATAACGGACGGTCACCACAGATACGAAAGCGCTCTATCCTACAGAGATGAAAGGCGGCTTCAAGACGAATGTACCGAAGATGCAGCGTTCAATTTCCACATGAGTTACATGGTTCCTGTTCAAGATGAAGGACTTGTAATTCTGCCTGCTCACCGCCTTCTGAGAAAATTCGAATTAACTCAGCCGATATTGAATGAAATGAAAAACTATTTTGAGATTTCCGAACTCCAACCAAGCGTCGAAGCAGTAGAAAAATATTTGGTTCACAATAAAAAAGAGCACGCTTTCTGTGTTTATACAGGCACAAAAGCCTTAGGTTTAAGGCTTACTGATGAAGAGAAAATACTCCAGATAACCAACTCAAGCGGCAACTTGCCCGAAGTCCGCCTTTTAGATGTAGTTATCTTGCGGGATGTGATTTTTAAGTCTATCATGAAACTTGGCGAACTCAAAATTGACGAAGACATACTCTACGAGCGCTCCACTCGTGTTGCTATGGAAAAAGTTGCTAGTGGAGAAGCAAAAGTGGCGTTTTTGCTTAACTCAATAAACCCTGAAGTAATTTGGCGTATAGCCCAAAAACGTCAGAGACTGCCTGAAAAATCCACCGATTTCTATCCGAAACCTGTTTCAGGTTTAGTTATGATGGATATTGCACGGGGAGAAAAACTGTAGGGGGAGTTCCACCCTTATTTTACAAATTTAGTTGCGTGTCGTTTGAAGCGTTTTTTGCATTGTAAACTGCAAAAATGATATGTTTCACCTTCATAAGTGATTTTGAATTTAGCAGTATTTTCGTCTAGCATCATACCGCACACAGGATCTCTGAACATTTCTGGCTCTTTACCTCAAAAAAGAGTGTGGTTTCCACCTATTATGGTTATGGTTTAGAAAAAGCTCACAACAGGTGAATCCACATCTTTTTGTGAGGCAATTTCTTCTATAGTTGTTTTTGTTAACGCTTTGATATTGTTGAAGTCTGAAAGTTCGCCATAACTCACTAATGTGATAGCTGTTCCATCAGTTCCTTTTCTTGCTGTTCTTCCAATTCGATGGAAATACACAGGCGGATCAGCAGGCACATCATAGTTAATTATGTGAGTGATGCCTTGAATGTCTAAACCGCGTGCAGCCACATCTGTTGCAACAAGCAAATTTAGTCTACCATTGCGGAAATCAGAAATGGCGCGATCTCGCTGTGCCTGCGTAAAACCCGCATGTAATGCTTGGACGCGATAACCCTTACGAGCTAATTGCTCTGCTAGTCTGCTGGTATCTCGGCGCGTACGACAGAAAATTATCGCTTTGTTCACTTTTTTTTCCATCAAAATGTCGCAAAGTGTTCCAAATTTGCCGTGTTGACTCACTAGAGCGTAGAGTTGCTTCATCTTTGTCAACGCGATTTCATCTTTGCTCACTAGGATTTTCACTGGATCTTTCATGTATCTGTTGCAAACTTTCATAACAGTTTCATCGATGGTGGCGCTAAACAAACTGGTCTGTCTAATAGTCGGTGCTCTGCGGAGAATAAACTCTATGTCCTCTATGAACCCCATATCCAACATACGGTCAGCTTCATCCAAAACAACAACTTTGACAGCAGCTAAATTTAGAACCTGCCTCTTAAGTAAATCAATTATTCTACCGGGTGTACCCACGACAATTTGTACGCCTTGTTGTAGCTCACGAATTTGTCTTTCAATGGAGGTTCCGCCGTAGACCGGCAAGACCTTCAATTGCCTGTACTTGCCAAAACATGCGACGTTATGCGCCACTTGAACCGCAAGTTCACGTGTGGGACACAAAACTAGCCCTTGAACCTTTCTGAACTTGGCATCTAAACGTTCAACCATCGGCACCCCAAACGCTGCAGTTTTGCCCGTGCCCGTTTGAGCTTGACCGATGACGTCTTTACCTTCCAGCAACGGCATAATTGCCTGTGCTTGGATGGGGAATATGGTTTTGAAGCCCAGTTCATCTAGGCCCTTCTGAACCTCCTTGCTTAAAGGTAGGTCTTTAAATGATTGGATCTGTAACGTATATTTTTTCCTGCCACAATTTTTGATTCATGCAATTTGTTTTAAAAGAAGCTTGAGAGCTTCGTTGTTACATGAGTTAATGTGACGTACACCTTCTTTCGTTTGCGCGTATAAAAAGGTTTAGCGTGTCGTAGAAACAACAGATCATTAGTTTTTGTTTTTCGCATTTCGTTGTTGTGTTAGGTAGCGGTTTTTGGTAGGTTCGAGTTTGATAATATGTTGAGTTTGGTAATAATGGTTTTTATGCTGTGTGCATTTGGGGTTTTGGAGGAAGAAAGGATGGAGGCTTCAGTTGCAGCTTTGATTTTAGTTGTTGCAGCAGTGGTGTTTTCATGTTTGGTTGTAGACTATGCGGTCAACATCGTTGAGGCAACGTTGAATACAGAAAATATCCCACAGTTAGTGCGTCTTCGTGAGATGCAAGCGGCGTTTTTAAACGAGACCGATTCAATGTTGAATTCAACTTTGCCGTATCCCACGTCGTCTGCTATGCCGTAAAATTCAGCCTTGCTAGATTTCGGAGTCTCTGAATGCGTTTTAATGCTGAGGTATTTGAGTGCGTCTGATTCTTGGATAAAGTTTAGATGGTTAACTTTTGGAAATATTGGAAACGTATTTCTGTCGGTGATTCAAGGGAGGTTTGCTCCTACTTGCGCTGTTTGGTACGTCTAAATCTTCAGTAACCCACGTTAAACTTGATGATGTCCCATCCTTTGTGGTTTTAGTTGCTCACCACTTGAATATTCTTTAACCCACTAGTGCTCTGCGTTTTGTTGCCGCAACTCGCGTTTCAGCTTTTACAGTTCTTTTTTCTAATCTTCCTGTCTTAGAATTTTATTTGAGGGTTCCAAATTTGTTGTCACTCTGTGTATAAGTGACAACAAAAAATAGATAAATAACTGTTAATCTTTTCTCTACAGCAAATGAGGAATTAGACAATGGCAAGTACCATCAAAGTAAACGAAATCATGACCAAAGACATTCCCACAGTGGGAAACGAAACCACCGTAGCAGAAGTCGTCAAGCTTATGGCGGAAAAAGACCTCGGCTACATAATGGTTGAAATGCAGGGCAAACCAACAGGAATCATAACCGAACACGACGTAATCGTCCGTCTCGTCACCCAAGACATCCCACCAAAATCCGTCATAGCTCGTATGGTCTACACAAACCCCATATTCACAATCGACCAAAACGCAACTGTGCAAGAAGCTGTCAACATGATGAAGTATTGGGGTGTCAAGCATTTGCCCGTCACAGGCGCTCAAGGAGAACTAGTTGGTGTAGTCACCGCAGAAAACATAATCTTCGCTGTTCCAGCTATGCTCAAAGAGCTAGAGGAACTCTATAAGCCCGGCTACAAACGCGTCAGATAAAAATCCTTTAGAAACCAAAGCGGGGCGCACAGTCCCCATTAGGTCTTTTTTCAAAAATAACTTTTTTAGTTTATACTGCAGAAAACGCGGCAAACCCTTTTAATTACACTGATCTAAACATATACCAAACTCTTCAGGTGAAACCCATGCGCCTACGTCAACGTAGAAGTGACGTATTGTACGAAAAAGCCCGATACCTAGTTCAATCAGGTAGAGTGGAGCCATTAGGCAACGGTGTCTACAACGTTGTAGGTGAGCATGGCACCTACACAGTTGCACAGGATCCCGCTACAGGTAAACTCAGCTGTAACTGTCAAGGCTTCTTAGGCAAAAGACGTTGCAGCCACAGTCAAGCTGTTGCTTTGCTAACAGCAAAACACCACAAATCTCACTAAATATTCCCTTTCTTAATCAAAAGCAATCGTGTTATATTGTGCTAAAATTTTGACAGCGATGTTTTTCACTGTTCTTCAATATTCTTTTCGATCCATCCTCTTTTTGCTTATCAACATAGATTAGCCCACTCAGTTGCCTATGAGTTATTTTTGTTGTTGGAAACAAAACCCTGCAAATATATTTGAGGATATAGTCGATGTGTAAACTGTAAACTTCAAGTCAAATTGTGTCCTGTTTGTTCAGTTTGTTCACACCGTAACTTTTTGCTGTTTTATACAAATTATGTTGAACCGTAAAAACTAATACAAGGACTTAAAAGTAACGAAAGGGAGATAAAACTAATCTCCCTTTCTTTCTATACGATATATTTTAATGATTAGCGTTCAACTTGACTCTTCCCATAAACCTCACGCTCTATTCGGGTTCAAGTTTGCGGGCTGCTTCTCGTTTCGCACGCCCAACCACGTATTCTACGAAGGCTATGGGTACCGCTGCTAGGCCTAAACCCACAACCACCAACGTTCCAATGTCCATTTTTTTCACTCCGTTTTTGTTCCAATTACACAGCTGTTATATTTAAACTTATTGGATGTATGTTCAATATTTTTAAGATTAACTGAAATAAAGTTTAGAAAAAAATTATAAAACTGTTCATATAAAAATTATTAAAGAAAAAAACTCGACATGTGGTGAAGGGGGCACTTAAGAAAATCACGTTTTCCAATACCTATTGTCATCAAAAGCTACGTTTGCTACAGTGTAGTTTTCTGTGCCAAAGAGTCACCCCTAACCCCCCTATTACTATCAGGGTGATAGTAAGGGTGATTGAAGCTGCTGGGCTAGGAGAAGGTTTAGCCTGCGTTCTGCTTGAAAACTTAACTAACAAACCGCCGGTTGGGGATTTGCCGTATTCTGATGTTACCGTAAATTTTGCCGTCTGAGATCCGTCGGTATCTTTAATTGTGAACGCTACTTCTTTTCTGACATCCTCAGAGGAGACAGTAAAAACTCTTAGCTCAGATATTTCGATATCGGATTTCAGAGTAAAATGAGCAGTGGAGGTTGGGTTTGAAGTAGATAAATATGGGCTGATGTTTAGGTCGTATAGAAACTGGTAACTCTCGTTAGTGGCCATTACGGGGTGCTTGTAATGAATGGTGAGGACAAAGAACTTCGATGGGTTGAACGTGATTGCAATCATTGGCCCGTCGCCAAATATTGTGTGGTGACGTGCCACAGGGTTCTGTTCCGTGTAATTTTCCCAAGTGAGGTGGACGCCATCAAGTGTAACTGCGATATTAGTTGCGCCAGGCGGCATCGGATAAACCATAGTCACCTTGCTTACGGTTTCAGTGTTAATGCAGTAGATAGGGTAGTTGCCGTCCACTGTTGCCCATATGGTGCCATTTCGTGTGGTGATTGTGTAGTTGATGTATTCCCTTAGCATACAAAATATGGGTTCCACGGCGATAGGTTGAACAGTAAAATAGCCTGTTTCGGAGTTTCCATTTGAAACTAATTTTGCATGAACTGCAAATTTGTGGGCGCCATCAGCTACCCTTCCGCTTTGAGTATTTCCACTGCGCCTACCACCCACCCCGTCATTGAGGCGGTAACTTGTCCAGATGTTTAGCTCCTCTATACTGAATGTTAATTGTACACTATTAGTAACGTAGGTTCTGTTCTGTGGTGTCTCTATCAAGATCGTGGGCGACCAATTAGGCGAAACTTCAGGTGACAACTGAACCCAATCGGCTTTCGTAGTTAAGTTTTGTGTTTCACTTGTTATTGAAACTAATAGTACTACAAGAATTATAACTAAGATTGCCTTTTTCATTTTTCACCTTTTACATATTATGCTCCATGTTCTTTTTAGTTCTCCCTGCAGAACACGGTGTTTCTATGCAGGAAGAGAGAGCCAGTTCAATAATCTAAAAAAAAGAATTATTCCACAGACTCAGCACAAGAATGCCTGAGTGGAATCAGCAGGCAAGGCGTTGATGAAGGGCGAAAATATTCACTGCTAACGTGATCAACTTACACTATAAGCAGGGTTCCCACCAACATAAGGACAATGGCAGAAACTTTCAGAGCCAAAGCTGTTCTGCCAATTTCTTCTTTCAGTATCCTCGGAAAGAGCAAGCTCAGACACAGAACATAAAAGAAAACATAAAATGGTTGCAGTGCAAAAAAAGACGACGCTAAAGGCGCCTCAATCAAAGACAGTGCAACCAGTGAACACACTGTGCCCGTTACATACAAACCCTCTCCAACAACTGTTGTCAAAACAACTCTTTTGCCAACAGCCAAAATTGTAGTTTTCCACTTGCGCCTCAAGTTTGAGCTAAAAAGCAACAGTAGCGTGCCACAAAACGTGCCATTGACATTCCAGAAAAACACCGACCAAAATTCCATAAACCCCAACAGATACTTATCAATTATAGTATACGCTGCAATCAGCAATGCGAACGGCGTCATGAACTTCAATACGCCGGAAAATGTTCTTCCTAAAGATTTCCTATACGAAACCAGCGTTGCCGCTAAAATCACAAGTCCAATGCCTATGTACTGCTGCACTTCAAGTATCTCGTTGAGGAAAACAACTGACAAAAGTGCCACAAAAAGGGGAATTAATTGGAACAATGTCGCCACCCGTGATACCTCTTCAGTTAAAATAGCTTTGGAGTAGAACCAAAATGCCGTGAATGGCAGCAACCCAGCCAACAACGCAACTCCAGTGTAAGGAAAAGAAACCTCGACATTTATCCACAGCCCCACTATCACAGCAAAAGCCGCATCTATGAAGGAGACGGTAGCAATGGTGGAGTAATAACTCTTGAATTTGTTTGTGATTAGGTATTTCATGAAAACATTATTCATAGCCCAGAATGCAGGAGCCAGTAACGCAAAGATGTACCATTCCATAACTTATCAGCGTTGCCTCCTCCATAAATAGCTACACGCATCCAAAACACAAAACAACAAGCCCTGAAGCAGCATATAGACGTTTTTATTCATTGAACAGTAAGCACGAAAACCAACTTCTCTTTTCCACTTCTATGTTTGTATAATCTAATTCGGTAAAATCTTATATATACCTTCAAGTCACACAGCAATTGTATATTATTTAATAGGAGAGAGCAAAAAATGAACTTTAAAAATAAAAATTTGGCAATAGCTCTGATTCTGCTGCTAACCGCTGTTCCATTAATCGCTCTACCTCTCTCTGAAGCACATACACCTCCATGGACCATCCCCACCTATGCATACATAGTTGCTTCACCAAACCCTATCGGTGTTGGTCAAACAGCTTTCGTGGTTTTCTGGCTCGACAAAGTTCCCCCAACAGCAGGCGGCATTGGAGGCGACCGGTGGACAGGCTTCACCGTCAAAATCACTGCCCCTGACGGCACAACTGAAACTAAAGGCCCCTTCACATCTGATGCTACCTCCGCCGCGTGGTTCCTCTACACACCCACCAAATTAGGCACATACCGCTTTGACTTCAGTTTTCCAGGACAAGTAGCAAGTCTGTATCATCCTGAAACCGGCGTTATAGGCACAGCCAGCGACTACGTCAATGACACCTTCACTGCCAGCCGTGCATCTACAACATTAACCGTACAGCAAGAACCCGTGCTTACCCCTCCCACCTATCCACTTCCAACAAGTTACTGGACACGACCAATCGAGGGACAAAACACTGAATGGAGCAGCATCGCATCGCACTATCTAGGCGGTAGCTCAATAATTGATTCTTTCCAACCTTATGGTCTTGCACCTGCTAGTTCTCACATTTTGTGGACCAAGCCTCTGCAGGATGGTGGCATAGTAGGCGGAGACTGGTCTGTTCCAAGCGCGGCGTATTACACAGGGCTTTCTTACGAAGGCAAATTTAACAATCCAATAATTATCTACGGCAGACTCTACTACAAAGCGCCCTTGGGCAATAGTCAAACTGCTGGACCGTATACCTGCGTAGATTTGCGAACAGGAGTAACACTGTGGGAAAACGACACAATCAATCCAACAGCTGGACAACTCTATCTATATGAATCATTTAACCAGCACGGTGTCATCGGGGACGGCTATTTACTTCAGACGTCAGGCACCACAATAATTATCTATGACGCGCGTACAGGGAAATGGCTATTCAACCTTACTAATGTTCCTTCTGGCACGGAAATGCGTGGCTCCGATGGTGAAATATTACGTTATGTACTAAATGTTAGTGGGAAGTGGCTGGCTCTATGGAATTCTTCTGCAGGTCAAAATACACCACTGGTGCTGACCCCTGGAAACACTACCAACGCTTTCCAATATCGTCCTGTCGGCAAAAACGCTGACATGAGCCAAGCTTACACTTGGAACGTAACCATACCAACACTGCCCACAGGCTCTTCCATCAGGCGTGTAATACCTGGCGATTTGTTACTCGGTAGCACTTCAAGCACTGTAGGCGGAGCCTTCGGTTTTGGCTCGCAAGATTACACCGTTTGGGCAATCAGTCTAAAACCAAGTACTCTTGGCCAACTGCTCTGGATGAAAAACTATACTGCGCCACCAGGAAACCTCACGCGGTCGTTTGGTCCTGTAGACCCAGTTAACCGCGTGTTTACCATGACTGACAAAGAAACTATGCAGTGGCTAGGCTTTGACCTCGACAACGGCAACCTGCTTTGGGGCCCAGTTGGCAACTTCCGAGCCTTCCAATACTACGGCAGAGTTTCCAACCCGCCCGCGCCAGGCTTTGTAGGCTACGGTAACCTATACGTAGGCGGTTACGGAGGCGAACTTGTCGCATTCGACATACGTACCGGCGCTTTGAAGTGGAAGTATAACAACACTTTCAGTGGGGACCAAACCCCTTGGGGGCTGTATCCGCTTTTCGTGTCGACAATTGCTGACGGAAAAATCTACTGCTACACCAGTGAACACTCGCCTAACGTGCCTCTCTATAAAGGCTCTAAAGTACGTTGCATTGATGCCCGTACGGGAGACGAATTATGGACCCTCACAAGCTGGTACGCTATAGGCTCCTTTGGACAGGCAGGTGCCCCAATAGCAGACGGGTATCTGGTTTACCTCAACGTCTACGACATGCAAATCTACTGTATCGGTAAAGGTCCCAGCGCCACCACAGTTGAAGCCCCATTGACCGCCGTCACGCTAGGGCAGAGCGTCATGATTTCAGGAACAGTTTCAGATCAAAGTGCAGGTGCAAAGCGTTTAGTGAACGAAGGCAAATTCACCCTAGTGCCTGCTATGTCTGACAAAGACATGAGCGCTTGGATGGAATACCTGTACATGCAGAAACCTAAACCCAGCAACCCCACCGGCGTCACTGTGAAACTCACCACCATAGACCCTAACGGCAACTTAATAGATATAGGAACAACTACAACGGACACCAACGGCAAATACGGCGTCATGTGGAAACCCCAAATTCCAGGTAAATTCCAGATAATAGCAAAGTTCGAGGGCACCAATTCATATTGGGGCTCTGAAGACACCGCATACGTTGCTGTTGACGCTGCCCCCTCACCTCAACCAACAACTGCACCCACAACTATTCCAGCCACTCCGCCGCCAACAGTTACTCCAACTACTACACCTTCACCTTCTGTCGTTCCCGAACCTGAAGCTCAACCAACCTTTGACGTCTACATAATCGTCGCAGTTGTAGCCATAATACTTGTAATTGTCGTCGCAGCAGCCATTTTCATCAAAAAACGAAAGTAAAAACCCCATTTTCTTTTTTTGTTTTAAATCCATTTACAAGCACAAAACCGCTATCCCTACTGTATGAGGCAGCCAATTTTTAGCATAATGGCAAGCAACCAGCCTACACACGTTTCACCTATAATTTTACGCTTTTGGGCGCTTTTTCTTGGGGAAAACCTGTTTTTTAAGAATTTTACCTAAAAACCCGTTTTGCTCTCAACAAAATCGCGCAAACAAGTACGATAGCGAACAGAAATGCAAGAATATTGCCTGAAAGCGGGAACTCGGGAATTGCCGTCTCCGAATAGAATGTATATAAAACATCTGCTGCAGCATTGGTCGCCAAACTCAACGACTCTCCCACTCTGCTTCTGAAGTCACTGTCATTCCAGTTATAGTGTTGATCCATCCATGTACAATTCAAGCCACGTTGTCCCGCATCAAACGTAGTATCTCGAGCCAAACTAACAGTTGCTTCATACGCTGTTATCAACGTCAAGGTGTTATCATGAACCAGAAAATTCGCAAACTCACCGCCGTAACTCTTTGTTTTCTCCAAAACGTAGCTTTCATAGTCACTATGATGTTCCTCTGAACCCCAAGGTGTAGCTGCGCCCATCACATGTCCAAAAACCGCAACATCCGTCACGTAATGCACCACCATTCCTAGGTGTATCGCGGTTGCGCTTAAGTTTCCTTCGTTGAACGCTTTTTGTGCGGCTGTATATTCTTCTTTTGCACGCACAGCAGCTGAATCATCAACCAGAATTCCATCGTAAGCGAAGTAAATGTGATGCTTAGCTGTATCTCCCACTCCGTTTGGCGTATTTTTGTTATCTGGCAATTCTGTGCCATACAAATACCACTCAAGATTTTCCACCAAAAAACGCTTCTCTTCAGCAGGTAACCAATCCAAAGCGTGTTCAGCAATCCAGTCATGTGTGCCATAACCCGGCTGGGCTACGTCGCAAGTGTAGCCGCCGTTGCTCCAGGCGAGAGCATTCAAGCATCCTGCGCTTGTCATTAAGAAAGCGCATAAAATGACAGCCAAAATAAACACCGCTGAACACTTGTGCAACATCACAACCAAGCCTCCATTTAGATTTAGTTAAAATAAGTTTTATAAGTTCCGCAACCCTCTGCGCTCGCATTGGTGTACACTTTTGTTATCGGATTTTTGGTTAGACCTTTGAATTTTAAGTGAAGCAATAGCTAGCAACAGGAATGGTTATTCTACTAATTATAAAAATGATTTTCCGATTCAGTATCTTTAAATCCTAAGGGCGACTAGTGGGTTGTTGACTAACATGATGACTGAGCTCAAAAGCTTTGACCAAATACTACTAGATTCTATAGACGAAGCTTTCCTTTCCTTGGGTGAATCTGTCAGAAAATCCATTTATTATAACATCGAAGTAAAATTTAAAGTGTCTCGAACTGAGATTCCACAAAACCTACAAAGTTTTCAGGAGAGTCTGGAAAAGATCTTCGGTGTTGCTGCTCGATTCTTAGAAATCTTGATAATGAAAAACCTCTACAAAAAAATTGGTTGCCCCTTCAATGTAAATAAAACTGAACTGCTTGAATTCACCAAATATGTGGAGGCTGCAAAACAGAATTTTAATAAATCCAAAAATGCATAAGCCGTAATCAGAACTAAACTGCGTGTCACTTTGAGGGTCTCATCTACTGTATAATCTTCTGTTGGATCTTTATCTAGATCTAATTTCTCAAATATATATACACAAAGAAACCACAGTTTTTATAACCTTGCATGTGAAAGTAGACATATAACAGAGGAAAGGGCTTTTGGGTAACCCTGCTAAAATCCTCATAATCGACGATGACGAAAACATACGAAAGGTGTTGAAAACAATCTTAGAAGACGAAGGCTACCTCGTAGATACAGCCGAAACCGCCCAAGAAGGTATAGAGAAAAGTCACAGTTCCTTCTTTAACTTGGCATTAATTGATGTACGCCTGCCTGACATGGAAGGCATCGAGGTTCTGACAAAATTGCGAGAAACCACTCCTAAAATGCGAAAAATAATAGTTACCGGTTACCCGACATTACAAAATGCTATAGCGGCTGTTAACAAAAACGCCGACGCATATATTCTGAAACCTTTCAATGTAGAATCCGTCCTTCAAGTCATAAAAGAGCAGTTGGAAAAGCAGAACGAGGAGAAAACTTTCAGCGAATCCAAGGTTGCTGAGTTTATTGAAAGTCGGGTAAAAGAACTGGACAGCAAAAGTGGTGCAACCAAAAATAATTGCTGACTTTTATTTTCTGTATTTTTAGGTAAATACTTCATTGTTTGTGGAGATGTCCAAAAGTAAATTCTTAAAAAGAACTTTCGCTTCCCACGAATTAGCGGGGTTTGTATTTATGTTTTTACCGCGGTTTCGTTGCCAAACGAGTTTCCTTTATGTTTTTTTCCTGAAACTATTAGTAAAACAGAATTTTTTGGAGTATATAAAACAATTTCCGCCTTAACGACCAAAAATCACGATTCTTGGATTGAAGAAGTTTATGAATATCCAACGTGGTTTTGTGCATTTCACTCTTAACCGTAGCCCAAGATTTACCTATTGATTGCAATCGAAATTAAATATTACACTATAGTTAGTGTACAATTGATGTAGGCAAACACTACAGTAGCAGCACGGGCGAAGTCATCATACATGAAATGTCCCTATTGTGAATCCGAAGAATTCAAGACACTAGAGACACGTGACTCGCTAGAAAATACAACCCGCAGGCGCAAAGAGTGCATAAAATGTGGTAAGCGCTTTACAACCTACGAATACATAGAAACCGTCGAGATGATGGTTCGCAAAAAAGATGGAAAGCTGGAGCGGTTCAATGTTAACAAAATCATCGGTGGATTACAGAAAGCTTGCGAGAAACGGCCTGTAACTCTGGATCAAATCCATCAACTTGCCGATCACGTCAGGCAAGATTTGATGTTGCTTGGGAAAGAGGAAGTCACTTCGCAGGAAATTGGCGATCTCGTCATGAAGCATCTGAAAATCCTTGACCGCGTAGCGTATATTCGCTTTGCTTCAGTTTACAAGAAATTTGAAGAACCTGAAGATTTTCGCCGTGTGCTCCTTGAGGTGAAAAATAATGAAGTATGTCCGAAAACGTGATGGAAAACTAGAACCTTTCGATCAGGAACGTATAACTAATGCTATCTGGAAAGCCGCTAAAGCTGTTGGCGGAACAAATCGTGAACAATCCAAGATAATAAGTGACCAAGTCATAGCGGAGCTCAAAAACCGCTTTGGGGAAGACGGTTGCCCCACTGTTGAGGAAATCCAAGACTTAGTTGAAAAAATGCTCATAGAGAATGGTCACGCTCAAACTGCAAAAGCCTACATCCTATACAGAAAACAACACGCGGATATGCGTGAATTAGCTGCTCTCCTCAGTAGTGCAGACCTCGTAGATCAATATCTCGAAATCGAGGATTGGCGAGTAAAAGAAAACAGTAATATGAGCTACTCGCTCCAGGGCTTAAACAACTACCTCTCCAGCACCGTTGTAGCCAAATACTGGATAAGCCGCATTTACCCCTCTAACATAGCTGAGGCTCACTTCTCAGGTGATATCCACATCCACGACCTTGGCGTGCTAGGACCTTACTGTGTCGGCTGGGACCTAAGCGATTTGCTAATGTCAGGTTTTGGTGGAGTTTCAGGAAAAATTGAAAGCAAACCTGCCAAGCACTTTCGCACTGCACTTGGTCAAATAGTAAATTTCTTCTACACACTTCAGGGAGAAGCCGCTGGAGCACAAGCATTCAGCAATTTTGACACGTATTTGGCGCCCTTCATACGCTACGATCACCTGACCCAAAAAGAAGTGGAGCAGTGTATGCAAGAGTTTTTCTTCAACATGAACGTGCCTACCCGTGTTGGCTTCCAAACTCCATTCACCAACTTAACATTGGACTTAACAGTTCCAGACTTTATGAAAAACGAAGGTGTCATATTCAACGGAAAAATAACTGAAGACACTTACGGTGACATGAGCAAGGAAATGGAGATGCTCAATACTGCTTTCGCCGAAGTGTTGCAGCAAGGCGATGCCAAAGGTAGAGTTTTCACCTTCCCCATACCCACCTATAACATAACCAAAGAATTTAACTGGGACTCTCCTGTTTCTCAAAAAGTCTTCGAAGTGACCGCTAAATACGGTGTTCCCTATTTTTCCAACTTTGTAAACAGCGATATGAAACCTGAAGATGTCCGCAGTATGTGCTGCCGCCTTCGTATCGACAATCGAGAATTACGCAAACGTGGCGGCGGCTTCTTTGGTGCCAACCCCCTTACAGGCTCCATAGGCGTTGTCACCTTAAACATGCCGCGAATAGGCTACTTAGCCAAAGATGAAGATGAATTCTTCCATAGATTAGAACAGAAAATGGAGGTTGCAAAAAGCAGTCTAGTCATTAAACGCAAAGCTCTCGAGGCGTTCACAGACAACGGTTTGTATCCCTACAGCCGAAGGTACCTGCGTAACATCAAACAATCTCATGGGAAATACTGGAAGAATCACTTCTCAACTATCGGTCTGGTCGGTATCAACGAAGCTATTGTAAACTTGCTTGGCGTCAACATAGCATCCAAAGAAGGTGCCGACTTCGCCGTGAAAACTTTAACTTTCATGCGCGAGAAACTGGTGGAGTTCCAGAATGAAACAGGCGACATATACAACCTTGAAGCTACCCCCGCAGAAGGTACCTCCTACAGGCTTGCCCGAATCGACAAACGCCGCTACCCAGATATTATCGTAGCAAATCAACACCAGGTCGTAAATAACCATGCTGAACCCTTCTACACCAACAGTTCCCAGCTACCTGTGGACTTTGAAGGCGACCTCTTTGATGCCCTAGAGCACCAAGAGCGACTGCAACCACTCTACACAGGTGGTACAGTATTCCATATCTTCCTTGGCGAGCGACTTTACTCTTGGAAGTCTGCAGCAGAACTCATCAAAAAAGTTTCCAACAGCTCACGACTGCCCTACTTCACTCTGACACCGACCTTCAGTATCTGCCCCAACCATGGCTACACTAGCGGCGAACACAAACAATGCCCCGTCTGTGGTGCTCAAAGCGAAGTCTACAGCCGTGTTGTCGGCTATCTGAGACCTGTTGACCAATGGAACAACGGTAAACAAGCTGAATTTGCCATACGTAAAACCTTTGACCACTCTTTACTTGTGGCGACTGCGCCTGTTGCAATCTAAAAGCGTGAACTTGCAAATGAAGTTTAGTGGTCTTCAGAAAGTTAGTCTCATCGATTATCCAGGCAAAGTAGCCTCGGTACTGTTTACGCCGGGATGCAATCTACGTTGTGGTTTCTGCCATAACTGGCGCATAGCAGTAGACCCCAAACCTCCCTTCCTGCAAGAGGGCATCGCTTTGCAGTTATTGGAAAAACGCAAAAAGTACGTCGATGCCATAGTCATAACAGGCGGTGAACCTTGCATACATAGCGAGTTACCCAGATTTTTGTTAAAACTTAAAGAGGAAGGGTTTAACGTAAAACTGGACACCAACGGGTTTTTTCCCGATATCCTTGAAAAATGTTTGCCTAATGTGGACTACGTTGCACTGGACGTGAAAACTTCTCCTGCTAAATACAAAAAACTTGGCGCAGCGGATACCACAGGACTACTGCGTAGTATTGAAATTTTGAAGGAAAGTAACGTTCCCTATGAATTCCGAACAACCATGGTTCCTGATCTATTTTTGCCCGAAGACATCCAAGTTGTGGGGGAACTTGTAAAAGGCGCTTTAACTTATGCATTGCAACAGTTCGTACCTGAAGACACACTAGATAGGAGATATCGTGAAGTGAAACCTTACCCGTCCGAAATCATCCATGAGTTCGCTGAAGCTCTCAAAAAACACGCCAAAAATGTGATATTACGAATCTAAACAAATAAGTCGGGTGATTTTTTGACGGTACAATGGGAGAGAGCAAGATATACGGAGTTCTGTTTTTATTCCTTGTCCTATGTTTTACCTTAAATTGTTTCCTTTTTATTGATAATTTAGATATTGTCTAGGGTAATTTCGAAATTTGGCAAAACGCTTAAATTTTATCACTCCACATACGAGGGATTAGGAACAATTGGAGAGATAATAAGTGAGAACTTATTCAAAAAATTTGTTAGCAGAAAATAAATCCAAAATTGCTACAGTTGCTTTGCTTCTGCTGCTCCTCAGTTCAACCACAATTGCTATACTACCTCTGGCTAACGCTCGCACTCCGCCATGGGATATTCCTACATATGCATACATCGTAGCCTCTCCAGATCCTGCAGGCGTTGGCGGTACAGTCTTCGTTGTCATGTGGTTAAACTGGCCTCCGCCCACAGCTGCAGGTAGCGGCGGTGACCGTTGGCAAGGCTATATGGTAAAAATCACAAAACCTGATGGCACCACAGAAAATAAAGGTCCCTTCACTTCAGAAGCCACCTCTGCTGCGTTCTTCCTATACACACCCACGCAAATTGGAACCTACGTCTTCGAATTCACTTTTCCTGGACAAGTCGCTTCGTTGTATAACCCATTAACCGGTGAGGCTGGTTCTTCTAGTATCTATGTTGGTGACTACTTTTTGCCCAGCAGCGCGCGAACAACTCTAACAGTACAACAGACAGGACCAACAAAACTTCCTGACTATCCTCTTCCAACGAGTTACTGGACGCGACCCATCGAAGGTCACAACAGTAACTGGTGGTCTATAGCCTCTAACTGGCTCGGCCGAGACAGTGGTCATCTGCAAGGAGGAGGCGGATTTGGCGGAGGATATGTTCAACGTGACGGCATCGCACCCAACACGCCACACGTAATGTGGGTTAAACCCCTCCAAGATGGAGGTATCGTCGGTGGTAGTCGAGTAAGCTTTGACGGTCAAGCGTACTACGCCGGTTTGTCATACGAAGGTCGATATTCTAACCCGCTTGTTATCTATGGGCGCTTGTACTATGATACTCCGCTAAGCAACAACGCTGCAAGTGGTCCATATACCTGTGTAGATTTACGTACAGGTCAAACCCTGTGGACAAACGACCTAATTTCCCCCACGTTTGGTCAACTCTACAGCTACGAATCAATGAACCAGCACGGCGTCATACCTGACGGCTATCTCTGGCAGGTTTCAGGCACAACATGGATGGCGTTTGACCCAAGAACAGGCGCTAACGTCTTCAACCTCACAAACGTGCCCAGTGGTACAC